>JAISJI010000068.1 GCA_031261605.1 Ignavibacteria bacterium | reverse complement strand
GACTACACTAATCTAAATAACTATGAAACTACAAATTATTATTACACTTTGCTCAATATTTCTACTTATAGGATGCGGAAATAACAATAAAGGAGACGAAATGAATGCAAATACAGCATTAAATTCCCTTAATGATAAACTAAACGCTTATTCAGCAGTCAAAATTGATTGTAATTTAGAGCATTTGACTGCTCGCGAGGTCGCATTAGTGAGTAAATTAGCAGAAGCAGGAGTTATAGCAGACGAAATCTATTGGGAACAAGCCAATAATGATGGTATAATGGTGCGAGATTCTCTTTTAGGCGTTAAAACAGATGCAGGAAGAGCATATTTGAAGTATGTATTAATAAATTATGGTCCTTATGATGTCTTAGATGATAATAAAAGGTTCGTAGGAAATGGTTCAGCTCAGCGATTTGCAGGTGGAGGGTTTTATCCGATAGATATAACAAAGGAAGAATTTGCGAAACATATAGCAGATAATCCTTCAGATAAAGGAGCGTTTGAAAGTGGATACACGGTTATTGTTAGAGATGAGAATAAGCGTCTTACAGCCGTTCCTTATAGTAATTATTACACAAAAACGGAGAGATATGCAGAGTTATTAGAAGAAGCAGCGGAGTTATGTGATGAAATAACGCTTAAAAATTATCTTATATTGCGTGCAAAAGCGGCAAGAACGAATGAATATTATGAAAGTGATGTAGCGTGGATGGATGTAAAGGGCAAAATAGATGTAATAATAGGTCCGATAGAGAGTTATGCAGATGGATTGTATAATTATAGGACAGCGTATGAGGCGGTAGTGATGGTAAAGGATGAAAAAGGGAGTGCGGAGTTGGATATGTTCAAGGAAAATATCAATAATTTCCAGCATAATTTACCTTGGGCAGAGAAATATTATGTAGATGCCAAGGAAAGTGGGACGATATTACAGATGGTAAATGTAGCATATTTCGGTGGTAATTGTAATCAAGGCGTAAAGACGATTGCAGCAGCATTACCGAATGATCCAGCAGTAACAGAGAGCAAAGGAAGTAAGAAAAGTATGTTTAAAAATATGATGGAGGCGAAATTTGACAAGATATTGGCACCTATAGCGGATATATTGTTGTCAAAAGATGTTCAAAATTATGTTCGAAAGGAGAATATGGTGAGTTTTGTAACGTTGCACGAGGTATCACACAACTTAGGTCGTGGTTTTGTATATAATAATGCTAAATTAACAGTTCGAGGAGCTCTTAAAGAGAAGTATTCGTCGCTCGAAGAGTTAAAAGCGGATATATGTGCGATGTATAATTTGAAATATTTACACGATATAGGTAAATCAAGTGACGAAAATTTGAAAGCAGATGTAATTACGTATATAGCAGGATTATTTCGTTCGATGAGATTCGGTGCAGAAGAGGCGCATGGCATAGCGAATTATATACAATTCAGATATTTGATGGCTAAAGGAGGCATAATCAGGACAAAAGAAGGATATTACACATATAATTCAGACAAATTCTTTGCTGCAGTATCTGATTTGACGAAATATGTATTAGAATTGCAAGCAATAGGGGACTATAAAGCAGCAGAAGATTTAATAAAGAAGTATGGAGTAGGGACATCGGAGATAAAAGCAGACATAGAGCGTATAAAAGGAGTTCCGAGTGATTTGAATTGCACCTATACGTATTAGAAAAGAACAAAAAAATAAAGGGGCAGGTATTAAATCTGCCCTTTTGTCGTCTAAACTTTTGGTTTATGCTTCCATCTTTTATGCATCCACGCCCATTGGTCGGGATATTTGCGGATAACGTCTTCTAAAAGATGGGAATGTCGTTCGGTAAGTGCTTTTATTTTATCTGCTTTATTGCAATCGCTCGCCACAATATCGGAATAAACTAATTCACTCAACTCCGCTTTATATGTTCCATCGCTTTGGCGAATAGCAAATCCCATAATTATAGGAATTTCATAGCGTAACGCTAAATCCGCAACAACTTTGTAAGTGGAAGCAGGACGACCGAAGAAGTTAACAAATATATCTTCCATAGCAGCGGCTTGGTCTGCAAGCAATGCAATGATTTCGCCATTACGCACCACCTTTATAATTTTGCGAGCAGCGTTATACATTGAAATTACTGCATTTCCGCGTGCTGTTCTAAATTCGTTCAACAATTTATCCGCTGACTCATTTGCTTGTGGCTTAACTACTATCGTAATCGGCTTATCTGCAAATATACCAACAGAATACGCAATTAATTCCCAATTACCAAAATGCCCCGATAGAAACAAAATTCCCTTTCCTCTCTTTCGCACATCATTAATTAAATCAATACCATTGCCGAAATCAATCATTTTGTGCAATTCATCATCGCTAAAAGTAGACATAGCAAAGAGTTCCAAAAAAGTGATGCCAAGATTTTGGAATGTTCCGAGTGCGATTTTCTCTATTTCTGCTGCAGATTTTTCGGGAAATGCTTGCGTAAGATTATCTATTGCTATATACCTTCGTCTTTTCATTGCTTTATAACTAATCCATCCATAAATTCTTCCGAATGCAGTCCGCATTTTTGGTGAAAAAGGTAGCGATATGAATCTGATAATAAGAAATACGCTTGTGGATAATAAATACGTAATTTTTTTATATATTTGCATTTACAAACATACAAAAAAAATATCAAATAATTATGTTAGATACGCTTTTACAATTAGATACTTCCATATTTTACTTCTTCAATCACACTTTATCTAATCCAGTTACCGACTTCTTAATGCCTTATATCACGGATATAAAGACGTGGATGCCGATACTTGCTGTCTTTATGATTTGGGCAGTGTGGAAAGGTGGTGCGAATGGTAGATTATGTGTAGCAACACTTTTGCTTGCATTTGCATTCACAGACCCATTCGCCAGTAAATTCCTCAAGGGCATCTTTGAACGTCCACGACCGATACACGTATTGCCTGATGTGAATCTTTTAGTTCCTTTTTCACCTGGTAAATCCTTTCCATCATCACACGCAGCCAATAGTATGTGTGTATGCACAGTGATAGCGTTGTTTTACAGACGGCAGAAGTATTGGGTACCACTCTTAGCGATATTAGTAGGTATTTCGCGTCCTATGGTAGGTGTGCATTATCCGGGAGATGTGTTATTTGGTTGGATTGTCGGAGCATTAGATGGAATTTTGATTTACCTATTGGTTACATTTGTATATAGGAAATTCATTGAACCAAAATTTAGGAAAGATGTATCAGTAGTTTCGGAAGAGAATTTATAATGTTCGTTCATTTGCGTAGAGCATTCAGCCATTGCTAGCTCCGCAATCTTCTTGTTTGAACCTTGATTAATCAGATTAATCTGCGTTTCAGAAATTAAATACATCACTTGTAAGGGTTCAAAATTTTGAACCCTTACAATATAAGGAGATTGCGTCTCAAGCCAGCAATGAAAAAAATCCCTTCCTTGTCGAAGTGTGGGGTTATGTTGCCTTACCACTTACCCCAATGCAATTTGCTTTCGTCAAATTTGTCCTTCGGCTGAATATCGCCACTCGGATAACCAATCGGTATTACACACAACGGCAATATATTTTTCGGGAGACCCAAGCAGGTCGTTACCCAATCCATTCGCTCCTTGTATGGATGGGCTGCCGTCCATACTCCACCAAGTCCAAGCGCTTGTGCAGCAAGTAATATGTTCTCTGTAGCAGCAGAGCAGTCCTCCATCCAAAAACAATACTTTGGATTATCTCCACCGGTTATATTTTGGTCGCCACAGACAACGATTGCAGCATTTGCTTGTTTTAGCATCTGAGCATATTGCAACTTCTCAGCAAGTTTGTCCAACTCCGCACGTCCGGTAACGACAATAAATTGCCAGGGCTGCAAATTCATACCAGATGGAGCAGCCATTCCAGCTTTTACCAGAGTAGTTAGGTCATCTTTGCTAACTTGTTGTGGAGAGAATTGTCTCACACTTGTTCGTGCATAGATGTTTGATAGAACGGCATCTTTATCACTAATAACAGACGCTGTTTGGGGAGTTTGAGGATGCATAGTTTGCATTTCCATAGTTTGCTCCTGTTTTTGGCAACTACAAATGATGAATGTAGTTGCGATTAGAAAAATAGTTAGTTTGTTCATTATGAATCTATTAATTTGTTAGTAAAATTTCAGGTTAGCTTACTTCCCTTCCTTGTGCTGCTGGCTTGCTCCTAAATCTCCACCTACTTCCTCATCTGCCTTTTCACACTCGCTATAGAATCGTTAAATTGTTGGACAAATGCGCCAATAGCATCATATTTAATTGCCTTTTCATACTCAGCAATCGCTTGTGGGTAATACTTCTTTCCCATTGCCTGATAGGTCTCTCCTTTAGTGCTATATATATCACAATAAGTGCTATCCACTTCTCTCGCTTTATCCAAATAAATCAATGCACTATCGTATTGTTTTGCATAATAGAAAGTTCTGCCAAGCATAAATGTAGCGGGAGTATAGTCGGGATTTATTTCTAATGCTTTTTTGCAACAAAAAATAGCGGCGGCATACATTCCTAATGGACTGAAATTTGTCGCTTTATTTGTCCATACCATAGCATTCGTATATTTTTCAAAATTTGCTGCTATTACCTTATCATAAATATCATTTGACTTTTCATAATATCCCCGTATATGATACGCAACAGCAAGGTTGTTCATAATAAATTTATCTGTTGGATTAAGTTCGTATGCCTTCTCACAAAACTTAAAGTACTTGTCATTTTCACCTAACCACCAATATGCAACCGAAATTTTTCTTAATGCCAATGCTTTATCTGTATCGTTGTTAGATGCTTCCAATTGCTTCTGATAATAGTAAAGAGCGATTTTGTAATCTTTTTGTTCACGGGCAATTTCTCCCTTCACATAAAGTCCCTTACTGTTATTAACAGAATCAATCGCCAATGACCGAGTAGCCCAAACAATTGCTTCATCAAAATTTTTCTTAAGCACATAATAATATGCTTTGCCTGCATACGCTTCAGGAGTAATAATAATTGCAAGTGCCTTGTCAAAGCAGTCGTTTGCTTTATCATATAGCACGATATATACTCGTTCCTCTCCTTTTTTAATGAATTCCCAGCCCTTTTTGCAAAGTTCTTTTGCTTCTTTTTCTTTGCTGGTGCAGCTGCTCAATATAATGGCGATTATAACCAGAATGATTATTTTTAATTTTTTCATACTTTTTTACTTGGTTATACTAGTATGCTCAATATACAAAAAATAATTTAAATAAATACCATTTGTATAAAAAAATCCTCCCTCAAAGAAAAGTGAAATTGATTAGTTGACTGAACTTTGATTAGACAATCACTACATATAGTAATTATTTAATTTTTTTTTCGTATATTGCACTATCTATACACTACTATAAGGAAATTTACTATGCTCGACCTTAAATTCGTCCGCGATAACATTGATTTGGTGAACACCAATATCAAAAATAAAAATGAACATTCCAATGCGTCCGATATTACTAAATTAGACGAAAAAAGACGCAACCTAATCCAAGAAGCAGAAAATCTTAAGAACCAACGAAATACCGCTTCTAAAGAAATCGCTGAACTCAAATCGCAAAAGCAAAATGCCGATGCTAAAATCGCCGAAATGAAGCAGGTCTCCGATAAAATTAAACTACTCGACGACGACCTACGAGCAATTGAAGACCAAATCCAAGCCGTCCTAAATACCATTCCAAATATGCTTCATACCTCCGTTCCCATTGGTAAATCCGCCGATGATAACCCTGTGCAACGCATCTGGGGTGATGTGAAAATGGAAGATAAGAAAAACCATATTGAAATTGCAAAGGAACTAAACATCCTTGATTTCGAACGTGGTGCAAAGGTTACAGGTGCTGGCTTTGCGTTCTATGTCGGCAAAGGTGCGAAGTTGGAACGCTCGCTAATCCATCTCTTCCTTGCTCTGCACACCACAAATCACGGCTATACCGAACTAATGCCACCTTTCGTAGTCAATCGCAACTCTATGTATGGCACGGGACAACTACCAAAAATGGCTGAAGATATGTATCACTGCACTGAGGACGACCTATTCCTGATACCTACTGCTGAGGTTCCGCTTACCAATTTCTACAACGGCGAAATGCTTAAAGTAGAAGATATCCCGATTAAGATATGTGGCTATTCCCCTTGTTTCCGTAGGGAAGCCGGCAGTTATGGAAAGGATACTCGTGGCTTTTTACGCGTCCATCAATTCAATAAAGTGGAACTCGTAAATTTCTCATTACCAGAAAATTCTTACGAGCGACTTGAAGGAATGGTCGGTGAAGTGGAAAATGTCCTAAAAGCATTGAAATTAACCTATCGCGTAATACTGCTTTGTTCCGGCGATACAAGTTTTTCAAGTGCCAAAACATACGATTTAGAGGTCTGGGCAGAAGGCGAAAAACAATGGCTAGAGTGTTCCTCTTGCAGCAATTTCGAGGCATTTCAAGCACGCCGTGCAAATATCCGATTCAAACGCACAGGTGATAGCAAGCCGGAATTTGTTCATACGCTCAATGGCTCCGGGCTTGCGACTTCGCGTATAATGGTTGCATTGATAGAAAATTATTACAGCGATGGCGTTTTGCATATCCCCGAAGTATTGCAGCCCTTCTGTGGTTTCGATAAAATAGAGCGGGCGTAATTTTTCGCTAACACTATAAATAAAAAATGATGAAAAATATTAAATTAAAAATATTAATTATTCTTGCGTTATGCTCATATCAAATGAACGCTAACTGGCATATAAATAATAAAGTTACATTTAATTTAGATGAGGCATACCACGAAAATTGGGTGAAAGATGTTGCAACCAATTATATTATCACATCTGCTTATTTTTTAGGCAGATATAACTTTTCTGCTAATGATTTTAAGTGGGAAAATACAGTGGATTTCGGCTACGGTCTATATCTCACTGATTTTCAAGACGTTCTCGGAAATAAATCCGAAGATAAATTGAATTTTACCTCCTCGCTAAATTATAAAATGATTGACGAATTAAATTATAATTTTAATTTTGATTTGAAATCACAATGGTCGGAAACCTTTAAAGATAACGCACTTACGTCAAATTTCTTTTCGCCTTTGTATCTTATGGCTTCGCTCGGTGCAACTTATTCAAAAAAGGAATATAGTGTTCTATTTTCGCCACTTACAGCAAAAATGCTTTATGTTGGAGACGAGCGTCTTTGGAATCAAGGACTTTTTGGATTAGCGGATAATGAGCATATAAATTATAATTTTGGTGCATACGCAAAATTTAATTTAATTAGCTGGAAAGTTGCAGATAATATTACTGCTGATGGTAAATTTGAATTATTTTATAATTACGCTAAACCATTGAAAAATATGACTGAAAATTTTGAATTAACATTAAATTTAAAAGTAAATAAATGGCTTTCTGCATTTTTTCAGACCTATTTAATTTTCGATAAAAATATTATTGATAAATTGCAATTTAAGCAACGTTTTGGGCTTATGAGCGTTATTCAATTATATGATTCCGACAAAAAAAATAAAAAAAATAAAACAGAATAAAATAAACTAGAATATAAAACAAACAAATAAATTATGAATTGGAAAAAAAGAAATGCTAAGTGTGGTGATTTCAATATCTTACCACAAAATTACAAAACAAATAATTCCCCAATTATTCTAAATGGATGGGTAAATAATGTTCGCGATATGGGCGGATTAATTTTTATTGACCTGCGTGATAGGTATGGAATTATTCAACTTGTGATTGAGCCGGAAAATAATTCTGAACTAGCAGAACGCGCTAAGTTATTGAAATCTGAATATGTTATCTGGGTTGAAGGAAATTTGCGACTTCGCTCCAATCCAAACCCAAAAATTCCAACAGGTTATGTGGAATTGTTGCTCGAAAATTTTGGAATAATAAATAAATCGGAACTTCCGCCTTTTGAAATTATTGATGATTTGGATACAAATGAGGAATTAAAATTGCGTTATCGTTATTTGGATTTGCGGCGACCGACTTTGCAGCGTAATTTTATTATTAGAAATAAAGTGTATCAAATTCTTCATAAGTATTTTGAAAATAATGGCTTCATTGAGGTTGAAACACCTGTTTTAATGAAATCCACGCCCGAAGGTGCGCGTGATTTTTTGGTGCCAAGTCGCATTCATAAAGGGCGTTTTTATGCACTTCCGCAAAGTCCGCAAATTTTTAAACAAATATTAATGATTTCCGGGTTTGATAAATATATTCAAATCGTTAAGTGCTTTAGAGACGAGGACTTACGTGCGGATAGACAACCAGAATTTACACAACTTGATTTGGAAATGTCGTTTATTGAGCGGGATGATATTTTAAATTTAATTGAAGGTTTATTTGTAAAAATATGGAAAGAAATTTTAAATATAGATATTCCAACTCCTTTTATTAAAATGACTTACGAAGAGGCGATGACTCGTTTCGGTAGCGATAAACCCGATTTGCGTTTTGGAATGGAAATTATTAATATTAGCGAAATTATTAAAAATTCCGAATTTAAAGTTTTTCAAGATACTTTAAATAATCCAAATGGAATTGTTGCTCTTATAAACGTAAAGAATGCAAGCACTTACAGCCGAAAACAATTAGATAATTTAACTGAATATGCAAAAAAATATGGTGCAAAAGGTCTTGCATATATTAAATTTGACAAAGGTGAAATAAATTCTCCTATTGCTAAGTATCTTAAAAATGAAGAGATAAATTCAATAAAAAATGCTGCAAATGCTGAAGATGGCGATTTAATTTTAATTATTTCCGATAAAAAATATAAAGCACTGACAATTTTAGGCGCTTTACGTTTGGAAATGGCTCGCCAACTTGGAATTATGGAGAAATTAAAAAATATATTTAGTTTTCACTATGTCATTGATTTTCCGCTATTTGAGTATGATGAAAATGAGAATAGATATGTTGCGATGCACCATCCATTTACTTCGCCGAAGGATGAAGATTTGCATTTTTTGGATACCGACCCAGCAAAAGCCAATGCAAAAGCGTATGATTTGGTCGTAAATGGTGCGGAACTCGGCGGCGGCAGCATCCGAATTCACGATACAAATGTGCAAAGTAAAATGTTTCAACTGCTCGGACTTTCGGATGAGGATGCTGAAGAAAAATTTGGATATCTTCTTAAAGCATTGAAATTTGGTGCTCCTCCGCACGGTGGAATTGCACTTGGAATTGATAGAATTGTGATGACTCTCGCCGGAACGGATAATATTCGCGATGTAATTGCATTTCCAAAAACTACGAGCGGAATGTCTTTGATGGATGGTTCGCCTAGTAATGTTGATGATAACCAGTTGAAAGAACTGGGGTTAGCGTTATTAAAGCAAAATATTAATTCAGAGGAAAATAATGAAAAAAATAAATAATAAAATTGTCAACAAAAAACCCATAAGTCCTTTGAAATCAATAAATCCCCCCCCCAGCAAAAACCGTGCCAAAAAACTTTAAGTAGTTTTATTTTAAGGGGATTGTTAGTAACTTTTATTTGTGCGAGTGCAGTATTTATATCTGATAAAGCAGGCATATTTCGTCAAAATGGTTATTCATATTACGATTTAGCGGCATTGGATGATTATCGCGTTATACAACAACTGTGGGTGTGGGATGGTTTCTATGATTTTATAAAATCTAATCCGCTTGATATAATATTATTTGGCAATAGCCATTCTAATATGAATTTAAATGCAATTAATTTATCATTATCATCTGGAACATATTGTTATAATTTAGGATTTGGAAATACAACACTTACAGATGTATATTTTACTATGAAGGAAGCGTTTGAAATTCAAAGACCTAAGTTAGCAGTTGTAGAAACATTTTGCATATATTGCGTTGATAATTATTCGTCCCATAATTTATCGAACACAAGTATATTGGCTCAATTATTCAGTTTTGAGCAAAGAAGGAATTTTAGACAAAAATTATTATCTCTGCCAATATTATTTTCATCTGATAATTATCTTGCTGCATTATCTAACACTATTAGAAATCATAGTTTTATATTTCAAAATTCCGAACAAATTCAGAAAAATATAGATAAAAAAAATGAATATAAAAAATATTCTGAATTAAGAAATGAATATTTTTTTGGTCAACTGCAAGAGCCATTTTCGGTTTTAAATCAGGAAATTATAGATAGAAGATACGGTTCTGATTTTAATAAAATCGACGCTTCTTCCATAATTATCAGTGATGAAGCGAAGGAATATATAGAAAAAATTGCAAAATTATGTAAAGATAATAAAATTCCCGTAATATTTGTTACTACTCCTTGTTATCCAAAAATTGTTGATAATTGGGAAATATTTCACTCAAAATTAAATGCAGAATTAAATAAATACGATATACCATATCTTGACCTGCAAGCGAATTGTGATACAAATCTATTCACTCCACAAGCGTTTCAGAATGTCTATACCATTGGAATATGGCAACATTTATCGCCATACGGGTCTAATGTCGCTACTAATTTTTTATCTGAATATTTGCATAATAATTACCCAAATATTATTAATAGAAATGATGAAATAAATTTTCAAAATATTTTTTATAATTTTTATGAATATTTTTATTATCATTCGGTATCTGATAACGATTTGATAAATAAGGGATTTTATAAAAATAAAAATGGTGGAAATTATTTAGTTAAAGAAGTTGATTTTATTGTAGGACAAGGTAGCGATTTTAATTTTACTAATAGAACTGATGGAAATAGAATAATACTAAAAATTGCGGGAAATAAAGATGTTACAACGAAAAAAATAAATGTTTTAGTCGCTGCAACATATCAAAATCAAAAAATAAATACGTGGATTGAAATGGAATATTTGCCACAATATTTTGGTCTTAACCACTATGTTTTTCAATGTCAATTAAATAAAGAAGTGCAAATTGATGATGTGCTGGATGTGCAAATAAATTAATAAAAATAAAATATGGAAAATAATCAAAAAATAATTCTTAGCGGAATTCAGCCATCTGGCAATCTTACAATCGGGCATCTTGCAGGGGCACTGACAAATTGGCAGCAGTTGCAGGATGATTACCAATGTTTTTATATGATTGCAGACCTCCATACTATGACAATTCGTCAGGAGCCGTCTGTTTTACGCGATAAAACAATGGACACGATTGCTATGTATGTGGCGTGCGGTATAAGTCCCGAAAAATCAACACTTTTCGTCCAATCTCACGTTCCTGCACATTCACAATTGCAGTGGATTTTGAGTTGTTTTACTGGCTATAGTGAGTGTGCCAAAATGACACAATTTAAAGATAAATCGCAAGCACATTCTGACAATATTAATGTTGGACTATTTGCGTATCCTGTCTTAATGGCAGCGGATATACTACTTTATCAGGCGGACTTAGTGCCAATCGGAGATGACCAAAAACAGCATTTGGAACTTACCAGAAATGTCGCACAGCGATTTAATTATCATTATTCGGATACATTTAAAATTCCGGAGCCATTTATTCCGAAAATAGGTGCAAGAATTATGTCGCTGCAAGAGCCGACAAAAAAAATGTCAAAATCGGATGAAAATGAAAAAAATATTATTTTTCTGACCGATTCCGATGACCAAATTCGCAATAAAATTAAACGTAGTGTTACTGATAGTGGCACTGAAATTAAATGTGCAGATAATAAACCAGGAATTACAAATTTGCTTACTTTGCTCAGTGTTTCTACAGGTAACTCATTGATAAATATAGAGAATAATTTTATTGGAAAAACTTATGGAGATTTAAAAAATACCACTGCAGATGCAATTATTGAATTTATTAAACCGATTAGAAATGAATATGAAAAAATAAAATTGGATAAAAATTATTTAAATAATATTATTAAAGATGGTATGGAAAAAGCTAATAAAACTGCATTTAAAACTTTATGTAAGGTCTATAAAAAAATAGGGCTTGTGCAATTATAATTATTTATTTTGATGAGAATTGATATTATTTCAGCCGTTCCAGAATCAATGGAATCAATGTTGAATTCGAGTATTATATATAACGCTAAAAATAAAGGACTTATTGAGATTT
This sequence comes from Ignavibacteria bacterium, assembly GCA_031261605.1. Taxonomy (GTDB): domain Bacteria; phylum Bacteroidota; class Ignavibacteria; order Kapaibacteriales; family UBA2268; genus WRLB01. Next base: position 61,160 of record JAISJI010000068.1, on the reverse strand, counting down.
TTCTCCATAATTTGCACGATTATGCTTTGGATAAATTTCGCCATATTGACGATGCACCTTTTGGCGGTGCCGCTGGAATGCTGTTGAAATGTCAGCCGATTTTTGATTGCATTGAAAAATTAAAATCCCAGAGAAATTATGACGAAATTATTTTCGTAACCCCCGATGCACCGGTACTTACGCAATCTGATTGCAATAAAATTTCGCTTTTAAATAATATTATTATTCTTTGTGGGCATTATAAAGGAATTGACCAGCGAATTCGTAACACATTGATAACATTAGAGTTATCAATTGGAGATTATGTGCTCACTGGCGGTGAAATTCCAGCATTAGTCATTGTAGATTCAGTAGTTAGGTTAATACCAGAGGCGATTGGTGATTCTGAATCCGCTTTAGATGACTCGTTGATGGATGGATTATTGGAGTCACCACAATACACAAGACCATCAAATTACAAGGGTTATGCTGTTCCTGAAATATTATTATCGGGCAATCATAAAGAAATTGCAAAATGGCGAAATGAACAATCTTTAATTAAAACTAAAAATATTCGTCCTGATTTACTTAACGAATAAAATGAAAATATTTATTATAAATTTAGAAACGGAAATAAATAGACGTAACTCTATGATTTTTCAGATGGATAGCATTAATTCAGATAAAAATGAATTTATTTTTTTTAATGCAATTAATTCGCAGAAAATTGGTATTTTTTTTAATAAAATTAATCCTTTTTTTAGCAAATTAATTCGGGGAAAGTCGTTGACTGATGGCGAAATTGCTTGCTTTGCTTCGCATTATTCTTTATGGCAGAAGTGCCTTGAATTAAAAGAAGATATTGTGATTTTAGAGGACGATGTTGCCTTACTTCCAGATTTTGAAAATGGATTAGATGTCATAAAAAAAAGCCCATATAATTATACTAAATTAATGTGTTTATTCGACAAAAAAAGTAAAAAAATAAACGGCAACTTTTATATTACACGAAATGGAGTTTCTGGTGCGCAAGGGTATTATTTAACTCCGTTTGCAGCAAGGCAATTCATTGAAAAATCAAGGGCTTGGCTATATCCTGTGGATGATTATTTGGATAGTTTTTGGATACATAAAATTCCTACAATTTTTTATTTTCCATATTTAATTAAAGAAAATGAAAACTCATTAAATTCAACAATTAAAAATAGAAAAAGCAGTATTAATATTGTTTTTAAAATAAGTCGTGAAATATCAAGGTTTATTTTAAATATTAGAAAATTATTTACAAGAAATATTAGTGAAAAAAATATTATTTAAAAGCCATAATACTGGCTTCGGTGGCATTGAAAAAATCCAATCCATTTATATAAATTATTTAGCAAATCAAAGCAATTTTGAGACAAAAATTGTTTTTGATATGGGTTTGGATATAAATAATGTGATAGGCAATAATATTGATGTCCCAATAATACATCTTGTTGATAATAATAGAGTTACACACTTCAATTGTGTTTCTAAAAATAGAAATAATAGCGTTTTTGACAAAATTAATTTCAATATTCAATTAATTAAAAATAAGAATTATAAAAATAATAGATTTAAGGAAATTTGCAATGCTTATAAACCTGATATTTTTATTGATTTTCATAATTTTCATCTGAATAAATTGAAATATGTAACTACTTCAAAAACAATGACTTGGATGCATATTAATATAGAAAGTTGGCTTAAAAATAAAAATAAAATAAAAAAATATTTAAATAAAATTTCTAAATATGATAAAATAATTTGTGTTAGTGAAGATATAAGAAATAATATTTGTCATTTGGATAACACATTGAAAAATAAAACGTTAGTTCTATACAATCCAATTGATATTGAGCAAATAAAAACGCTTGCAAATGAGGAATTTACAACAGATGAAATGAATTATTTAAATTCAAAATATTTATTAATGGTTTCGCGTTTGGATACAGTGCAAAAAGATTTTCAAACTTTATTTACTGCATTTGATTTGGCGAAAAATAATGGCTATGATGGAAATTTGTATATAATTGGAACGGGTGGTGATACGGAAATTAATCAAATTAACTCCTTGAAAAATAAGTGCAAATTCAATAAAAATATTTATTTACTTGGCGGAAAAATTAATCCATACAATTGGATGAAAAATTGCGATAAATTTATTTTAAGTTCTAATTATGAGGGATTTGGAATGGTCGTTGCGGAGGCGCTAACTGTAAATAATTCAGTCATTTGCTCAAATTGTCCATCGGGTCCGGCAGAGATTTTAGAAAATGGGAAAAATGGGTATTTATTTAATGTTGGAAATTCGGATGAATTGTCTGAATTAATCCTTAATGCTACTCCTAAAGATAGAAATATCATTGACTTAAGTTTAAATAGATTTTCGCATATCAATATTATTAATCAATTCGATAAAATAATAAATAATATTTAATTTTTTTCAATAAATCGCTATAAAATAATAATTTAAATAATTGCAACCTAATGGCATATATAGAGTTACAAAATATCACAAAAACTTTTTCAAATAATACTCAGGCGGTAAAAAATATTTCTTTTATCGCTGAGGATGGCGATTTTGTTGTGCTGGTCGGACCTTCTGGCTGTGGGAAAACTACTGTTTTGCGAATGATTGCTGGTTTGGAAGAAATTACGAGTGGGAGTTTATTGCTAAATGGTAAAATTTCCAATGGCTTAGATGCGAATAAAAGAAATATAGGAATGGTTTTTCAGGAGTATGCTTTGTATCCGCATTTGTCGGTTTTTGATAATATTGCGTTTCCGCTAAAAGTTCATAAAGGCAATAACAAATTGAATAATAAGGAGATACGAAATAGAGTTTTGGAGGTTGCACAAACCATTGGATTGCTTGAACTTATCAAAAGGAAGCCGCGAGAACTCTCTGGTGGACAGCGTCAACGTGTTGCACTTGGTCGGGCTATTATTCGGCAGCCGGATTTTTTTCTTTTTGATGAGCCGCTGTCGAATTTGGATGCAAAATTGCGTATTCAGATGCGTCAAGAAATCATTAATCTCCATAGAAAATATGGGGTTACGTCAATTTATGTTACGCACGACCAGACCGAAGCGATGACTATGGGAACGAAAATTGCGGTGTTAAAAAATGGAATTTTGCAGCAATTTGATACGCCTTACGAAATTTATCATAATCCGGAAAATATTTTTGTTGCGGATTTTATTGGCACGCCGAATATTAATTTTTTTGTCGGAATTAATGACGGAAATAATTTTCGTGAAAATAATTCTGAGTTTTTAATTCCGCAGTTACTCCGTAATAATCAAGGAGTTACGCCGCTGACTATTGCTATTAGACCGGAAAATATTCAACTGGGAAATAATAATTCAGACCGCAATGTAAATATTCGCATTATTGTTGATAATATTGAATTTTTGGGTAATGAATCAATTATTTATTTTACGACTGGCGATACTCAAAAAAGAATTAAAACTGCTCCAAATTTATCTATAAGGCGTGGAAATTCAATAGATTGCTGGTTTAGCGTTGATGATTTATTATTTTTTAATTCCGATGGAAATCGTCGTGGAGTTCGTAAATTTATTTAATTAATTTTAGCCAAAAAAATTATTCTAAATAAGTGTAGCCGAATAATCCGGAACGATAAATAGAAAGAAATTCTTTTCCCTCTTGGGCTGTTATTTTTCCGGCTTTTATGGAATTTGCAACGTAAGTTTCAACATCTCTTACCAATTTTTTTGGCTTGTATTGAACATACTCCAAAACCTCCGCAACTGTTTCACCATCAATGACTTGCTCAATATTGTAGCCATTTTCATTTACATTTATATGGACTGCGTTTGTGTCGCCAAATAAATTATGCAAATCGCCCAAAATTTCCTGATATGCCCCAACTAAAAATACACCGATATAATATGGGTCAGCACCTAAGCTGTGAATTGGTAGTGAGTTAGGAGAGTTAGATGTAGAAATAAATTGATTTACCTTTCCATCGCTATCGCAAGTTATGTCTTGCAAAGTAGCGAACTTATCGGGTTTTTCGTTCAATCTATGAATTGGCATAATTGGGAATAACTGGTCGATAGCCCACGAATCCGGTAGCGACTGAAAAAGCGAGAAGTTGCAGAAATATTTATCGGTTAGCAGTTTTTCTATTTGCTTAAATTCTTCGGCTGGGTGCTTAATATTTAGCGTAAGTTTGCTAACTTCATCGGCGATAGACCAAAATATTTTTTCCACCAAAGCACGTGTTTCCAAATCCAAAACGCCCAAACTAAAACGCTCTAACGATTCTTCTCTAATTTGTTGGGCATCGTGCCACGCCTCAAGTATCCGATTTATAGATATGTTATCCCAAATTTCGTAAAGTTCTTTAACGAGTTCGTGATGTTCATCCTTGAGTTCAAAACTATCATCCATTTTAGATAAAGAATTTGCTTCTAAAACATCAAAAACGAGGACAGAATGATGTGCAGCGAGCGAGCGACCACTTTCGGTAACGATATTTGGATGTGGCAAGTCGTTGTGATTAGCGGCATCCACAAAATTTGCTATGGCATCATTTACGTATTCTTGTATGGAATAATTTGTGCTACTGGAGCTGTTTGCAGAGCGAGTTCCCTCGTAATCTACGCCGAGACCGCCTCCAATATCTACATATTCTATGTTGCAACCGAGTTTGTGGAGTTGGACATAAAAGTTGGATGCCTCTCTGAATGCTGTTTTTATTTTGCGAATATTTGTAACTTGGCTTCCGATGTGGAAGTGGATTAACTTTAGATTTTCCTTTAACTTATGCTTATCTAAGAGGTCTATTGCTTCAAGGAGTTCGCTGGAGGTGAGTCCGAATTTACTTTTATCGCCACCGCTATCTTCCCATTTTCCGCTACCAGAACTTGCGAGTTTAATACGGATGCCGATGTTTGGCTTTATTTTTAGGTCTTTCGAAATTTTTATTATCTTTTTTAGTTCATTGGTTTTTTCTACTACGATGTAAATTCGTTTGCCCATTTTTTGTGCTAAGAGAGCGAGTTCAATGTAGTCGTTGTCTTTGTATCCGTTGCATACGATTAGGGAATTTTCGGTGCTAACACCAAGGACGGCGTGCAGTTCTGGCTTAGAGCCGGCTTCCAATCCGATGTTAAATTTTTTGCCGTGGTCTACTATTTCCTCTACGACCTGTCGCATTTGATTTACTTTAATTGGATAGATGATGAAGTTTTTTCCGTTATATTCGTATTCCTTTGAAGCGGCATCAAAGCATCGGGAGATGGTCTCGATACGATTGTCTATGATGTCTGGGAAGCGTAGTAGGACGGGCATAGAGACATCTTTGATTTGTAATTCGTCAATGATTTCTAATAGTTCAACTCCGTGTCCATCTTTGTGTGGCGTAACGATGACGTTACCTTTGGCATTAATTCCAAAGTAGCCGACACCCCAGCCGCAGATGTTGTATAGTTCGGCGGAATCCTCGCTATTCCATTTTCTCATAAGTTATCTCCAATAAAAGTGAAAAATATATGTGTGTTATTTATGCTATTCAATAACATTTTCTTTTAAAAACTTCTTAATAGCAATGCCGGTATGTGTATTTAATTTTGCTATATCTTCGGGAGTTCCTTCTCCTACAATGGTTCCGCCACGCTTGCCTGCTTCAGGTCCTAAGTCAATAATCCAATCAGCGACTGACATTACATTTAAGTTATGCTCTATGATAAGAACAGAATTACCGGTATCTACCAATTTGTTAAGTGCTTTCAACAACTTCGCAATATCGTCCAAATGCAAGCCGGTAGTTGGCTCATCAAAGACGTAAAGATAATTGGAATTGTCCAAGGATTCAATATGGGAAGAGAGTTTAATACGCTGGGCTTCACCACCGGAGAGAGTAGAACTTGGCTGTCCAAGTTTGAGATAACCCAAGCCAACTTCACGCATTATACCGAGTTTCTGCTGTATTTTATCAATGCCTTTGAAGTGGGTGTATGCTTCATCTACCGACATATTTAGGACATCAATAATGGATTTTTCGTGGTATAGAATATCGGCGACTTCGCGTTTGTAGCGAGTGCCACCGCACGCTTCGCATTCCACTCTTATATCCGGTAAGAACTGCATATCAATATTGACATAGCCATCGCCTTCGCATACATCACATCTGCCACCGGGCATATTGAAAGAGAAGTATTGTGCCTTTAATCCGAGTTGTATCGCTGCTTGTGTATGGCTGTATAGTTCGCGTATGTAGTCAAATATTTTCATATACGTAACGGGTGTTGAGCGAGTGGATTTGCCTATTGGCGATTGGTCAACCAATTCTATTCCTTCTAATAAATTGCAGCCAAAGAGTTCGTCAAATGCACCTATATGAGTATCTTTTGCTGTTCTGCCAAATTGCTCCAATGCTGCGTTATACAATATATTATACACTAAGGAACTCTTGCCTGAGCCGGAAACACCGGTCACAACAACGAATGCTTTCAGTGGGAAATTCACTTTCGGAATACGTAGATTGTTTTCAGCAGCACCGGTAAGAGTTAGAACATTTTTTTTGTCTATATTTCTGCGAATTTTGGGAATGGGAATAAATTTTTCTTTATTGAAATATTGTGCTGTAAGCGATTCCTTTGATTTCAATAAATCCTTCATTCCGCCAGCAGCGAGCACTCTACCACCAGCGGCGCCAGCACCAACTCCCATATCAATTATGTAATCGGCATTGGATATAATTTCGGGGTCGTGCTCAACAACGACAATGGTATTACCCAAGTCACGCAACTTATGCAAGACGTCCAGTAAGCGATATGTATCGCGTGGGTGCATACCAATACTTGGCTCATCCAGCACATAGAGAGTTCCGACCAATGTAGAGCCAAGTGCAGTAGATAGGTTAATACGCTGATACTCGCCACCGGAGAGAGTTTGGCAACTACGGGAGAGCGTTAAGTATTCCAAGCCGATGTCTAAGAGCATCTTCACTCGCGATATGAGTTCGTGTAGTATCATATCGGTAGCGCGCATTTCGTAGTCGGTCAGTTTAAGTGTAGAGAAGAATTGGTGCAACTCGTCCATCGGCATATTCACAATATCGGGTATGTTTTTATTATGGACAAATACCTGTCGTGCCTCCATTTTGATACGGCTACCATTGCATTTCATACAGGTAGCCATACCACGATAGCGGCTGATGGTGAGGCGATTTTGTATCTTATAATTTTTGCTTTCCAGATGCTGGAAGTATTTAGTGATGCCAAAGTATTTACCATTGCCTTCCCAAATCACATCCTTATCAAATTGCGATAACTCGCTATATGGAACGTTCGTTGGAATGCCGAGTTCCTTGCAAGTATCTATCATAGTGCGATATACAGAGGCAGTGGATGGCGAGCGATATGGATGAATGCAATGCTCATCTAAGGAGAGCGTCTTATCGGGAACGACGAGATTTTCATCCACCCCGAAGACCTGACCTAACCCTTGGCATACAGGACATGCACCACGCGGATTATTGAAAGCAAATAGTTTAGCGTCAGGTTCTTCGTATTTGATACCGCATTCTGCACACTCATACACGCTACTAAATTTCTCCTCGACGCCGGTGGTGATATTACGAATTATAATTTTGCTTGGGTTCGCAGCGAATGCTACTTCAATGGAATCCACTAAACGAGTCACTTCATTTTTTTCTTTTGATACAATCCATCTATCCACCAGCACCAAATAGTCATCTATATTTGTCTTAACCGATACCTTGAGGTCGTTAATATCAATTACATCGTTGCTACCATTCGGAACAACGCGTGTATAGCCGACTTGCGAGAGTTTTTGTAATTCGTTTGCGATGTTGGATACGGTGGAACGCAGTTCAAACATTATGTATACTTTATTGCCAGATTTCCAATTGAGGACGGTATTAGAGATGGAAGTAGGGTTATCTACGGTAATTTCGTTTCCACATTTTACGCAATATGTTTTGCCAATACGAGAATACATTGCGCGAATGTAATCGTATATTTCGGTAACTGTTCCGATGGTAGAGCGTGAATTACGAGGTGGTGTTTTTTGTTCAATAGCAACAGCTGGAGGTAATCCGGTAATGGAGTCAACTTCGGGCTTAGTCATTCGTTCTAAGAATTGGCGGGCGTAAGAGGAGAGCGATTCAACGAAGCGGCGTTGTCCTTCTGCATACAATGTATCAAATGCAAGGGTAGATTTTCCTGAGCCGGAGACGCCTGTGATAAGAGTAATCTTATTACGAGGAATATCCAAGCTGATATTTTTTAGATTATTGTGGGATGCGTTTTTTATACTAATGTATTGATTGGACATTTTTATTAAACTTTTTTTTGTTTTGCAACCTTGAATATACTATTTTTTTTCGTAATTCTTGTATAGTATTGCAAAAAAATATCACACAACAGCGGTATTACTACATCCGACCGCAGTCAGCCGATTTATTTAATGGCGAACGAGGAAATTCCTTTTTGAGTCGCTTAAAATATTTTTCGGCATCTTTAGTATTTCCGGTTAGGCAATATACTTGTCCTAATCGGAGAAGGGCTTTGGGAGCGATTGCTCTGTTTGGCTTTGAGTTGCATAGTGTTTCGAGCGTGCCAATGGCTTCGTCTATGTTGTTGTGTTGCAGATTGGCTTCGGCGGAGTAGTAATCGGCATCTTGCCGTAGCGAGTCATTGAATGCGAGTTGCTGCGAAAACATTCTAAATGTTTCCGGCTCTACAGGTTTATTATTTTCGAATTTTTTAACAGTTTCAATGTAGTTAGTGATTAGCATTTCTAGTAGTTGGGCTCTGGTAGCACCTGCTTTGCTAATATCGTTGGATACGGTGGTAATGCCGTCCTCCATTGTTAGAACATAATATGTGGTATCAATAAATCGGTCTTCTTCGTTATCAATGTCCTTGAGTTTATTTTTTCGTTGTTCGAATGGAGTTGCTTTAGAAGAATTTTCTTTTCTTGTTTGCACGCGCTCTGATACCAATGCTTTATCTACGAGGCGAGCGATAGTTGCTTTTTCTTTTGCTATATCCTCTTGTTTTTTTTGTTCGACGGCAGCGACGCTATCTGCTTTTTCTTTTTGGATTTGCTTGGCGGTCTTCGGTTTTACGGGTTTATCTGCATTTTTATCTGTGCTTTTAGAACGTGTATCGCTCCTCTTAGTAGAAGTAGCACGCGATTCACCTCTTCTACTAGTAGTAGAAGCAGTATTAGTTGATTCGGATTTGCTATTAGTTGGTGGAAGGCAACTCGGCAACAGCAATAGCAGCAACAATGCAGGTATTAGCACAATATGTATATGTCGTTTCACTGTTCTCTCTTCTTTATTCAATTTTATGATTACGTTACGATATAAATAGATTATCGGCTATTACATACGAAACTTAAGCCAATTATACTTATTGGTGAGGACAAACCTACTTCGCCAACTCCTCCATCAGTAGATGCGTTGGAAGACCAGTAACACCCGGATGGTCTTGGTTATCCACTGCTTAATCCTAGTTCAGTCAATGACGGATTATTGTTTTCTCTTCCTTGTGGGAGAGAGAATATTCTACAAATTTTTTATGTAATTGATAAGCCCATTCGTAGAGGAGTCGTGTGTAGATATCTTGTCGTTAGATTGCAATTCCGGCAGTATCTTCTTAGCGAGTTGCTTGCCTAATTCCACTCCCCATTGGTCAAATGAATTTAAATTCCAGAGCGCTCCTTGCACGAAAACCTTATGCTCATACATAGCAATTAGCATACCGAGCGAATGCGGTGTTAGTTTATCTATCAGTATAGAATTGGTCGGTTTGTTGCCTGCGAAAACCTTGTGTGGCAGTATTCCGGCGGCATCCTTCTCTTTTGCTGCTTTCAATTCTGCTGCTACTTCTTTCGCTGTTTTACCTTTCATTAATGCCTCTGTCTGTGCTAAGAAATTAGATAGCAGGATGTTATGTTGCGTTCCATCATCATTAACATTTTCCTTGAATGCAATGAAATCCACTGGTATCATCTGTGTGCCTTGATGTATCAGTTGGAAGAACGAATGCTGTGCATTTGTTCCCGGCTCACCCCAAACTATCGGTCCGGTTTGGAAATCCACATCGTAACCATCTTTCGTTGTATGCTTACCATTGCTTTCCATATCCAACTGCTGTAAAAAAGCGGGAAAGCGGCGTAAATACTGGTCGTAAGGTATCACTCCTTGCGACGCAGCATTGAAAAAATTCCGATACCATATACCAAGCAAGCCCATCAAGACCGGTATATTCTTGTCAAAATCCTCATTTCGGAAATGCTCATCCATTGTATATGCACCCAGTAGCAAATCGCGGAAGTTGCTCATACCAATGGAAAGCGCAATAGACAAGCCAATCGCTGACCATAGCGAATACCTACCACCAACCCAATCCCAAAACTCGAACGCATTATTCGGGTCAATACCGAATTCGGTAACCGCTGGGATGTTTGTAGATAGTGCTATAAAGTGCTTTTTTACAGGTAGATTTTCATCTATTATAGGAGTAGTTCCGCCCTTATTCTTGCTATCATTGACGCACAATTTGCTAAGCAACCAGTTCTTCGCAGCATTCGCATTTGCCATTGTCTCTTGCGTGGTGAAGGTCTTCGATGCAATGATAAAGAGTGTTGTCTCTGGGTTCAGATGCAGGCACGTATTGATGATGTCTGTTCCATCTACATTAGATACAAAGTGAGAGCGTATTCCTTTTACTTTGTAATAGGATAGTGCCTCTGTGACCATTGCTGGACCGAGGTCTGAGCCACCGATTCCGATATTAACTATATCCGTAAATTTCTTACCCGTCACACCGCGGAACTTTTTCGTATGAACTTGCTCTACAAAGTCCTCCATCTTATCCAAAACCCGCTTTATATCCGGATATATATCCTCGCCATTGACAAATATTTGTGAATAACTTGCCTTCACCGGATAGCGTAGAGCGGTATGTAGTACTGCTCGCTTCTCGGTCGTATTAATTTTCTGCCCGCGAAACATTGCATTAATTTTGCTTTTCAGGTCTGCTGCCTCAGCGAGTTTGAGCAATCTGTCTATTGTCTCCTTCGTTATTATATTTTTGGAATAATCGAATAACAGCCCCTTGAAATGAATAGAAAACCTTTCGAATCTGCCCTCTTCTTGGACAAACATCTCTTTCATCTGGACGTGCTGCATCTCATTATAATGTTTATTGAGCGATGCCCACTCTCGTGTGTTAGATATTAGCATATTTCCTCTCTTGTATTTTTTATATATGTAGCATAAATATAATACAAATTTTACATTTATCTATAATGCGTATAATATTAATTTCAAAAAAAAGCATTATCTTTGGGGTGCTATATTTAGATTTATTAATGAACTATATATGAACACACATAACGTTGATTTAGTTGTTATCGGCGCTGGTCCCGGTGGATATGTTGCTGCTATACGTGCATCGCAACTCGGACTAAAAACCATCTGTATTGAACGCGAAAACCTCGGCGGTGTCTGTCTCAATTGGGGATGTATCCCAACTAAGGCGCTACTCAAAAGTGCCGAGTATATGCACTTTTTGCATAAGCCAAACGACTACGGCTTCAGTATTCCTGCATTTGCTCTTGACTTTCCGCAAGTAGTTAAACGTAGCAGGGATGTTGCTAATCGTATGTCTCAGGGCATTGCATTCCTATTCAAAAAATACAATGTGCAGTCCATTGCTGGTAATGGTTACATAAAATCCAATACATCTATTGAAGTCCGCGATAACGATGGCAACATAACCGATACCATTGATACAACAAGCATTATCATAGCAACTGGCGCACGTCCTCGTATGTTTGATGGGATAGATGTAGATAGGAAATATGTAATCACAAGCCGTGAAGCCCTTGTGCAGCAAGCAATTCCGAAGTCCATTGTCGTTATGGGTGCTGGTGCTATTGGCGTTGAGTTCTCTTATTTCTTCAATGCGTTCGGCTCGCAAGTTACTATTGTGGAGATGCAAGATAGGATTTTACCGATTGAAGATGCCGATATTTCTAAAGAATTGGAGCGTAATTACCGAAAAGAAAAAATACGCTTGCTCACTTCAACCCGCGTCCTGTCTGCTAAACACGTGGGTGATGGTGTGGAAGTAGTAGTGCAAAAGAAAGATGGAACAGAAGAAACACTTGTAGCAGACATAGCACTAAATGCTATCGGCATACAAGCAAATTGCGAAAATCTCGGATTAGAGAATATAGGTGTAGAGCCCGTTCGTGGCTATTTACCGGTGGATAAGAACCTGCAAGTTGCTCCTAATATATACGCTATTGGCGATATTGCTGGCGCTCCTTGGCTTGCTCATAAAGCATCTGCGGAAGGTATTGCTGTTGCGGAAAGAATTGCCGGACACGACCGAAAAGTGGATTATCTGAACATACCCGGTTGCACTTATTGTCAGCCGCAAGTGGCATCAGTCGGTATCTCTGAAGCAAAAGCGATTGAACTTGGCTACTCCCTACGTATAGGTAAATTCGCCTTCTCCGCTTGTGGTAAAGCACACGCTATGGGTGATGCACGTGGTTTTGTAAAACTTATCTTTGACGAAAAAACTGATTTGCTGCTCGGGGCGCATCTTATTGGTCCGGAGGTTACAGAGTTGCTTGGCGAATTGTGTCTCGCAAAAGCCAATGGCATTAAGGCAAAGCAAATTATTGAAACCATACACGCGCATCCTACATTGTCTGAAGCGGTGATGGAAGCCGCTGCAAGTGCATTCGGTGAGTGTGTAAATATGTAAATTTAAAATAAAAATTCATCAAATCTAACAAATAAAACTATGGAACAAAATTTCTCCGTTGCTATATATTTCAGTAAGAATAAAACCTTGTTATCCGTTCTCGAAAGAACAGAGACCGCTTTCTATGTTCATTATGTCAAGTCATTTTCTGCCGTAGATTTGAACGACATCACCTCCGAAGCCGCATCTATGGCTGTATTCGAAATCGGTGACGCATTAGAAAATTTTATTGGACAAACCAGTCGCGTATTTGTTACAGTCGATACCAATTACTACACTATGACTAGTATTCCGGGTAATGTTCCAATCGGCTCGAATGAATTTTCTGATTTGATGAACCTCGAAATTCGCCAGACCAATCCCGATGCAAGCATAGACGACTATCGTATTAAACTTACGCAACTACCTGCTGGCACTGGCTCTCCGATGAACCTTGTGGTTATAATTAGCAATGCTATTGTAGATGCTGCCGATGCCTTTATCCAAAACTTCGGCTTGCGGATGACCGACATTAATCCTATTCCATTCAGCGCCATCAACACATTCACGTATAACTATCCCGATAATGCGACCCATAATTGTCTCTTAGTCAATCTTTATGACCCCATTCTCGGCTTTGCTATCATTTCAAATAACAATCTTCTCGGCATAGAATATGTGACGCTTACAAAGGATGCAAGCATAGCAGAAACCATAGAATCAAAAATAGATAGCATTATGCAAAGCCATAACATTACTGACCTTGATGCCATATACTTCTTTGGTGACGAAATCAACAGAGACCAATACTTTGTCTGCTGGGAAGTTGGTCTGATAAAAGGAGGCGACTCCAGACGATTGAACCCGTTCCGTATGGTCAAAACCAATTTAGAGCAAAGAGACCAGGAGTATTGCGCACGTGTATTTCATCAATATGTTTCTTGTATTGGTGGAGCATTGCCGACATTCTTTCCGGTCAGTGTAAGATAGAAATAGGGGTTCAAAATTTTGAACCCCTACAAATTCTATAGTATAGAGACAAATTACATCATTCAACGACTGTGTATTCAGCTTCCTCTACATTGTCGCCGGGCTGTTGTCCGCTGTTGTCTTGTGGTGGAACTTCCTCGCTTGTAGGTGGTGGAGGTGTTCCTCCTTGGTTATACATCTTTGCGGATGCTGCTGACCACGCTTGATTAAGTTCATCAATGCAAGTTCGCATATTTCCTGCATTTTCGTCTTTAATTGCTTGAGCCAACTTTTCCTTTGCTGCTTCTATTTTTGCCTTGTCCTCTGCTGGAATTTTATCTCCTAGTTCGGCGAGTTGCTTGTCGGTAGAATATACGAGGGAATCCGCTTGGTTCTTCATATCGATTTCTTCTTTATGCTTCTTATCAGCATCAGCATTGGCTTGTGCTTCAGATTTCATACGTTCTATTTCTTCTTTTGAGATACCGCCAGATGCCTCTATACGAATGTTCTGCTCTTTATTTGTTGCTTTATCCTTTGCTGTAACGGAGAGAATTCCGTTAGCATCAATATCGAAAGTTACTTCTATCTGCGGAACACCGCGTTGAGCCGGAGGAATACCATCTAAATGGAAGCGACCGAGCGATTTGTTATCGCGTGCCATTGGTCGTTCTCCCTGCAATATATGCACCTCTACGGATGTTTGGTTATCGGCAGCAGTGCTAAATATTTCTGTCTTACGAGCCGGTATCGTTGTATTTGAGCCAATCATATTGGTCATCACACCGCCTTGTGTTTCTATTCCGAGTGTTAATGGGGTAACATCTAGTAGCAAAATATCATTTACATCGCCAGCAAGCACGCCACCTTGTATAGCAGCACCGACAGCAACAACTTCATCCGGATTTACGCCTTTGGATGGCTCTTTGCCGAAATACTTCTTTACCAATTCCTGTATTTTTGGGATACGTGTAGAGCCACCGACGAGTATCACTTCGTCTATTTGTTGCGGGCTTACCTTTGCATCTTTAATAGCGTTTTCAACAGGGACGAGCGTTTTATCAAATAAATCGGCACACAAGGACTCGAACTTCGCCCGTGTAATATTTATATTTAAGTGCTTTGGTCCGTCTTGGGTTGCTGTGATGAATGGAAGATTTACGTCTGTCTGGAGCATTTGTGACAATTCTATTTTTGCTTTCTCGGATGCTTCACGCAAGCGTTGCAAAGCCATTGCGTCTTTACGTAAGTCAATACCTTCTGATTTATTGAACTCATCGGCGAGGAAATCAATAATGCGTTGGTCGAAGTTATCTCCCCCGAGATGCGTATCGCCATTGGTAGATTTCACTTCAAATACACCATCGCCTATTTCTAAGACCGAGATATCGAATGTTCCACCACCAAGGTCATACACCGCTACGGTCATATTCTTCCCTTTCTTATCCAAACCGTATGCAAGTGCAGCGGCTGTTGGCTCGTTGATGATGCGCTTTACTTTGAGACCGGCTATTTCGCCTGCGTCCTTGGTTGCTTGTCGCTGTGCATCGTTGAAATAAGCGGGGACGGTGATTACCGCTTCTTCTATTTTTTGTCCTAAATAGTCCTCAGCGGTTTGCTTCATTTTTTGCAATATCATTGCTGATATTTCTGGTGCGGAATAATTTCGTCCATCTATATCAACTCTAACGGAGCCGCCGTCGCTGGACGCTATTACTTTGTATGGGACCATACCAATCTCTTCGTTTACTTCGTTGAGACGGCGTCCCATAAATCTTTTAATTGAATAAACGGTGTTATTCGGATTAGTTACTGCTTGGCGTTTTGCAGATTGACCTACCAACTTTTCGCCGTTCTTAGCGAAACCGACCATTGATGGTGTTGTGCGTCCTCCTTCGGAATTTGCAATTACGACTGGTGAATTGCCTTCCATAACGGATACGCAGGAGTTAGTTGTTCCAAGGTCTATGCCAATAATTTTTGCCATTTGTTTTTACCTGTATATATGTATAATAAAAAAAAATCGTTATTTAATGCTTTATTCTGCCATTTTTTGCCATTTTTTGTCATATATGCGACATTTTGTCAGTATTTTTGCAATATTTAGCATATCTTTTTGATACATATACATATACCAATATCGTGCCAAAAAAACGAAATCACCTAATCCATAGTTCTTTCACTCGGTGGGGCTGGGAACAGATATAATATTTTGCATATAATAATAGAAAATAGCGACAAATTTATTATATTACGCTATTCGTATATATTTTTTGTTAAATTAAATTAAAAAGGTGAACAATGAAAAAATACTTTTCATTTGTATTATTAATTGCATTGCTTGCAACACTTGCTTGTAATGCCTCTCCCACTCGCATAGGGCGGCTGTATGATTATATTGATTATTTTGGCGTTGACTCTAAATCCACGAATATGAAATCGGCTATTGATTGGATGAAGAACAACTTTGATGCCGAAAATATTCCTATTATAAGCCGTTCCATACATAATGCCAATTTCTCTATTACAACAGGTCAGTTACCATATTCGTTCGATAGTGCCTATCGCTACAATGCAGCAGAGACAAAGTATCGTGCTTTTGCTTGGATGCAGAAATTATCACAGTGGCCCGTTGTGTTGTATTATCCATACTGGTGGTTTGTTGCAGATGGAGGTGGTCCAATAGGAACTCATTCTAATTTTGGAACATACCTCAACACTATGTATTCAACGCTTGCCGACTTAGAGACAGAAAATGGAATCTTTGAGGCGGTATATCCCACAACAATAACGAGCAGTTTTAAGGATGGGTATATCACCGGACGGCTCACTTACACCGCACCTCAGGGCGATTTGCCTGTAGCATTTGTCGAAAATTTTAAGCAATATCTAATGAAGCAGATACAGATTACATTGGTAGAAGGATACCACAAGTTCGGCAATGAGGAGCATTGGTTTATGCCACGTGAGGTTTTCTACACTGGTAATGTTGGTGGAATGCAATCAACTATGACGGCTGCCGGTGGAAGTATTGACTTCAAATTTGCAGTAGACCCATCGTGGAATACAAAGTATTTGTATGTTGTAGGAACGATAGAAGCTCCGGGATTTATAGTTGAAGGTGATGGCAATGCTTATCTCGATAGAATGCTCTTAGATGTAGCAGTGGATAGAGTTGTAAATGTAAAGACAGCCGAGACAAATACAAATATAAAATTGGACTTGGTGCATAATAATGATGCGGATAAGTTTAAGAAAGTAGCCAATGGTAGCACAACAAATATAATATATAAGGTGACTAATCCAACATCTTCTGCTGTGAAAGCCATAGTGTATATAGATGGTAGCACCTCCCGAGTAGAGGGCTGGAAGATTACCTCCAACAAGGATACATTGACTCTCGCACCGTCAAGCAATACCACAATAACGATAAGTGCAGTGGCACCGAATCGTAATGGAATGGCAGCAGGATACAATTTATCTGTATTGCCGATAAATACAGCAGATAACCAAAACCCGATAATATCTAATGTAAATACCGTATTGGCGACTGATTCAATACGAGCACTTGGTTTGTTTGGCGATATTGAAATGGGACGTATGAGCATAGCAATTACAGGTAATCCATACTATAATAATATTGCATTGCTTCCGTTCCGCTATTGCAGCAATATTCCTGTGGATGCCTTTGAGGCGTATATCGTCAGTTATGTTACTAAAAATACTCATACTCAATTCACACCCGCTACAACTATAGATCAATATTATGCTATTAACAATAATTTCAACGACTACTTTACCAATGAGCAGAATTTAATAATGTATAATTCATTGAAATTGCCGGAGTTAAATTTTTTGAATGGCGTAGTAGAGAGTGGTAAGCACTTGGCATTATTTACAGATGCTTCTCTGTTGTATGCACAATCCAACTATGCAAGTAGCGAGGAGAAGGCAGCATATACGAAATTGTTCCAAGCATTAGGAGTATCGCTTAAAGCATCAACTTATACGGCAAATTTCTCAACCCATATTCCTCTAATATTTGAGGTAAGGGGTTCGGTAGCAACTGATTCATTATGCTCGGGTATAAATGACGGCGAGGTGTTGTCGTTGTTGATTAATGATGGCACCCCCTTAGCAAGTTCTTCACCGATTTTCGTTGATTTCAATTTGATAAACCCGGGTGTATCTGCGAAGTTATTCCATTATGCAACTTCTGCCGACCAATCGGGAGCAAAAGCAGCTGTAGTAAAGACGGTAAAAGGTCAGCAGAAGTTGCTTACAGCCGGTTTTGGCTGGACAGGCGCAAGTTTGCTAAACAATGGAGCAGCATCCAATAAGAAATTCTTTAAGAACTTAACGGATTGGTGGTTTGGATATAGGAATATTCCAAAACCAAGTATAGCATCAAGTGGCACTTACTTTGACTTTGGCTTATTGACCGTGGATTCGAGTCAGCCATCTACTCAGCGAATAGTATTGCGAAACACAGCAACGAATGATTTTGATGTATTGTCTATCTATTCAGTTGATATTGAAACTGACCCGGATGGTTCATTTACTATTTTGAGACAACCAGCAAGCGAAATATTACCCGGTTCATCGGATACGTTAATTATCCAATTCTTACCAAAGAATCCGATAGAATATAATAATATTGCTGTAACAGTACAAAGCAACGACCCAATAAAGCCGGCTTATTCGTTGTTTTTGTCCGGAGAGGGGAAAGCCCCAGCCGGTCCATTAGTTCCAAAGATATATGTAGATGCTACCGATTTATTCCATAACTTCACTCCGACTCCTGTAGCATTGAATTCGCAGAAATTGCGTAAATCAATATTCGTAACGAATGCCGGTGGAGCCCCATTAACACTAACAGCAGTAGACCTAACAGCAGAGACGGATAAAAATATATATAGTTTAGAGTTTGTAAAATTAGGAACGCTCGGCACTTATGAAGAGATGGAATTTGACATCGTATTCAATCCAACGGCGGCTGGCTTTTTTGAGGGTGCATTAGTAATTAAATCAAATGACCCTACACAACCGGAGTTGTTAGTAGAATTTATTGGCAGAGTTGCTTCTTCAATGGAAGATGAAATTGCGGAAGTATTTAATTGCGAAGTGAGTCCAAATCCAGCGAATGCAATAGCAACGGTAAGTTTCAATGTATTGGGTGAAACGCAGCACAGCGTAGAGTTTAACATTCGCGATATATCTGGCAGATTGCTCCGTGCAGTAAGTGCAGAGGATTATTTACCGGGGACTTATGTTCGCAACATTGATGTTCAAGCATTGCCAGCCGGCAGTTACTTCTTAGAATTTGTAGTGGATGCTAAGAGTTCTACAAGGGCATTGAAGATTGTTAGATAAATTGTAATACTGGCACAAGAATAAAAAAAGGCGGACTTTTGTGGTCTGCCTTTTTTTTGTCTTTTGTGGATGTGCTATTTCATCATTTTTTTGATGGTCGCCATAAATTCGTCTTTTGATTGGCTGCCAACAATTTTCTCAAAGATGTCGTTGGATTTATCTACGATGTAAGTAGTTGGAACGGCATTGATACCATTGTAGGTCTCATTGATTTTGACTTTTAGTTCGCCATCAATAACGAATAGGATGTAGTTGATGCCATTTTTTTCGGAGAATTCAGTAACCTTTTTCTTAGCATTTTCTATATCGCGTTCGAATGCAACACCAATAACAACGAGTTTGTTAGAGAGTTCGTTCTGTAATTGGATGATGTCTGGAATTTCCTTTCTGCAAGGCGGACACCAAGTTCCCCAGAAGTTAAGGAAAGCGTAGTTGTTCTTAGTAACTTCGAGGATGGAGTGTTTTTTGCCGGCGTTATCAAGGAAAGCGAAGTCGGTCATTTTACCATTGACGGCGTTTTCTACGCTAACGATTTGGTATACCTTACCGGGTGTAACATCTACGCCGTTGTATAGTTTGGCTATGTCTTTGTTTGCGGTAATAGGTTTTGGTGTATCTTGGCTGCAAGAATTGAATGATATAGCAGCGAAAAGGATACAGATAGTTGTAATGTTAATGATTGTTCTTTTCATTTTTTATATTGATTTATGAGTGTTTATGTAAATTTATTCTGCGGAATATACGATGCGGAACTTAGGTCGTTTAGCGATGTCCGTAGCGTTTAATCCATAGAAAGCGAGTTTATTTAGTTGGTTGTATTCGTATTCTAATGAGCCGAAAGTAAGCACTAATGTTCCGATACCCTTCTGTTGTCGAACGAATTTATTCAGTGGATAATTCAAGAAACTACGGAACGTATATGTCTTGCTTGTGCTATCGTAGTTACCGACGATAACGGCTTGGCTATGCGTAAGTTTTTCGCCGGAAGTAGTATCATCAAAGTAATGCATATATATTTGCTCTGGCACTGGCTTATTACCGAGAACGGTATTTGCTTCATCTAATGTAAGAGTGAGTTCAGCAAGATTAACGCTTGCGAATTGTGGCACTTCTGATAGATTGAAGTTAAAACGGCTATGGGTGCGAGTTGCACCTTGCAATACAATATCCTCAGTGTTATACTCATCTGTAGTAGCAGCGAAAGTCGTCTCCTCTGCCGATAGCATATTGAATGAATCCAATGTAGTATGGGCTGTATCCCAATATCTAATTTTAATAAACGTCCCGGGTGTAGCCGCAGCACTTGAGTAGGACTTAAAGGCATTTATGATATTAGAGCCGGCTTGCGGAATAATAGCAATTCCCCAAACGGTATCCGTTATGTTCGTGCCATCGTTAATATTGTGTAACCATTGAGCGAGCAAATCCTTTGGGAAGTCCATTATCAGCGTATCTGTAAGCGAGTCCGTTCTATTGATAGTGCCACTAAATTTTGCGATTTCCATTCCACCAGCATACAGCAAATCGGACGATAGCACATCCTCTGGGGTAGTTGTCTCTTGCGTCCAATGGCTTGTAACTTCCATAATATTGAAGTTGAGTTGGTTGCTTATCGTATCACCAATAGCGTAAGTATTTGGAATAAGATGCAGTTGGCAATTTTCAATTCTATCTGCAATATCCGCCATACCAATCGGAACATTGAAGCGAATCAGTGCAGCAGCTCTTGTATTGCCATTGATTCCGATAAGTATATTTCCGGTGTTTCGCTCTGCAGCAGGTGTAACAGCGTAAGAGTAAGCATTAGGCATAATGCGGTTCTCCTGACCTGCTACAATAGATATTCCTATGGTGTCTTGTAGGAATGCTGTTCCCACTTCTGTCGGCAGGTCATTGCATCCGACAATAAGGATGCAGGATGCAACGGCTGCCATATATTTTGCTATTTGTATTATTTTTGCGTTCACTATTCGTTGTCTATGGTTTCAGAATTTGTGGGTTTAGTTTTGAATATATTAACTTCTTCATCATTAGTAGTAGTTTCTTTTTGAGCATCAGCATTATAGCGTCTTCCAACAAAAGCCGGCGTCGATTTATCACCATCAACTTTCTTATCACCATTTTCGCGTTTCACGTATGGTTTCTTATTATCTTTGATATCTTTATTGTATTTTGGTTTAAAGTTTGGGCTCTTATAGTTATTTTTATTGAACGGCTTTTTAGTAGTTTGCTGTTGTTGTCGTTGCAGTTTCTTTGCTGCCTTCTCTTTTAGGAGTAGTTGTTCTGCTTTTTCGCGTTTGCGTCTTTCGTCCTCGGCGATATTGAACTTAACGAGCAGCATTTCATATTCGGGTGAGTTAAGTTTTTTCAATTTCTGCAATTTTTCAAGAGCGAGTAATCGGATATGCTTCTCTGACCGCTTATCCTTAACTTGGAAGAACCATTGGACTATGTTCTTGATTTCTCTGCGCATTTCGTTTGGATAAACGAAAACATTGTAAGTGGTTTCATTTTCTTTTTGTTGCACTTTTTCTGGCTCTTTATCCTCGCCGTATCGCTTGACAAACTTCTCGTGGACGGCGTTAGAGATTTTGCGTAAGTCCTTACGACTAAACTCTATATTGGATTCTACAAGTGCATTGTAAATAGTATTAGGTGGAAGATTAGAGTAATCTATCGGCTCTCTTTTTGGCTTCTTAGCGTACTCTTTTTTAGGATATTTCTTTTTGGTTTCAGAAGTATCTTTTGTGTTTTGGTTTGTGGATAATTCTTGGTTTTCCATATATTTCTCCTTATTTTTGAATTATATTTATAATTAATGTCTGGTTGGGGAAATAGTAATTATTCCCCGAAAATAATCTTTTCCTTCAGTAAATTCTTGCGCGTTTGTATCTTTATTCGCAAAAATTCCATTGTATTTTTTCCCTTAATTCTATTGCAATTACCACATAACAACTGGTAATTTTCGTAGTAATCGCCACCACCTTTTGCTTTCGGAATGATGTGGTCTATTTCCATATCTTTCATTAAATATTCATTTCCACAGCCGTTGCAACATCCATTTTGTTCTTTGTACAAGCGTTCTTTTACCGATTGCGATGGTGGTTCGAGAGTTAAATCCGTGCGTTTGGGAATTAATTTTGTCGCTACAAAATCCTTGAACATCCCAGCATCGTCACTCAATCGCTCAATCAAAATATCAACCGCATTCTCCTCTACATCAATACCAATCCACTTCCTCCCGAGTTGCTGAGCCGCAACACAAGCCGTTGCACAACCACAAAATGGGTCCATAACTATATCGCCTTCATTTGATGATGCCTTAATGATGCGTTGCAACAGAGCAAGCGGTTTTTGTGTTGGGTAGCCGGTGCGTTCTTTGGCTGCTCTGTTAAGGAATGGAATCTCCCACCAATCACGCGGCAATATTCCTCCACTTTTATCCAAATAATCTCTATACACCAAATCTGGACTTGTTTGCTCTAACTTTATATCGAGACCTTGCTTTCCAGTGTATTCACCGCCTTTGCCGCGTATTTGAAAACTGCGTCCATCATCATCGGTATAATTGAATTTCTTAATCGTCCCCTTGCTATATGGTTCTAACAATCTCGTAGGGTTAAATAAATATTTTTCTGATTTAACGTAAAAGAAAATAATATCGTGTTTTCTATTAAAATATTTTTTGGATATTTCGCGTTCTTTATAGCACCACACAATTTCATTTCTAAAATTATTTTTACCAAAAACCTCATCCAACAGCACCTTCAAATAATGGCTTGCAGTCGGGTCGCAATGCAAATATAAACTGCCCGTATCCTTTAGCACGCGATGCATTTCGACGATTCGTTGCACCATATATGTTAGATACGCAGCCATCGCTTTGCTATGCACCACACTCGTAGATGCAATGAAATCAGTCAATGCCGGATAATTTTCTGCCAAAGTATCAAGATACGCTTCGTTCACATCTTGCCAATTCCACATATCCTTGAAACTCGAGCCGGCTGCTTTACTACCTATTGGTGCAGAAAATAGTCGTTTGGTATTGAATGGTGGGTCTAAGTATATCAAATCAACCAAATCGCTATTTAAGCCATTTAGGACGAAGAGGTTGTCGTTGGTGTATAGTGTGTTGGTGAAGTTCTCTTCTGGCATATTGTATTTGTTGTTATAAAAGTTCCTTTCCTTCGGATAGGGATTTAGTGTGGTCTCTTTCCCACCTCATACCTATTCGGGTCGGTTAGTTGGCTGGCTATTCCAAAATCAAAACTTAAGTAGCGAATTATCAATAAGATACTCCGCTATCTGAATTGCATTCGCTGCAGCACCTTTGTGCAAGTTATCGCCCGCTATCCACATAGAAATTACATCCGCATCATTCACACGCTCCACTCTAACACGTCCGACAAATATATCAAACTTACCGCGACACATCTGAGGCGATGGATAATTATCGGTAGTATCATCGGTAAGAATGACACCGGGAGCATTTGCAAGTAATTGGCGAACGTCGTCAATATGGCAATGCTCTGCAAGTTGGATAGTAACGGATTCGCAATGTCCCACTGTTACAGGGATACGGACACAAGTAGGAATGATATTTATGTCTGGCGAGATGATTTTGTGTATTTCATTTACCATTTTCTCTTCCTCTATCGTTCGTCCGAATTGGTTGTAATCGGAGTGGAAGACGATGCTATCAATAAGGCGATGCTTATCATCCTTGAACTCTGGCGTTTGTGCAAATCCATCCTTTGGATACATTTGCTTGCGGAACTTATTGAGCAAAGTTTGTCCGCCACCACTAATCGCTTGGTATGTGCTAACGATTACATTTGCTACTTTATATTTGCGAACGATAGGTGCAAGTGGCACTGCGAGGATGATGGTAGAGCAATTTGGATTTGCGATAATTCCTTTGTGGTGGTGGAGTGAATCGGGATTTACTTCGGGCACGACTAATGGGACATTTTCGTCGAGTCGCCAGTAGCTACCGTTGTCAATCACAACGCACCCGCTATTGACAGCTATCGGAACGAAGTGTTCGCTGACGTGTGAACCGGCGGAGAATAGAGCAATATCAAGCCCTTCGAAAGATGTCTCGGTAAGTTCTTCGAGGCGAATAGATTGTTCTCTGAATTTGAATTTGCGACCTACGCTCTTGGAGGTTGCGAGTAGACGCAAGGTTTCTATTTCTATTTTTGAGGTAGCGAGGTTGGGGACAATTCTTCTGCCGACGAGTCCAGAAGCACCAACGATGCCGATGTTGTATTGGTTAGCCATATATTTTAACTTTTATACATATTAATAGTAGTAATATACTAAATTTTATTGACATACCATTATTTCGCCTAATATTATTTTGATATATAGTATAGTTTAATATGCCTTTCCATACCCACAACGCATTTTCTCTAAATTTGTTCCTGTCATCGTTTGCTCTATAACGCCTTTGTTAATGGATGAGTGAATGATGCGGTCGTTGCCGAGATATATAGCAACGTGATTAATTTTGCCTTTTTTCTTGAAGAATACGAGGTCTCCAACTGCTGGTGATTTTGTCGGTATAGCGAATTGGAATTGCTGAGCGGAGGTTCGGGGCAGATTAATGCCAATTTCGGAGTAAATATTTTTCACAAAACCGCTACAATCCACGCCACTCTTAGTGTTACCACCATATAGATATGGTGTGCCGAGCCATTTCTGTGCGATAGAAATAATTTTGTAACTATTGGCATTTATGGTCGGTTTTGGGTAAATAGTTTTTGCTGGAATATTGTATAAAGTTGTGTCTATGTTATGTGTCTTGCTTGCTGCTGTGGTGTTATCTGTAGAATAATCGCCGCCGCTGTGCTTAATATTGTTAGAAAAGCGGACATTTGGTTGACATCCAACGAAGCAAACAATAGAAATAATAGTAGCGATAATAAAAATATTATTGATTTTTTTTACGTATTTCATAGCAATTAGAATTAGATAATAATTAGAATAACTTTTTGATTTTTCTGGGAATATTTTGTATGATTTTTGTATTAAACAGAATGTAGCATACACTAATAGTAAGAATAAATCCCGCTTTTAAGTAATTTATTTCCATAGGTAGCGATAGTTTGGGGTTAGTGGATATGGAAATTGTGTGCAAAAACCATACCATTTGCGGACATTTTTCGGTGACTAATTATTGTCTTATATTTATTGTAGGAATTGATTTGGTGTGCTATTCTTCCTTCAAATTCATCATTTTAATAAGTGTGAGAACATTTTTATCGTCATATATCTGGTAATCTACGGCATCCATTGTTTCGTGTATGATAGTTGATACATCTTTTAATGGTCTACCGTTATCTGTAATTTCGAAATTTAAAGTTTTGTCGTTCAAGGTGTATGAAATAGATATAGAGCCGTGTTCTAATTCGGTATATCCATTTACTATTATGTTGGTAATAATTTCTTCTAAGAGCAATTTTAGTTGTATTATCAAGTATCCGGGTAGATTGCTCTCTGAGCCGATGTGATTGAGCAACTCGCTGACCAACATTACCTCCTGCACGTTGTTATGAATTGTGATAGAATGTCGGGTCATCGGCTTTTCGACTAATTTGAGGTAGTTTAATATAAGGATGGTGGCATTATCATTGCCTAATCGGTATTCGGCAAATTTATCTATATCATTTAGAATGGTATTTGCTAAGTCGTGTGGATTTTGTGCTCTATACCTATGCAATAGGTCAAAGAAGGTCTTTTCGCCGAACTTTTTGCCCTCATCATTATACGAATTCATAACGCCGTTGGTGTGTAAGACGACTATTGAGTTGTTGTGAATTTTGAGTGAGTAGCTATGGTATTGAGTATTGGCAGCCGTTCCGATAGGAACATTGGTATCTGAAGGAGCAGCAACAATGCTATCAGTTGTTTTGTTTACAATAATAGGTGGAAATAATCCGGCATTGCAATATGTAAGTTCTTCCTCATCTATATGAAATGTTCCGATTAGCACATTTGCAAGTATCACTGAGGTTTGGGATGTGCTTGTATTTATAGCATTTGCAGTAGTTTCAGGTGAATGATATTGGAGTGCATAAATATGGTAAAGATGGCGTAATAAGGATACGAAAAGCGATGAGATAACGCCGCTTCCTTTAACATCTCCGATAATAAAATGGAGGAGTTTCCCATCAATAAAGTAGTCGTAGAAGCCGGTGCTTATCTCTGTATTGTGAGCGATACCGTGCATATCAATACCCAGAGCGAATGGGAATACTGGCATAGATGAGGAAATTAACTCTAACTGTATCTTGCGAGCGAGTTTTAGTTCGTCCTCCATCTTCTCTTTTGATACAGACATTTCCATTAACTCTTCAGTGCAGAAAATTAGTCGCTGCTGCAGGTATGTAAAGGCATCTGATAGTTTGCTAATCTCTTTATTTTTTGAGATTAGTGGAACCGGCAGTTTAAAATCGGCAAGTATAATATCGGTAAGGGCATCTGCAAATTTGCCTAATGGTTTTGTTAAACTATGTATGGTAATCCAACCTACGACCAGGATAAAGAATAGCCCTACGGATAGTATAGTGATAAAAACTTTACGGGCATAATCTAATTTTCCGTATATTACCGGCTCTTTGAACATCATTGCAATAGACCAGTTTGTCTTTTGTATTGGTGAATAGAATATGTATGAAGTGCCACTTTCACCGCGAATGACATCGTGGCTTGTCTGTCTGTCTGTTATTTTTCTTCCGATACGCATCAGATTGATTGAATCTTTATTTCCTCTTGTGATGTCTGTAAAGTTTGCTGGCAGATGTAATGACTTATCGAAATGCGTTAAGAATCTGCCTTTGTCATCTATTATAAAAGTATATGAGCCGGAGTCGCGGTTAAGTTTTGACACTAGAGCAGCAAGCCACTCCAAAGAAATATCCGCAGTAATGATGCCGTAGAATTTTCCATTTTTCATTAATGGGACAGAGTAAGTGCACATATACACATTAGCACCTGCACCATAGACATCTAGGTATGGGTCAGTCCAAATGGGACCTCTTAATTTTTTTGGAAGAGCATACCAATTTTGCGTATAAATATCATTTTCATCTGAGCCCAATTGCTTGCGTGAAATACCTACGCCTTCGTGCCAAGCATAAGGAGCGAAGTATTTGCCTTTTTCGGGGAAGTGATATGGTTGCAATGCGATAGCGCAACCAAATATGAAATGGTTGTGAGCAACGACTTCCTTCGTCAAATTATATAGTATATTGGGGTCTGTAACGTTAATATCATCTAATGTAGTGCTGATGTTTTGAATTGCAATCTCAACTTCTCTAAGAGTGGTGACGATTTGTGCATTGGCGAGTTTCAAAATATTTTCGCTGTTTTTAGTTGAGGTATCGGAAACTATTTGGTAAGTATTACGATAGAATATATAGAAAGAAAGCACAAAAACTATCACTGTTACAATTAATATAGATAGGATATAATTATGCGAGAATGTTTTTTTTATCTTGCGGAACATTTTTAGAGGTTAATAAAAATATGTAATATATCAATTATCGTATAATTTAATGAAATATTATATATTAACAAAATTTGGCAGATAATATATTGGGAAAAAGTAATACAAATAGTGATTTTGATACAAAAATATTTATTTTTGTATCAAAATTATAATAAACAAACGATGCTATTTCAAAACATACAAAAAATACATTTCATCGGTATCGGTGGAATAGGAATGAGCGGTATCGCAGAGATACTACTTAACAAGGACTTTACCATTAGCGGTTCCGATATGGCTCGCTCAGAGAATACCGAGCACTTGGAATCGCTTGGTGCGACTATCTATTACGGGCATTCTGCGAATAATATTGCTGCATCAAATGCGGATGTGGTGGTCTATTCCAGCGCTGTGCATATAGATACAAATCCGGAAGTGCTTGAAGCAAATCGCCGAAAGATACCGGTAATCCGCAGAGCAGAGATGCTTGCAGAGATTTCCCGTCTCAACTATTGCATTGCTGTTTCCGGCACACACGGCAAGACAACAACTACGTCAATGCTTGCATTAATGCTCATTGCAGCCGGTATAGACCCGACTGTTGTCGTAGGTGGTCGTCTGAAAGACCTTGGTGGAACGAATGCTCGTCTTGGTCATAGCCAGTGGTCATTGGTTGAAGCGGATGAATACGATAGGTCGTTCTTACAACTGCTACCTACCATCGCCGTGATTAACAACATTGAAGCGGAGCATTTGGATATATATAAGGATGTTGCGGATTTGCAAAATACATTCGCACAATTCGCCAATATGACTCCATTCTATGGCTTTATTGCTACGGGTATAGATGATGAAGGTGTGCAAAATGTTATCCCGATGTTGCGTAAGAAAGTGATTACTTTTGGCTTGGACAACGCAGCCGATTACACAGCGAAAAATATTCGCTTCCACAACTTCACTTCCACTTGCGAGGTCTATGAATACGGGCAACTGCTCGGCGAGATGACGCTTAATGTTCCTGGTGAATTCAATATTAAGAATGCATTAGGTGCAGTGCTTGTTGCACGTCAATTCAATGTCAGTTTCAATCTCATTGCCGCTGTGATAGAGCGGTTTCACGGGGCTTTTCGCCGATTTGAGATTAAGGGAGAGGTGAATGATATTATCGTTATTGATGATTATGCGCATCATCCGAGCGAAATAAAAGCGACACTCAAAGGACTTCGTAACTATGCTGACAGGCGTATCATTGCTGTCTTTCAGCCGCATACATATACGCGGACGAAGGAGTTTTACAAGGATTTTGCTAATTCATTTGCTGATGCTGCATTGGCTTTTGTAACCGATGTTTATCCGGCACGTGAGGAGCCGCTTCCGGGTATTACCGGACAAATCATAGTGGATGCCGCAGTAGAAGCGGGCTACAAGCACTTCACATACGTTCCCAATAGGGATGCTCTTACGGAGGAACTTCGCAAAATATTGCGTCCGAAGGATGTAGTGATTACGCTTGGTGCAGGTAATATCTACGAGGTAGGGGAGAGGTTGCTGGGGGATTTGTCTGAACTATGATTAAATTGATTATGTGCTACGCCATCCATTACATTTTTTTTACAAAATAAAACATCAAATAAATTATGCAAAATAAAATAATACTCGGCGACTGCCTCGAAGTAATGAAGAAAATGCCCGCAGAAAGCATTGCTCTCATTTACCTTGACCCGCCATTCTTCTCTAATCGTAATTACGAAATTATTTGGGGAGATGCCGGCGAAATACGCTCCTTTGAGGACAGATGGAGTGGTGGCATAGACCAATATATCAACTGGCTTTACGACCGAGTGAAAGAAATGCATCGCTTGCTCAAGCCCACCGGCTCTATATATTTGCATTGCGACTGGCATGCCGATGCATATATTAGGGTGATGATTTTGGATAAGGAATTTGGGTATGAAAATTTTAGAGGGCATATAATTTGGAAAAGAACCAATGCACACAATGATGCAAAGAAAAAATTGGCAGTATTAACAGATACAATTTGGTATTATTCTAAGTCAAATAATTTTTCTTTTAATCCGATATACTCTGAACTTACTGAAAAATATTCATGTAATTTTTACAAGTATGATGATATGGATGGTAAAGGAAAATATTCGTTGGGAGATTTAACAAACACAAGACCGGGCGGATATAACTATGAGTATAAAGGGTATTTGCCAAATGCAAATGGCTGGCGTTGTCCGTTTGAAACAATGCAAAAATGGGATGCGGACAATAAAATATATTTTCCAAAATCTCAACATCAACGATTGCGTATAAAAAGATATTTAAGTGAGACAAAGGGGCAATTAATCGGGAACGACTGGATTGATATACAAAATGTTCAAGGAACATCTATAGAAAAGATTGGTTACCCTACACAGAAGCCGCTGGCACTTCTTGAGCGGATTATCAAAGCATCCTCTAACGAAGGAGATGTGGTGCTTGACCCATTTATGGGTGGTGGGACGACAATGTTGATGGCGAATAATTTGCAGCGGAATTTTATCGGAATAGACCAGTCCATCGCAGCGTTAGATGTGACAGACAAGCGTTTGCAAGCGAATGGAATATTTACAAATTACGAGATTGAGAAGCACTACTTCGCCGAGGAGGACTTACGAGCGATGGACCCATTTGAGTTTGAGACGTGGATAGTAGGTAAGTTTGGTGGCACTCCGAATGAGAAGCAGCGTGGTGACCACGGTAGTGATGGGATGAAGGATGATGTGCCGATACAGGTGAAGAGTTGGAAGAATAAGATAGGGCGAGTGGAGATACAGAAGTTTTTTTCGGTATGTCACGCTGGTCGGAAGTTTAAGGAGAAGCAGGAGAATGGCTTACCGGTTGGTTATTTCATAGCATTTGATTTTGCAAAGGAGGCGGTTCAGGAGATGGCTCGGTTAAAGAATGAGGATGGTATATTGATAGAGCGTGTGTTGGTGAGCGAGATAGTGGATGTAGCGAAACGTCCAGTAGTTCGCATAGATTGTAGCAAGACGTTGGATGGGAAGTATGAATTTCGAGCGGTGAGTGATAGTGTGATAATCAATTATAGTTGGGATTTTAATTATCCGATACCGGCACACAAGTTTCCACAGGAGGTTGGTAAATTTAATCCGAGTGTTTTGTATGACAAGAATGGTGTTCGGGTTCATAACTTTGCGGAAGGTGGTGTTCATAATGTAGCGGTGCGTGTTGTGGATGACAAGTATTTGGAGAATATGGCGGTGTATAGTTTTGGGGAGTAGTTTTTAAAATAAAAATGGTATAATAATTAGTATGATGTTAATGTTTTGATAATTTTTTCGTATCTTTGTAAGATTTAAATATATATAAGTGTATTTAGATTGAAGTTCACATTTTTTAGGTAACTCTGTAATGGAGCACCTCCCACTATATCATTAAGAAATAGAAATGGTAAAACTCAGATTAAGACGTAAGGGTAAGAAATTTCACCCTGTCTATGACATCGTAGCTGTTGACGGCAGAGCCCGTAGAGATGGCACATTTTTGGAAGACCTCGGATATTATGACCCGAATACGACCAAAAGCACGATAAAAATCAACCACGAACGCGCTATTTATTGGCTAAATAACGGAGCACAAGCGACCGATATCGTTCATAATTTGCTTAGTTACGATGGCGTTTTGTTACGCCGGGCATTGCAGTTCAAAGGCAAATCAGAAGCAGAGATTAATGCGGAATTAGAGAAGCATCAATCAGTAGTAGCATCACGATGGGAACGTCGTAAGAAGTTGCGTGCTGCTCGCAAAATCAGACGCGTTCGGGAAGCCGAAGACGCTAAGAAACGCGAAGAACAAGAAGCCGAAGATGCAAAACGTAGAGCAGAAGAAGAGGCAGCCGCAAAAGCCGCTGCTGAGGCAAAAGCAGCCGAGGATGCTGCAAATGCTGCCAAAGAAGCAGAAGTTGCAGAAGCACCTGCTGAGGCGTAGTTGGACATTGGCAGTCGGGCATTATTCATTTGGGTAATGTCCGGTTGCTGGTGTATTTTTGTTTATTCTAATTATTTCAAGATATGTGTAATAGATTTGAAAATAAAATAGCCGTAGTAACCGGCGGATGTCGTGGTATCGGCAAAGCGATTGTGGAACGTCTTCTCAAAGAAGGAGCGAAAGTATATGCTCTTGATTATGCTATTCCAAATGCAGAAGAGGTGTTTATCACAGATGCCGAATTGGCTAAGAATGCGATAGTTAAGCAACTCGATGTTACCAATTTCGAGCAGGTGCAAAGCGTTATGGATGCGATAATAGCCGAGAGTCAGCGTATTGATTTCTTAATCAACAATGCTGGAATTACCCGTGATAACTTGCTTATGCGGATGAATGAGAGCGATTGGGATGCTGTGCTGTCGACTAATCTCAAGGGAGTGTTCCTTTGCACGAAGGTTGTGAGTCGCTATATGATGTCTCAACGTTATGGTCGCATTGTGAATATGGGTTCGGTTGTAGGAGTTATGGGGAACGCAGGTCAAGCCAATTATTCGGCATCAAAAGCAGGATTAATCGGCTTTACGAAGTCGGTAGCGAAGGAACTTGGTAGTCGGAATATACTTTGCAATTATGTAGCGCCGGGTTTTGTTCGGACACCGATGACGGATGTATTGAGCGATGAAGTGAAGCAGGAATTTTTGAAAGGGATACCACTTAAGCGGGCAGCAGAGGCGGAAGATATAGCGAATGTGGTTAGTTTCTTTTGTTCGGAAGATGCGAGTTATTTGACGGGACAGGTGGTTCATATAGATGGCGGGATGGTGATGTAGGTGGTTTTATGGAGTTTAAAGGTATAGAGTTGCTAAATGATAGTTCGTTGAATAGCGATTTATTTGATGCGCCGTTCATTGATTTGATTGTAACGTCGCCACCGTATAATGTGGGGATTTAATGGAGGTCTGTAATGAATGAATACCTTGTGGAATGGACTCTATTAAGAGAAAGGAATTATTTACAAGAGTGCATTTCTCTACCTTTAGCGAATAAAGTATGCCAGCAATTTACAACCGCTTATGGTAGAATTGATTTTGCTCATAAAATAAAGAATGATGGCTTTCTGATTACAGAACTTGAAACTATAATAGATAGTAAAGCAAAATTGTCCTATTGTTTGCAGCAAAGTAATCAATATACAAATATTATTTTGGCGAAAGGTTTTCAACACAAAGTGGGGATTTTATTCGCCAAGCAAACACCGGTTTATTATACTAATGAAATTGTAACTTTCTGTGATGCAAATGATTTGCTTTGGTTTGATTATGATTTAGATAAAATTAGGTTGCTATATGATACTGAAATACAAAAGGCATTGATTAATAACGGAGTTCCACTATCTCCACCAATATCATTGAATTTTACGCATCTCGGTGGTTTGAATAGGTTGTTTGTCCCATTCTATGAGAATAATGCTGACAGATTAGCGATTAAGGATTTTGGCGATGCTTTTAATTTTAGCGATGGAGTAACAAAAACAAGATTTAATGTCGCTGTTAGAGTTGCAGAGGATTTTGATTTGCTAAATAAAGTTCGTAATACGATACAACTTACGGATTTTGGCGTTCGCTTCAGAGACAATATTAATGCAGTGGAAATTACAGATAAATTGAAGCGGATAAATCTAAGCGTAGAGCAGAAGAGGATATTGCTGGAGTCATTATTAAATGGTAATTTTTACGAAAAGAAATGCAAAATCAATATTTATTATTTTCTGAAATTCATTGCATTAACAGATGGGGAATGGCTTCCTCGTGGGCGGGCATTTCAAAAAAAATCAGAATTTGATTTTGTAAATAGTTTTTTCAAAATGGATTACACCGAAGGAACTGTTGCTGATGTTCTTAGATTTTCTTGTAATCATTGTGAAGAATTAGAGCTTACCGAAAAAGTAAAAACAAGTGGATTTTACGATAGGGTGATATTTACTTCGCTTGGCTCAAGGATATTGCAACACTTAGAATCAGACATTCAACACAAAAGAGAAAGAATACAAATACCATTGCAGATATGATTAAATTAAGTAAAAAAGAACAGCAAGAAGAATTGGACTATATCGCTAAAGAAATTAACAGCGAAAGTCCATCGGATAGGGATTTACTGGAAAGGGAGATGCTTTTTGATATGCAGATATTGCTTCGTCAGGATAATTTTATAGATTATTTTTTGGTGAAAACTTTATTTGAGAAAAAGGTTTACAAGCAAACAGAATCCGGAAAGAAAATGTTCATACATCTGTATGAGTTATCTAAAAAATTAGGCGATAAAGAATTAACAACCTTTAGTGCTGAAGTTCTAAAGGTATTTGAAAAATACAATATGAATGGGCATATTGAATGGAAGAAGTAACAAAAACAAAAACAAACATAAATATATATTTTTTTTGAAGGTGTTGGAAAGAGTTTATGGAGTTTTGCGAAATATATAATGAAGATTGTCTGCAAACGATGAGTAAGATGCCGGATAATTATGTGGATTTAGTTATTACGTCGCCGCCGTATGCGGACCAGCGGAAATCTACTTATGGCGGAATTTCGCCGAATAAATATGTGGAATGGTTTCTTCCGATTTCGAAGGAATTGTTGCGGATATTAAAGCCGACAGGGACTTTTATTTTGAATATTAAGGAAAAGGTTGTTGAAGGTGAACGTAGCACTTATGTAATGGAACTAATTCTTGAGATGCGTAAGCAGGGCTGGTTTTGGACAGAGGAATTTATTTGGCATAAGAAGAATTGCTTTCCGGGTAAGTGGCCCAATAGATTTAGGGATGCTTGGGAGCGATTGTTGCAATTCAATAAAGACAAGCATTTTAATATGTATCAGGATGAAGTGATGGTAGAAATGGGCGATTGGGCGAAGTCCCGTCTTAGGAATTTGAGTGATACAGATAAGATACGAGATAATTCCAAGAATGGTAGTGGATTTGGCAAAAATATTTCCAATTGGATAGATAGAAAAAAAGCATATCCCACTAATGTATTACACTTAGCCACGGAATGCAATAATAAAAATCATAGTGCAGCATTTCCAGAGGATTTACCGGAGTGGTTTATTAAGTTATTTACGAAAGAAGGTGACTTGGTGCTTGACCCATTTGCGGGTTCAGGGACGACCAATATAGTTGCTAATAGAATGCACCGCAACACTATAGGGATAGAGATATTGCCGGAGTATTTTGAGATGATAAATGATTCAATTAATAAAGAGAATTCAAAGCATGAATATAGTGGATATATCGCAGCGTTATGTTGAGGAAAATATTGGAGATTTTCATCAAAGAAGGATTGATGTAAACACAGTATAGTTATCGTGTAATTTTTTTTATATGGAGAAATAGTATGCTTATTGCAATAAACAAAGAAACAAATAAAATAGAACTAAATAAACTTCTATCCAATATGGAATCGCAAAAGCAGTTCAATTCGCAAAAATTTGCGGGAAAAATAAATTGGAACGAAGAACCACTTCAGTATCAAAAGAATATAAGGAATGAATGGAATTAGAATATTGTGTGATACAAACCCGCTGATACATTTACTAAATGGAAATCAATTTATTGCAGATTTTCTTAATAACAAACATATATACATATCGGTTATTACCGAATTGGAGTTGCTGGGTTTAGATTACATTTAATGGTAAGAAGTAACGTCAATTATAACAAAACCAAAAACATAAACATAAATAAATATATATTTTTCACATACATAAATCAAAAGGTAAATTAAATGGATACCAAAGAAATCACACAACACGTTATCAAAATCGTTGTAAACAAACTCGGAGTAGAAGAATCGCAAGTTACTCCTGAAGCTTCTTTCACAAAAGACCTCGGCGCAGATTCGCTCGATACTGTGGAAGTAATGCTTGAAATAGAAAAAGAGTTCAATATCTCTATTGACGAAGCAGACCAAGAGAAAGTTCAAACTGTCGGCAATGTCATTGAATACTTAGAGAAGAAATTGGGCTAATAATCATCCGATTAACATACCATCTATGCCCTGTTCGGTATTGAGCGGGGTATCGGATTGGTATAACTTATTCTTAATACACAAATTGTAAAAACTATGTCAAAATATAATTACCCAAAAATAGTCGTAACGGGGCTTGGTCCGGTTACTGCCATCGGCAACAATAAGAATGAATTTTGGCAAGCATTGCTTGCCGGAAAGAGTGGTGCTGCTATGATTACAGGTTTTGATACAACTAACTTCAAGACCAAGTTTGCTTGCGAAGTAAAGGGTTTGGACTTGCTTCAGTTTCTTAATCGCAAAGAAATCCAGCGAATGGATAATTTTACTCGTCTTGCAATGGCAGCGGCGACATTGGCTGTTCAGGATTCTGGGATAGATTTCGAAAAAGAGAACAGAGAGCGTATTGGATGCGTTATAGGTAGTGGTATTGGTGGAATGTGGACATATTATAATCAGCAGGAAGTAGTAATAAAATCAGGTGGAAATCCGAGTAGTATCTCGCCGTTCTTTATACCGATGTTGATATCAGATATTACTCCGGGACAGATTGCTATTCGTTGGGGATTGAAAGGACCGAACTATGGCACAGTATCGGCTTGTGCGACGTCATCACACGCAATAGCAGATGCTCTTATGATTATGCAGCGTGGCGATGCAGATGTGATGCTGGTTGGTGGTTCGGAATCGGTTGTATCGCCTATGGGAGTAGGAGGTTTCAATGCAATGAAGGCGTTATCTACACGTAACGATGACCCAGAGCACGCAAGTCGTCCATTTGACAAGGATAGAGATGGCTTTGTGATAGGCGAAGGAGCAGGAATATTGATATTTGAGACATTGGAGCACGCACAAAATCGCGGTGCTAAGATATATTGCGAGATTGCTGGCTTTGGTCTTACCGATGATGCTTTTCATATTACGCAGCCGGCGGATGGTGGAGAAGGTGCAGTTCGTTCAATGAAACTTGCTATTGAGGATGCGAAAATACTTCCGACCGATATAGATTACATTAATGCACACGGCACATCAACTTACTTCAATGATAAGAACGAAACCATTGCTATCAAAGGGACTTTTGGCGATTATGCCAAGAAGTTGTCTATCAGTTCTACAAAATCTATGACCGGACATTTGCTCGGAGCAGCAGGAGCAATAGAAGCGATTGCGACAATACTTGCGATGGAGCACAGCATTGTTCCACCGACAATTAACTATGAAACACCTGACCCAGAATGCGATTTGGACTATACGCCAAACAAGCCGAAAGAACGTGAAATCAGTGCTGCATTGAGCAATACATTTGGCTTTGGCGGACACAATGCAACGGTTTGTTTTAAGAAAATTGAAATATAGAAATAGAACTGAATAAATAAAAAAAGAGCGGGATATATGTTGTATATTCCGCTCTTTTATTTTTGCCGAGGAGGCAATAATTATTTGATTTATTTATGTATTAAAGAAAATAAATCAAAGTTGAAGCCCATAGATAGAGCAACTCCGAGTCGTGAAGCGGAGAATTCGTCATCGTTTTTGAATATCTCTGCCATAGTATCGTTATCGGAGTTAGATAACGATAGCAAGCCACCTTCTAATCTAAGGTATGCGTATTCAACTGGGTTGTATTGGCAAACGATACCGGCGTCAAGACCGGAAACTTGGTGCTGTAGATAAAGAGCATCTTCGTCAGCAGTATATCCAACTCTTGCACCGACAGAGAATTTGTCATTGAAGTGGTAGCGAGCCATAATTTGAGCAGAGAATGCGTTGATGGACTCCAGTTCACCGGTTTCGCCCTTCATAAAGAGTTTCCCTTCGATAATGCCTTCAAGGTTGTCACAGCAATGTCCGCCGAATTTGAGGTAGAGTTCAGACATACTGCGAGTGTAAGATGTTTCAAAACTTTCTTCATTTCCGGTGAGGAATGAAACAGTTAATCCCCAATCTTTGCAGATGTTAGCCCAATCAACCTTAGCGAAGAATGTTTTGCTTGTGTTGTTTTCTATGGCGTCAGAATTATCCCAGCTAGCAGTATTCATAAGACCTACATTAAGAGTGATGTCTTTTGGGAAGTCGTATGATAAACTTGCAGCGACGTATGGAGAAGCCATACACATAAGTTCAGTGAGAGAACTTTGAGTGAACCAATTGTTGTAGGTGTAGTCGCCGTCCCAGTTAGCGAAGTATCCGGCGTTGAGCCAGAGTTTGTCGAATAGACGGAGAGATGCACATGCATCATTGAGCCCGATACCTGTTTCTGCTCCGTAGTGAGCAAGAGAGAATGTTGCTTTCCAGTCCTCATTTGTGGCTTCGGCAGACAATAAGACGTTGTTAGTTCCGAACCTATCTTTGAATAGGTTAGTAGCAGTGAGTTGTCTTTCTCCCATACCTACTTGTGCGTTATCGGTAGTCCAATAAGCATCGCCGGAGAGGTTGAGTTTAACATCTGTTGCTGCATTAGCAGCTGTGATTGATATTAGTGTAAAAGCAACTAATAATAAGAGTTTTTTCATTTAGTATAATCCTTTAATTAATGATTAATAAATTTGAGTTATTTTATAGATTACAAATATAGTGTGTTTATAACGAAATACCAAGAAAAATCAACATAATGTTTTTAAGTGGAATACGTAACTTACGAAAACTATAAAAACTTTTTTAGTTTTCATGGTTCCAAAAACTATTTCGGGTATGGTCTCTGTTCCCATACTTATTGCGTTTTCGTCATATATCAAGTCGCAACTACATAAATAATTAGGATTCCAATTCTGATTCTAATTCTATTGGGTACTCGCCTGTGAAGCAAGCAGTGCAGTAGTCAATGCCTTCTTCGTGCGAGACGGCTTCTAATAATTTCTCTTTGGAGAGGTAGTGTAAAGAATCCACTCCGAGAGCATCGCCTATCTCTTTTTCATTATCGTAATCGTTTGCAATGAGTTCCTTTTTGCTGGGAAAGTCCATACCATAGTGGCACGGGAATTTAATAGGTGGTGACGTAATGCGGAGATGTAATTGATTTGGCTTAGCGTTCTTTATAAGTTTAATTAATGCTTTGGAAGTAGTTCCTCTGACAATGGAATCATCCACTACAACTATATCCCACCCATCAATAACGCCTTTGACTGTGTTAAACTTGCTTTTCACTTTGAATTCGCGATTATCTTGTCCGGATTGGATAAAAGTTCTTCCTACATAATGGCTTCTAATTAGTCCTATTTCGTAGGCGGTTTCAATTTTATTTTCTTTCTGGTTAGCCCGAGCATAGCCCAGAGCCGCAGTATTTCCACTATCAGGCACAGAAATAACTCTAACTTTTTGTTTCTCTGGGTCAGTATTAGCAAGTTCAGTAGGAAATTCTTCTGCGAGGTTTTTTCCGAGTTTGCGTCTCACTTTATCTACATTATGCCCGAAGATACGGCTATCTGGACGTGAGAAGTATATGTATTCAAAGATGCAATGTTTAGCGATAGGTGTTTCTGGCTCAATTTTATAAGATAGGATTTCACCGGTAACGAGCGTATTATCGTTGATAACAATCATTTCATTGTGCTTAACGGTGCGAATCTCCTCCGCATCTATCATATCAAAGGCACAGGTTTCAGAAGCAACACAATAGGCGTAATGTCCATCAACCTTAACTTTACCGATGGATAGCGGACGAACACCGTGTGGGTCTCTACAAGCGACAAGTCCCTCTTGCGTGAGAATGGCGAGCGAGTAAGCACCTTTTGTGTAAGTTAATGCTTCGCGTATCTGTTCTATTTGGGATGTTTTTTTGCTACGAGCGGTAAGATGGAGGAACAATTCGCTATCGGTCGTAGTGTGGAAGATAGCACCTTCGTTCTCCAATTGGCTTCTAAGTGTATGTGTATTGGATAGGTTACCGTTATGGCTGAGAGCAAGAATACCGGACTTGTATCGCATATTGAGCGGAGAGATATTGCTATCAATGGCACTGCCGGTGGTAGCGTATCTGTTGTGTCCGATAGCCATCGTCCCGACTAACTTATCGGTGAATAAAGCCGGATTAGAAAATGTATCCATAACTAATCCATTCCTACGATGGGACGCATAATACCAAGTGGTGTCATCCTTTTTGTAAAAGGTAGTGATACCGGTTGCCTCCTGACCGCGATGCTGTAGCGAATGTAGCATATAGTAAGTCATCAGTGCAGCGTGCGGATGTCCATAAATACCAACAACAGCACAGTTGGATTGGGCTTTATCTATTTCGTTAATTTTAACAATATCTTTATTATTAATGTCGTTATTCATATTTGTTTGAATTTATTTAGTTAATAGATTGGTGAATTTTCTTAATTGGTTTGCCATATTTACATTATGGACGCGAATTATTTCTATAGTGGCGTTATGCAGCAATAGCGAATGAATTAGCATAGTTGCAGCATCTCTATCGCTTGGAGTATCTATACCAGCGATTTGTCCAATAAATCGCTTGCGTGAAATGCCCAGAAGCAGCGGCACACCAAGCGAAGCAAAGTATTCCATATTTCGCAGAAGCGTAATGTTGTGTTCTGTCGTTTTAGCAAAGCCAATACCGACATCAGCGATGATATGCTTAACGCCTTTTGTTCGAGCGAAGTATATTTTGTTATGTAGGAAGTCATATACTTCATTGACAACGCTGTTGTATTGTGGATTGTTCTGCATATTTTTCGGTGTTTCTTTGGAGTGCATAATTACGAGAGAGGCGTTGTGTTTTGCGGTGATGGAGGCGATTTCGTGGTTATATTGCAAGCCGGAGACATCATTAATAATATTTGCTCCTGCTTTAAGTGTTTCTTCGGCTACTTCCGCTTTGCGAGTGTCAATAGATATGGGGAGGGCTGGGTAATGCTGTCTAATTAATTTGAGTATGGGTAGAACTCTAGTTAGTTCAACATCCACAGGCGTATCATCAGCACCGGGCTTAGTGGTTTCGCCTCCAATGTCAATAATATCAACATCATCGGCGACCATCCGCTGTGCCTTATGAAATAGCGAGTCAGTATTTACAACGCCGGTTCCATCAGAGAACGAGTCAGGAGTAGCGTTAAGAATGCCCATAATTTTCATATAATATGTATATATAAGAATGTGTTTAGTTAATATTTTCAGTGAGTAGCGCTGCACCAATTACACCGGTATCGCTAATGAATTTCGCTCTCTTAATAGTGAGGAATTTAGCAACAGACGGAATAGCACGAGCAACAGCGGTCTTAGTAGCAACAGCAATAAGCAAATCGGATTGCGAAATGCCACCGCCGATGATAAAATTTGGTATATCGAGAGCCGTAGCAATGGATGCAATACCGATGCCGAGGTAGTATCCAACCTCGCTGATGCATTTAATAGAATCAGAGTCATTATTATTAGCGGCACTAGCGACTTCGCGGACATCGTAGTTGTTCCCGTATAGTAAAGAATCTTTTGTGATGCACTGCTTTGCCAGAGAGAGAATACCCATTCTTCCTACTTTCTCTTCGAGTGTTCCATTTCTGTAAGAGGCATTTGTCGTGCTGTTGCAATCAATGATGGTGTGACCGAGTTCGCCAGCACCACCATTAGTGCCGTGGAATATTTGTCTATTGATGACGATAGCCCCACCAACACCTGTTCCGAGTGTTATATATATGAGGTTGTTGTATTGCGTTCCGTGTCCTTTAACTAATTCCGCTACCGCAGCAGCATTTGCATCATTATCCATATAGAACGGGATGGAGTAGTGGTTGGTGTAGTAGTCGTAGAAGTCAATGTCTAATAGAGCAGTGAAGTTGGGTGAATTAACAATTTTGTTATCAGAGCAAACCCCCGGCACACCCATACCAATAGCAGCGATAGTTGGAAACTTAGCGATAGTATCATTAGTAAGATTGCCGATAGATTGAAGGACATTGTCCGGTGATGCACTAAGAACAGACGGAATATTGGTTTTGTAAATGATATTGCAATCAGCATCTATGACGCCACATTTGCAGGATGTTCCGCCAATATCAAGTCCAAGTATGAGTTCATTGTTATTCATTAGCAATCGCATTAATTCATAAAAGACATATAGATAGAGTGGCTGCTGTTATCGGTTTCGAGCAGGAAGCGATAGTGTCCGACAGCAAGCATTTGAGCATTTACCCGAAAGATAATTTTATAAATACCTTGCGGGAATTCGTAATCGGCTGGCTCGCTGATTTCCTTATTGAAAGAGTCGTAAATAGTGAAAAGCAATGGTCCTTTTGTATCTTTCGGTATATTTTGGACGATTTCTCCTGAGAAACTAAATAGTTTTGCTTCTATCTTAGATGGCTTGTCAATGCTGAAGAATACGATGGTTTCGTAATTGAATGGATTAGGATAGTTTAATGAAATATCTTCTCTAAAAGTTTGGTCTGGATTTTCCTTATCAATGAGAATGGTAGCGACACCGGAGAGAGCGATAGTTGTATCAGTGCCATTGCCATATACACGCACTGTCTTTGGCTCTATGGTAATGGATTGTTCCCAAATGCCGTAGAAGTCCATTCGTGGAGAGAGTTCCACATTGATAGCGAAGAGCGTCCCATTGAAATTAGGAGCGATGTCCGTCACTTTGACTACGAGCGTGCGTTCCCACCAATCATAAGTGAAGGAGGCGGTATTTGCTTTCAAAGCATAATCGGAATTGGCTACTATCTCCAATATATTGCATTGTGCATACCCAAGTTGGAAAGTGTATTCGGCGGTCTTACCTGTCCAATTCGCAGTTGAGCCGTATATTGGAATGGAAAGGAAATCGGTATTTGTCGTATCGTTCTTAATGGATACGGAGACATCTGCATAAGTGGCGTATTTGCTCATTAGTAAGAGCGATACTATTAAGATTGTTAGCGATATATATTTTTTCATAATGCGTTTATATTATTATGTTGTTCAAAATATTTTGTTGTAACTGTGTGTAATCATTAGGGAAAGAACGCACAGGATTTGTAATAACTTTAGAATGAGTGTGTTTTATATTTGCTTTATCCAATTCCAATGTAAGCAGATTGTTGATGGCTGCACCAACAAATTGCTCCATTTCGTAATGTCCGACATTGAACAAGGCGATATGTCCATTTGCGGAATGAAATTGGTGATAAGAGACATCAGCAGTTATGAAGGCATCGCAATCCTGCACTATTGCATAGTCAATAAAGTCGGAGCCACTACCACCAACAATAGCAATACGTTGGGCAAATTGCGACTTTCCGCAGCAATATTGAACATTAGCAGCACATACCGAATTGAGCATCTGAGCGAGCGTTTTCAAATCAATAGGATTGGCAGCATTAGCGATAACTCCCATTCCACAATGCTGGATATTAGCATCGGGGACAAGCGTAGAGACAAAGTTCAGATTCAACAATTCGGCGAGAATGCGACTTGTGCCGTGTGGATGTGCATCAAATGTAGTATGAACAGATATTACATTGATATTATTTTTAATTAATTTAGAGCATAATCTACCAATTCGTTCAGATGGAACAATTTCGCTAAGTTTGTGAAAAATAAGCGGATGAAATGTAATTATGGTATTTAAATTATTCTCAACGCATTCATCTACCACCTCATCAGTAATTTCCATTGTGGTAAGGATACCGGATATGCTGTCGGTATCGGCATCAATTTGGATACCGATTCTATCGTGTTCCATTGCTGTGCTTGGCGGTAGAATGGAATTAATTATTAGGGATAGAGCGTATAAATTCATAATTTGCAATTTATTTTAGTGTAAAGATACGAAAATATGATTAAATTAATGTTATATGAATTAATATTAATGGATGCAATTTACCAAAAGTCACCATTGTGGCTTACCTCGCAATCTACCAAAAATAAAATAGAAAATATGCTCATAGATATAAATGATTGCTATATAGAGAAAATTATAGATATAACAAATTTGGGAACACCAGAGAGAATAATTCGCCTGCAGGAAGTTCTGAAACGTAGACAAAAAAGTATCACCGTGGTGATGGAGAATATTGCCGATGCACATAATGTTTCTGCCTGCTTTCGTAGTTGCGATGCGGTTGGCGTAATGGAGGTGATGCTGGTATATCATAGCGGGCAGGAGTTCCCAGCGATACATAATTCTACAAGTGCGAGTGCTCGCAAGTGGGTGGATGTGCGTAGATTTGATAGCATAGTTGAGTGTTATGCTGCATTGCGTTCGGAAGGTAAGCGTATATATACAACACACTTAGAGAACGATGCGGTATCGCTATACGAAATGGATTTGACACAACCGCTTGCTCTGGTCTTTGGTAATGAGCATACGGGCGTATCGGATGAGGCAGCGTCGCTTGCGGATGGGAATTTCATTATACCGCAAGTGGGCGTAATTCGTTCCCTAAATATATCTGTAGCGTGTGCTGTATCCTTGTTTGAAGCAATGCGACAGCGGCATTTGGCGGGAATGTATGAGCATTCGGAACTTCCGCATACGGAGTTGGACGTTAAGTTGGGGGAGTGGTTGCTTAGGAAGTAGTGTTGTAAAGATGTTGCAGACCATTTAGGACGAGATGCTTTGCATATTTAACATTTTCGGCATCGGGATAGTTATATGTAGCGAGCAGATTTCCGTAGCCACCGGTTAATACGAGGTTACAACGATTTGTATGTTGCAGGAAGAAATTGATAGCGCCAGCAGTAGCAGCAACTATACCAGCGGAGATTTCATTATCTGTATTTTCGCCGATATGCCACTTATAGTTGTCAGCGATATTGACAAGCGGAAGTAGTGAGGTATGTTCGTTCAATGCCTTAGCCATAGTAGTAATACCCGGCATAATGGTTCCACCCTTTGCGATGTTGTTAGCGTCAAGTAAGTTAATAGTTGTGGCAGTTCCGCAGTCGACAGTGATTAGTGGAGGAGCGGAAAGTTGCATTGCACCGATTAGACCAAGGACGCGGTCAGTTCCAATGCCATCAACTTCGGATAGGTCAATGATATTTTGCCGAGCCAGCAGAGCAGCAGCATTCACGATGGCGATGTGGGCTTTGTTCAAAGTAGTGGCGAGAGTGCTGTAAATACTGGTCTGAACGGACGACACAACGGCTTTATTAAATGCGAGTTCGTTGCATATATTTTGTATTTTGGTATTGCTTATTGAGTGGAATTGTCCATCGAGCAAAATTTTTGTATTGGTGTTACCGATGTCAATAAAGGCGGTATTATTTAAATTATTCATAAAAAAATGCAAATAGTTTGGTAAAGTGAATAAAAAGCGTTATATTTGTAATTCTAAAATACCGCGGGGTGGAGCAATTGGTAGCTCGTCGGGCTCATAACCCGAAGGTTGCAGGTTCAAGT
This sequence comes from Ignavibacteria bacterium, assembly GCA_031261605.1. Lineage (GTDB taxonomy): Bacteria > Bacteroidota > Ignavibacteria > Kapaibacteriales > UBA2268 > WRLB01. The sequence goes on along the minus strand of JAISJI010000068.1, from coordinate 16,196 downwards.
CCTGTCTCCGCTACTTGTAGGGGCAAATATTTATTTGTCCCTATTTTTTTGTTCCGAATTTAATTATACGGCTGAGAAGACCCGTCTCTCGCACACAGAGGAGGATATGACTGCTATTCTTTCTGCGTGGCTGCAGAGTTTATTCCATTGCACATAATTCCATCCATTCTTTTATATGTTTTTTCCTTTTCCTACTTACGCTTATTGCGTATAGAATATTGCCAATTCCGCCAGTGAAAAGTATGAATATTATATGCCATATCACTTTGTGCGGATAAAGTATTTTTGCTTGGTCTTTTGCAATCCAGATATCTTTTAATTCTTGTTCCATTTTACCTCTTAAAAATTTATATGGTATAGTCAAAATTCTTCGAATAATTTATGCGCCGCCGATTTTTTGTAAATCCGACCTATCACTTCTGTATTTGCAGAACTACCTCCACCACACCATCATTAATCATATCCAATTCCTTGGCTGCTGCCAGCGACAAGTCAATAATACGCCCATCGACAAACGGACCACGGTCGTTAATACGAACTAGAACGGACTTTCCATTTGAAACACGTGTTACTCGGACAATAGTTCCAAAAGGTAATTCGCGATGTGCTGCTGTGAGCTTGCTTTGAGCAAAGACCTCGCCGTTAGCGGTTTTGCGTCCATTAAATTTATCGTGATAGTATGATGCGTATCCTCTGATTGTTCCGCTATCTTTATCGCTGGCATTGGAGAAGCGAGCGGTAGAAGTGCAAGCCGTAAGTGCAATTATAGAGACAGCGATTAGTATGATGGTGCAATGTTTTTTCATATCTTAGAAATCCAACCCGAGAGAGAACAAATAGTAAGGCGAAGACCACGTGTAGTATTCGTTTCGCCAAGCCATATCAAATTTAAATGGCAGTCCGAAAACGATTGCCCTAATACCCCAGCCGGCACTCATATATAGGTTATCAACGACTCTGGTATCGTTTTCATTGACGTGACTAATGCGGAAATCGTTATTGAAAGCGGTTCCGATGTCATAAAATACATTGCCCATAATACCTTGAATAAGGATTGGAAGACCGCCAGCACCAAATGCCATAAGGATTGGGAAGCGATATTCTATGTTAGCAACAGCGAACTTCGCGCCGTTATTAACAAATACGGGCCAACCACGTAGTGGCATAATAAAGGAGTTAAGAAAAGCGAAATCGGCAGGGTCATCAAGTTCGAAATCACCAGTTCTGTAAGAAGCATTAATCCAATTGTCTGTGCCACCGACATAGAATTTTTGTGGATTAGCACCAGTAGAGACGCCCGCAGAGCCGCGAACAGCAATGCTCATAAAGTTTGGATATAATTCAAAATAATGTCTTGCATCGGCGAGCAGTGTAACAAATTCGGAAGAAACATCGCCTAAGTTTGGTGAGTAGCGTGCTTTGACGAATAGTCGGGAGCCGCGAGTAGGAGCATAGATGCCATTAAGCGAGTTGTCTATAACGTATTCCAATTCTGGAACTAAGAGGTATTTGCTGATTTCGTAGCCGGCGATGTCTGCATTATGCTTATTTGCATTCACTAAATTGAGGTTGAATGCAACTCTACTGAATAAACTGAATGGGTATGATGCCCCTAAAACAGCACCCGTAGCGCGATAAGAGTATGGATAGGAACGATTAGAATCGGCTAAGTAGTTCCATGTATATACCGAGTTATTGTATAGTGCAATGGAGTAGTTAATGGTCTTTGCATTATACATATATGCGCCTAAGAACTGGCTATTATCTAAACTTGAGATGATGTAAGCGGAGATGTAGAATTGATTGTTGCCCATAACATCGCTGAATAAAGCAGCAGCATTACCTTGCACGCCGTAGTATGTAGAGACAGCCGGATTGATTAGGAATGCGTCAAGAGAGAAGTGTGTTTCGTATTCATTTTCTTTTAATCCATCCACTTGCTCGGTGTTTTGGTTTTGTGTAATTGGATTAATTAGGTCTTCATTGGGATTAACAAATTGCTGGTGAGAAAAACTGGTTTTGAATTTTCCATAAGATATTTCTACATTGGATATTTCATCGCTATTAGAATCGTCTGAAGCATTGGTATCATTGATTATGGCGATGCGTTTTTGTAGCCCTTTGATGTAATTTGTCATAGGTAGAGTGTCAATTCCTAGCGTTTTTTCGAATGGATTACGCATAAGAAAAATGTCGTATCCTCCCTTTACTTGCGAGGCGAAAATCAGGTTAAGTCCGTTCGTGGTGGTAGAAATTTGCATAATACCATTGACGGAGTTAGTGATAGGCATCATAGATTGGGAATTGATATTGAGTTTGTAGATGTTGCTGATGCCATTAGCATTTGCAACGATTAGCAGTTGTTGCTCATCATCGGATACAGCGATTGCTGTCTTAGTGGTATTTGGCGAGGATGTGATACGCTTGCATATATTGGTTGCGATGTCTATTTTATAGACGTCGGATTGGTTGTAATTGTGCTTGTATATTTTGAATTTGTCGGCTGGTAGGTTGGTATTAAGGTTATCGCCGCGGTCGGAGATAAAGTAAATGGATTTGGAATTAGCCGACCAAATAGGATTAGCATCAGAGAAGGCATCGTTAGTAATGCTCACGACTTCCTTGCTGGTGATGTCGTAATAGTAGATGTCGCTTTGGAAGCGTTTGACGCCGATGAATGCGATTTTATTACCATCGGGCGACCAACTTACCGATGTGATAGAGGCGAAGTGTAGCGGTATTTTATCGTATTTCCCGTTAATTGGATTGAGGATAAAAATAGCATCTTCGCCACCGGATTTAGCAGAGATAGCGATGCTTTTGCCATCTGGTGACCATGAAATAGCGGGGGTGAGTATGTTTAATTGTTCGAAGTCCTGTTGTCTGGCGCTACTTACGAGTTTTTTTATTTTATCCTTTTTGTCTTTTGTTGGTTTTGTATCGGCTACGTAGATAGCGAATATGCCTCCATCTCTATCTGACATAAACGCCATTCGTTCTCCATCTGGTGAGATTGCTGGCGATGAATAGTAGAAGCAATTATCTTTTTCGTGGTTGGTGAGTTGGGTTGCGAATTCTTTTGGCTGATTGTATATGGTGATGTCGGGCCAGTATATTTTCTTAACTTCGGTTTGCCATAGTTCAGAAAATTCATCAATATCCATTCCGAAAGTATTGATAAATGTGAGTTGAATGCTTTTTAGGACTTTAAGTTTATTCATAAATTCGGTAACTTTTCCTCTGCCATATTTTTGCTCAATTATGTAGAAGAATGTTTGTCCTGCACGGTATGCGAGGTATCCGCTGATGTTTTTTAGTTTGGGTAATTCGTCGTTCATAGTGAGGTCTCGCATAAACATATCGGTGTTTGGGTCCATACCTCCGAGAGATTCCCATTCGGCGAGTCCTTCGTTAATCCAGAGTGGGACTTCGGCTATACCATTAGTTGTTAGAGCAGTTTGGAGCGTTCCGCCATAAAACATATCGTTGATAACTGCGTGCGTAAGTTCGTGATGTAAGACGTGGCGAAAGAGTTCATAACTGCCCTGGAATGGGACAACTACTCTGTTTTTGTAGAGTTCGGTAACGCCGCCGATACCAGTGCTGAGGTATCCACTGAGGACATTTGTTTGCTCAAAGTCGTTATGAGAATCATATACGACAACGGTGATACGTGCGGTAATCCTATAATTCAAGGTGTTTTGGATAGATATGAGGGCATTTTCGAGAGCAACAGCAGCGAAGTCCGCTAATGGTTTGCTGCCGTCATCGTAGTAAATATTGAAGTGGGGCGATTCAATGAACTTCCATTGAAACTCTTTGTATTGCTTCTTATTTTTTCCGAACCGCTGTGCATCGGCATTTGGACAACATATAGCGAGGATACAAATGGCGAGGAATATTTGGATTATGCGAGTATATTTCATATAATTGAATGTCATAGTATTGTGCAAATATACAACATAATTAGGAATAAAAGAGCGTGTAAGGTGGAAATTTTGCTTTACTATGCAAACCGCCATATACCCAACAACCCAATTTTATATGCTACATTTATTGGATAATAGATAAATATTCTTTATATTTGCGATAGGGACAATGAAACTTTTTAAAGTAAATCGCAGTTCCCTGAACAATAAACAAAACAATAGGATATATACAATGAAAAAATTATTCCATTATCTATTATTAGCATTATTTCTAATCACCATTGTAGCGTGTAGCGATGACGACGACTCTACTCCCGTAGACATCACCGCCAAAGCGTATGGAACGTGGATACTCAAAGTCCAAAATGGACAACTCCTCTACAACAACAATACCTTAGTGCTACAACTGACGTCCGTCCGCAATGTTGGTGTCTATGGTTCTATTGAAACAGGGCAAGACGGTTACCCAAAGTATTGGAAAGAGGATTCTATAATCCACACCATCAAAGATAGTGTAATCACTATCGAGCGTGGTACTTCAATCAAAATTGTCTATAAAGTGCTCAAAATAACGAACGACAGCTTGATTGTGCAGACCCAATACCACAAGTATAACGGAGTTGATGTTCCTATCGGTATTGTCTATAAATTCACACGAGGCACCAATAAGTTTGATGGCAAACTACTAGGAGCGTGGATTGATGCCACTACGCCAAATCCAGTATCGGGTTGCAAGTTCGCTTCCGATGGGACGTATAATGAATTAACGAAAGATGCCACAGGAAAGTGGATTATATATACCGGATATACCGATTGCACCTATCACCTCTTCGGCGACTTTCTTCTGATGCACTATATTGCAGCTAATGCCGATAATTTGAATGCTTGGACGTTAGTCGGGATAACAGAGAGCGAAACCGATACCGTTTGCACCTTGCGACTATCCTATAATCTACCTGTTGTTGGTGAAGTAATTTACGATAGGAAATTGAAAAAGGCAGATGTAGGTTTGTAGAGTTGGAAGTATAAAAAGAACAGAAATAGAATAGCCCTCTCATAACGAAGGGCTATTTTTATTTTCCGATAGCGGATTTTACGAAATTCATAAACGATAGATTTGTAGTAGTATTGTCCGCTCGCTTTGGAGCAGCAGCGACCTTGTTCAATATGGCAGCAGCAGCGGTTGCTTGTGTTTTTGGATTTGCAACTTGCGATACAATGCTGTCGTCTGGGTCGAGTTCTGTCAATATATTTATGTTGTTATCGGTAACTCCAAGCACCAATAATTTCTCCGCTACCTTCACCACAAAGAGATGGTTCTTTGGTTGCAATGTAATTTTTGAGATAACATTTAGATTTATCGTTGTCTTTGCTTCTAAGCGTTGGGCGGTGATTTTCTTTATCAACACCATAACGCCGGCGATAACCCCAACGGCTAATATTAGCACGCCGAAAGATTGTAAAATGTTTGCATCCATACTACCTCCTCGCACGCGAAGCCGTAGTAGCATCAACGAGTGTGGTGATACGAATACCGAAGTGTTTGTCAATAACAACAACCTCACCTTCTGCGATTTTTTTGCCATTAATTAGCACATCTACCGGCTCACTTACAAGTTTATCAAATTCTACAACCGAGCCACGTCCAAGTTTTAGGACATCGCGGATAAGCATATTTGTTCTACCGAGTTCTATAGAAACCGGTAGCGATAGGTCATACAGCATATCCATTTTGGGGTCAAGTTGTTGTCCGGCTTGGTCATTAGATGGCAACTCTGTGAATTCGACATCAGCGGCTTCGGCAGCACTATCTTCATCGGTAGTTTCTTCTAAAGCGGTATCATCCGTGCCTGAGATGAGCGCATCTATTTCTTCTTGAGTCATTGTTTGCTCCTATAATTAATAAATTAGTATTAAAATGGATATAAATAAAATGTGTTAAACTTCTTTTTCTTCCTTGTAAGAAAGGTCTTCTTCGTATAAGTCGTCTGCGGTAAGCGGTCTAATGATACGCACCGCCTTCTTTCCTTCGACAACGCCGGGACGTGCAGCGAGTTTGCGTTTGCCGGCTATTATTACTTCTATTTCTTGGTCTATTCTTTTCTTTGTCTTTATAATATCGCCCTCTTTGAGTTCCAGCAACTCGGTAACCGTAATGGAGGTCTTACCAAGTTCGGCTACTATTGGGAGATACGTCGTAGATATTTGCTGATTAACAGCGAGTATGTTTTCACGTAATTTTTTTGCACTTTGTTGATGTCCTGTCGTAGTTACTAATTGCCGATTAAGTTTCGCAAGCACTTCCTCTAATGCAAATGTTGGGAAACATAGGTTGAGCAAAAAAGTATGCGAGCCAATATGAACATCAAATGAAATCACAATTACAATCTCAGATGAAGGTGCGATTTGCACAAAGTCCGCTTCCTGCTCCAATCGTTGATACTTAAAATTAATATCTGAGATGGACTTCCAAGCTGTCCTGAGGTCGCTCAAAGCGTGTTCTATCATACCTCTAACGACCGTCTGCTCTATCGGCGTAATCGTTCTACTCTTTGGCAGAGCATCTGCATTACCGCCAAGTAAGCGTTCCACTATTGTAAGAGCCAGTTGAGGACTAATCTCCAGAATACCATTACCATCTGTTCCCGCTATTTCAAATACATACAAGCAACTCGGATTACTAACCGAAAGTATGAACTCTGAGTAGAAAAGTTGGTCTACCGAAGTAGGCGTAATATTTACCGTTGTCTGTAATTTCGATACCAAGTAATATCCAAAGACCTCGGCGAAGTTCTCGTGTATCGTCTGCAATGTTCGTATCTGGTTCTTGGATATTCTATTCGGTCTGCGGAAATCATAATTACTTACTTCTTTACGAGCATACTTAGAGGTATCCTTACCGGATTTTGCATCTTTAAGTAAATTATCTATAACGTTTTGTGGTAATGTCTGTGCCATTGTATTCTAAATAAGTAATGATAAAAAAATTAGTAAAGTATCTTGTGCTTTCTGCAATTACATTGGTGCAATCATAAAGTTAGTAATTTCCACTTTTCCTACAATGAGTCCAGTATTGCGGAACGGTGTCTTCAATACCGATTTCAATGTATCTGTCAATGTATTGGACGACTGCATTGCTTGCAATGATGCTTGGGTATGGGAGCCAAGGAATCCACCTAGGGTGCTTGCTACGCTCTGTCGTAAGGATTTATATATGGAATTATTTGTATCTGCAATCATCGGAACTTTTGCACCTTCCTCGTGTGCAGGTGCTTCACCATGACCACCTCCTCCAGCAGCAGGAGCCGGTATAAGGAAACCGCGTGCAGTCAATTGGTCTACGTAATATGGCTTATATGTAACAGCGACATTGAGGATACAAACAGCACGAGCGTTATCGCTTGGATTGGTCTGTATTTTGTCTGATGAAAATGAAAGCCACGAGTCATCTGCGAGCATTGATATTACATCTTCTCCACCTTCTTCTCCATCCGGCATTGGTGGAAGCTTCTTTGCGGAGTGTTCATCGCCTTCTGCGTGTTCAGTTTCTTCAGTTGCAACGACAGCCGATGCTTCAATAGGGAACATCTTTTGTGCTATCACAGAGCCGACGATAACGCTAATGATTATTAAAATCATAAGTCCAGCAGCCCCACCAGCTATAAGTATGGTGCTTGGCTTGCCATCTTCGTTTGGCTCTTTGGTTTTCTTTTCTTTTTTAGGTTTCTTCTTGCTTTCCGCAGCGTTATCTGCTGCATCATCAAGATTTTCTTCTGGTTCTTCTTTTGCCATTTTGTCCTCTTGTATATATAATTATTAAAATGCTATGAAAAAAACGTGCCAAATTAGTCATATCTAACAATTATGTTGAAAAAACAGCATAATTGATTGTTAATAACTAATTCACATATTAATATACTAAATTATGGTAAGAATTTAGTAATTTGCAAAGGATTTTTTATAGTATTTTTTTACCAATGGCTAATATTTTGGTTAATATTACCATTTTGGTTTTTATTATGACACTTATTTCAGATACTAACTTCATCGTTGTAGATGTTGAGACAACCGGTTCGCACGCTTCGTATAATAAGATAACAGATATTGCTTGTATCACAGTTAACAATTTCGAAATTATTGATACCTTCAGTTCGCTTGTAAATCCCCATCAACCAATACCGCCGTATATACAAAAAATGACCGGCATATACGACCTTATGGTGATGAACGCACCAGAAGCGAGCGAAGTTTTTGCTGTCGTAAGAAATATTTTACTCCAAGACAACTCCTGCTTTGTTGCACACAATGTTCCATTTGATTGGCGTTTCGTATCTGAGGCGATAAATAGCGCTGGCTTGTCTGCTGTTGATGTTCCTACTTTATGCACTCTTAAACTTGGTAATCGCCTTATTCCGAAGAATATAAAGAAGAATGTTGGCTCTCTCGCCGATTATTTTAACATCCCGATTGTCAATAGACATCGCGCTTATGATGATGCTTTTGCAACTGCTAACTTCTTCATTGAAATGCTGTTAATGCTTCAAGATAGGTTTGATATTGTTACATTGGAAGACCTGCTTGATTTCCAAAACCGCGACATTAGGCGGTATAAGGAGTTGGATACAAAGATATTTGATAAACTTAGATTATACCAGAAGCAAGCTCCTCATTCCAACGGCATTCTCACATTTATCGGTAAAAGTGGCAAGGTATTGCATATCTCCCGTTCCAATGATATAGCCGAACACATCAGCAGTTTCATAGAGGAGACCGATGAGGTATCAAAAAAAATTCGTTCGGTATTGAAGAAATTCGTTCGCTTGGAATGGTTGGAGACCACATCAGAACTTGAGGCATATATCTTGGAATATCGTAAAATTAAGCTGCTCCAGCCGGAGTATAACTCAATTAAGTATTTAGACCTATTTAATGCTGATGATATACAAGTCAATGCTTACTCTCAGCAGTTGCTCGTAAAAAATCTATCTATGGTAGTTCTCTATCCGAATTCCCCAAAAGAGAAATTGATAGATGTAATATTCATTCACAAGGGCAGATATGTCTCAACCACAACCATAGGCACAAAAGCCAATCTCAATAGCATCTTCGACTGCATTCACGATACATTTTACGCCGATGACGAGGAAGTGGAATTTGATATAAACGAAATCCGCATACTCAACTATTGGCTCTATAAAAACACTTCGCTAATTAAAAAGCATCTATACGACGAGCAAGATGAACTGCTATTCGGCGAAACGATAGAGCAATCGATACGAACGTTTTACGCAAAGGATAGCAATGCTAATGCCGAGAACGATATGTATATCGGCAACTTCATTTATGGATAATCTACTTCACCACGTTGAGTTCTCTTAACACTGCAAAGTCATCCGAGGTAATGATTACGTAATACTTGCCATTTGCAACGGCGGAGATGTCAAATTCCATCGTCTGCTTGCCGATACCAAATAGGTAGTTCGCAATCTCCTTTACTACATTTCCGGTTAAATCTATCACCTGTATATTCAACCGCTCCGGTTTAGGTAAATCAAATGTAATGTATGCCATACCATTTGTTGGATTTGGGAAAATATTACCGATAGCACCATTCTCTGGCTCATCGTATATACCTGTGCATCTGCGAATCTTAAACATTTTGCTACGTCCGAACTCAAACACTTCATCGCCGTTGTATATAGCGCGGAAGTAGCAAGTGTTAGATTCAGCATCTAATATCTGCCAAGAGTATAACTTCAATGAAGCATCCACGCCATATTCAATAGTAATCCAATTAATGCCATCGGTAGATAACTGCAAATCAAATTCCGTAACACCTATTGTAGTCCATCTAATTGTCGCTGTCTTACATCCTTGCAGAGTTTGATTCTGTGCGGGTTGCGTGAAAGTAATCGTGCCATAACCAATCATAAATTTGCCTGATACATCCAATATATTGTCCGTATTGCAATCAATCATTCTGACGTATGCTTCCTTTGTTGTTACCTTTGGTAGCGTCCAATTTGCCTTTATAGTGCTGGTAGCAGATGCACCGAAGTTGCCGGATATTTTTGTCCAAGTATAGCCGCCATCGATAGAGTATTCAAAGCGAACACAAGATGTTCCACCAGCCGTCCATTCTATCTGTGTAACCGTTCCGCCTTTGTATGGTTCCGAACTTGCGTATGGCTGAATGATATGTCCCCATGGCGGACTAATAGTGAATGTGCCGTCGCTTCTATCCACTTCGGTATTCGTCTCGGCATCAACAATGCGGATAAGGCATTGCTCTGAATTTACATTCGGAGTCGTCCAAGTGTATTGCAGTTGCTGCGAACTAATAGCCGTATCAGTCAGTTTCATCCAAGTGATTCCGTTATTGATAGATAGATATATATGTATATCGGCAGTGCCGGTAGTAGTCCATTTCACTTGCTGTTGCGTAAGTATTTGGTAGTCCTCGCCGCCGTTTGGTTGCGTAATCGTAGCGTTGTATAGCAGGACAGCAGGAATTGTATCCCATATACCATCAGATGTTCCATCTTCGCCTTTTGTAGTGATGACTGCTCTGCTCTCGTGCCAATGGAATGCAACGATGCCTGCGCCCTTCTTTACATTGAAGCGGAGTGTTCCGAGATATGTATCGTAACTTGGAACATTGATTCCGCCGAGGTTAGAGTAAGCATCGTAATCTATTTCTATCGTCTTATAATTGCGGTATGCGTTTGCTGCACCAACTTTGGGAGCGGATGACAATTTCAAATATCCATTCTCGGGAATGTTATTAGTATCCAATTTAGAGTAATCAAAATCGGAATTGAATATCACGCTATCACCACCATAGAACTTAGAAAATGTAACTGCATTCGTATCAAATGAAATCGGAAACGTGCAATTAGCGGGAGCAAAAGCCACTCCAGCATTGCGAATATACACGCTAACATCTACAAAGCCGCTGTCGTTGTATTTCGTTTTCGCACTCACATAATACATCAAGCCCGCTTGCAAAGCATCATTCTGCTTGCTATGCAGTCGTTGTTCTATATCAATATCTTTCGGGTTATCATTTGCTTTGTAGCCAGAAACTTTTGCTAGTTTATTTAAGTATAGCGATAACTCTGCATTATCATCGACGATTACATTGAATGGGTCAATGAGCGAAAGCGGTGCAGAAGCAGGTATCACGGTGTTCAGCAAGGATGAGACCTTACCGGCATTTCTATCGGTAATCGTTCTATCCACTGCATTGACATACTTATCACCTGTAATATCGGATTGATAGGACTGCAGACCTTCTTCTTGGCGAACTTTAACTCTATCGGCAGCGTTAATCATTCCATCTTGATTGACATCACCACCGACCATAGCAGCCAAGCCGTTGCGGTCAGTCGTTCCGCCATTATAAATTAATCCAGTCGTAGCGTATCTCTCTGGATATGTCTTCGCAGTATTTACAGCCGTTCCCTTCGCTGTGTAGTAATTATTTTTCCATATATCAGTAGTAGAAGGCGATGTCATTACATTGTCATCAACGCCATTCCAACTAAGAAAATCCCAGCCGGACTCAATAGCCCAGGTTGTTCCTACATCGCCGGTGAATTGGAATGGTGCAGGGTAGCGGCTCATTATAGGCAAGTGATTTATGTGGTCAACGAACACCCAATACGAACCATTTGGGATGCTCGTATATAGGAAATCCACGTTTGCAAATCTGTAATTGCCCTTGTTCAAATTCACAGGGTCTCTATCGGTGAAGCCATTTGCAGAAAAAGCATCGACGCCAACTTTGCTACTGATTTCGCCGGAGTTATCCGTAAATAGGCGTAGAACGAGACCGCCTTGGTCGTAATTTGGACCAAGTTGATTTACCGCTTTGCCGGCAACGCTTCCTTGATGGTATCCTTCGAGCATTATGCGAATGGTGAAATTGTTCGGCGGATTAATTGTAAATAGCGGACCTTCCGTCACCAATGGGAATGTCTCACCATTGATAGAGTAAGTGCCGGATAGTTCCAATCTACCATTGGTCAAAGTTGGTGATAGCGGACCTTGGTCGCCATACGCTCCATCTTTATTAACATCTGGATTTGCCATAGATGCGTCTAATGCGAGTGCAAAATATTTCTTTGTAGCCGAGAGATTGGACTGGTATTCATCTGTTGTAAGTAGTTTTATAGAATTAGTTTTGTTGCCACTGAAGTAGTTTCCGCCGACGTATTGATATGGCTGCACTTCATTACCACCACCGCCAAGTATGGAGTAGCGTAAGGATGGCGGAACTTTATTCGCACCTGCGACAAAGTTTAATCCATCGTAATATTGACCAACCCATCGCACTTTTACTGCCTTATCTGTATTGGCTATGGACTGCTTAAATTGCGGTTCAACTAATTTTATGAATGGCTGGAATGGGACAAATTTAACTGCAACGCCGTAGTTATTAAGCGTAATGCCCTTTGTAGCCCATAGTGCAGCAACTCTATTGCCACCATTGGCGAAGAACGTTCCGCCGTCCATACTGAAAGCGGAATGTAGATTTGTCTTATTTGCTTCGGTCAATGTTTTAGTATCTTCGGCTTGTGATTTTTGGACGAACTTAGTCATCTCAGTTGGCTCAGCTCCATAGGGCGAAGCGTTGTTTGGCAATCCATTCCAGAAGCGAACTTCCTTCATCTCGCCAACGAAGCTATTGGCTGTAACAGCGGGATTAGAGCCAATGTATAGTGGATACGGATTGTCTGTATTCAATGCGATAGATGCGTTAAACTGCTGTGCGAGGTTAGCACCATATTGGTAATTACCATCCACATAGAAGCGTGCTTCGGATATATTGTTGTCATTATTTCTAATAAAGAGGACAGCGACGTGTGTCCATAAACTATCGTTATTAACTGAGTTCGGCGCTACAAGCACGAGCGAAGAACTAGTGCGAGCAGTATATACAACTCCGTTAATATCAGTAACGATAAGGGTTAGCGAGCCGTCCATCATTAATCTAAATGCGTAATGTAATACACCGCCTTGCGATTTTTCTGCAATAGGGAAGAAGCCCTCTCCTGCAAGTGGGAATCTATACGGCTTGAGCCATGCTTCAATATAAGCGTAGTCGCTAACGATATTCATTCCCATTCGTGCATCTACTCGCAACTGGCTACCTTCAATGCTACGTATAGCGAAGTAAGGAGCAACGGCAAATGTATCGGAGGTGGAAGTGAATGCTACATTGCCACTGCCGTCAAAGCCCTGTAACCGCAGTTGAACGGTCTTTGCATAAGGTGTGAGAGAGCGTAAGTTCGCAGCAGCGCTATTGTTCTGGTATGGTTCCCATACAGCGTATCCTATATCAGGAGATGGTATGGTAGTGCCGACTAGGTTCTGTCCGTTATGATTTTTTGCAGGCGTCCAAGTTTGTCCGCCGTCCATAGTATAGTCAATTTCGTAATTCAATTTGCTTGCTTTTGCGAGGTCAGTCATACCGTAGGATACCCATCTGATTTCGGCTTGGTCGCCGGCTTTATTACCGATACCAGCACCCTTTGCAGGAGATGATATTTGTAAGTGTGGCTGGTCAGGTCTGTAAGTAGGGTCTACCGGAGTAGATGCTTGTAGTGAGTTGCTTGGTTTGAATTTGAATTGTGCGAAATCGTTTCCGTCGTTATCAATTTCCTTATCATCATTACCTTTATAGGTAGAATTTACGAGTTGTCCCGCACCACCATCGTTGTAGAAACTAATGTCTTGTCTTCCTTTCTGATATGTGGTATTGCTTGCTAAGTCGGCAGTAGTTCCTTCTAAACTATAATACATTTCCAATGTTTTGCGGACATCATCAACAGAGCTGGAGATGCTATCAGGCATTGGAATACCTGCGGCGTAGATGCGTATCTGGTCTTGGGTAAGAGCATTACGCCATATCTGAACGCCCTTGATACCAGCATTAAGGAATGAGCCAGCGGTAATAGCGGTGTTCGGATTAATGCCAATCCAAATCGGGTGGTCGGTTACAATCATACGGCAGTCGTTAAAATTGCTATTTGTAGCAGAGGAAACGAGTTCGCCATTGATATATAAGCATACGACATTGTCCTTAACGGTAGCAGCGATATTCACCCAATTGTGTGAGTGAGCATCGGTAAGTGGAGTGTTCGCAACAGCGATGAGCGAGTCCAATGGATATGCTTCGAGTTGTGCGAGGTAAATAGGTGTAGCAGCATCGCCGCGTGCTTGTATCTCTCTTGCTCTAAATGCCGGAATACGACCATCGCGCAAGTATAACATCCATGCACCTTCATTAGAAGCGAAACCCGGAACTAACGGAGCAGACAGAGGACCACCGGACGATGCAACGATAGCGGGATTATTTCCGGCAGCTTGGTATCCGTTGAGATTAACCCAAGCGGAGACGGTGAGTTGCGTTGCATTGCTATATGTTCCATTGGTTTTGAGGTATTGGTTAGTTCCGTTTAATTGGGTAAAGAATAGGCGACCTATGATTAATTGTCCTTGATTGGTATTGGTCATATCGCTTGCTGTTCTATTGCCGATTGGCTGTGTAATATCGCCATTCAGAATAGTTATGCGGAGTTTTGCTTGCTCGGAGCGAGGGAAAAAGTATTGGTCTTTGCTCCATATTATACGCAATGGCTTTCTGAAATTAGAGGAATTTACCTGTGTTCCTGTCTGCGAAGTTATGTAATATGTTGTTCCACTTGTCGCATAGATTTCGCCGGAGCGATAGTTACCGCTTGCAGCATTGGATGTCTTATCTGTTTCTGATACTCTGCCGACTTCCGTCCAAGCATTTCCATTATCCAACGAGTATTCAATTACGTATGCTAAATTTTCATCAATGGACTTTATAGCGGGTGGAGCGATAATTCTGTAGTCGGTAGGATTTATGCTACGTTCGAAGTATATCGGATAGCCGCCGGCAACATAGTCCTTCTCTAAAAATTTATATGTAGCATCTCTATCAATCACCATTCTATCTCTATTTGGCGAAAGAATGGAAACGCCTGTCACTGTGTATCCAGCGGCTGGGTCTGTTAGTGTCACTTGTGTTTTTATGTCATTACCATTAATATCAAAAATACGTACGTCGCCAGGGAAAGCGCTTTTGCTCCAAGCGAAATTTGCCAGAGCATTCGGAGCCGGATTGCCAATAATATCAAATGAGACAATGCCGAGGAAGCTACCTCTACCGGTTGTTCCTAAATTTAATCCGCCTATGCCGAGTTGGTCGTGGTTAATTTCTAATGAATAGTATCCAGCAGAATAGGAACTTGACGAAACAGCAGCATAGCCATTACCAGCGCTAAAGTCAGAATTTATGGTAATTACAGGGTAGGTTGCATTTGCTTCAACGGTAAGTAGGGAGTCGGTTTGCGTTAAATTTTGCTGTAAAGATGGCGTAAGGTATGCTGTATTATATTGCATCACGAGCGAGGCATTGCCTAATTTTGCTACATTTGCATTATTTGCTCTTGCCCACACTTCAATATGTAGTTGGTCATACGCTCTACGTGGGTAGAGAGTGAATTCGTAGTTTTGCCCGAATAGCACAATGGCGTTAGTGCATACAAGAGCCAATATAATCAGAAACCGCAATAGCGATGTGTTTCGTTTATTTTGTATAATATTCAACATTTTTGGAGTTCTCCCTTTCCAATTCTTACATAGTGAAGTTCGTAGTGCTGTGTAGGATATGAAAAAATCATATAGTATATCGCACATAGTTTCGGCACAATATGAAATTTCTTTAATCCTCTTACGTTTATCGGCAATAAATATGCCATTCTATCCGAATACCACTATTTTTTTGATATAGTGTAATATGTAATATATTGTAAATTCAAGGTATATTACAAGTGGTGGAGTTTTTTTGCGGTATATTTTGAATTGGTTTGGGGTGTAGAATATTGTGCAGGTGGTTGAAAAAATGTGGGTAAGTAATGGTGTGGTGTCATTGCGGGTATGTGGTGCAATCCCATAACCACTGCACTTTCCACAAGGAATGGGGAATTGTTGGGAGGGGTTAATTTACTTCGCCAATTCCTCCATCAACAAATGCGTTGGAAGACCCGTAACTCCCGGATGGTCTTGGTTATTGACTGCTTTATATTTGCACATCTGGATATCGTAAAAGCAGTCGGTGATGGTTGGAACTGTTCCGTCTAAAGTTCCAACTATCGCTCCTACTTCTCCTGTTCCTTCTACTGTAGCTGTATTTATGCATCTTGTGATGGTATTTCCAGAATGCAAACGAGC
>JAISJI010000024.1 GCA_031261605.1 Ignavibacteria bacterium | reverse complement strand
TCGGTCATATCGCCGTAATGCAGATTAACAAGGCGTTTTGTGTGCATATCGCGCACCCATTCGTCAAGGTACAAATGCTCAATTCTGCCTGTATTGAACGAAGACGAGCGGCGCAAAATGCCGTGAACTTCATATCCTTTTTCAATAAGAAATTCTGCAAGATATGAGCCGTCTTGTCCTGTAATGCCTGTTATTAATGCTGTTTTCATATTTATTAATAAAAAATGTAGAATTAATAACTAAACTCTAACAGGGTTTTAAACCCTGTTAGAGTTAGAGTTAGAATAAAAATAAACTTTATGAATTTACTTTATGAATTTACTTTACAAATTTCAAAACCTTAATTGTATTGCCGTTTTGTATTGCTACAAGATATGTGCCTTGCGCAAGACCATTTACGGAAATATTTTGAATATTTGATTTTGCTGTTAAAGTGCTTATAATTCGTCCGTTTATGTCAATAATCTTTATAATTTCGCCGCCCTGCAAACCGTCAATATTGATATTATCAACAGCGGGATTTGGATACAGAATTATTGAATTTGCACCAACTTCTTCGATACCTGATGTAATATTTAACGCTACTGTTGCAGGTGCATAATTTGTTGCTAATGTGTAATTAGGATTAGAGTAATTTTCAAATGTTGCGGTTGTTTGCTCTGCATTTATCTCCCAAGCGTAAGGATTATTAATAACTGCAAATGTATTGTTATTTTCGTCTGTTGCAGTTACATTAAGAGCCATTAAAGCAATTTTTATTTCGCTGTCGCTTATTGGTGCTTGAAGATTAAGAACAGCAGTTGCGGTTTGAGTGCTTACAATTTCCGGCAATACAAAATCGGGATACTCAGGGTCGGTATCAATTGTTGGTTCGCTTGCATTTGTCCACATTGTAACAGCCCAACGAGAATCATTGTTATTATCTGAACCATAAGTTGTAGCAACTACATAATAATCAATAGCATCATCGGCTGTAAGTTCATAATAAGAATCGCCGTTCCATCCCTGACCTGTGAAAATATTTGTTCCGTCATCGTCATAAGCATCATCAACACTCCAATCAGAAATGCCATATATTTGATTGTCAATAATTTTATAAACGTGCATATAAGCATCATTGGAATGGGCAACATGAATTTTTAATAAATCAGAACTTATCATACCTGTAACTTTATATGCTTTTGCAAAAAAGGTCTCGCCAGTATATCTAAAATCGTAGTTTGCAGAATTTTCTCCAAGAACTTTTGCCGAAATACCTTCGACATACCAACCTGATTCTGAAAATGGAATTTCGGTAGTGTAATCAACGGTGGAAATTTCGGTGTCGGTCAATAAATCGTATAATGTAGTAACACCACCTTGTGGCTCAACATAAGGAGCATAATCAATATAAACTGTAGGAGTCATATAAACGCCGTCCCTATCATAGCATTCGTTATCGTAAAACAAAATATAATAATCGCCAGGAAGCAAATTAATATCTTCGCTATTCCAAAGACCATTAGGAGTTACTGCATTTGAGAGAGTTTCATCACTGTAAATAATTAAAGGAGTAGCAAAATAGTGCCCGTTGTTTTCATTGGTATAGGAACCTGTCATATATTTAAGGTTTATCGCTTCGGCAACATTGAGATGATATGCTTTATAAATATCTGTTCCGTCTACTATCACATTATTGAATTGAGCAGGGTCGAAACCTATAACTTGTGAAAAAGGCAAGGTCATTTCTGCAAAAGCAAAATCTCCAGGATGTGGTGCTTCTGTGGTAGTTGAAACTTCATCAATTTTTATAGTGTAATATACATTTGGCAACGTTGAGGCAAAGGCAAATTGCACTATTTCCGTTTCCATTGCGGTAAAACCTGTAAGCCAAGACAATGAGGTTGAAGAATTGCCATTGCTATCCCAAAAAACAACGTCTGTCCAAAAATCTTGTTCTAATTCTTCGTGAAAGATGAAACAGCCAATGCCAATTCCATTTTGCGGAGCAAAAGCATTTAATGTAATCTTATACATATTGCCTGCCGTTGCTTGAAAAGAATATGGCGCTACAAAAGAATTTACTCCGAATACGCTAACATTTGGAACTAAATCTTCATCTGAACCTGCAATTTGTTGTCCGAAAGGCATTTCCTGCGAATAATCTAAATCCCAATAATTAATAAACTGCTGAATGTAAAGGGTAGAAGTAAGCGGAAGAGTGTTATAGTCATCATTTATAGATAATAAATAAGTGCCAGCAGGAAGAGTTTGAGATATATTATAACCATCATTGATATAATTATAATTTATGTCATAAAGTTCTATGTAAGGATTATTATTATTAGTATAAAATGATAAATTCATTGTTTCTAAAATAGTAAAAGTGAAGTATTTAGCGTGAAAAGCACCATAAACCATCGGGTCATTTTCGGTAATAGTAAAACTGCCTTCGTAAGGAATTGGAATTTGAGTGATTGCTACGTCTTGATTCACTTCAATTGTTATATGAGCCGTAATTGAATTGGTTGCAGAAACAGCGTTATTATAGTCCATTATTGCAAAATAGTGAGTTCCTGCTGGAAATATCCTGTTTCCTGCTCCTACTAAATTTCCATCATAATAAATTTCAACACCTGCACCATTAATTCCTTCAACAGCATAGTCTATCATTTTTACATCGGCAAGTGTAAAAGAGAAAAACCTCATTAATGTTCCCTCTACATCAACAGTATTAGTAGAGTTTAGTTCATAGTTGTTATCAACATCTAAAGTGAGTGGAGTAATATCAACATCACTTTGAGAAATTGTAAAATGTACAGTTTGATTAAGCGTAACATCAATACCATCTGCATCTTCTGGGAAATCTGCTAAAACAACAAAATAATCACCAGGTGTTAATAATTGAGTTATTGTAGAACCATTTGTCAAAAGATGGTATAAATCGCATTGGTCTTTAAAAAAACCAATATCAAAGAGACTGTTTTCTTCTCCCAAAGTTACAAATTTTGGTTGCGTAACAGTAAATTTGAAAACCACTCCAACAATTGGACTGCCAATAAACAATTCTGACAAATCGGACACGTTGGCTTGTGAAAATACAAAAGTAGTGTCGAGAGGCAGAGTTACTGCGGTGTAATCCAAACTTTGCGCGTTTTGCACAATTTTCGCAACGTTTTGTTTTTGCGTGGAGATATTAGCCCATTGCGAAGTAGGGTTAATAACACGGTGCTTCTGTTGAAGCACTTGATGAGTCTGTTTTTTTTCAGTCTTTACAGATTGTTTAGACCACGACTCTTTTTGAGCGGCTTTTTGAGCCATTGCTGTGCTGATTGTCAGCATTAAAGCAATAAAAAATGTAAGTTTTTTCATAATA
>JAISJI010000022.1 GCA_031261605.1 Ignavibacteria bacterium | reverse complement strand
CCATAGAAATCCACATTGATTATCTTCTCAATGAGTGGGAAACCGATGTCATTCACTTTGACAAACGGCTGCAAAATCCCAGCGTTATTGATAATGCAATCCACTGCACCATATTTCGCAATGAGTTGCGTTGCAAAATCATCCACTGCTTCTCTATTTGTAATATCCAATAGATGTGTGGATAAGTTCTTATTTTCTGCAAGGTGCTCTGTCTCTTGCAATGCTGCTTCGTTAATATCAACGGCAGCGACTTTTGCTCCTCTTTCAAGCAAATTAAAAACAAGTTGGCGTCCTATTCCATTTCCGCCACCTGTTACTACGACTACTTTGTTATGTAATTCCATTTTAGTATTTATATTTGTTAATAATAATTTACTTTTTTACCACCCTTGCCACCTTTGGACCCCCAGCCCCGAAGGGGAGCAAAGGAGAAGGGGTGGTTTTATTGTTATTTATTTGTTTTTGTAGGGGCGTTGCATGCAACGCCCCTACATTTTTCCTATTTCCTATTACCATTTTGCGAACACCTGTTACCAATTTGCGAACACCTGTCACCATTTTCGTGAACTACTTCGCCATTTTTGTGAACTATTTTCGTATTTTCCTACGAGGACGTGGCAATTTTATTGTAGTGGCGTTGTATGCAACGCCCCTACGTTTGTTTTCATACTAATACTTATATTTATAAGTATTATTGTTCTCGTTATTCTCTTCAGCGGAACAATACTCGGCATTAGTTTGAGTATTTGAATACGTGGTCTTATGCTCGTAATATTTTTCGTGGAGGAATTCACATAGAAAATTAACATATTCTGCCTCCATTTCAAAGAACTTTTGTAGTTCGTTGCGTTCTTCTTTTTTATTCATAGTTTTTAATATTAAATTGTTGTAATTAAAAATACAAAATTAACACTATTTTTAGTTCTATACAAGGTCAATACTTCTATAAAATTGGTCTAATTGTCCTTTTTATATTCAAAAATGATATATTTGAAAAAATAAATTGGAATAAATGATGTTTTTCTGGCAAAAATGTGGTAATTTTGTAAATAAAATGGAAATGAATTATGCAAAATATTATAGCACCGTTTAATTGGCGAACTGAATTGGATGTTGCAGAAATGGATTCAATAGATAATGATATTATTCTGCTTGATAATCCGCTCATTACGCCGACTTTTGACCGACCATTTAGGGTTGATGTTACCACCGCAATTATTTGTCTCAAAGGCACAATCAAAGGGAATATTGATTTGAAAATGTATAACTCGCAAGCACCTTGCATTGTTGTAGTAATGCCTGACCAGATATTGGAATATGAGCATTTTAGTGAGGATTTTTCGGGTTTCTTTTTGGTAATGTCTAAGCAGTTTAGCGATAGTTTGGGTATTTATAATCTTCCGCTGCATTTATCTGTTCGTGAGAACCCGCATATTCCCCTGACAGACGAGGAAGCAGAAGCAATGATGGTTTATTATAATATGCTCAAACGAACGATAAGTATCAAGGAAAATCCACATCGCAAGGAAATAGTTCGGCATTTGACGCTGGCGTTCTTTTATGGCTTGGGATATTATATTCATACGCAGAACGATGAGAAAAAGCAAACGCGAAAGGAATTAATTGTGGAGGAATTTATGGATGCAATACAAAAGCATTATAAAACGGAGCGGAGCGTTAATTTTTATGCGAACAAACTTTTTCTTACTGCAAAATATTTATCAAAGGTCGTGCAGGAAAATAGTGGCAAGACGGCTACAAATTGGATTGATGATTATGTGATATTAGAGGCGAAGGCATTATTAAATTCATCTAAATTGACAATACAGCAAATAAGTGATGAATTGAATTTTCCCTCGCAATCGTTTTTTGGCAAGTATTTCAAGCGGAAGGTCGGTATGTCTCCGAAGGAATATAGAAAGCAATGATGTCTTATTAACTACACAGTTTCCGCCATTGCAGTAACCTCCATTCTATATTAAAAAAATAGCGTAGCAAGTATCCACCCACTACACTATTAAAAATGCAAAGAGGAATATATTCCGGCATTGCATCCTTATTACGTTTTATGCTTAGAAAGCATAGCCGAGGTTAACGCCAAAACCGTAGTCAGTAAAGCTATAACCCGATTTCTTCACAATTGGGAAAGAATAGTTAAGCGTTGGCTCTACTACCCATTTGTTGTCAAATACCCATTTGTAGGCAATTTCCACACCAAGTGATAGAGATGAATAACTAAAATCTGCCCAATCATTGTCCCAACTATAAGACCAATGATAGTATTGCAATCTTGGACCTATGCTAAGTCCATTCGTAGCACTTTTGCCCTCTTCAAAGAGGTCAATATACCATCTGTAAGATGCACCGATACCGATACCGGTTGCATAACTCTCGTAGCCCCAATAGGAAGCATTGACGGTTAGTGAGTTCTTGGCACTCAATTTGTGCTCGAAAGTAACATTCAACAAGCCATCTATAAGAGAGAATGGGTTGATTGATATTACGTTAACGGCGTTCGTTGTGTAATTCGCCGCAGATGTTGTAGCAGATGACCAAGCAAAAATTAATGCTACTGCTACTAATAAGAAGTACTTCTTCATAAATACCTTTTAATTAATTGATAATGTATATATTTGTGGATTTCTCCCGTTGTTATTTCCGGACAGAAGTTGATGTATTACATCTTTATAAACTCTACACGGCGATTCTTTGCTCTACCTTCATCGGTGTCGTTGCCTGCGATTGGATTAGTTTGTCCTTTGCCAGCGGACTTCAAGCGAGCCGCATCAATGCCCAATTCAATTAACTTATCCACTACCGCCTTCGAGCGGGCATCGGACAATGTTTGATTTGTTGCAGCATTCCCTGTATTATCCGTGTGTCCTTCTACGCTGAACTTCAGGTCTGGGTTATCTGTCATTAGCGTAACGATACGATTCATTTCGCCCATTGACTCCGGCTTAATCACTGATTTGCCGACATCAAAAGTAATACCATAAGTGATAAACTTGCCGTCGGTCATCATTCTGTCATAGAGCGGAACAGCGCCTTTGGCAATGCGAAATCGCCTCAAATATCCGTGTCTGCCGTCATCTCCGCCATCATATTGAAATTGCAACCAACCTAAATCGTCTGTCATATTAGGAATATTACCGATACGATTTTCGTTGATATAAATCATCATTGCTCGCTTATTGAAAGACAAAGAAATATGCACCCAATTTCCCGGCTCAAGCAATTCATTACGGTCGCC
>JAISJI010000052.1 GCA_031261605.1 Ignavibacteria bacterium | reverse complement strand
ATAAAGAACGATTACCCAGAAGCTCAAATATATGGTGTGTATAATTGGTCAGAAGACGAGTTTGCATTTGCTTTGGATGGCTACTACATCCACACAGATTCCACTTTTTACTACGATGGCGTGCCGATTCTAATTTATAACCACAGAACCAAGCAAGAGCGAATGCTTAGAATTCCATTGGATGCCTTTGAGGACGGTATAAATGATGCTTTCATTCCCATTAAATACATTGCAGATTATGAGGATGGGAAAAAAGCCATTATAATTAGTTTCGACAAATTTCTATCTATGTTCATAATTTACGACCCCGCCAAAGATACCACTGTCGGAATTACGGATACAGATGCGGGAGCAATACCCGATTTATGGATACGTAGCATTTATCCAAATCCCGCTTCGCACAAAATTACAGCCGATATAATGTGCTTTTTACCCGACTTCAACGATGTAGAAATCGGGCTTTACAACTTGATGGGACAGAAATTGCTTGACCTATCCAATCGTTTTGAATACAACGATGCAACGCATACAATTCTCGTTGACTTTGAGGTTCCGCCAGAATTAACCAAAGGCGTATATTACTTAAATATCCGTAATTCCAATGAGATACGGACAAAAGCCATTGTAATTGATTAATTGAAAATAATTAAAACCCAAAAGAACAGGGACAGAGAGTTTATAACAATCTGACCCTGTTCTGCTTTGTTAGGTGTTGCGATAACTTATTCTATAATTTGAACTTCACTGTCCAGTTGCGTTTGTCCTGCTCTTCGCTATATTGTATATCCAGTATAGCATCATAGAGTTTTTGTGAAATTGGACCAATCTGGCTGTTGTTAATTATCATATCCACGCCTTTGTAAGTGAGTTGTCCTACGGGTGAAATAATTGCAGCAGTGCCTGTGCCAAAGCATTCGGTAAGTTTGCCGGCTTCGTGTGCTTCTACCACTTCCTCAAATGCAATTCGTCTTTCGGATACCTTCAATCCCATATCTTTAGCGAGTTCAATCACACTCATACGTGTAACTCCGCCAAGTATAGAGCCCTGCTCAAGTGTAGGAGTAACTATTTCGCCATCTATGACGAACATTATATTCATTGCACCTACCTCATCTACATACTTCAACTCAACACCATCCAACCATAGCACCTGCGAAAAACCTTCCTCCTTGGCTTTTTTACCGCCATAGAGTGATGCGGCATAGTTCGCTGCTGCTTTTGTAAAGCCAAGACCACCACGAACAGCACGCACATACTTATCCGATACCAATATCTTAATCGGCTCTAAGCCGTTTGCATAGTAGGAAGATACCGGCGAGGTGCAAATAATGAAATTGTATTCGGCTGATGCCTGAACACCGAGGAAATTGGAAGAGCCAAAGATAAATGGACGCAAATATAGCGACTCACCACGCTTTGACGGAATGAACTTCTGGTCAATTTTTACCAACTCTTTCATCGCTTCAATCTGGAAATCTATATCCAAATTCGGAATACATAGACGTTCGCCAGATAAATTCAAGCGTGCAGCATTCTTATCCGGACGAAACAGATTTGCATAGCCGGTTGGCTTTCCGCTTTTATCTAGGCAATGGAAGGTTTTTAGCCCTTCAAAGCAGGATTGGGCGTAGTGGAAAGTGCAGAGTGCTGGCTCAAATTCCATTGGTCCATAAGGAAGGATTTGTCCGCCATCCCAGTTTCCGTCTTTGTATTTGGATATAAAAATATGGTCGGAGAAATACACTCCGAAGCCGAGTTTGTTCCAATCAATGGAATCGAAACGAGTATTTGGATTTCTTGTAATAGGAAATTTCATATTGGTAAGAAGTTTTTGAGTATAAGAAAAATGTTACAATATGTAAATATACAAAAAATATTTCGTAATATTATACAAATATTTTTTTTGATGGAAAAGAACTTTGGGTATGCTGGTCATATCGCATTCTTCTTGTTATAGCGATAATGTTTGCGCTGTCTCGTCATAGTATGATGATAAAAATACGCATAAATAGTTATTTTTTGCTAATAACTAAATTTTTTTCACTATATTGCCGATATTATATTTAGTATAAAAATTTTTAAAGGTCAAATACAATGGAACCAAATGTAGCAACACATAATAATAGCAATCATTCCGACTCTGATGCTGCCTCTAAGAACAAAGAACTTCGCGAGAAGTTTATCGTCCTTGAGATAGAAAACGAAAGCTTTATTATTCCCCTCGAATATGTTAGCGAAATTGTGAGAGTGCAGGAAATTACCGAAGCTCCTCACCAGCCAGAGTGGGTTCGCGGCATTATGAACCTGCGTGACTCTGTTATCTCGCTAATCGATACCCGCAAAAGATTGGGCGTGAAATCTTATGTCGGACAGGCATTGGCTACTGTTAGTAAGTCAAAAGAAGCCCTAATAAAATGGGTGGATACCTTGGAATATGCCGTTAGAAACCAAACGTCAGTTGATACTAAAGCAGACCCACACCTCGTTGATTTCATAGATTGGGCTAATGGATTAATTGGTCAAAAGGAAACGCCTCCGCAAATTGAAAAAAAATTGACCGAAATGAAATCTATCAACAACGATTTTCACGAAAAAGGAAAAAAGGTCATAGAACTATCTGCTGCCGGCAAACACGAAGCAGCAACAGAATTGTTTGAGACCATAAAAGATGAATTTGTGACTCGTATTCTGACGCAATTTGAAGGATTGGAAGAAGAATTTAGAAATGTGCATTCTAAGAACATTGCAGTTATCCTTGAGTTTGAGGGCGTTCATTTTGCTATGCTTGCCGACGATATTACTAAGATGAAAAACTTCACCCAAGAAGGACGCCAAAAGGGCTCCCTAACTGATAGCCCGTTTGTGCTAGGAGTATTCGATGACGAAGAAGGACTATACCAAGAGCTCGATTTGAAAGGCATACTCAAAGGGCATAGAGAAGAAATAGCAGAAGTAGCAGCCGATAAGAAGTAATTTTTTCAATAGATTTACTTAAAGGTATAGGTGTAATTGCCTATACCTTTACTTGTTTTTGAACTTCTAATTTATATTTAGCCCATTGAGCGTATTACTCAAAATTGCATTCCGCTATATATTCCCACGTGGAAATATCAACTTTATCACTATCATCTCCTTCATATCTATCA
Organism: Ignavibacteria bacterium; assembly: GCA_031261605.1. Classification (GTDB taxonomy): domain Bacteria; phylum Bacteroidota; class Ignavibacteria; order Kapaibacteriales; family UBA2268; genus WRLB01. The sequence continues at coordinate 4,216 of JAISJI010000052.1, read as the reverse complement.
TCGGTATAGCGGTTGGAGTTGCTGCCTTAATTGTTGTTCTATCCATATTCAATGGCTTCCGTAGCATATCCGAAGACGCAATATTGGACATTGACCCAGCCATTCGCATTACAAGTCACACCGGTGCATACATAGATAATTGGCAAGAAGTAGCAGACAAAATAAAAGAGAACGCAACAGCGTGTTTGCAAACAAAAGCGGTGCTCATCAATAGGGATAAGATAGAGGTTGTGGAACTCATTGCAACATTAGACAATACATTTCCATTAGAGGAACACAAGTGCATCGGTAAGCCAAGTATCGCTGATAACGACATAGTGCTGGGTATCGCTCTGGCGGATAGATTGAAAGTCACAATATACGACACATTGAAATTGCTATCTACTAAGATGCTGGAATACTCCTTCCATACATTGCAAATTCCACAAGCGATAAATGTTCGTCCTACCGGATTATTCCAATGCAACATAAAAGAGTATGATTTAACCAACTGCTACGCAAATTGCAATATCGTTAGGCAAATCAGCAATGCTCCGCTCAACGCTTGCTCTTACATTGATGTTATCGCCGGTAAAGAGGACATTGAAGCAACATCACAGAATATCGCTAGCATAATTGGACAGAACTATGATGTGCAGACGTGGAAGGACTTAAACCGCGATTTATATAATGTTATGCAAATGGAACGTGTAGCGGTCTTTTGCGTTCTCGGACTTATCCTACTAATCGCAGTATTCAATGTCCTCGCATCATTGGCGATGACCGTTACCGAAAAGAAATCCGAAATAGCCATACTAAAAGCAATAGGTGGCTCAAATAGGTTTATCTCTCGCATTTACATTGTGGAGGGCATTGGTATTGGTCTCATCGGCACAGCACTCGGCTTCATCATCGGTATCGCATTGATATACGGGCAGATACGCTATGAATGGCTTTTGCTTGATGGCTCAGCATACATAACGAACGTCCTACCTGTCATTCTCAACTGGTCTGAAGTTGGTATTGTCTGCCTATTCTCTCTATCGCTTTCAGCCATTGCTACAATATTTCCAGCGACACGCGCTACAAAACTGCAAGTAGCACAAGCCATAAGCACTGAATAACAGATAAATCGTCCTTCTTTCTGTGTTATAAACAACCAACATTATGAAAAATATAATATATACACTATTACTACTCATCGCACTCGGTGCATCACACCTACTCGCTGATGATTCTATGCCGTTAGATAAATGCGGAACATTCGCTACACATAAAATTACGGATGAACTGCAAGATAATTGGCATTCACCAATGCAAACATACGCCATCTCTCCAAAAAACCGCTTCCGCGTGCATTATGATACTACCGGCTTCGATGCAGTAGATGTTGCAGATAGAGACCATAATGGCATTCCCGATTATGTGGATAGCGTATGTGCTGTATTTGACTACGTTTACGAAGTAGAAGTGGTGCAAATGGGCTTTCCACGTCCGAAGACCAATTATTACGAACCAAATGGCGTGCTATACGATGTCTATTTGGATGAGGAGGTCTATGATGATAATGCTGTGTATGGCTATACAATACCAGTAGGGAATTTGGGACATTCGTATATAGTTTTAGATAACAATTACTCGCCGACCGATAGCATTTCTCAAAATGGGAAGAAGTATCAGGCGTATTATACCAATGGTATAGCGGCTGTTAAGGTAACTGCTGCTCACGAGTATCACCACGCTATACAGTTTGATTACGGTATGTGTCGCGGTTCATCCATTCCGGAGATGTGTGCTGTCGGCTTGGAACTCCTTGTCTATCCTGAGATAGCGGATTTTCACCAATACCAAAATTCTCTTTTATCCGATTTCACTCGCTATAATTTCGGCAGTTCGCTCAGCAGCGATGGCTATGCTTATGGAACATTTTTCTATAACATAGCCGAACGCTATGGTGTGGATGCATTGAAGGATTTTTGGAGTTTAGTTAAATTGGATGGAGAGCGTAGTGGATATAGAGCATTGGAGAAGTTGTTTTTGCAATACAATAGCACACTCGCAGACGAATATTATTACTATCTGCAATGCCTTTACCACTGTGGCAACAATGCCATTGATGGACAATATTGGGCATTTGCAAAATCGCTAAAAATGCCTGTTCCTACTATCTCATCCAGCAAGCCGTATATGTTCTCTGATAACTTAGCACCTTATGCAATGACCTACTTCCGCTATCTAAACAATGACGGCTTGGTATGGACAACGGCTGATACATTGGAATTGATATTCTGCAATGCCGATGCTAAAGAGATGATAAATAGGGAGTTGCACGGTGGCTATTCTACTGCGCAATGCACTGCTTTAACATCCGAAGAGCCGATAGATGCAGATGCCGTTGAGGTTTTCCCAAATTATTGGCTCAAGACATATTCACCAAGTGCTAATATGCTTTTGTTGCAGTATGCGTTCGTAGGTGGAAATGTTATGCGTGTTGCATCGGCTTATCCAGCCCCATTTGATAGGAGCAAGCATACAGAATTGTTTTTTCCGATAAGTGATGATGTGCAGTTGGGACAGAAGTTATTGCTTACAATCTATGATGGTCGCCAGACACAAATTGCTTCTGCGGACTTAATAGCGACTACGGATAATGGGCATCGGGTAGCGAAGTATGTTCCGCTTTCTCTGCCGATTGGCGTTTACACATATACGATTATGCGTGGTGGAACGGATACGGTAGGGAAATTTGTAATTAAATAGAGTGATAAGATTCTAACCCCATTCTTACAAAGGAATGGGGAACAATTATTATCCAATAAACGAACATAACAACACAAAAAATATATTATGAAAACAATCTTCTATTCCATTCTTATACTTCTCCTCGCAGTTAATCTATACTCGCAGGAACTCTCTCTTATCGGCGAAATCAATGTAGCAAAACTCAATAGCGCCGATGCAAACAAAGTAAACATTAAGTTCGCTAATAACAAGACGCTTGGCTCATATCTTTCGTTTATGCCTGCCAAATTCATTGATAGCGTGCTCAAACAACATTCTGTGACTAATACCGATAACATTATAATTAGCATAGAATCGCCACAAGCCATTAAATACTATACTTATAACGACTTTTCTAAGAATGTTGTAGCGATTACGCCGTATATCATTACGTCTGCCAAGACAATATATAGAATTGGCGATACAGTGGATTATATCACCAAAGGTGGAAGCAAGGATGTGAGTGTGGATATGTCGGGAATGGATGCTCAGGTAAATAATTTGCTCAGTACTACCGTGAAATTGCAATTCTCAAAAATCTCGGAAGCCGATAAGAAGCAGCTGTTCGGCTCTACGTCTATCATCTTTCCTATAGATATGTCTACACACCGCTGGCTTTCGAATATTACGGCTATCAAGGTTTGGGAAGTGAAATAGGTAGGTAGTAAGCAACAACCATACAAGAGGTCTTACTTATGGAAAGGATACTATTAGGGACTATAATTAACTCTAAATGATGTTTTTGTAATTATTCCAGAAGAAATCCTTATACTGGGTATAAGGATGGACAGCATCCAAATGGCAAACTAATCATTTTCTGCTGAAGTAAGTGTAAAATCTTCTAATGATGGCATACGCATTAATTCTACAAAGCTGTTGGATATAACAATCTATGATTTATCAGGTAGAAGTGTGTATAGTGCAAACGCACAAAATAATGTATTCATAGGATGTAATACATTTAACTTTACAAACGGGTTATATATGATTCGTTTAATGAATATGGAGGGTGAAGAAAATATTTTAACCTTCATATTCAATAACAATTCCTTTATCTTTAATGAAAACGAGGGATTGTATGATTATAAGCAAGATAATTCTATGATATTAGAATATCTGCTTTCAATTTAAAAGCGATAGGGATATATTACATCACCAAATTATCTATAAAAACAACTAAAATGAAGGGAGCATATCTCCCTTTGTTTTAGTTTGATTGTTCCCTTCCTTGTGGAGTAGTTTCCTGCTTTAACTACTTTCCTTTGTATTCCTTGCAAACCCTATGGATAAAGGGAGAGTGGGGATTAAGGAGTATCAATTCTAGCCTGCCTGCCACACTTCATCGGCTTCAATAGGAGTATCCGTTACCCTATCTACAAACTTTCTGTCTTTATAATCGGCAAGAAAATACTGCTTATCGCTTACGAGCAATACTACATCGCCCTCGGAATAAGCT
>JAISJI010000064.1 GCA_031261605.1 Ignavibacteria bacterium | reverse complement strand
TCAAAAAAAAGAACTTACAAGAGCGGCAGGGCATTGGTATACAAATATCCCTATAAAAGACAGACCAAAATCAAAAAGTTTAAAAATAATTCCATTAAAAGATATACCTGATAAATATATGAGATATGATGATTCTAAAATATTGATAGTAGATAATAATTATATCCCAAGCGGTTATAAAAAACCATTTGCCGTATCGGTTCGTCATATATTAAATGGTTTGCTGGAAAAGGGATACAAAATTGCGCAAGATAAGGAATACACCGTATATATTAATGGGAAAATGCTTTTTGCAAGGGTATTGGTGCAGAAAATATGATGAGATTGAACAAGTAACGGAAGATGAACCAATACCTCCATAGGATTATTCCTTGTCCTTTTGAAAATATATATAGTAACACTATGAATACAATAAAAGATTACAAAAAAGAAGAGAAAAATTTATATCTCCCAAAAACCACCCCAACGCTAATTGATGTGCCAGAAATGAATTTTGTCTCTGTAATCGGCAAAGGCAATCCAAATGAAGAAGACGGCGAATATCAAAAGGCACTTAACATCATATACTCCATCTCATATACGATTAAAATGAGCAAAAATGGAAATGAAACGCCGGAAGGATATTTTGATTATGTTGTTCCACCGTTAGAGGGTTTGTGGTGGCTTGATGGAGATAAAGAATGGACTGCAAAATCAGATTTCAATTGGAGTTCATTGATTAGATTGCCGGAATTTGTAAATGAAAATGTTTTTGAATGGGCTTGCAATAAAGTAAGAGCAAAGAAAGGTATTTCAACAGATAAGGCGAAATTTATAAAATTCAAGGAAGGTATGTGCGTGCAATGTATGCACTTAGGAAGTTATGATGATGAACCACGAACATTGAAGTTGCTCGATGATTTTATTGCGGAGAATGATTTATTGAATGATATAAATGAGGAAAGAAGGCATCACGAAATATATTTATCTGCACTAACCAAGCCAGCAGATTCAACAAAAATGAAAACGGTATTGAGAATACCGGTGAAAAAGAAAACATAAACTAACTAAATATAAACTAACTAACTAAATAATAACTATGAAAAAAAATGCGTTTATTACTCTATGGAGTATGTTATTGTTCGGCGGGATGCTACTCGCACAGCCGAAAACACTTTATGATTTCACCGTTAAGGATATAGATGGTGAAGATTTTCCATTGTCGCAACTGAAAGGCAAAAAGGTAATGCTAGTTAATGTTGCGTCAAAATGCGGACTTACTCCGCAATATAAGCAGTTAGAGGAACTATATGCCAAGTATAAAAAGGATAATTTTATTATTATTGGCTTTCCGGCTAATAACTTCGCCGAACAAGAGCCGGGAACTAATTCGGAAATAAAATCCTTTTGCACAGAAAATTACGGCGTTACATTTCCAATAATGGCAAAAATATCCGTCAAAGGAGATGATATTGCTCCACTTTATCAATGGCTTACATCAAAATCCGAAAATGGTGTAGAGGATGCGGAAGTTATATGGAATTTTCAGAAGTTCCTGATTGATGAGAACGGAAATTATGTTCGTTCGATTCCTCCAAAGACCACTCCCGATGCCAAGGAGATAAGTAATTGGATAGAGGGAAAGTAGGCGAGTAGCATATATTAATTGTAGGGGTTCAACATTTTGAACCCCTACAATTAGTATAAGTTGTTATATTTATCAATATACAAAAACTATTATGGACGAAAACGAAAAACAATATATCTATATCATTCAGGCATCGTTAGAGCCATCTAAATGCAAGATAGGCAAGACCAATGATTTGGATAGACGCTTGAAAGAGTATAACAACATTACTGGTGTGTCCAAAGAGAACACTTACCAGTATCTATTCACGTGCGAAGTTGCGGATATGGCAGTGGTGGAGAATGATATTAAAGAAAATTATGGTTATCTTAGGGAAGAGAAAAGCAGAGAGATATATCTATACAATTCTGCATTACTAAAAATGTATAGTGATTATATTAAGACACACAAATTATTTGTAGAAGAAATTTTTATCAAAACTGACAATAAAAAAGAAACAATAATAGTAAAGAAAACAACGCCGACTCTTAAAGAACGAGGACTTGCTACTGTAGATATCCTAAATAAAGCAAAAAAAACAAAAAACGATGAATTTTATACCAGATACGAAGATATTGAGAAAGAAATAGCAATGTATGCTAAAAGTGTTTGGGCGGATAAATGTGTCTTTTGTAATTGTGATGATGCTGTTGATACCGATGAAAGAAAATCATCTGCTTTTGCTTTATATTTTATGCGTAACTTTAAAGAACTTGGATTACGAAAATTGATATGCACGCATTATGGCGGTGGATTGGATTTGTTTAATCAGGGTGCAAAGGGATATGTATTTACTTATGTATTCACAAGAGAAGGATTTAAAGAATTCAAAGAATATCCGAAAGGTTATACGGGCAGTTTTGATGACCCGCTTTCATTAAAAATACTGAATGAAGAAGCAGATATAGTATGCACAAATCCGCCGTTCTCAATAGCTAGAGAATATTGGAAAATTGTTATTGAAAGTGGCAAGAAATTTTTAATTATATCCAACATAACAAACGTAAAAACTGGTTCGTATATTCCATATTTTAAAAATAATCAGGTATGGGCAGGGTATAATCGTGTTGATTATTTTTTTAACCCAAAAAAGCAACTCACAGATGCATCGGGTCATTGGTATACAAATATTCCAATAAATGACAGACCTAAATATAAGCATCTGAAGATAGTTCCATTGAAAGAAATACCTGAAAAATATAAAAAATATGATGATTCAAAAATATTGTTAGTAGATAATTGTTATGCACCAAGCAATTATAAAAAACCATTTGCCGTATCTGTTCGTCCAATATTAAATGGCTTATTAGAAAAGGGATATAGCATTATTGAAGAAAAATCATATCAACCATATATAAATGGCAAAGCAATTTTTTCGCGGGTGTTGGTGCAGAAGGTGTAAGAAAATCGTTGTATTCAAAACCTTACGATAAATAAAAATATAAACTAACTAACTAATTACATAATAATTATGAAAAAAACACTAAGCATCGTATTAGCAGTTGCATTCCTTACATTTGGAGCAAATGCAGAACAAATGTATAATACGAACACGTTCCGTCCTATTCCTAAGGACAGAGTTGCATCTATGAACCATAAGGACGTAACTCATTCGCTATCAGATTTTAAGCAATTCAAGTCATCAGGCAAAGTTGTGATTCCACAAGAGCAAGCCGATGCTATTCGCAAAGAAATTGCACAACATCTGTTGCAAAACAAAATGGCAAGACAGCCAAACCAAACGCTTTCACCAAATATCAAAGTGAAAGCAATCGAAGCATCCAATTCGCAAAAGCCACAAAATCATCTATCCGCTTCACCTATGACTACGCTACCAAAGAATTTGCGTATGGTTGGCGAGTTTGAGGAAGTGCAAGCCGTCATTGTCGCTTTACCTTCAGTTATGGCGGTTAATTTGGAGGGGGATTACTATCCAATTATATTTGACTATGATTTCAATGGCTTGATGGATGTGTATGGTCAATATTATGGCTATACACGCACAGTAGATATACAGATACCTCCCGGATGCGGAGTGTTCTGGCCTTGGTATTTCGAAATGTCGGATGACTTTAACGACGTTTATTTAATCCCAGAAAATATGGTGGAGTGGCTACCAGAACTTGGAATATACAAAAATGACGATGGCACAGCGGATATAACTATCGCAAAAATTTGGGGAAAATTAATCTACTCTATACAACAAGCCGGAGCACAATCTTGGATTAGATTAAGTGGCATAGCGGACTCAAGTTATGTAATGGAATACTTTGCTCAGATGGGCTATCCATTCACTCCCGGTATGTATAAATTCTTCTCTAATAAAACTGAAGACGCTTTTTGGGCAAGAGATTGGGGACCCTTCGGCGTGTATTACGATGATGCAAACGACAACCGCAAACTTGGCTTCGTTGATGCAAAATATTATACAGGAAGAGCATTTGATGACGAATTTGCAAAGGTAATATACAACGAGCAGGGCTACGATTGGTATGATGTGGATATTAAAACGGAAGGCGGTAACATTATGTCCGATGGCGATAAATATATCACTTACGATAATGTTATTTATGATGAGAATAAAGTGAATTATGGACAATATTATTGGTCTGAAACGGATGAATGCTGGTATGTAGAGCCACGCCAAACGGTTACTAATGCACAGCTTGACCAACGCATTAAAGAGACATTTTCTCAAGAGAATATCGTAATGCAAAGTATGAAATATGATGGCGGAACAGGACACATTGACCTATGGGCAAAGCAATTTGACGAGGAATCAATACTAATTGCATACTTCCCAGATAAGTATAATACGCTGTCGGACTACAAAGTAATACAGCAGAACAGAGAGAAATACAAGTCACTTAAAACTACATTCGGAACGGACTATCGTCTATTAGATTGTCCAATGCCGCGATTGGATAATAAAGATATGCCAACAACTAATACCGATTACAACAAAGACCCACGCTGCTATATCAATGGCGTTACGGTTAATCAAACCTTTATCTATCCTACATTCTCCACCGAAGGAGAGACAAATTGGAATTACGATAAAGCAAATGAAGCCACTATTGCAAAGGCATTACCCGGTTATAAACTCGTTGGTATTGACTCACGCTATCTTACACCGGGCGGTGGTGCGATACATTGTATCACTATGCAAATTCCAAAAGACCCAGATAAATTAATTACAATTAAGCATAAGCCCGTGAGAGATTATCAAGAATTTACTACTTCAATTACTTTAACAGCGGAACTTACTAGCAATACAAACGCAGACAATGTAATGATGTGGTGGTATAAAAAGAATGACCAAAGCACATCTACACCATTGCCAATGGTCTCTGCCGATGGCAAGATATATACTGCGACTTTAACAGGATTCGAAGAAAAAGATACCATTCGCTATTTCATTGCAGCAAGAAATTCAGAAACTACTTTGAAGACAGCGCCTATCACTGCTCCAGAAGGATATTATGAATTCTGGTTCAACAACACAAGCATAGAGCAACTATATGGTTACGAGCCAACAACTTCCTCCATAGCATCTGTGTATCCAAATCCAGCTGCCGACCATATAAATGTAATATTTGAGAATCAAATTGCCGGCAATGTATCAGTGGATATAACTAATTCGCTCGGGCAAGTGTTGCTCACACCTATTAGCAACAAGTATTTTGATAGCGGAGTATTCAACTTTGATGTCAATAATATGAACTTAGCAAGCGGTATGTATTTCATTAAATTGAATTGCAACGGAACAATATCTGTATCTACTTTTGTAGTGAAGTAATTCTTACACAATAGACAAAAAGCCCATTCAATATTGCATTGGTGGGCTTTTTTCTTTTATATCTCGCAAAATTAAACTATATTTATAATAAATAGTCATACATAAAGTATAATAATATTAAAAAACAAAAAATGAAAATGAGAAATTTACTTATTTATTCAGCGGCATTGTTGCTGTCAATCGGAATTTGTAGTGCAGTAACTTATAACAAGAAATACAGTATTGATACGTATTTCTTTTTGAGCGATGTAGAATTGCTATCTCAGGATACGAAAGTCCCAAAGATGAACAATTACTTCCTTGCAGAGAGCGAAACAGGCGTTCCTTACACCAAGGTATATATTCAATTCACTCCTGCTTACGATGAGCAAGCATTAGAAGCAATTTGTGCAACTGTGTCATTGAAGTTAGAGACCGTTGCAATACTTGAGATACCGGTTGCAAATATAGAAGCATTGGCTGGCTTACCATTTATCGAGCGAATAGAAGTGGCAAAACCACTACTACCAGAACTTGATAGAGCAATAGTATCCTCTAATGTGGATAAGGTTCATACCGGTATGGAATTGCAAAGGAGTTACTATGGCGAAGGCGTTATTGTTGGCGTAATTGACTATGGCTTCGATTTTACACATCCTATGTTTATTGACTCAAATGGCAATAGCAGAGTTAAGCGTGCTTGGATTACTGCCAGAAGTGGTGGAACACCTCCCGCAACATCCACTATAGGCAGCTTATACACTGACTCTAACTATATAATGAACACCATAAAGTATAGTAGCAATACTAATGCACACGGCACACACGTGCTTGGCATTGCAGCAGGAACAGAAGTGACGGCTGCAAAATCTACATACTCCGGTGTAGCATCAAAAGCAGATATAGCCGTTGTAGATTTTGGAGGTGCATATAGTTCAACCGGCACTCAATTAGCGGAAGCATTGAAGTATTTATTTAACTATGCTGACTCAGCAAATAAGCCAATAGCGGTTAATGCGAGTTTGGGCTATCCTAATACTATGAATGCAAGTGACGGGCTTGGACTTGCTGATGTAGCAATAAAGCAAGTAATAGCAAAGCATCCAAAGGGAAAGGTATTTATTAATTCTGCTGGTAATGAAGGTAGCAATAGAAGCCATTTTGCATTAACATTGCACGGCGATTCGGCTTATTCAAAGACAGCAATGTCCTATGCCGCTTACAACTATAAAATGAGCAATCTATCATTTTGGGGAGACCCGCTCACCGACTTTAATATTGATTTCTATGTAACAGATGGCACATCACGCATAACTGCTAAACTTATAACACTAAATACAAATATAGAAAAGAGTGTCAGCGGTAGCACAATAACATTACAATTTGGAACATCATCTAAACAATATGTTATTACATATTCAGTATCTCCATACTTTTCAACTAATGAAAAACCGAATTTACATATCCAAGTACTCGGTCCTTCAAGTTCAAGGGCAGATACCTTATACTTCGTTATTAAGTCAGATAGCACTTCTCTGCATTGCTGGGAAAATAACGGAATAGCACATCGTTCATATTCATCAAATATAACTCCGGATGCCAATTATACCATTTCCTCGCCTGGACCATTAGAAGAAGTGATAACAGTCGGTGCTTATGTAACGCGTGCAAATGGTGTATATGGTAACCACGGCTATCTAAATAATATTGCAACATTTAGTTCAAAAGGACCGACCACAGACGGTAGAATTAAGCCGGATATTGCTGCACCAGGTAGCGAATTAATATCCGCAAAAAATACATTTACGACGGAGTTAGACCAATATATAGTAGATTCTAGTGCAAAAGATGGCAAGTTTAAATTTATTGCAATCTCCGGCACATCTATGTCTGCTCCTATGACTACTGGTATTGTGGCACTTATGTTAGAGGTAAATCCTAATCTTACACTAACAGAGATAAAAGATATTCTTAAAGTGACTGCTATCAATGATGAAAATACAGGAGAAGTAAAGAACAATAAGTCAACTACTTGGGGATGGGGAAAAATAGATGCTTATGCAATAATGCAAGATTTAGAAGTAAAGGGTATAGATGATGAATCAAACTTCCAATTTGCGGTTTATCCAAATCCCGCAACGAATTTAGTAAATGTAAAAGTGGATAATGTATATGATATACCATATATGCTTGATATATATGATGAATCTGGGAAATTGGTATATCTTACATCACTTATGTCAGAGAAGCAGATAGATTTATCATCTTTACAGAGTGGCGTCTATTTTGTCAGATTAAATAATGGCAAAGATAATTCTATACAAAAAATAGTGAAGAAGTAATATATTTTCATTATATTATGGAATAGTTTATATCTACCAATCGGTCTAACATTATGAAAAAATACTTATTATTTTTATTGTTCGTATGTATTGAGACATACGCATTCTCAAATCCAAAATTGTCATTTGAGACGCTTACATATCTTACCTCTGGCAACAATTCCACTAAGCCATCGGTCTGCACTTTCCAAAGCGGCGATGGGGTAGAGTATGCCAAAGTATTCGTAAAAGTGGATGCTACATATAGCAAAGAATTGCTTCAACCACTTGGTGCGAGGGAAGTAATAAAGACAAAGACCATCGCTCTGGTATCTGTGCCAAAGGACAAAATACTTGCTTTATCTAATTTGGATTGCATTAAAGCAGTGGAAGTTGCAATAGTGCCGAAGCCAACATTGGATAGAGCGCTCGTTGCAACCAATGTAGATAAAGTGCAAGCAGGTATTGAATTACAAAGCAAATACACCGGTAAAGGTGTCATTGTTGGCGTTGTAGATTGGGGCTTCGACTTCACGCATCCAATGTTTTCGGACTCTGACGGCAAATGCAGGATTAAACGTGCGTGGGTTACGAATGACAATAGCGGAACTCCACCAGTCGGCTACGATTTGGGAACGCTATACACCGATTCGGATTATATAAAGAATGTGAAACTTTACGCTACCGATTCCAACGGGCACGCAACACACGTGCTTGGTATATGTGGTGGCTCACCAATAGAAGGAAAGAGCGGAATAACATACTCCGGAATGGCACCATCGGCTGACTTAGCGATAGTTGATTTATCTGGTGCAAGCAATGGCTCGCATTTTGATTACATAGGCACAACCGTATTTGAAGGTGTGTATTACCTTATACAATATGCCGATTCAATGAACAAGCCACTTGTAGTAAATCTTAGCATTGGCTGGGAGAACTACAACCATTGCGGAGATGGTAAAAGTTTGGATGAATTGGCGTTTAGCGAAGTGCTTCAAGAGCATTCCAAAGGGCGAATCGTAGTGGAATCCGCTGGCAATGAAGCAGGCGCAAATAAGCATTTTCTTACGGAGTTCAATGAAAACGACTCTGCATCGGCAAAAGTTGCTTTTGAGTCATATCGCACGGGCTACAACTTTGCGTCTGTTGCATTTGTTGGAGAGGAGCATTCAAGTTTTACGATAGATTTCACTGTTGGAAATAGTTTAACAAAGACGCGAAGCCCTTTATTTACTATTGCAACAGACGCACAAGAGTATTTAGAAGATACTAATACCTATACATTGACATTCGCTGATACATTAGAGCGAGCATATAAAGTTGTCGCACAATGCTATAAGCAATATGTGTCTAATGGCAAGCCATTTTATGTAATTACAATATCGGTGCCGAACATAGATAACAAGTATGATACACTATTATTTACTATACATTCGTCTAACAATTCCATACATTGCTGGAACAATGCAGGAAGTAGATTCTTTAATCAATCGTCAAATGTAAAGCCGGATGCTAAATATACATTGAGTTTGGCTGGAACAGTAGAGGAGATAATAACCGTTGGGGCTTATGTTACCAGAGGCGGTGGCGGCGGTATATTGAATGATATTTGTTCATTTAGTTCGCGTGGTCCAACTACAGATGGCAGAATAAAACCAGATATTGCTGCCCCCGGAGCAATGATAATCTCTGCCAATAATACATTTTACAAAGGATACCCCATTGTGGATTCTACCAAAGATGGAAAATTTGCATTTGCATCAATACAGGGAACATCTATGTCAAGCCCGATGGTCGCTGGTGTAGTTGCTCTTATGTTAGAAAAGAATGCAGAATTGACACAATCTGAAATAAAGGGCATCTTGGCTGTTACAGCAATTAATGATGATTATACCAAAGATGCACGCAATAACAAATCTACTACGTGGGGCTGGGGAAAGATAGATGCATACGCTATAATGAAAGTAATGGAAGGAAGTGGAATAGAGGATAAGAATGATTTTGATTTCAGTGTATTTCCAAATCCGGCAGTTGATATGTTGAATATAAAGATAGATAATGTAGCGGATTTACCGTATATACTAAGTATATACGACGAGCAAGGTAATTCAGTTTATCTAACATCTATACAGACAGAGAAGCAGATAAATTTATCTAATATGTCCGCTGGCGTGTATTTCGTCCGGTTAGAGAATGACAAAGAGGCATCTATTCGGAAGTTTGTGAAGCAGTAGAAGTTTGTTTTAACATCTCACTATTATTTTTATACACTATAAAATATAGGATGCCTATTATTGGTAGTAGGCATCCTAATACTAAAAAAGGAATGCTATCAGTCACAATATATGCAGATAGGAAGCACAACCCCGCAACAACATCGCACGCTATGGTAATGATAGTGTTACGTTTGAATTTATGTAGAGAGCGTTCGAGGCGTTCTTCTTCTGTTGGTTCGGTTGTATCCATAATATTAATTAAGTGTTAACATATCGTCTGCATCAATACCTTGCAATGGTATTTCGCCCATATCCACATCCAAAACATCCATTCCATCATCTTCCAATACATCGGCAATTGATTCACTTTCTGCATTAGTTGCATCTACGACTTCATTATCAATATCATCGCTATCGGTAGTTGGAGTTGGTAAGACAAGTTCCTCGCCCGTTTCAATATATTTAATAGTATCTATCTGCTGTTGGTTAGTGAAAAGTATTTGTATTGGTGTAATTGCAACGAAATTGTTATCTACAACAACGTCATCAGTATCTGCATCATTGGCATCGTATAGGTAAGAGCCATTGAACCAAAAGTATTCTTTTCCAAATGGGTCAATTCGCTTTTCATATTCATCTTCCCAATACGAGTTGCTTCCTTTAACTACCTTCATACCTTTAATCGCTTCCTTAGAGCAAGCGGGAACGTTGATGTTAATGAAGAATTTATTTTTATCGGGATGCTTCATTATGTTTGAAACAATATCAAATGCGTAATCAGCAGCAGCAGAGCAATCAAAAGAGGTGTCGTGAGTAGCAACGGATACAGCAAAGGATGGAATACCAACTAAATGTCCTTCGGTAGCACCGGCGATAGTGCCGGAATACATAATATTGATACCGGTATTTCTTCCGTGGTTGATGCCAGCGAGAAGCAAATCCGGCTTTTTACCTTTGAATAATGTTAAGAGAGCAAATTTAACGCAATCGGCTGGCGAGCCATTGATAGAATAGGCGTTTAATGCAGATTGTTGAGCAGTATCTTTGAGTAAATTATGCTTTTGTATTCTAAGTGGTGTAGTAGTGGTGAGCGAATGGCTTGTAGCGCTCTGCTGTGTATTGGGGGCGACGATGGTCACATTGCCCATTTCTAAAAATTTAGTAGAGAGTGCTAATAGTCCCTTGGCGTTAATGCCGTCATCGTTAGTTATTAATATATCCATTGTTCGATTATTTATTGCCGAAATATGTAATAGTTAAGACAGTAATATCATCGGATTGTTCAGTGTCTGCTTCGTGGGCTTTAACTAAATCAAATATGCTGTCGGTAATAGATTTAGGAGATTGCCTATCTGGCATAGTGGCGAGATGTTTTTGAAAAGTATCATAGCCGAGTTGGTTATGGTGAGTGTCCATTGCTTCATTTACGCCATCTGTGTATAGGACAATAGATTCGTTCGGTTTTAGAAAGAAAGAATGTTCTGTGTATTGGGCTTCATCAAATACTCCGAGTATAATATTGGATTCGTTATCAAGTTGTCGAATACCGCCATTATTTTCTAAGAGATATGGATAGTTATGACCAGCGTTAGTGAATCTTACTTCGCCGGTATTTACTTTGAGAATACCGTAGAATACAGTGACGAACATAGAATCCACACTTTCTATACATAGAATGCCATTAGTTAATCTTAGGCATTCGGCGGTTGAGACACCAGTTTGTCCGTATGAATGAATGAGCGTTCTTGCAACAGCCATAAAGATAGATGACGGAATACCTTTGCCGGATACATCGCCAATAACAAAACCAAGATTTTCATCATCAATAGCAAAGAAGTCAAACAAATCGCCACCAACCATTTTAGCGGCTTTCATTCTTCCATAAATATCAAATAAATTAGGATTGGAGAATGGCGGGAATTCTTTTGGCAGTATTGCTTGCTGTATTTGTCTGGCAGCGTCAAGTTCTCTTTCGTAGTCGATTAATCTTTCGTGCGATTCAATACCATCCCTGATAACCTTAACTAGTTCTATAGTTTTTTCTATAGTTTTTTCTAAGTCGTTCATATCAATGGGCTTTGTAAGAAAATCGAAAGAGCCATTATTCATAGCAAATCGGATATTAGGCATATCGCCATAAGCAGAGACGATAATGACTTTGAGTTTAGGGTTATTTAGTTCTTTAATTTTCTGCAGTAATTCTAGCCCGGTCATTTCTGGCATATTGATGTCGGTAATGACAACAGAAATATCGGGTTGTTCAGAGATAATCTCTAGAGCTTCTAATCCGTTATGAGCGAAGAAGAAGAGGTATTGTTTTGCCCTGATAGCTTTACGGAATCGCTGCGTAACAACGATTTCCAAATCCGGTTCGTCATCTACGACGAGTAGTTTTTCAGCCATAAATTATTGTGTTATAAGTTGGTTACTTGTTATTATTGTAATTACAATATGAATTTGCTTAGGTCAATATTTTCGCTAATATCTTTAAGTATTTCTCTTACCTTAGGAGCGGTAATTAGTATTTCCGTTTCTTTATTTAAGTCGGGAATGTTGAACATAACTTCCTCAAGCAGAGTCGTAAGTATCGTATGCAAGCGTCTTGCACCGATATTAGTAACTTCATCATTGACCTTTGCAGCAATGGAAGCGATTTCTTTGATAGCCGGTTTTTCAAAAGTAAGTTTAACTTTTTCCGCAGCAATCAGTGCTACATATTGCTTGATAAGAGCGTTCTCCGGAACGGTAAGAATCTTTACAAAATCCTCTTCGGTCAAACTTTTTAGTTCAACGCGAATAGGGAAGCGTCCTTGCAGTTCAGGTATTAAGTCCGATGGCTTAGAAGTATGGAATGCACCGGAAGCGATAAATAGTATATGGTCAGTATTGACTTGCCCATATTTAGTATTAACGGAACATCCCTCAACGATAGGCAGAAGGTCTCGTTGCACGCCTTCTCTGCTGACTTCGGCACCGCTTCGTTCGCTATTTTTGGAAGCCACTTTATCTATTTCATCAATGAAAATGATGCCATTATTCTCCGCTCTTTTTAGTGCTTCCTTAATCACGTTTTCCATATCAATAAGTTTCTCTGTTTCTTCTTTTTGGATGATGGTAAGTGCTTCTGATACTTTATATTTTTTCTTTTTATTCTTTTTTGGAAGCATACCATCAAGCATTTCTTTTAGGTTCATCCCCATTTCATCCAAACCAATAGGACCGAGTATGTTGACGGATGGTGAACTATCCACAAGGACATCAAGTTCAATAACTTTGTCGTCAAGTAGTCCGGCTTCAAGCATTTCGTCCATTCGCTTTCTGGTTTCGCTATTATCTTCTGCGTTGTCTGCATTGGTATCTGTAGGCGGAATGAGTATGTCAAGAATACGGATTTCCGCAGCTTTGCGTGCATCTTTATGCTTTGTAGCAATCTGCTCTTCGCGAACAATACCAACAGAACGCTCAACCAAATCACGCACCATAGATTCTACATCTCTTCCAACATAACCTACTTCTGTATACTTAGTTGCTTCTACTTTTACGAAAGGAGCACCGGATAGTTTGGCTAATCGTCTTGCTATTTCGGTTTTTCCAACGCCGGTAGGACCAATCATAATGATATTGTTCGGCATTATTTCATCCTTTATTTCGGATGCAACTTGTTGTCTTCGCCAGCGGTTACGTAATGCAATAGCAACGAGTTTTTTTGCGTTATCTTGTCCTATTACATACTTATCGAGTTCGGCGACAATTTGGTGGGGAGTAAGATATGAAGTTTCTATGTTATTATTTGTGGTTGTCTTTGACTTTTTCAATTTAAATAAATTATCTTTTTTGTAATAATAATGCAGTTGATTTAGCAAATATACAAATTATTTTTCAATAAATAGTAAATAGTTCAAATAAAAGTATTATTTTTATGTATGGAATACTTTGCGACTATAATAGATTCTCCGATTGGGGCGTTAGAAATTATTGCAAATAAGATTGCAATAGTTGAAGTGCATTTTGAAAATGAGTTTCGGAATGTTGCTTCGCATTGTCGTAAAGCCAATGAAGTATTAGAGCAAACGGTTGCGGAGATAGGTGAGTATTTTGAAGGAAAGCGTAATAGTTTTGATGTGGTGTTGCTACCACCATTGAAGGGATTTTATTGCAACGTGTTGACAGCGTTGCAAGGAATTAAGTATGGAGATACACGGACGTATGGCTATATCGCAGAGTTGTTAAACTCGCCAAAAGCATCGAGAGCCGTTGGTAGCGCTTGCAACAAAAATCCATTGCCGATACTAATACCCTGCCATCGTGTAATTGGTAAGAATGGAAATCTTACCGGCTATAGAGGCGAAGTTTGGCGTAAGGAATTCTTACTACAATTAGAAAAAAGTAATAAACAACTAATATAAATACAAGATGCAAACGAAAGATATTTTTTCAAACTTAAAAAGTAAATTCAATGATAGCATATTAGAGTTGGTAGAAACTCCTAATACGGATTCCTATATCAATGTAGAGCCATCAGCAATCAAAGATATATGTATGTATTTGCGAGATACCCCAGAACTCAAATTTGATTATATGGGTAATCTTACCGGAATGGACTATAAGGATTCGCTTGGAGTGGTCTATCACCTATACTCCACAATGCACAACCATAATACCGTTCTTAAAGTAAAGTTGAATCGCGAGAAGCCAGAAATGCCAACAGTAGAGCGAGTATGGAAGACGGCGAATTGGCATGAAAGAGAAGCGTATGATATGTTTGGCATTTGCTTCGAGGGACATCCCGATTTGGAACGCATACTTTGTCCGGAGGATTGGGTAGGTTATCCTTTACGCAAGGACTATGTCGCACCAACGGAGTGGCACGGAATAGATGCAACGCCCAATATGAAGTAGGGGAATAGGTTATCTCCACTACTGCTATAATAGGTATTCAAGATATTTGGATACCTATTTTACTTTTATGAATAGTAGTAGATTGGATGTCCAGCCGAGAAGTTTTACTCTAACTAACTCTATGGTATCTATGTTATCTATACGTGAAGCGATATTCATCAAATCAGCAGCAGTTAGCAGGTTCAGATTGTATTTGATTTTCAAATGAACCAACGTGTTCAATAACAGCAGATGAAAATACAAAATCAAAAGAAGAATTTTTATTTGATATATTGTAATATAACGCAAGAAAAATTTGGTATGATTTTTGCATAGGGAAGAAAATATTAATACTATTAAGGTGCATTTTATGCTAAACAATTTCTCCAAATTAACATTTGATACCTCTGAAACCCCCGCTAATACGCAGCCATTGAATAGAGTGGGCGATAATACTTTCGGCTTCTCTATGCGAGCAGCGACCGGTAAGTTGGTGAATATTATGCCGAAGACGGGACCGATAATGGTTAATCTTGGTTGCGGGCTTGATGTTCGCGATGGCTTTATCAATATAGATTTGTTTAGCGATAATCCCAATGTGGTGAATATGGATATTCGTAAGTTGGAGTTTGCAGATAATTCTGTGGATTTTATACTTGCGAGCGATGTATTGGAGCATTTTTCGCACCACGAGACGGACGCAGTATTGAGTGAATGGAATAGGGTGTTGAAGCCAAATGGAACGCTACTGATACGCTGTCCGTCGCTTCGTTTGCAGATAAAGGCATATACGGAGAAGAAGTGGAATGCGGATGTTGCATCATTTATGATATTTGGCGGACAGAGCAATGTTGGCGACTACCATTGTGTTGGCTTTGATGAAGCATCTATACGGCATCATTTGGGGAGAACGGGCTTTAGTGTTGTAGAGTTTAACGAAGTGGATACTCCGCAAGACAAGGGATTTATTAATTTGAATATGACAGTGAAAGCAGTTAAGGTTATGAAGGAGGCATTTAAAGATGTGTTTAATGTTATACCGCCGGTGGATGTTGCAAGTCCGATAGATAAATGTTCATTGAACATTGTTTGGGAGGGTTCGCAATTTGTGTATCATTCACTTGCACTTGTGAATAGGGAAGTATGTAAGAATATAATTGATGCAGATGTAGCCAATTTGTCTATTGTTCCTTATGAGCCGGACGCATTTGATTATACTATCAATCCAGAATATACAAAATTGCATAATAACGACATTAGATATAAGCCCGATGTAAGTGATGAGATAGGGAATTTACCTTATGCTTGGATACGCCATACTTGGCCCCCCAAAGCAGAAGCACCACAAGGTTCAAAATGGATAATAATGCAGCCATGGGAATTTGGTGTGTTACCACCGGAGTTTGTAGAGATATTTAATAGAGCGGAAGAGTTATGGACACCATCCAACTACTCGCGTCAAGCATTCATTAATTCCGGTATAGATGGCGATAAAGTGCAAGTGATACCTAATGGCATTAATCCGCAGTTATATAGTCCTATTGGTGAAGTGTATCCATTGAATACAAAAAAGAAATTTAAGTTTCTATATGTAGGTGGAACGACGTATAGAAAGGGATTTGATTTGCTATTGCGTGCTTATGTATCTACATTCAAAGCGGCGGATAATGTATGTCTTGTTGTGAAAGAAATTGGTGGCAATACTACATATAAAGGGCAGGGCTGTTATGACCAAATAATGCAAGTAAAGGCAACGCAAGGAATGCCAGAGATAGAATACATAATGGATGAGATAACAGATGAGCAAATGGCATCACTTTATCGTGCTTGCGATACGTTTGTTAGTCCATATCGTGGCGAAGGATTTTCATTGCCAACGCTTGAAGCAATGGCTTCTGGCTTGCCGGTGATAGTGACAAAGGGTGGTTCAACAGATGATTTTACAACAGAGGAGACGGCTTGGTATTTGGATTCGCAAAAAATTAGTGTTAATTCGGCGGATAATCTTCCGGAGGATGCCTATTTGTTGGAAGTGAATTTGGAAGACCTAATGCAGACGCTCGAGTATGTAGTGAAGAAGCCGACAATTAACTTTAGTCAGGGTTTAATAGGCGCGTATTTGGCTCGCAAATACTGGACTTGGAAGCGTGCAACGATGAAGATACTAATGCGTTTGGATTGTTTGTATGGAACAGATATGGCGAAGCGTGCAGTGAGCAACTTGGCTGAGGTGGATGATGAGATGGTAATATTGGGAGAAGCAGAACTTGCATTCGTGAAGGATGATTATGTGAAGGCAGAGCAGTTGTATATTAAGGCAATAGAGACGGATAAACTATTGGATAAGTATTTGGTTCATTCGTTCAATCGGCTCGCCCAAATATCTATAAGCAATAGCGATTATATTGCAGCATACAAGTATTGCGAGGCAGCAAAAACAATTACGCCAGCAAATCCTGATATTAAATTGGTGGAAGCGACATTGCTCGCAGCAGAGGAAAAGTATGTGGAGGCATTGGAATTGCTATCTCCGGTGGTGGAGAAGTGGAATGATTTGAAGTATGAATCAACTTGCGGTATAGATTTGGAGAAACATATATTGCTTATGGGTGACGTTTTATACCTTATGGGCGATTTAGAGAACTCCGTGCAAGTGTATGAATCGGTATTGAAGTTGAACAACTATTCTCCGGAGGCGTGCTATGGAATGGGGATGTGTTACAAAGCCGGTGAATTATGGGAGGATGCAAAGAAAATGTTTGGATGGGCGATTAAATACAACCCAGATTATGCAGAAGCAATAAAAGAATTGAATGAAATAGAGGATAAATAATATGCTTGAGACGCAAAAAACACAAATAAATGAATTAAAAAATAGATTAAGCGAACTTCGGAGGTATCTTTGAAATAGACGGTTCGCTACAAATGTTGGCTGAGAAGACATTGCAGACAGAACACCCGACATTCTGGGATGATGTAGAGAATGCAAATGGAGTGATGAAGGAGATTAAGCAGATAAAGGATGTGATAGATACATTTTCGCAAGCAGACGCTGCTGTTAATGATTTAGTAACGCTGTATGAGTTGATTAGCGAAGATGGTGATGTGTCTAATGAAGCGGAATTGAATGTTGATATAGCCACTGCTGAGAAGTTGGTATCGGATTTAGAACTTACGAGATTGCTTTCAGGTGCGAACGATAAGTGTGATGCAATATTGGAAATCAATGCTGGCGCTGGTGGAACAGATGCACAGGATTGGTCGGAGATATTGTGCCGAATGTATTTTCGTTGGGCAGAACGCCATCACTTCAAAGTAACTTTGTTGGATGAAGTTCGTGGATTGGAAGCAGGAATAAAGACCTGTGTATTAGAGATTAACGGCTCGTATGTATATGGGTATTTAAATGGAGAGAACGGTGTTCATCGTCTGATACGTATGTCGCCATTCAATTCGGATGGAAAACGCCATACATCTTTTGCTTCTGTCTTTGTGTATCCGATAGTGGAGAATAGTAAAGAGGATTTAGAGGTAAATGCGAGTGAGATAGAGATAGACACGTATCGCTCAAGTGGTGCAGGTGGTCAGAATGTCAACAAAGTGGAGACGGCAGTTAGATTAAGACATATACCGACAGGCATAGTTGTGTCTTGTCAGCAGGAGCGTTCTCAGTTGATGAATAGAGAGCGTGCAATGAAGATGCTAAAGGCGAAATTGTTGCGAATGAAATTGGATGAGGAGGAAGCGGAGAAATTGCGAGTGGAAGGTAAGAAGATGAAAATAGAGTGGGGAAGTCAAATACGCACCTACACATTTCATCCATATACAATGGTGGCAGACCATAGGACGGATATGAAACGAACAGATGTGTTTAATGTGGTGGATGGCGATTTAGATGATTTAATAAAGAGCAACTTACTGCTTGGTAAGTAGATTTATTATAGCGGAGAAAGAGGGATTCGAACCCTCGGAAGGAGTAATCCTTCAACGGTTTTCGAGACCGTCCGATTCAACCACTCTCGCACTTCTCCGGTTGACTTATTTGCATATTGCAAATTTTACAGAATGTAATTTACGCTTTTTTTTTCAAATATCAATGTTTTTACGTTTAAATAGTTGGATATAGCGAAAAAAATGTTATATTTGTTGTTCATACACAAGTGAAATTATTAACTTTATAAAAATATTTGGAGAATTATTTTAATGAAAAAACCAATTTTAGCAATACTAACATTTGCTATAATCGTTTCTTTATCTACCAACATCCTATTAGCACAGACCAAAACTGCAGCCGGCGGTTCAATAGGTATAGTTGATGTAGAAGCCATAGTGAAGGAAATTCCTGAGGCAGTGCAAGCAGATAAAGATTTATCTGATATGAGTAAGAAGTATCAGGATTCAATTTTGGCGAAGCGTAAAGATTTAGAGACACGCTACCAAAATTATACAACCAAACAAAAATCAATGATGGCACCTGATAAGCAAGCAGCCGAGGAAGATAAGTATGGCAAAGAGATGCAGGACTTGCAACAATATGCCACAGAGAAACAACAGGAGATAGACAAATACAGAGAGCAGTTGCTTACTCCGATACGAGCAAAAGTAAAAAATGCCATTGAAGCCGTTGCAAAGGACGAGAAGCTCTCTTTAGTATTGAGCAAAGATGCTCAATCAATAGTCATCTATTTTGAGCCGAAGTTAGATATTACTTTTAGAGTAATAGACAACATAAAGCGCGGAAGTTAATTTCCATTAAACCAATCTATAAAGAAGGTAGGCAGTGATGTCTACCTTTTTTGTGGGTAATAGTGTATTTTTGCAATATTATTGTTATTTTTGTAGTTCCTAAACAAATGTAATAGAATGCAATGCAAGAAAAGATACAAGCGCTAATAGAAAAATCTAAATCTCTTAAAGAGAAGTTGAATGACCCAGAAGTCACCAATGATTTGAAACGCTATAAAGATATTTCACAAGACATAAAGTCATTATCCAAAGTAGTAGAAGTAGGCGAGAAGTATATAAAATCACTCAATGAACTTGCGTCATCAAAGGAGTTGGTGGAATCAAAGGATACAGAACCGGATTTGAAAGAAATGGCTTACGAAGAAATAAATGAACTCCAGCCCAAGATATTGGAGTATGAAGAAGAGTTGAAATTTTTGCTTATTCCCAAAGACCCGAATGATATGAAGAATTGTATTGTGGAGATAAGAGCAGGAACTGGTGGCGATGAAGCAGGAATATTTGCAGGTGATTTGTATCGTATGTATCAGCGATTTGCGGATATGCAAGGGTATAAATTGGAATTGATAGATTTCAATGAAGCAGAGAAAGGCGGTTTCAAAGAAGTAGTATTCTCATTGGCGGGTGATAACATATATGGTGATATGAAGTTTGAAAGTGGAGTGCATAGAGTTCAACGCGTTCCAGAGACAGAGGCGAATGGACGACTACATACGTCGGCTGCATCAGTAGCGGTTCTACCGGAAGCAGAGGATGTGGATGTGCAGATAAAGGAGAACGATTTACGCATAGATGTATTTCGCTCTGGTGGTGCAGGTGGTCAGAATGTCAATAAAGTGGAGACAGCCATTCGCATTACACATATACCGACAGGCATTGTTATTTCTTGCCAAGACGAGCGTTCTCAACTGAAGAATAAAGAGAAAGCAATGAAAGTGCTGCGTTCGCGGTTGTATGAAATAGAACGCAAGAAAGCCGAAGAAGAAATGTCATCAACCCGCAAATCAATGATTAAGACGGGTGATAGGTCAGAGAAAATAAGGACGTATAACTGGCCACAAAATAGAGTTACCGACCATAGATTAGAGGGCGACAATAAGAATTACAACCTAAAGGAAGTTGTAGATGGTACATTGATGCCCATAATAGAGAACTTACACGTATTAGAAAGAACAGAAATACTTAACCAAAATATAGAGTAATTGTTAGCACTTACTTAGGAGTTACGATGGATAAAAAACAGAGCAACACTTTTTCACAACGAGTGGATTTCTACGGACAAGCGCTCGCCGCTTACGTAGTAGTATTAGTCGTATTTTTCATTTTCAAAGGAAGCGTAATAGAAGGAAGTATAACTGTGCGTCTATTTAGTCCTATAATTATACTAATGCTAACTATCATTGTGCTAACAACGATAATGCTGATAATAGCGACAATCAAACGTAAGCGTATAACAATAGATGATGACAGTATAACATTCCATAGCCGATATTATAATAAGACGTATAAATTTGACCAGATAAAGCACATACATATAAACAAAAGCCCCACAAAGGTTGTTAAGCATAGCGCACATTTCGTTAAGTTGAAAATTAAAGGCAAAAAGAAAAGCATATTGGTAAGGACAGCCAGTTTTAACAATGATAACGAACTATTAGATAGGTTTATAGAGATGCGGAAACAACTCATAGATACGAAATAGTGTTAATAAATATTTACATATAACATAAGTTATTCCCATATATCAAACATTTGGGAGCGGTGTAGGGCATTGTTAAAAAGAAATGTTTTTATATCACGGACTATTTTACTAATTTGCATAAATAAACAATAGATTATAATATAGATAATTAATAAATATAATATGAAAGTACCAAAATTCAAATCCCCGATAATGAAATTCACAGCCGGAATAGCTGTTGGATTGTTCGTAGCGCTATTAGTATTTCCACTAATAAGTAGCGATAATATTTATAACCAAATAGAAAAATATAATTATGTCCTTAGTTTAGTTATTAAGGAATATTTTGAAGATTCAGATGTAAGTAAACTTACAGAAGGAGCGATTCGCGGAATGCTCCAAGAGTTAGACCCACATAGCACATACATAACTCCAAAGGATATGAAGCATGTCAATGAAGATATGGGAGGAAGCTTTGAAGGTATAGGCATCCAATTTATGATGCTTAACGATACTTTGTTGATAGATGCAGTAATTGCAGATGGTCCAAGCGAACGCGTAGGTATGCAAGCAAGAGATAGAATTTACGCAGTGAATGGTAGTTCTATTGTAGGGCTTTCGCAAGATAGTATTCCGAAGTTGCTACGTGGTCCCAAAGGCACAGTGGTAAGTTTATCCGTATATCGTCCTGCTACCAAAGAGAGATTAGAGTTTTCAGTTACCAGAGATAAAATTCCATTATATTCAATAGATGTGTATTTTGTAGTAGAAGGCACAGATATTGGCTATATCAGAATGAATAGGTTTGCTCAGACAACACACGAGGAGTTGGTAAATGCAGGTAAATTACTTAGAGCCGAAGGTATGAAACGGCTTATCCTTGATTTACGCGGAAATGGTGGTGGAATACTTGAGCAAGCACACGCCGTTTGCGATGAATTTCTAAGAGGCGATACCATTGTCTATACTCACGGCAGGCATAGTGACCAAGACCAAATATTTACCGCTCGTCCCGGTGGTTCAATGGAAGATATACCGCTTATTGTATTGGTAGATGGTAGTTCTGCTTCTGCAAGTGAAATTACCGCTGGTGCAATACAGGATTTAGATAGAGGTCTTGTAGTTGGTGTAACTTCTTTTGGTAAAGGACTTGTGCAGCGTCAATATCCAATTTATAGCGATGGTTCATCCGTTCGTATTACAATCGCTCGCTTCTATTCTGCATCCGGCAGATGTATCCAGCGTCCTTTCAAAGATAAGGAAAATTGGAAGTTAATGACGGATAGATTGGAAGTTGAGGAAGGGGCAAATTTGGAGCACGTTTTGGATAAAATAAAGAAAGAAGATACTAAAAAATCTAAAGATACAACAAAGAAAAAGGATAAGAACGCAAAAATTATCAATATGGATTCTATAGAGATATTCTACACTCGTGCAGGTCGTCCAGTATTAGGTGGTGGCGGCATTACGCCGGATTATGTCATTAAATATGATACATCTAAGTTGCAGCCGCTCACAATTTCATTATATTATAGCGGTATTTTCCTTGCTTTCAATGACCAGATACTAAAAGAATATAAAGATAAATATTCCAATGACTTTTCTAAATTTAATAAAGAATTTAAAATGACCGATAAAATGGAGAAAGACCTTCGTAAACTTGCGGAATCAAAGGATATAGTGTGGAATGATGAAGAATTTAAGAAGGATAAGGATTATATTGCAAATCGCTGGGTGAAATACTTCCTTGCTCGCTCCATTTGGAACACCAATAAAGCAACTCAAATAATGATTCCAATAGACAGACAACTCAATAAGGCATTGGAATTGTTCCCACTTGCAGAGAAAATTCAAGCAAGCGGTAAGAAAAAATAATATTAAACAATATCGCCCAAGTTTATTAAAAATGGTGGCTTGGGCGATTTATATACATTCATTTATTTTTGCAGCATAAAGAATAATGAAACACTGCCCAAATACTTTGCATATCGCATTTATAGCAATATGTATATATCTTGTTGCATATCCGCAACTTACCACCGCCCAAAACATTGTTTTAAACAATAATATTGGTTTGTTTGGTGGTGCTAATTTCAATTTTCACTCTCCGTCCTTCCTTATTCCGAATCAAAATAGGGATAAATTTACCAATAATGCGAGTTCTATATCTGGCTTTTTTGGTATTGAAGGCAATTTCCAAATGACGAATATTACTGCTATCACCGGCAGAATTGCCTATGACTTTGCAGGAATTGAACTTACGAAGAAAATTAGCAATACAAATAATACGCTTGATGCAAGTTTGCATTATTTGGAAATTACGCCTATGATTAAGTTTTTCAATATCATACCCGATTTTGAGGAAGTTTATTTTACCACAGGTGTCAATTTCGGCATTCCAATTACATATCATTACGATTTTAAGAAAGCAAATAATAAACCAGAAAGTGGAGATGTAGCAGATGCAACTTTGCGAGTGTCGTTGCCTCTTGGAATTGGTTATATCTATAAATATAACAATGAGTTAAGTATTTTGCCTGAGATTTCATACAACATTAATTTTTCCGATGTCAGCACAAATAAGCAATGGCAAAATTGGTCGTTTAGCCAGTTAAAAGCAGGAATATCAGTGGTTTATACCATTCCGCAGAAAGTTAAAGAGGAAGTGATTGCAAGTGAGAAAAATGCAATAGATGTAAGTATTAAAGAAGTATACTACTTAGATAGAAATAATGACGGATTACCGCTGAATAATATTATGTTGGAAGAAGCGGAATTTGGCGAGTATTTTCCTATTATACCATATATTTTCTACGATGTTAATGAAACGGAGTTGGCTAACAATTATTCGCTTATAAAAAATCCAACAGACGCAATGACTGGAACAGCATTGGAAGGCGAGTTAATAGCCACAGATGCAGTTGGAATAAGCGAGCAACTCCTTGATATTGTTGGAAAAAGAATGAGTGTTACTCCAACGGCAAATCTTGTCGTAACGGGAACGATAGATGGAAAATTTGAAACGGATAAGGCGATTTCACAATATAGAGCAGTCGGTGTAAAGAATTATTTGGAAAAGAAATATTCCATTGATTCTAATAGGATTACGCTAAAATATGGCAACACACCAAGCAAGCCATCAGCACAAACGGTAAAAGATGGAGTTGTGGAAAATAGGAGAGTTGAGTTATCTTCAAATTCGCCAATGCTATTTGAGCCGGTGTTCGCAAAAGGAGATAAGCAACGGATTGCAACGCCAAATAATGCTATATTTGTTCCGAGTGTCGTTTGCAATAAGCCCATTACTTCGTGGGAGTTAGAGATTTCGCAAGCGGAGAAAATAGTTCGTAGGTTGTCGGGAAATAATTTGGATGAGCCGATACGCTGGGATATAGAAATAAATGAGTTGTATCCATCTCAAGTCCCATTAGAATATAGATTTACGGTATTTACAGCAGATACAATGGCTTCGTATATTGGGCATATACCGATGGATTATCTTTCGAGCGAGCGTAAGGAAACGATAGATAATCCGGATAAGGTTATCAGCAAGTATTCATTGGTGTTATTTGATTTTGATAGTCCGCAAGTAACTGAAGCGAATATGCGTGTGATAGACAAATTTATTGTTCCGAATATAAAATATCGCTCAACCGTTGATATATATGGGTATTCCGATAGGATAGGGCAACCGGAATATAATAAAAAGTTGTCGGAGGCACGTGCTAATGCAGTGAAGGACTATATACTTACGAAGAATAAGAATGTGAGTGTAACTACGTATGGAATGGGCGACCAGACCGATATATTTGATAATTCCACGCCAATAGGCAGACAACTATCTAGAACAGTGCAAGTGATTGTAGTTACTCCAAAATAAACCACTTGTTACATACCGACAAATTTGCTTAACCATAAGAAAATACAGATATATACCAATGCAGGCATCATATCCATAACTGATATTTTTTTGACATTGAGAATGGTTATTGCTAAGCCGATGAGCATAATTCCGCCGATTGCAGTAATTCCATTGATGTATGCCTCTGGTATTTTATCGCCGATAACTCCCGCTAATAGCGTTATGCTACCTTGGTAAATGAGCAGTGGAAGTGCTGCAAATAGCACGCCGATTCCCATTGCGGATGCTAATAGCAAGGAGGAGAAACCGTCCATTATGGATTTTGCTTCTAAGAGTTTGGAATAGTTACCGGTTATGCCTTCTTCAAGTGGTCCCAATATGGACATTGTTCCCATACAAAAAAGGAGGAATGCAGTAACAAATCCTTCTGCAAATCTATCATTTCCGATTTTGAATTTATGCTTTAGCGTTTCACCAGCAGAATTCATTCTTTCGTCTATTCTACAGAATTCTCCTGTAAGTCCCCCTACAATTAAGCTAAATATGACGATTAATGTGTTTGTATTTCCGATACTTATAGCCATTTGTATTCCTAATACGAGTGTATATAGTCCTACGCATTGGAAGAATATGGTGGTGTATTTTTGTGGCAGTTTCTTTCGTAGGAGTAGTCCGATGCTAGCGCCAGCAACGACTGTTCCAGTATTAATTAGTGTTCCGAGCATTTTTGTTTAGTAATGTATAAATTATTCAATACCTAATTCTTTGATTTTTCTATATAGAGTTCTTTCGCTTATACCGAGAGATTTCGCTGCTTGATGCCTATTATTCCAGCATGCTTCAAGCGTTTGTATTATTAGTTTTCGTTCCATTTCATCTAATGTCGTTAATTTGACTGGAACTTGATTATTATCATCGTAAGTAACAATCATATTGTCCTTTATGGAATTCACCTCATCGCTAAGAATAGTAAATGCTGAGCCGAGTCCACCCATCATCTGCTTTATACTTGCAATATCCTGCTTTATTTCCAATAGCGTGCGCAGGACAAGCGTATCGTTACTCATTAAGTCAGTGTTTTTAGAAGTAGGAACGAGTGCATTTGTCATAGTAGTATTGTCATAATTTGGTAATGCTGGTGTGATGTATTTGCGGATGATAGTGGAATCAATACGGACACCACGTTCCAATGTAATTACTTTATCCACCAAATTTTTGAATTCGCGTATATTACCTTGCCACGGTAGAGCCATAAGTAGCGATAGAGCGTTATCTGATATTCCTTGGTATTGGATGCCATTTTTGGTGCAAATCATTTCGGCGAAGTGTTTGAAATATAATGGAATATCTTGTATATGGTTTCGCAAAGCAGGGAGGACAATATTCACGGAGTTGAGGCGGTAGTATAGGTCTTGCCGGAAGTTGCGGTTTTGGACTTCTACTTCAAGATTGCGGTTTGTAGCAGCGATTAGTCGCACATTCACTTTGCTAATAGAGGATGAGCCGAGTCGTGAGAATTCACCGCTTTCTAAGATGCGGAGGAGTTTTACTTGTGTGCCGATTGGCATTTCACCAATTTCATCGAGGAATATAGTTCCTTTGTTTGCTGCTTCGAAAAAGCCGATACGCTGGTCAACTGCACCTGTGAAAGCACCTTTTTCGTGTCCAAAGAGTTCGGATTCAAGTAATGTTTCTGGTATAGCACCACAATTAACACTAACAAATGGCTTATCACTTCTATTGCTGAGAGTATGGACAGCATTAGCAAAGACCTCTTTACCAGTGCCGGTTTCTCCAGTAATGAGGACAGCGAGGTCAGTCGGTGCAACTTCTATCAGTGTATCTATGGCGCGTTGGATAGGTGCGGAGTCGCCGACTATACCAAACTTATTTTGTAAAGAGGCACGATATTGTTGTGATATATTGTTTGAGTGTTCAAATGAATTATAGTTCATTATTTGGGTGTAGTGGTTGTCTGTTAGTTAGTGTTATAATGTTATAGTAAGAATTACTTTATAGCGTCTGGCGAAACAGATTGGAACATTATTGTAAATTTAGCGCCCTTGCCCTCTTCGGATTCTAAGAATATATCGCCATTAGCAAGGTTTACGATTTGCTTTGTAATCAACATACCTAAGCCGGTAGATACTTCATCGCCAGTAGGAGTAGCGGAATGCTTTCCGAATTTTGTAAATACAACATCCATTTCTTCTTTCTTGAATCCGGGACCTTCATCTTTGATAATAATTTTAATCATATCATCTTCTTTTACAACATCCAACCAGATGCGTTTTCCCAGTGGAGAGAACTTAATAGCATTGGATACAATGTTATTAATTGCTTGGTATATTTTTCTACTATCAGATATAATAAAGCAGTCCTCATCAGTGAAATTGGTTATTAGTTGCTGTTGTTTGTCTTTAGCAAGCGGATTGTTAATTTCATATATTTGGTTAATTACTGACACAATATCAATGAGCGATTGTTCCAACTTAACGTCTAAGGAACTGAGCGATAAGAACTCTAAATTTTCGTTTACAAGCGACATCATAATTTTTGATGCATTATGAATTACGTTAAATGTTTGTGAAATCTCTTCATTGCCACTGAATGACTCAACAGGAATACCGGACAGAGAGAATATGGAAGACAATGGATTTTTCAAATCGTGGGTATTCATTTTGAATACCTGCGTTCTAATATCCATTACGCTTATTAATTTCATTTTTTGGTCGTATACTTTTTTGGTATCAATCAGGAAATTAACTTTATTAATGAATTCCACGTTATTGTATGGAACAGCAAGTAGTTCATTACAGCCGGCATCGTAAGCAGATGCTATAACAGTAGCATTATAGACATCGGATAGAATAAGGATAGGAAGTTGTAGTTGTGCAAATTTTTGGCGGATACTGGCACAGAATTCAAATGCTTCAATATCAATGTTGTTAGAAACATCAATAATCATAATATCAATGTTATTGTTATCGTCATTTAGAACATTTTCAGCATCTATGAAATTATCTACATTGGTAACATCAATTTTATGTTTCTTAAAGGTAGCAACAAGCAACCGTTGCAATTGTGGATTATTCTCAATTGCAAGGATATGTTTAGATATATCTACATTGCTGTTTAGGTTCATATAATAAAGTGATGTTATGTTAGCATTCTATTTGAGTATGCAATTCAATTTCTTCTAATATGGCACTAACGCCGAGGCATTCAACCATTTCACCTTCAAATACAACGGCTTTGCCCTCTGTATGTGCTTCTTCTGCTATATCATTTGCAGTGTCGAAGTCGCATTCAATGGCTTTGATTATTTGCTTTACAACATCGTGAAAATTATGCGACTGGTCATTAAAAAGGATTACACGGGGCAGTAGGGTATTAGTTGTAATCGTTTCTACATCTTCAAATAGTATTTCCTCAAATTGAGGATTCAAGTTAGTTAAGTTCATAGTAAGTTAATCGTTAGGAACAGGGTGCATTTTATTGACAAGGTCAAATACGTCTGGATACTTGCGTAGTTGTAATTCTAATATTTTTCTAGCACGGAACAGATTAACTTTAACCGTTCCAAGTGGCATATTTAATTTATCGGCAATTTCAGTGTAATCCAAATCTTCATCGTGGCGTAGTTTAATAATGGCTTTGTATTTATCTGGCAGCGAATCTATGGCATTTTTAATTATTTCAAATCGTTCTTTGTTTATAATATTCTTATCTGGCAAGTATGAGTCGTCAGGTATTTCATAATCTTCATTGCTCTCTGGGTCAGGGTTCATCTGTGATAGATAGACAATGTTTCTTTTTTTTCTAATGAAATCTATGCAGCTATTAGAAGCAATTTTATATAACCAAGAAGAGAATGCGTAATCGAAACTAAATGAATTCAGGGATTTATATGCTTTAATGAATGTTTCTTGCACTAAATCTTGGACATCGTCTTCATCTCTTACCATTTTGTGTATTAGGGAATATATTAGATATCTGTATTTGTTTTGCAATACATCAAATAGTTGGACACTACCATTAAGGACATTTCTGATTACCTCATAGTCCTCTTGCCTACTCATTTGTTTCTTTATATCATTAGATGTCATAAATTTTGAAAATTGGTTAGCTTCAAAGGAAGCAGAGTGTAAAGCCAACATAGGTTTTACAATAAGAAGTAAATTACGCAAGCGGTAACTACCAAATTAATCAACGATAATGGTAGTAGCACATACCATCCAAGGTGCATTAGTTGGTCGTATCTAAAACGTGGTAATGTCCAGCGTATCCATATAATTAGGAATATAAAGAATATTACTTTAAGTATAGTTGTTCCAATTTGTATTAGTGCGAGCAACACAGAGCCATCTTCTAATCCGGTAAATTCCTGTAAGTATGGTATTTGCCAACCGCCGAAAAATAGTATAACGATAATCACAGATGAGGCGGCGACATTTGCATACTCCGACAAGTAGAACATACCGAACCGCATACTTGAATATTCCGTATTGTAGCCGGCAACGAGTTCTTGCTCTGCTTCGGGGAAATCAAATGGAGTATGGTTTATTTCGGCAAGTGCAGTGATAAAGTATATGAGAAAGCCAAGTGGTTGCAGTATTACGTTCCAATGCCAGTCGCTCTGATGCAGTATTATATCGTTTGTTCCCATTGAGCCAGTAACCATAACAACGCCAACAACAGACATACCCATAGCAAGTTCGTAAGAAATCATTTGTGCCGATGAACGTAATCCACCGAGCAGCGAGTATTTATTACCGGAAGACCAGCCAGCCAGCATAAATCCATACACACCGAAGGAAGTCATCGCAAGCACAACGAGTATGCCAATGTTAAGATTAGGTGCAACGCCGAGATAAATGTCGCGTCCATTTAGCGTAACATAGTGTCCTAATGGAACAACGGTATATAGCATTGTCGCCACAAATACACAGATACACGGAGCGAGAGCGTGAGTAAATCTATCGGCATTTGCTGGCACAAAATCTTCCTTAAAGAATAGTTTAAACACATCCGAGAAAGGTTGTAGCAATCCGAACGGACCAGTTCTATTAGGTCCTAATCTATCTTGAGCAATACCAGCGACGCGTCTCTCAAACCATACAGTAAGCGCCGCTGATGTAAGCAAATATATCACAAAGATAAGTGCTTTTATAAGGGCTTCAAATAGGACGATAACGCTTTCTGGAATATTTATCGAAGGCAATACAATTTCAATCATTTAAAATATTTTCAATTAATGATTAACAAATTTATGCAATATACCACTTTTTTTAATAAATATAGGTGCATTAAGCAAAAAAAAATGTTATACACATCTATTCTTTATCAAAGCTAACGATGTAGAAAAGCGAATTGATAGATTGTGTGACAAATCTTGCTTTGCTCTTTCCATCCAACTCTAGTGAAACATTGACAACACCGGTTGTGGTATCAATCGCTTGATTTGTTATCTTCTTGCCATCTAAGAAGCGTTTCATACGGGAAAGTTCTGGGCTTATATCATACTTCTGCTTGGCTGTAAGTAGCGTGCCATCGGCATTTACAAGCAATTCGGATGCAGCAAGCGTATTGTCATTTGCTAACTCATCCATAAAGATTGTAATCACTCCTATTGGAGTTTTCTGAGAGTAAGCGGATTGGTCTTCCACAACAATTTTATTGCCTTTGATGGTAAAGATTTCGCAGCTTTGCGATAGTGGGAGTAGTAGGGCGAATAGTATAAGTAGTTTTTTCATAGGCATAACATTTATTTTAGTATAAAGATACATTTTTTTTGCGATTTTTTTTCTATTCTACCACAAACTTATAGTTTTTGTGGTGTTATCTGTGCAGCGATGTTGCTGGCGAGAGGAGCAACATCGCTGCGATTGTCGTCAAAGTAAAATTTATTTTGGTGTGCATAATAAATTTATTCACCAATAATTACCGCTTGAGTGCGTCTTTCAGAGCCCTTGCGAACATTCAGATAATACACACCACGAGGTAAATTCTCCGGAATGGAGACCCTTGCTCTGTATGTGTAGTCGTATTCATTGTATTTGCCAATATTAGAAATATCAATAATCTTTTGTCCCATTAAGTTATATAATCCGACATCTAAGTCATTGTTATATATACCAGTTGGGACATATAATATTTCCACATTTAGGTTGTGAGTAGCAGGGTTAGGATACACTTTACTAATCATAATGCTGCTATACATATCTATGTTTGGCTCATCTATAGCATCTATATCCAAAGCGGGGTCATATACTACGAGGGGGCGATTTTTGGCGTTATCAGATATATATATTTTGTCATTCCAATTCGTAATAGAGGAACTATACGCAGTAATCATATATTCTTTAGGTATTAAGAATTTTCGCCATTGTTTGGTATCCAAATCGTATATGAATATGTAATTGTGACCTTCATATTGCAGTCCGTGGTCTACATAGGAATGATTCCAAGTATGTGGAAACACATCTCTACTCGAAAATGCAATTTCGTGGTCGCTCCATTTGTGCATTTTTTCGAAGCAATGAACTTGGATGGTTGCCCCATTAATATTTTGTCTAATCAAATCGTAAGGTAGTGGAATACTATCCCACTTTCCGTTTTCATATATCAGAACCTTGTTTCTTATGTAAGGGAGCCAGTTATCGAGCAATGGCTCATAATATTCAGGGTCTTTGGCATAATAGTTATTTCCCCACGCTATTTTTGCGTTGTTATATTTCTCTGGCAAGTTTATAAGTTCGTGCATAGAAAAAGAGTCAGCAGGCATTGAAAGAGTTATTGCTGTATCAATATATGTTGTAAATTCTTCTGTTTTAGTATCAAAGTAAGCAATTATATTTCCCCACGCTCCAGCAGCATACCAGATTTTTCCTTCATTATCTACTTCCATAAAATCGCAGTATGTAGTCGAATAGGGTCCTAGGTAAGCATTATCTGGAGGACAATATACTTTAAGAAATGAATCCACCTTGTCGGCTTTCATTTTTGATATACATAACCCCAAAAAAGCATATACATACTCTCTTTCGTTATCAAAACAAAATCCAGCAACAGTCGGTGTTGCACCCTCTAAAATGCTATCAACAGGTGGGGCACTATACCAACTAGTGCCTTTAATGCGAGAATACGGAAAGTAATTATTGTATGTAATTTTATTAGTTTCCTGGTCATAATTTATATGTGCAAGTCCATTATATATGTTAATCGCATATTCATTATCTTTATATTTTTTCCCATCACGCATAATGTTACTCGTAGGTACTACTAAAACAGTATCATAAGTATCAATAAAGTAAATAGTATCATTTCTTGTGTATTTTTCCGATGTGACATTAATTGTGTAGTAATTTGGAATATTGTAATCAGTGTTTGTAGGGTTTAGTTCTAAATAGGAGTGGTCGGTGTTTATTAATATTTGAGCGGAGCTAAATCCACTGCCAGATACTAACATAGCAGATGGCGATAGCACTACAGATTGTCTGAAGTAATATACGTTTTTATCACCGAATAATTTATAGAAGGCATTTGGGTTTTGTGCATATATATTTGTAGCACTTCCTCCTATTACAAAAAGTAATAGGAGGAATGAAATGTTGTTTATTTTTATCTTTGTCATTGTAGTATCTCCTTTAATTGTTTCCTTGAATACACATATAATGGCACTCTACCCATACCGGTGCGTATGTTCCGCCGCCAAATCCACCGTCACGTTTTGTAAATACCATTCTTCCACCCTCGGGCGGACACGATGACCTGCCTATTTGCTCTATCGGTCCGTCTTCTATGATTGTTCTGTGGTGGTCTGGTCCAGGAGCAGATTCGTCCGGTACCCAGCAATAATATTTCTTTTGCCAGCAAATATCCTCTGGTTCTATTGTTCCGCAAGGGCTTATGCGCGTCTCCCAAGTAGTAACGCTATCCCACTGGTTGCCAATAGGAATATCTCCGAATTCTTCTGCGCCATCTGTTTGTTCGTAATTTAGTTCGCCAGTATTCGCATTTTCGTTTTCTGTAGTAGTTGTGATAGTAGTAGTTATTGGCATTGGTGTTGTTTCTGATGGGTCTATTATTAGTTCGCCAGTGCCGACATTCGTATCAACCCATGGCCCTAGTTCTGGATGTATTTCTACGGTGTATGGTTCAGTCATACAACTTGGATGTCCGCAATGAACAATGTAGTTCTTTCCCCAATAGCATGGTGGAATTATAAACCTTCCTGATTCTGATGTGTCAATCTGCGATAAAACATCTTCAATACACTTATCGAAGTAGTATTTATAGTTATACTGCAAGTCCAAAGTATCTACGCAGTCGTTGTAACTACCAGCAATTTCTGGTATGTAGATGTGCATTGCGAAGCCAGTGTCTATATAGGCACAATAACTATAAGTAAGATAGCAGTTATTGCCTATAAAATATATTTTGGCGTCTTTAACGCAAGTGTCCCATTGTGCACAACTTGGGAGTGGTGGGCAATCGGTGCAATCAAATGCAGTTGCCACGTTTGAGGTCAGCACTATTATGCTGACAGCTATCATCATTTTGATAGCGAGAGGGGTTATGAATTTGTGATTCATTATTTACTCCTTAATTAATTAATAGAATTTTTGTTTAATTTTTGGCACGGAGTGCCGGCTGAATTAAAAGCCAAACGCTTGCTTATGTAGTGTGAGTGCGACAATAGTCGCCCAATTTTTACAAGAGTGGAAGCGTTATACGAGACCTCATTTGGTGGGGTGGGGCGGTGCTGTATGATACTCAAACAAACCACAGTATCGCTGTGACAGCAGTATTTACAGTGCTATCCATCGGCAGACAGCACCGCAATATATGACATCGCGGCACCTGTGTTGGTTGAAATGATGTAGTGATAACTTTCTATTCATAGAAGTAATTCAAAAAAAAATGTTGCCATAACATAGCGTAAATATACAAATTTTTCTCTAAAACAAAATTATTTGAAATAAAAAAATATGTGTGCATAATAAAAATTTGGAATTATTAATAAAAAGTAGTAAGTTGTATGTTATTAATTTACATAAACTAATTTTTAAATTATAAAATAGGTATCATAATGAAAAAACTATTGTCATTAGCCGTCTTAATGTGTGCATTTATTGGTGCATCCATTACAATGAGTGTAGCAGTAAATGCTCAGTCAAAAAACTTAAACGACCGTATCCCACTAAATCCAAAGGTAATAACCGGAAAATTGGATAATGGTCTTACTTACTATGTGCTGGAAAATAAGAAGCCAGAAAATCGCGCCGAAGTATGGGTCAAATTCAAAGTTGGCTCTGTTCAGGAAGAAGAGTATCAACGCGGTTTAGCACATTTTATAGAACATATGTGCTTCAATGGAACTAAGCATTTCCCAAAGGATTCACTATTGAAATTCCTTGAATCCACCGGAGTTCGCTTTGGTGCAGACATCAATGCTCATACATCATTTGATGAAATAACTTACACGCTAACTCTTCCAACAGACGTTCCCGGTATGATGGATAATGGTCTCCAAGTGCTTGAAGATTGGGCTATGAACGTTTCTTTTGATTCCTTGGAAATTGAGAAAGAGCGTGGTGTAATCTTAGAAGAAGAGCGTATGAGAGACGCAAATGCACAAGGAAGATTGAGTAATAAGCACTTACCACGTATGCTTGCTGGCTCCCAATACGCAGTTCGTATGCCGATTGGTCTTACAGAAGTGATTAAAACAGCGCAACGCCAAGCATTTGTTGATTATTACACAGATTGGTTTAGACCAGAACTTACAGCAGTTATCTTAGTTGGTGATTTCAACGCTAAAGAAATGGTACCACTTATCAAAAAGCACTTTGATGGCTTCAAATTCCAAGGTAAAGGGAGTCCTAAGCCACGTGTTAAGATGGAAATACCGGATAATAAAGAGCCAATTATTTCAATAGCTTATGACAAAGAGTTGCCTTATTCAAATGCAACTTTGTTTATAAAACATCACGAGAAAGACCAAACCACTTATGGTGCATATAGGGATGGACTTAAAGAGAGGTTATTTGAAACAATGTTCATTATGCGTTTGCAAGAGATAACTCAAGAGCCAAAGCCACCATTTTTGATGGCACAAGGTGGAATGGGTAATTTCGTTGGCGATTTGCATTGCTTTATGCTAACGGTTATTCCAAATAACGATGGCTTTTCAGCGGGTTTGGAACGTGGATTAGCAGAAATGTTTAGAATAGACCAACACGGCTTCACTCCAACGGAATTAGAACGTGCTAAAGAGTCAATTCTCGCTTCTTATGAGAAATCGTATAACGAAAGGGACAAATCAGAGAACTACGGCTATGTAAGAGAATTGGCTTCATATTTTGAAGGTAAAGAGTCCGCTCCGGGAATTGAAGTAGAATACGAAATAGCCAAAGAGTATCTGCAAACCATTACTATTGAAGAAGTTAATAAGATGGTAGCAGAAAATATTACACCAGAAAACGTAATATTCCAAGTATCATTGCCAGAAAATAGCACAGAAAAACCAACCGAAGCAGACATCCTTGCTATCTTTAAGAAAGCAGAAACAGCAAAATATGATGCTTACGTAGATGACCTTGGCGACGCAAAATTAATGAAAGAATTGCCAAAACCTGGAAAAATTACTTCTGAGAAGAAGTTGCCAAACTTTGACATTACAGAAATGAAATTATCTAATGGTGCAAGAGTTTTACTCAAACCGACTGATTTCAAAAATGACCAAATACTATTCCAATGCTGGGCAGATGGTGGTTCATCACTCTATCCAGATGCAGAATACCAAGTTGCAAGTAGTGCAGATGAAATTGTAGATAACAATGGACTTGGCGAATTTTCAGCAATAAAATTAGGTAAGTTATTACAAAGCAAGATGATACGTCTATCTCCTTATGTTGCTTCTTACGAGCAAGGTATGCAGGGCTCACTTACACCAAAGGATGCAGAGATATTCTTCCAATTGCTCAATATGCAATTTACTCAGCCACGCAAAGACAATGATGCTTTTGATTCATGGAAAGCAAAGACAATAGAAGTGTTAAGAGGTCGTGATAATGACCCAATGAGTGCTTATAGAGATACATTAAATGCAGTTCTTTCTGGCTACAATGTTCGCTCTAAAACAATTACACGAGATGAAGTTGATGCAATGAGCCAAGATAGAGCATTCGCTATTTACAAAGAACGCTTTGCTGATGCTTCTAACTTTACATTTGTATTTGTTGGAGCATTTAAGATTGACGCTCAATTCAAAGCATATTTAGAGCAATATATCGCTTCACTTCCTGCTACTAACAAGAAGGAAAAGGGAAAAGACCTCGGTATGAAACCAATGCCAGGTGTCGTAAATAAGATTGTAAAACGTGGTATTGAGCCAAAGGCACAAGTAGGCATCTATATAGATAATGATTTCCCAACATTCTCATCAGAAGAGAAGTTGAAAATTAATGCACTTAGTGAAATTGCAACTATTAAAATTAGAGAGTCATTACGCGAGGATAAAGGTGGTGTTTATTCACCATACGGACGTCTTACAACCGGCTACTTCCCGCGTAAATATGTTAGAGCATTCGTTACATATTCCTGCGACCCAGCAAGAGCACAAGAATTAATAGAAGCAACAAAGGAAGTATTTGCAGAACTCCAAAAGAATATAACTGCCGAAGACCTAACAAAAGCAAAGGAAATGATGAAGAAAGACGACGAAGTAAATTCACAGGATAATAGCTATTGGCTTGGCACAATTACCAATTTTGACCAAACAGGACGCGACCTCGCATTCCTAAAGGATTATAAATCCAAAGTAGATAAACTCACTACTAAGGATATGGTAGAAACAGCAAAGAAGTATTTGAACTATAATACAAACTTCATTACAGTAATCCAAATGCCAGAAGACGATGACGAATAGTCATTAATTGGTGTTAATTAAGAAATAGGGAATAGCGTTAAGTTATTCCCTATTTTTTTATGTGGATAAAAATGATTATATTTGGAATAAATTAATACGATATAAAGGAAATAAATTATGAATGCAATACAATCAATACGCGGAACAAAAGATATTCTACCAAATGAATCGCATAAATGGCAGATTTTAGAAGCCACTGCGAGAGAAATCTCTAGCTCCTTTGGCTATCGTGAATTACGAACGCCAATTTTTGAGAAAACAGAGGTCTTTTCACGTGGTGTTGGCGATGGAACAGACATCGTTAATAAGGAAATGTATACCTTCAACGATAAGGGTAATGAATCACTTACGCTACGTCCAGAGCAAACCGCGGCGCTTGTTCGTTCAGTAATACAGAACAATTTGCTGCAAGAAAATCCGGTTACTCGTCTCTATTACATTGGTCAATATTTCCGATATGAGCGTCCCCAAAAGGGAAGATTACGCCAATTCCATCAATTTGGTATTGAATGTATTAATTCTCCATATCCGGAGAGCGATGCCGAAGTAATTATGCTTGCGATAAATTTTATTAAGCGTCTGAAAATCAATGATTACCGCTTGCTTCTTAATTCAATTGGGAATGAGGAATCGCGTAAGAATTATAAAACGGCACTTGTCGCTTTCCTTACTGCGAATAAAGATGGTTTATCGGAAGATAGCCGTAACAGATTGGATATAAACCCATTACGTATTCTTGATAGCAAAGCAACGAATGATATAGACATCGTTAAGAACGCTCCAATTATTCTTGATTTTCTTGATGAAGAGAGCCAATTACATTTCAATACTGTTAAATCATTGCTTGATTCCGTTGGCATTAAGTATGATATAAATCCGCTACTTGTGCGTGGTTTAGATTATTATTCACACACCGTTTTTGAATTCCAAAGCACACATCTTGGCTCGCAAGATGCTTTCGGCGGAGGTGGTAGATACAATGGGTTATTTACAGAACTCGGCGGAAAAGATACGCCAGCCGTTGGCTTTGCAATGGGAATGGAACGCTTGTTGCTTATATTAGAGCAATTAAATGGCGATATGAATAAGCAATATCAAGTGGATGCAATGGTTATCCCAACGGATGCTAAACATATTGAATTGGCGATGCAAGTGCATAATTTACTTGTAGATAGCCACACTTGCATTGTAGAACTAAATAGACGCTCGCTAAAAGCACAACTCCGAGAAGCAAATAAACTTGGTGTTCGTTATGCGTTGATTATTGGAGATGATGAAGCGAATAAAAATGCTGTTACGATTAAATATATGGCAGAGGAAAAAGAGCAGAAACTTATCCAAATCAATGATTTATTAAATAATTTGGAGTAAATAAATATGTATCCAATAGATGACAATAATGACTTAAATAGCTTAATTGGGTTACGTGTTAAGGCATTCAGATGTGTGTTTAATGAAGGAATGAAACTCACGTCAGAGCAATTTTCGCATCTGCTTGATATTACACGCGAGCAATTAGGTAATTATGAAAATGGCAGAAGCAATTTGCCGGTATCGGTCTTGCTTAAATTATACAAAAGAGGTGCTAATC
Source organism: Ignavibacteria bacterium (assembly GCA_031261605.1). Classification (GTDB taxonomy): domain Bacteria; phylum Bacteroidota; class Ignavibacteria; order Kapaibacteriales; family UBA2268; genus WRLB01. The sequence continues at coordinate 40,025 of JAISJI010000064.1, read as the reverse complement.
CAGTGTATATTATATCTGGGGAAGGCGATTTGTTTGCTAATAATAAAGTAGGTATTGACTTACGAAATAGAATATTACAAAAGGAAGTGAATTATATGGAAAGCGTTACGCTAATCACGAAAGAGCCAATGAAAGCAGATATAAAAATGACGAAAATCAAAGCCGCCGCTGGTAAAATCATTGTTAAATAGAATTATAGACCGCTTAAATAACCTAATGCGACTATCGCAGCGGTCTCTGCACGCAACCGCCGATTGCCGAGATTCCATTTGAGCGTGTTTGCTGGAAATAAATCCAGTTCTGCATTGCTAAATCCGCCTTCTGCACCAATAAATACTAATATACTACTGCTATTCTCTACTTTCGCAGGTCGGACGCCTTTTTCATCACATAAAACAATACTCTCGTAATCATTCGCATTTAGCAATTCTGACAATTTAATCGGTGGATGGATAATCGGAAGCACCGAACGCTTGCATTGCTTTACCGCAGCAATCGCTTTTCCAACTAACCGCTCTAAATTAATATGCATCTGTTGCGTGTAATCAGTAGTGAGCAGAAATATTTCACTAACACCGAGTTCCACACTCTTCTCAACGGCAAATTCCAACCTATCTTTGTTATCCAAAATACCAATAGCAAGCCCAATTTTACAATCCAACTCGCCAAAATTACGCATAAACTCAATAACATCAGCATTATACTCCGTTTTAGAGATACGCTCTATCACAGCAATAGCCGAAAGTCCATTCCCATTAGTTATTTGCATCTGCGTTCCTGTTTGTATTCTCAATGCTTTAAGATGCTGACACTCAGCAGGAGGAATAGGGTAGTGCTGTGTTTGAAAAGACAGCATTGGTATATAAATACATTCCATAAAATTAATTCATAAATTATACTTTTTCTTTGCTTTATAGTAGTATTTGTTTAATATCGGTCTGCGCATTGATGTTTCGCCGTTGGATTGTTCGCCAGTAAAATGACAAAAATTTTCTGGGTGGTCTACCTCTTCTAATTCCAACCACTTTTTATATGCTTCGTCAGAGAATGGCATATCTATATTGAAAGGAATTGGTTGTCTAGTGCTAATGCAATATCCAATTGTTGCCTCTATAGTCGTATTGACGATATTGATAGTATTGCAAATCTCAACTTCCGATGTATCAATGATTCTTGTGAAAAACGAACGGACATCATTTGTAAAACCATCCGCCGCAGTATTATCAATTAGTATTCCCGCCTCAAAATTAAATGCTTGCGAATATTCATATAGATTCATAGAAGTAATAATAGAACGCTGTTCATTTGCATAGTATTTAGCGTGCAAGTTCTTTAAGTATCTAATTTCAATATTTGGAAAATTCTGTAGAAAATCATAATCATCATTATTAAAACTTCTTTCTTGGTTATACGGATTTTTACCATACACTAATATTATTTTGAGCTTTTCATTTGTGATTTGCTTTTTTAGTGCAAGTTTGAGGCGTTCGCTCAAACTTATGTATGGAGAAATTAGAATTATTTCATTATTGGCATTTTCTATAATATTTCTAATTTCTAAATTCAAATCATCCGTTCTTAAAAATTTTGGCATAATTGGTTAATACAATAATTGATAAAATAAAATGGAGAGTGGCACAACACCATAAAGGCAGGTCTAAAACCTGCCCCTATGATTCTTGCATTGCATAAATGCAATTCTTTATTTGTTCGGAATATGCTTTAACAATTCCACTAAGAATTCCCAAGTGCGTTTTGTGGAACTGATAGACAATTTTTCGTCTGGAGAATGGACATCTTTTAAATCCGGTCCGATAGAAATCATATCCATTCCTTCATATTTATCTCCGATAAGTCCGCATTCTAAGCCAGCGTGAATCGTATCAATAATGGCTTCCTTGCCTGATACTTTTTTGTATACCGATTTAACAAGGTCTTGCAAAGGAGATTTATCGCGTGGCTCCCAAGCAGGATAGCCATCGGTAGTTTCAACTTTTGCTCCTCCGAGTAAGAACGCTGTCTTAACCATTTCAACAATATCCAACTTCTCTGTTCCAACGCTACTACGCTGGCTTGTGAGAACCATAATCTCTTTGTCGCTGATTGTTTCAACAATAGCAAAATTAGTGGAAGATTGCACAAGTTCCTTTGTATCTGGATTTGCGCTCATACGCAAAACGCCGTGTGGCACTACGCAGAATGATGCAAGCATCTTCTTTTGGATGGTCTTTGACAATGCGTATTTAGGAACAGCAGTTGTGGTAAGATGAATGCGTAGGTCAGGTTCAACAACTGCATACTCTTTCTTTATAATATCATTCATTGTCTCAACATACTTCTTTAATCCATCTACTTTGCGAGTAGGAACGGCGAGTATTGCACGTGCTTCGGATGGGATGGCGTTGTGCTTTGAGCCACCATCAAAAGATTGAAGAAATACTTTGAACTTCTCTGTTGCGACCCAGAGTAATCGCGTAAGTATCTTGTTGGCATTGGCTCTACCAGCATTGATTTCAATACCGGAGTGGCCTCCTTTTAAGCCAGTCACTTCAAGTATGAAGCCGACATTGTTTTGCGGAACAATTCTGCGTTCATAGGGATAGTGTGCTATCGTATTCATACCACCAGCACAGCCGATAGTAAAGATGCCCTCATCCTCTGAATCTATGTTGATGAGTAGCTTAGATTTAATTAAATCAGTTCCCAAGCCGGATGCACCAGTTAGACCGGTCTCTTCATCCAATGTAAGTAGTAGTTCAAGGTCTGGATGTGCTATATCGGTTGATGCTAATAAAGCCATTCCCATAGCGACAGCGATGCCATCATCTCCACCGAGAGTAGTGCCGCGTGCCTTAATCCAGTCGCCATCTACATATACATCAATTGGGTCTTTATCAAAATCTATTTTATGACCTTTTTCGGCAACACAAACCATATCTATGTGCCCTTGCAAGCAAACGGACTGCTTGTTTTGCATTCCTTGCGTCGCAGGTTTGCTAAGTAATAGGTTACCACGCTTATCTTTACGTAAGGCGATGTGGTGTTCCGATGCCCATTTCTCAATGAAAGCAACGGCTTTGGTTTCTTTCTTACTGGGGCGTGGATACTTTTCTAATTCCCCAAACCAATGAAATACAGATTTAGGTTCTAAGTTTGATAATGGATTTGACATTTAATTCTCCAAAATTATGATTAATATATTGTTTATATAATTTTTTTTGTATATACTCGCTCTCAATTTACAAAAAAATATTGATATTATTGTATAACTTAACAAAATATTTGTAATTTAAATAAAAATAAAAAGCATTATAGTATTTTATTACAAAAATTTTCTTATATTATGTAATTATAAAATAGTATTGGGAGTAAATTATGAAAAAGTTGCTAATAATATTGCTATTCTCTGTTAGTGCGTTTGTGTTTGACACATACTTCATATATGCAGACGAGCCAACGCAATACGAAAGCGAAGGAACGGATTTCTGGTTTACATTTATGCCGAACTTCCATCAGAATAATCCCTATTATAGAGATTCATTGTATATATTCGTTACATCTAAATATCCAACTAAAGGTGTAATCTACTATTACGAAATTTCGCCAACCTCCATAACTCCGAAAACTATAAATTTTGAGATAACACAACCAAATCAAATATATAAGAAATCTTTATGGTATTATAGAGTAGCATTGCAGGGCTACAACCAAATGGCAGCCGGGCATTCTAATTTCTCACTAACAAATTCCGATTGTGAAGTTGCATCAAAGAAGGTAATACATATCGTTACAGATGAGAAATCCACCGTGTATGCTTTTGATTATGCCGAGAAGTCAGCGGATGCTTTTATCGTCCTACCTACGCCAGCGCTGGGTTTGGAATATTATGCGCTATCTTATCCGTCTAATGCTTATCCTAATTACCAATTTGCACCTGATTCATTAGGAATTAACTCTACACCATCTCAATTTGCTATTGTAGCGGTAAATGATGGAACAACGGTAAGGGTGACACCATCTTGCCCTACAAGACGATACGGCATAGTAGAGAAAACCATAACGCTAAACAAAGGCGAAGCATATTTAGTGCAAGCAGATATGGACCTAAAATCCAATAGAAATGGCGATTTATCCGGTAGCCACATCATTGCAGATAAGGAAATTGCTGTATTTGGGGGACACCAGCGAACCGAAATCCCAATAGAAAATGCTATTTATCCTTATGGCTCTCGCGACTGCCTTATAGAGCAGATTATTCCTGTTCACGCTTGGGGAAAGAACGCTATACTAACGCCATTCGCTCGTTCCACCTATTATAATGAATACAACGACCTTGATGATGAATTTAGAGTGTTAGCGTGCAAGGACAGCACAATCGTAATGATAAATCGCATCCCGGTAGATACATTGCAGAAAGGAAAGTTCTATGCTGGAAAGTTAAAAGCAGGTATTGTATCATCCAACAATCCAATATTAGTCGCACAATATATTAGGACAGAACAGCCAACTTCAACTTCCTCTGCTGCATATGGATATGGTGACCCATCTATGATAATCGTGCCACCAATAGAACAATACAAAACTGATTACAACGTAGTCAATCCACAAATTCTTATAAACGGATCCAACCATTTAGTAGACCAATTCCTTACAATAATTGCACCAGATGAAGATATAGGAGAAGTGTATGTAGATGGTAAATTGCTGGATGCCTCAAAATTTATTCCTATTCCCAATAGCGGATGCTCCTACATAGAACTAAAATCAACTTGGGGAGGTCATAATATATCTTGCAAAGACCCAATATCCGTCCAAATATATGGCTACGGCTCCGCTGTATCATACGCTTATCTTGGGGGTATGAGTTTCAGGGACTTAGAACACGGCAGAATAACGCTTAATGTGGATAGTTGCTATAGACAAGCGACTTTCGCATATAACCAAACATACAACTCCGGCATTGTAAGTTATGAAATATTGGAAAGTGTAAATTGCATCATAACCGAAGACACAATTACTAATTTGAAACTTCGCCTTAATATCACAAAGAAAGAATATCCTCTATTAGCATATTTTACTGTGCAAATCATAGATTTATATGGAGATACAACCGTCTTGTCCGATACAATACACACCCTTGCATTTGATTTTTCTAATGTAAATGAGGAAAATATAATAGATTTCGGACAATGCAATATTGCTAAACAACATACCGCATTGCTAAACATAGTGAATACTGGCGATGTGCCACTAAACATAACTAACGATAACTTCCTTCTATCGCAAAATATACTCTTTACTATACCTAAATCCCAGTTTCCTATTAAAATACCAGTGGCGGATTCCGCGTATATAAAAATAGCATATACACCACACGCAAAGCATAAGAAAGCAATATTTGATACCGATACATTATTCGTAAGTAATAGTTGCTATAATTATACGCTAATATTGAATGCCGAACCCACAGCAGATACTTTAGATTTCACTGGCTTATGCAATACTCCAATCAGAGCAATTGCTGACTCCACAAATGGCGGTTGGTTCTCACCAATAGTAACGCCAAATCCAGTAAGTGAAAATGTTGTATATAAGTTTAATATTAATGAAAATTCATTAGTCGCAATTAAACTATATAGCGAAATCGGCACTCTAATAGGCACTTTACACAACGGTTATCTGCAATCCGGAAACTACGAAATTGGCATATCAACAGATAAATTACCTCTTGGCGTGTATTTCATAAATTTAGAAACATCAGAAAATAAAATAGCAACTAAGTTGCTTATAAATAGAAACTAATACTTGTCTAAATAAAAAAAGGAAATGTAATGAAATTTCAAAAAACAATTACCACATTACTACTATTTACTGCATTCTATGTCGGTGTTGCAGCACCAAGCATCCAATCGGATGGCGTTGTGCTGAGCAATAGTGACATACTAAGTTCCGCTGGAAATCCTGCAATTGCCGAACTGAATGCCCGCTATACACGCAATATTTATGCACTTGCGACAAATAATGAGCGGTGTGCATATCTGAATAGCCGAAACATCACTACGGAAAATGCCGCTGATGAATGCCTCGCTTTTCTCAAAAAAAATACCCAACTACTTGGTATTAATACAGATAACCTATATCTATACAACGTAGTTCCGTTATCAAAGTCCATACTAGTTGTTTTTATGCAAAAGTATGATAATTATGAAGTTAGGAATAGTTTGGTGCAGATGTATGTTAAGCCAGATGGCACGCTATATTCATTCAATTCAACTTATTACGATGACATTGAATTAAATCACTCTAAGCCACAAGTATCACTCCAAGCCATTGAAAATGCTGCTACTTATGGTTTAACTGGGGAATATGACATCGTCACCAAGGAACAGCCGTTCATATTCCCTTATTTCGAAAATGGTAAATACAACTATACCCCTGCTTACGAATGCACTTTTACCTCGCAATTGGATAAATATTATTCAGCCGTTGTGGATGCCTCAAATGGCAAGTTATTGGAAAGACGTAATTTAGTTAGTAATGTTGCCGCTAAAATCAATGCTAAACAATATGATGGAGATGCAAATAACCCATTAATTGTAGCACCTTTACGCAATATCAGCATTACTTATAATGGCAAGGACTACCAAGCAAATAACTCTGGCACTATCAACAATTTTCCTGATGACGCTGTAGGTGGCTCATTTACAACTAACTTACGTGGATACAATATGCGTATGTATAGTGTAAACTATCCCGCTACTTCTTCTACAAATGAATATTCATATACGGGCACAATTTCTTCCGATGGCATTGATATGTTGGATAGCAATAATTATGATGAAGTATTCAGAACCATATATAATTCTGTATCTATCGTAAATAACTATTACAAAATCATAGACCCTGCATTTGGTGGAGTTGCCGGTGATGTAAATGGTATGTTCAGTGTCTATGTGCAATTGCTCCCAGCCGCAGCATCGCTTACTTCAATGGCCTATCCATTTAATGCGTATGCTTCTGGTGAATCTAAACTTACATTCTTATTTGCAAACCACATTAATGTCTTCTTTGCAAAATCTGCACCGACTGCATACCATGAATATGGACATTCTATGGTATATGCAAAATATAGGGCTTGCGGCAAACCAAGCGGAATGCAAAATGGAACAGCAAATGAAGCAAATGCTGATATTACAGCTGGCTACATTATAGATGACCCTGATATATTTAAACCTGATTTTAGAACCGGATATTCAATAAATATGGGCTTACCACGCAATCTGGACAATAAGGTCGTATTTCCCGATAGCTTAAATGGAGAAGTCCATGATGATTCCCGTATCCTATCCGGAGCATTCTGGGATTACCGCAAACTTGTAGATTTTGATGAAGCCAAATCCACTGTCCATTTTGCTAAAAGTTGGACACCAGATGGAAATACTTTAGATGAAGTATTTGCTAATTGGTTCGAAGCATTAGTTAAAGCAAATGAGGATTGGAGAGACACAGATACTGAAAAAGAGTTTGAACATAATTTTGACGCTATCAATGCTGCTTTCACTAAACATAAGATTGGCTACGATTTAGTAATACAAAATCGCTTCCGTCATACCAATGTAGAAGACCAACCAAGCACTACAGAACCTATTGCTATCTCTTGCACTTTGGAAGATATAGCTGCTCCAAAAGATATAGAAGAATTTTACATAAACTATTATACCAACTGGAGTTGGGAGCCACAAAGAGTATTGCTAACGAAGCAAGTTGGCTCAACAGGCATCACATACACCGGTTCCATACCTGCACAGAGCGATGCTACACGCCTATTCTACTACTTTACTTGCAAAAATCCATTCTCCGGTGAATTAATTCGTATAAATAGAGATTATTTCTGCTTTGTCGGCTATACCTCACTATACAAAAACACTTGCGAAACTGCTGATGGCTGGAGTGTTGTAAATTCACAAAAAGCAGAAAATGGTTGGTCGTTACAAGCCCCTGACTTAGTATCAATACAAGACCAAAAGCCGTGGGGGGCTGTGCTATATTCTCCGGGATACAACTACACCTACAAGGGACAAAAATGCTGGACAACACAAACTTCCGCTGCTCTGCAAGGCACTAATATTATGCCAAATGGTTTAGTAGATACTTCTAAATTAGAGAGCCACATTATGTCATTTCCTAATGCTGAACATCTTTTCCTTACTTACTACAAATACCTTGTTAATAGAATCAATACCAATTACAATGGCTTAAGTATAGAAGTAAGTTTTGATGGCGGAGGCACTTGGCGACTTGCACAATCTTTCAGAGGGAGAACACAACCTAAAAACTGGACTTACGAAAGAGAATACGTTAATCTTACCGCTCTTAAACAATCTGGCGAGGATTTTAGCAATCTAAAAATACGCTTCGTATGCAATTCAAATAACACAAGCAACGGCGTTACTGCTATCATTGATGATGTAGAATTACTAAATACAAGTAACCCTAATGATATTAATGACTTATATTCTAATAACGAGCCACTTCTATTGCCTAATCCAGCAACTAATGAGGCAACCGTGAAATTTAGCGAAATGCTTGTAAATCCACAACTTAGCGTTACTAATCCTATGGGTAACGAAGTTATGCACATATCATTGCAAGGCGAGTATGACAATATTCTTATTAATACCAATGAGTTAGCAAATGGCGTGTATTATGTCAGAATTGAAGCACAAGGGCGTATCTATAATACTAAATTAACCGTTATTCGTTAAGATTAACTATAATCCAATAAAAAAAGGAACAAGTTTTTCGCTTGTTCCTTTTTTATTCTACTCACATATTTTAATAGTCAATTTGCAAAAAAATACGTCGTAATTCTATGAATAATGCAGTAAATGTCATCTTTGGGTCTACATTTCGCTCAATTCTACCAATTGCTTGCTCTATCTTAGAAATAGCATTTAGTAAATTCGCATCGGGATAACCATTGTGGAACTTCACCATACGCTCAGCCAAATCCAAATTTATCACAAGTTCAGTATTTCGTAAAACCGCTATTGAATAAACATCCCTAACCCAAATTAGTAGCAGATTGAGAAACAGCCCAAACATCTTTTTATCCTTAGATTTCAATATGTTATCTATGGCATTTGTTAGTTCAATTCTATATTCCTTCCGATGCAATGCAGAGCGAAGAGTATCCACTGCTTGCGAACGCATTGAGTTAATGCTATCATCAAAAAAATTTAGTGCATTGGAAATTGAACCCTGTGCAAAAGTTGCTATCAAACGTGCTTCTACATTGGATTTGTTATGCTTAGACGAAAGATAGGTAACCATATCGTCAAATGGAATTGGACTAAAATATATCTGCTGGCAACGCGATAGTATGGTTTGGAGAAGTTGTTCCTTCTTGGATGAGGTAATGATAATGGTAGTGTCTGGCTGTGGCTCTTCCAATGTTTTTAGAAAAGCATTGGCTGCCTCTGTATTCATCTGCTCGCCATTAGAGATAATGATAAAACGCCTTCCATAAGATACTGTGCTGAGTGATGCACGCTTTTTTATATCTCGTATCTGCTGGATATTTATATATTTCGCATTGGGAATTACCATTTTATGGTATTTGTCTTCCACTTTTAACTTTATCTCTTCTTTTATTGCACTATGCTGCTCATCGGAAAGTTTATCGCCACCGGGTATGGAGTATATGAATTGGATATTTGGATGTGAGAGTGAATTTGCCATTTTGCAACTTTTGCAATGCTCGCAAGCGGCTATACTCTGGTATTCATTATTCTGCTCATCTACTTCGGTAGTAATTATTGGCTCATAGCAATTCGTTACCTTCGCTACCTCAATAGCCATAGCGTCTTTACCAACTCCTTCTATGCCAAGGAAGCAATACGCTCCAGCAAGCCGATTATCTAATATTGCCTTCTCTAATAAGCGTCTTTCGTGATATAATCCGATGATATTGTTCATTATTTACTTCTTACTGTGAAAAATAGAATTGTTACTAATGCTGCTGATACTACTGCTATTGCTGGCTCTATGTATTTCTCCCAAGTAGACAGCGACTTAGTTTGTTGTAGCGTATCCATTTGATAAATAACACTATCTCTATTAAGCGTATCTATGCTATGTATTGCGATAGAATCTGTCATTTGCCCACTTTCGCAAAACGCAACATTGCACAACGGAGCAGTGCTAATACATATAAATAGTATAGTAGTTATTATATATTTCATATTTTTACGCTATTTCCTATTTTTTAATTCTGATATAAGTGGTATCGGAGTTGGGTCTACGTTATTCATTATTGCAAGATAGAAACTTACCCAATCGCCCAAACAAATTAACCTAATAATGCGTTCAAATAAATCACCTGTCGGAGCCGGAATCTCAATCACACTTATTCCCTTTTCTTTCAGAAATTTCATACTATTGTCAATTCTATTATTCAATTCCTTATCATCCTCAGGGTCTTTCATCACAACAACAACAAATTTATCAATCATATTGGCAGGAAAGCACCAACTATTGATTTCATTATGGTTTAACTCTGGGAAGAAGTTGCCGAAGCATAATTGGTTAGCGTTTTCTTGTATCTGTGCCTTCCAACGTAAATTAACCGCTTCTAATCTACATTGCGCTGTATAGATTAATGGAATTTTGTTGTGCAATATGCGAGCTATTGCTATCGCCATATTGTTATCGTCCAATATGGAATAGTCGCATAAGGTCCTATCATTATCCTTCAATATGTGTTCTATGGAATTGGTTATGTAACTATGTGTATGCCAATCAATATTGAACTTTCTAAGTGTAGAGATAATTAAACGAAATAGGGAATAGTATATTGCACATCTCGGCATCATATCCGTTGGCATAAACAGAACCGGATAATTTCTTTCTTCGCAAATATCTGCAAGCGTTCCCCCAGAGGTAATTGCCATTATATTAGTAGTGAATTTCTCCACCTTACTCATAGCCGACAACGTCTCTTCTGTATTTCCAGAATATGAACAAATATAGACGTGTGTGTTCTGCGTGATACGATTCGGCATTTCAGTGCCTCTGCATATTTCTATAATGGGGCATTTGTCTGCTAATATATACTTAAGATAAGAGCGATAAATTTCGCCACTTACAGCAGAACCACCAATCCCAAAAATAAGAATTTTATCGGGTTGAATATCGGTATCTGCATCAAAGAACACAGCATCCTCTCGTATTGCATTGGCTTCATTGATTGCACTTGAAAAGTTATCCCAATATTCCGTAAGTTGAGAATACATATAATCAGAATCAATATTTTTTATTGTTTCCAATGTTAGGTTACCGATAAAATTTGTTTTTCCTAAATTATTCGGAAAATTTGATATTATATCTTTAGATTGCATAAAAATACGCCTATTTTGTTTAGTTAAATTAATATTTAATTAGTTTGATTATTCGTTATTGTTTTTTTCTTTTTGCGTTCTAACAATATTCCAACAATAAGTGCCAATATCACAACAATATTGAACGCTGCACTCAAAGTTCTGCCCAACTCAAATTTGTCCGAAGTGAATTTGAATTCTATTTTATGCTCGCCAGATGGAACTACAATAGAGCGGAACGCGAAATTTGTCTTATAGATTTCTGTCTCTGTCCCATCTATATACGCTTTCCAGCCAATCGGATAATACATTTCTGATACCACAAGCAAATGCTGTGCATTGCTTTCTGTTTCTATCTTTATATATTCATTCTTATATTCAGATACCTTAACCGTTGGCGCAAATTCATTAGCATCGCCACCTAGTATAGCATTAAGTGAATCATCAAATTCAACTGTGGAATCGCGTTCGCGTATCAATTTTTGTATCTCCAGCATCTCCGCACTATAACTATGGCTTGGGACAACTTGTGCTGCTAATTCCTTCTCAACATACGCTACCACCTTCGGATTATACGCATTTTTCTTAATATTCTGCAATATAGTCCAATCATCGGCAACCTTCACGCTATCAATAAAATATGCGCGCTTGCAGTAAGACGGATTATAATACACGTATGCACCGCTTTGTTGCGACTGGAACATTGGCTCAATACCACCGCTTAGTTTTTGCGAAGTAATAATATACTTAGCATTCATCAAATTCCACATAAAAGGATTAGTCACTGTTGAAGTAGAGCCATCACACAATACATCCATCATATCTTGGAATACTCGTAACTTAGCTGGGAAATATCCATTCACATTCTCTATGAAATAGTATGCATCTGAATTCGCCACTTGTGATGACATATCGCAAATTCTATATCTTTCGCCGGTTTCTCTCTGCTCCTGTTGTATATAATCTATTATATCTGTCCGTGGAAATGGTGTTGCTTCCATCTGCTTATCTACTGGGTCCATTGCTCTATTTGACACTCGCCATAAATCTATCACCATAAGCAATATTACACATATTATAAAACTTTGCGAAGTTAACTTCCTATTTATGAAGAAGTAAGTAAGACCTGCCACTATCAAGCAAAGCAAACCTATAAACATCCAATCGCTTACAGCATTGTCATATATAACAGGAGTAAGCATTGGAAGCACTTGCTCACCATATTGACGTAATGGTGAATTGGATACATCGCTTATATAAGAACTCTCAAATCCGGCTGCGAAGATTAATCCACATATAAAGAACAAACCAACCGCTATAAAGAACACATTTACCGACAACTTATCTTCTTTCTGCAACTGCTTATAACTACCAAACTTCTCTCGCATTTCGCACAACGCAGATAAGCCAAATGCCGCTAATATTGGCATTGTAAAGTGCAATAGAACAAGCGACATTGACGGCGCTCTAAAACTGCTGAACTTAGGGAAATGATAGAAAAACACATCATACAAAATTGGAAAAGTATATCCAAAGGAAATTAACAAACCAAATGCTGCTGTAATGGTCATCGCCATCACAAAACTATTACTCTTAAAGTAGCGAACAATACCAATTAACGCAAGGAAGAGAACCGTTGCTCCCATATACGGAGTTGCATCTTCAAATGGCTTTTGCCCCCAATATGTAGAAATGCGTGTCTCTTGATTCCCAGTTAATTGCCCTGAATACTTTACTCTACCAAAGCCATGATACGATGGATTAAACATATCTATCATCTCATCTGGCGAGTTAGACCACATTGTAGCATATTCGTAATCTTTCTGCGTTAGTTTTCCGCTAACTGACTTCTCGTTATTATCCGAATGAACTCGCTCCGTTATTGGTGCTGAGCCGCGTGTAGAATAAGTATTATACTCCAATACCGATAAATATCTATCCGCAGACATCAGAAAAGCAAAACCAGTAGCAATAACAAATACGCCAACTAACTTAATCACAGACATCCAATTTTCCTTCTTTGCAAGCAACGTCAGCAAATCCACAATTAAATAAATAGCAACAGCGCACCCTGCATAAAATTCCATTTGCACGTGTCCACCGGCAAGCATTATGTGCATCAATATAGCAAGCACCACTATATTTAATAGCGAACAACGTTCCTTAATTTTCTCCATCATAAAGAATATCCACGGCACCGTTGCAAAGGTCATCGGCTTAGAATTATGTCCTATCATTACCCAAATCGCAACTCCTGTTCCCAGCACCATCGCAGCCGCCACAAAGAACGAAATCAATTTACCTTGCTTGTGTTGCCGCATCAAATAATACATTCCAGCCGCAAGTATGATATACCATATTAGCATATTGGCTGTCTGGCTATTAAATATCGTCTTCAAAAACAGCCCACCATAATGCACAATCGTAACCGTAATATCCCAATGACGTTCGGCTGCTCCCATCATCGCTCCAAACCCTGGCATTCCACCAAAAATATACGGCTGCCACAATGGAAATTCTCCCGGTGCATCAAGATATTTCTCAAAGCTCGCACCACTTATAGCATCACTCGAACCATAGAAACTTCCATTGAATATTGCCGAACTAAAAAATATTAGTAACAGCAAACCCAGCAATAGCACTGCTAATGGATTTTGATATTTCTCTGGTATCAGTGGCTTGCCCGCAGGAGACGCTACCGGTTTTGGAACATTACGTTGGGTGGTATGTTTATTATCTTTTGACATTGTATCAATATAATTTTAATAAAAGAACTTTAAATATAACTAATTATTACCAATTTTTATGTGTTTTGTGGCTGTTGTGGAAAAATTTTGCTAATTCTGCTGTCGTATTTCTCTCAATTTGAAATATTTCACCAACGGATAAATAGCACTCAAAACGGAAATCACAAAGCCAACAACTCCATCCAAAAAGCCCAATTTGAAAATGTAGCTCTTGAGAAAAGAAAATATGGGCGAAAAAACCATTTTAGAATTTTTTGCATTCTTGCCACTTTTTGCTAACTCGTTCGCACTAAGAGTAGTATATTTGTTAAATCGCTCCAAATAGTCAAATACACTATTGTATGAATAGTGTAATAAATATGAGTTCTTGTCTAACTTACGGATATTACAATCAGTTATAAACGATTCGTGAACCTCTTTCTCATCAAATAAACCGCATCCCCTTTGAAATAAGCGTATTGCATAAGAATTTGCCCAATCGCCGTATTTAATTAATTTGTTGAAGCAAAATGCCTTACGATTTATTTCAAATATTTTTTCTTCTAAATCAGAATTAATTATTTGATTTATATTGTTATATAACGTTTCAGAAACAACTTCGTCTGCATCTATACACAGTATCCATTTACCCGTGCAGTGTGAAAATGCGAGATTTCGTTGTTTCCCATAACCAAGCCATTCTTGCTTAATGAACGTAGCACCATATTTTTCAGCGACTTCTTGCGTTTTATCTGTAGAACCGCTATCCACAATAATTATCTCATCAGCAAGCGAATGAATAGATGCCAGCGTCCTATCCAAATTCTTCTCCTCATTCAGAGTAATTATCGCAACCGATAGTAATTTCATATACTTATAGTTATTTATGTATTATTTTCAAATTATTCAATACATTTGCTATCTCAGTCGGAGTAATTGAATTAATACAATGGCATATCTTATTGTTTTTGCAGAGGTTACACTTTTCGGAACCATTAACCAAATACCTTGCATTTACTCCAATTGGAGCCCAGCGTTGCGGAAAAAGAGGACGTATCGGCGGATACAGCCCAATAGTATGAATACCAGCCATCGCCGCAATATGTAGCGTTCCAGTGCTCGTAGCAACAAGCCCATCGCAATGACTAATAAATTCAATCAATTCCGAAAGTGTAGTATCTCCAACTAAATCAACAACATTCGGCTGATTTATCGCAACTTTACTTTGTATAATAGATTTTTCTGCTGCCGTTCCAGTAATGAATATTTTATATCTATCCTGTGGAAGTAAGTGTATCAATTCATTATAGTTATCCAAATTCCATTCTCTGCTACTACCTTTTGATTTCGGATGTATAATTAAATTAAATTTAGAATTATCAATATATTGGAGTAAATTTGCGTGAATATTTATTCTTGAAAATCCGTAATATGATGGAATATCAATTAGTTCATACACTTTACGATTCTCAAATACCTGTGTAAATAGCAAATTCAGTTGCGCCTCGTGCAAAACAGAATTTTTACGAGATATATTTAGCAACTTATTGCAATAAAGCCAATGATACCAACGACTTTTCGTTCCTACACGCAGCGGCATTCCTGCATACTTAGCAATACGGGCTATATCCTTATTTGGAAATATATGAAATATCGCATCTGCTTGAATTGATTTAATACTATCTATTTGTTGAGATAAAACTTCTCGCTCGATTTCATTAAAATCAATAAATTCATCCACATATTCGCATTTTTTTATAACATCCGAAGTATATTTGCGTCCAAGAAAAACTATATGCACAGATGGATGCAACTTTTTGATTGCACCCAGCAAAGGCAATGTCAAAACAACATCGCCAATTCCATCCGTCCGTGATATTATTAACTTATTGATAACTCTCACTTTATCTGCTATAAGTTCATTATTGGTATTATCTGCTCTTGTTGCTTGCCAAAGATTTCTACTTTGCATTCGTCAGTCACAAAGACATCTATTTCTGTTCTAAAACCAATTTTTTGCTCAGGCATATATATCCCCGGCTCTATTGAAAAGCAAGTTCCTGGAATAATTACACGCTCATCCTTCGTCTCCAAATTATCAATATGACAACCATTTCCATGAACTTCCTCACCAATATTATGCCCCGTCCTATGTATGAAATATTGACCATAGCCAGCATCAGTAATGACCTTACGACAAGCATCATCAACTTCCATACCGCATACTTCCTGCTTCTTTGCAAAACGCTCTCTAACCAATGCAACGGCTGCCTCTCTACCACTGCGCGCTATTTGGAAAATTGCATCTATTTTTTCTGGTATAGATGTTCCAACATAGCCCATCCAAGTAATGTCATAATAGATAGAACCTGGTTCATTTTTCTTCGCCCAAAGGTCTATAAGCACTAAATCGCCTTCTTGTATTTTGCGAGTATCACTCTGTTGCGGCTCGAAATGTGGGTCTGCAGCGTGCTCATTTACAGCAACAATAGGACCATCCTCGCATACCATATTTTGCTCTTTGTATAAGCCAATCATATACTCATATATCTCATATTCTGTAGGATTATTACCCGATTTGATACGGCGTGCAATTTCCTCAAAGGCAGAATCCTTAATGTATTGCATAGATTCACCGGCTCTACAATGGCTCTTATAGTCATCCATAGAGAGATGCGATTCAAATACGCTAACAAGATTGGCACTCGTAACAACTTCCACTCCAAAACTTCTAACCAAATCTATTGTGCCACCATCTACGATAGACACATAAGGTATTGCGTTGTTTGGGGAGTATTGCATAGCAACCTTTTTTGCATTACAAAGAATGTCTTTTAGTGATTGCTGCTGCTGTTGCCAAGGTAAGTAAATGTTCTTCTTACCCGGTAAGTGGTCGCAACGCCACGGCTCAATACTATGCACGAGTTTCTGTGGCTCGCCCTTTGCAGGAATATAGTAGAACCAACGACGTGAAGCAAAACGTTTCGTATCCATATTCAATATCCGTGCTGCGATAGCATCGCGATTATGAAAATCATAGAATAGCCAGCCATCTATTCCTTCTTTTGTTAATGCTGTCTGTATTGCGGTTAAGTCCATTTTTTTTTCTATATTTGTATTACTAATTATTGACAATATACTAAAATGTAGGAAATAAGTTGCATAAAAAATGTAATTTGCCGATAATTATATGTATGAAACTATACACCAAATAACAATGCAATTACCAGATAAATTAAAAGAAGCAAAAACCTTAATGTCCAAAGGTGATGAATTTAAGAAAAATGGAAATTACGAAAAAGCATTAGAATGCTACTCTGCTGCCATTAAAGCAGACACTAAAGCAAGCTTCGCATATTTCAAACGCGGACAAGTATATATGCAAACGGACAAAATTAGTGATGCTATTGCCGACTTCAATAGTTCCATATCATTGTCCCCTGAGTTCTCATTTGCATACTACAAACGCGGATTATCATATCTTGAACTTAAACAATACAGAGTTGCCATTGAGGACTTAACTAAGGCAATTATTCTTAACCCTGATTTGAAACACATCTACTCTAAGCGTGGATATTGCTATTCCATACTTAAAGAATACGACAATGCCATATCTGATTTAACCTACGCTATCGGCTTTGAGGATATTCCTGCATCTGCATACTTCTATAGAGCAAATGCCCATTTTATGAAAAAGGATTTTGGAAATGCTATTGTGGATTTTGGAAAAGCAATTAACATTGACCCTGACAATGAGCGAGCATTCTTGTCGCGTGCAATATGTCTAACTAACACCGGAAACACGGAAGAAGCACTCTTAGATTTTGATAGAACAATAACTCTCAACCCAACCAATAAACTTGCATACCAATACCGAGCCATATTAGATATACGACTCAAGCATTTTGAAAAAGCCATCGACGATATTGATAGATTGATTAAACTGAAAATTGAGGATAAAAAAAGTTACGTAAGTAGGGCATACTGCAATTTCCAATTAAAAAATTTTGAAGCTGCTATCGCAGATTACTCTAAAGCAATTTCATTAGACCCTGATGATGCCGGCTTATACTTAAATAGAGCAAACTCCGAATTCAATATTGGTAAGTATGACGAAGCAATACTGGATTACCAGAAAGCCATTGAAATTGACCCAAAATTCCAATCAGTATATTTCTCTATTGCTGCTTGCTACACCAACTTAGAGGACTACAAAGAAGCCATAAAATATTTCTCGCGAACTATTGGGGTTAATCCAAAGTACTACCAAGCATACATTTCGCGTGGCATTGCGTTTATGAAAATGAAATATACAAATAAAGCGATTGAGGACTTTACAGCCGCTTTAGAAATTAAACCAGAGTTGCAACAAGCATACTTAAATAGGGCATTAGCATATCGCTCGCTAAATAAATTTGAAGAGGCGGCTAAGGACTTCATAGATTTCTTAATTATCTCTCCACCTCCAAATAAATATATCAACCAAATTAAATCGTGGCTCAAGAAAAATGGCTTCCCATACGAAATTGAAGCAGCAAACACCTAACTCGCTCTCCATCTTACTTTCGACTAACGATAGATGCTGATGCTTGTGCTGTTGGAGTAACAACTATCGTCTGCAAATCTACATTCGCTGGACGTGTTGCTGCAAAGAGCGCTATCTCTGCTATATCCGCTCCAAGTAGGGGAGCAAGACCATTATAAACTACATTTGCCTTTTCATTATCGCCTTTGTAGCGAACTAACGAAAACTCGGTATTCACCATTCCTGGGTCAATAGATGTAATGCGTATATTCGTTCCATTTACATCCATCATCATTCCCTTTGAAATCGCCTTTACAGCGTGCTTTGTAGCACAATATACATTCCCACCGGGATACACTTCGTGACCAGCAATAGAGCCAATGTTGATAACCATACCTTCATTGCGTTCAAGCATTTTCGGCAACACAACTCGCGATACATAAAGCAATCCTTTCACATTGGTATCTATCATCTCTTCCCAATTTTCCAAAAGACCATCTTGCAGTTTTTCTACTCCGAGTGCTTTTCCGGCATTATTGATAAGTATGTCTATTGTTTGAAAATTAGATGGAAGGTGGTTGAGAGAATTCTCTACTTCTGCATAATTACGCACATCAAGTCCAATAGTATGAACCTGTATAGAATGCTTAACAGCTAGTTCTTTTGCAAGAGCATCTAATCTGCTCTTACGGCGAGCAGTGAGAATGAGGTTACATCCCGCTTCCGCAAATGCAATAGCACACGCCTCGCCAATACCTGATGATGCCCCTGTAATCAATATGTTTTTTCCTGAAATTTTCATTATTTTCTCCAATTAAATTGTATAAATTATTGTTAGTGGTATCAAATATAATAAATATTCATTATTTTTGCGATATATTAATCTATTTTATATGAAATCAATTATGCCATTCGTTTTTATCTTCATTGTCTATATATTGCTGCACTACTATGTCTATTCACATATATGGCGAGCATTAGAAATTTTTCCAACTACAAAAATCCCCGTCTTAGTTATACTAATCCTACTCAGTTTGTCCTACATCGCTAGCCAATTATTCGGACAAAATTTACCATTCCAACTGACCTCTGTAATCCATTATATTGGTGCGAGTTGGGTATTCTATTTGGTAATGTCCTTGCTCGCAGTTATCCTCATAGATATTGTTCACCTATCCGACTACCTATTTCATTGGCAACCGCAAGTAATTGCCGATAATTACAAATTTGTGAAATTTGTTGTGTGCGTCTCTATGTTCGCCATCATCACTATTCTCTATTGTATCGGACAATATAATTTCTTTAATACAGAAGTAAGGGAACTAACTATTTCGCTAAATTCGCAACCGACCAAACAACTTAACATCGTCCAAGTTAGTGATTTACACTTGGGCTACACGGTTGATAAGCAGACGCTCGCTAAGTTTGTGAATGCAATCAATGCCGAAGAGCCCGATATTGTATGCCTATGTGGAGATATTAAAGATATGTCTATGTATCCAATTAAGGAGCAAAAAATGGATGAAGAGTTGAGACAAATAAAAGCAAAATACGGTGTATTCGTTATATCTGGCAACCACGAGTATATTGGTGGAGAAAAGGACGAAGCAATGGAATACTATCGCCAATGTGGTTTCAATGTATTAGAAGATTCTTCTATATTGGTGAATGGCGAATTCTATGTTGCTGGCAGAAAAGACAGAACCGATAAGAATAGAAAGGAACTTGCAGATGTTGTATCAATGCTAGACAAATCCAAGACAATCATTCTATTAGACCATCAACCGTTTGATTTGCAAAACGCTGTCGATGCCGGTGTATCACTACAATTATCCGGACATACGCACAACGGACAATTCTTTCCGATAAACCTCATCACAGCCAAAATATACGAAGTTTCACACGGATACCTGCAAAAAACAATGACGCATTTCTTTGTATCATCCGGTATTGGTGGCTGGGGACCACCTGTCAGAACTGCTTCTCAATCCGAACTAATTAAAATACATCTGAAATACTAATCGCTCAAAAAAAATTACTCATTCCTTGTAGGAAGAGTGATGTAGGTCGTATTCCAATCCTAATAAATAAACCTCTTATACGGACGCAACTGCCTTTTGTATATTTTCATCTCCTTTGATATGAATATAAATGTAAGAACGGTGGACAGGACATCCGCTATTGGAAATGAATATATGATGCCATCAAATCCAAATATGAATGGAAGAGTTGATATAAGTGGTAGCAAAAATATTATCTGACGCGACAAACCCAATACGATTGATTGCGTTGGTCTATTTGTTGCTTGAAAGAATATGGAAGTCATAATTTGGAAGCCAACTGTTGGAAAGAACAATGAGAATATTCTAATGCTATGCACGCCCATCTTTACCAACTCAGCATCATTGCTATTAAATACTGAAATTACTTGTGCCGGGAATATTTGTAGTAGCAAAAATCCCAGCGTTACATATATAGTTGATACTAATAATGCCAACCTATACGCTCTAAGTATTCGCACCAAATTCCTTGCGCCATAATTATAACTTATTATCGGTTGCATTCCTTGACTGATTCCCATAATAGGAAACAGAACTACGGAATTGATGCTAATGAGCAAGCCAATGACAGAAATAGCAGTATCTCCGCCATAAGACGCCAGCATCTTTATCAATATTACATTTACTATACTTGAACATATTTGCATCGAGAATGGTGCCATTCCTAATTTGCACATTCCAGAGATTAACTTTGCTTTGAGTTTGAAATATTTTGGTCTAATTCTGTATGGACTGGACTTGAGCACAAAATACGCAAAGCACCAAATTGCCGATATTCCCTGTGCTATAATCGTTGCATAAGCAGCCCCCTTTATGCCCATATTAAATTGGAAAATAAATAATGGGGCTAATCCTGCATTGACTATACTTCCTATTATCTGTGTGAGCATTGATAACTTGGGCGCTCCTGCTGTTCGCATTAAGTTATTTAATCCGAGTGCCATTGTCCCAAACACATTACCTATCATTATCACTTTTAGATAATCCGCTGCGTAAGGCAATACCTCCGGACTTGCTCCAAATATAGATAGTATGGGATGTAAGAACACGAGACATATTATTGAAACCACCACCGCAACGATGAACATCATTACAAATGAATTGCCCAATATTTCTTCTGCTTCATCATATTTACGCTCGCCAAGACGAATACCGAATGTAACATTTGCTCCTACACTTATTAGCAGAGTAAGTCCTAATGTCATTAATATAATTGGAAAGCCAACTGTCATTCCAGCTATTCCTAATGTGCCTACTCCCTGTCCTACAAATATCCTATCCACAATATTATACATACCATTGACGAGCAATCCAACAACGGCAGGTATAGAAAATTCACGTAATAGTTTGGGTATGGGAGCAACTCCAAGATGCTCTCGGCTATCTACCTCAGGCATTAATTCACCAATTAGTTCGACAAATGTAAATTTAAAGATTGGTAATATACCACATAATTATAAATCTATAACTATATTATATGTCAATTTTTGTATATTTGGGGTTTAATGCTTTTACATATTTACTTCAATTATGCTAAAAATACTTACACATATATTCTCAATTTTATTATTCCTTGCAATGTTATCTGCATCTGCTAAACCAGATGTTTGCATTGTTAAGTTAAGCCCAAATGAGCATATTAGCGATAATTATGAACCCGTAGTTAAAATTGATGCAAGAAAATTAGACAAACTAAACATTCCTACGCAAGCACAACTTCTGCTTTCCGAATTGCAATCCTATTACATTGTTCCAGCCCACATACACCACAAGCACACTATCCCGACATCAATATTAAGTATAGATACAGCTAAGACCACTTCGCAAGTTGATACAAAACGCTGGTATCTCACTACAATTAAAGCAATGGATGCTTGGAAGTTAGCAACCGGAAATGGTATTGTCGTTGCTGTGTTGGATACCGGTATTGATTACAACGACTCCGTATTTACTAACAAGTTATGGGTTAATCCACTAGAAGATTTGAATGGCAATGGCATATTTGACTTTGGTGATATTAATGGTATTGACGATGATGGCAATGGCTATATAGATGATGTAATTGGATATGATTTCATAAATAAAGCAGTTATCATACAAGGAGATACTCGCACTCCTGACCCAGACCCATACGATGAGCATAGACACGGAACACAAGTCGCAAGCGTTGTTCTAAGTGTTGCTCCAAATACAAAAATTATGGCATTACGGACGCACGATGTATCTGGAAATTCCGAATGCAAAGATATAGCAAATGCTATTGTATATGCTGTTCTGAATGGTGCAAATGTAATAAATCTTAGTAGTGGCGAGTATGACGACTCACCGCTTTTGCATACGGCAATTAAATTTGCTTTTGCTATGAACTGCGTTGTTGTTGCTTCTGCTGGCAATGAAGGTAAGACAACGCCACACTTTCCATCCGACTATCCAGAAGTAATTTCCGTTGGCGGATGCGACCAACAACAACGCCGTATTTTTAACTATGGCGATAGATTAACAATAACTGCCCCCGGTGCAAATATCTACGTCGCCACATTGAACAATGAATGGACATATAACAATGGCACTTCTTTTTCCGCTCCTATTGTTTCCGCTGTTGTAGCAATGCTTTTAGAGAAAGATGTAACACTCACACCAACTGATATAAAAGGGATAATCCAAAATACCGCAACGCAAGTTGCTAACGGTTGGACACCTGAATATGGTGCCGGAATAGTGAATGCTTATGCTGCTTTGCAGAACATTGCAAAGACAAAAATAGAAATCGCTACACCATTTCACAACAGCATCATAAATTTATCACATACCGATACCATTACTATTACCGGCTCTACGGCTACTCCATTGATAGATACGTGGCTTGTGCGAATTTCTGCAAATGGAAAAACTTGGGATACAATCTCTGCACCATCGTCAATGGTAGTCATTGACGGACATCTATGTAATCTTGCTACGGCATTGTTTGATAAGCAACTCAAAGACAAAATTGAAACATACACCATTAGTTTAACACTTAATTTGAAAAATGGAAATACCTTTGAAGACCGAATTCACATTGGCTTATGCACGGATTCCACTTTACTTAAAATTACAGATTTTGAAATTTACCAGCCATATTATTACGACAATCGTATTCCCTTGTTCAATATAAAAACAAATATTCCAACCATCGCAACAATATATTACAAAGATAAAAATTCCGCTGACACAAACTATCACGCAGTTATATCTAATGAATACATAACCGATAATCATTCACTCGCCGTTGAGAATATTCCCATAGATACGGATATAGAAGGATATGTAGAAGCATACGTGCCAACTACAGAATTGGTAGCGCGCCAGCCATTTGAATTTAGAAGACGCTCCGACCATTTTGATTCCTACACCTTTACTAAAAAGCCATACTCATTTGCATCATCTTATTTATACAAATCCACTTTCGGTGATAATGAAATACTTGCAAGCCCATTTAGTATTGATGATGTAGGCAAGTTATACATTTACAAATTAGATGATACAGCAATAGTAGCAGTAGATAGCAGCCAATCTAACGGATACGCACAAGGCATTGGCGATTCCAATGGAGATGGCATATTAGAAATAATGACTGGATACTATGGCAACAGTGCTCTTTATCAACCGCAAGCAGCGGGGGAGTCCCAGTTTAGCAACCAAATATTTTCTACCTCCAACTACGATGCAATGTATTGCGAAGGGCTATTTGATTTTGATGGAGACGGCAAAGACGAGATTCTATTTTGCGACAACTGGAACTCGTTCTACATCTATTCTTACGTTGCTGATAAGTATCAATTACTCCTGCAAGCAAATATTAATGACCTTATGTATGGCATTGATACCGGCAAATATGCACTGCGAAATGGTGTTGCAGTTGGAAATTTTTATAGCGATGGGAAAAACTATCTTGCTCTAACTACCGCTCAAAATAATTATCTGCTCATCGTTGATGTTAGCGGATTCCAAGCCGTTGTAAAGGATTACTACAAGTTGGATTATCCATATTACAGAGAGACATTTACGCAAATACCAATCACAGCCGGAGATATTGATAATGATGGAAGGGATGAAATAATATATCTATCTTATGGTAAAATCAATGATGTATCGGGCATACTTGGAAAAACAGAACTATGGACATACCAAGTTTTCTCTGCCAATAACAATGGCATCACAAAATTATTTGAAGATGATATTTGGGGGGTCCGAAATTATTCACCTATGAGAAACGCTGTTCATACTGGTAATATAGATGGAATTGCTGGCGATGAAGTAGTAATTGCAACATTCCCAAATTTGTATGTATTGAAGTGGGATGCTGATACCAAGCAACTTTCGCCTATGTGGTCGTATCCTGCGAATAATACAAACGCTGTGGTTATTGCCGATTTTGATAAGAATGGAGATAATGAAATTTGCTTTACAACATTCGGGGAAACCGAGTTTTACGAGTTTGTTCCTGACTACAAAATTGGTTCAGAAGTCGCATACTTCAAGGGATACGCTATTTCTAGCACTGCTGCACATTTTGAATGGAGGCAAGTGGAGAACTCAGAATACGAATTGTGGATAATAGAAACAAGCGAGTTATCCAATCCAAGTTCCGTTTTCACAATATACAAAACAGCCAACAACACCGCTGACATCAACGATTTACAGCCGAATACCAATTACACCTCTTATGTGAAATTACAAACAACAAACTACTTCTCCGAGATAGTTACTATAACCACAAAGCCAATTACAAAGCCACTTATAGCGACAATGCTAAATACCAATCTGCTGAAAGTCAAGTATAGCGAGCGTTTGCAGATGAATATTGAAGCAGGAAGTTTTTTACTTAAAAAATTGGAGCGGAATATTTCTCCAATTAGTTGCCTCTCACTAATTACAGATTCCTCCGTAGCACTTGTATTCGCTGAGGATTTGGAAGATGGAACATACTATTTGCTCGCAAGTTCAATTACAGATTACTACGGCAATCCTACTATTTCCGATACTTTACAAGTAATTGTAAGCAATGTCCATAGCGATGAACTATACCTCACTTCGCTAATATATGCACCGCCAGCAACATTATACATCACATTTTCCGAAGCGGTAGACACATACACAGCAACGCATATTGCTAATTATAAACTTGCTCCTTATGGCGAAATAGCAGATATATCAATACTTGCAACGGATAAATTGCGTATAGATTTATCTGGTAATCTAAAATTGGAGGCACGAGGCAAGGACTATCTAATAACCGCAAATATAGATATAATGGCTCTCTCCGGTCGTAAGATGACCGCTGGTGCTGGCAATACTCTCGGCTTTACATTAGCCACAAATTCGCTATCCAAAATCTACGTCTATCCAAGTCCTATACGCCTCTCTACGCATAGCACCGCATACATTGGGCATCTTACGCATAATGCAAAAATTGAAATACAGAGTATTGCAGGAAAATTGCTTCGCACATTGGATGAATACGATGGCAATGGAGGAACGGAATGGGATTTGCGTGATAATAATGGCAATATTTGTGGTATCGGAATATATATTATTCGCGCTACCAACAACACAAATGGCGGGGGAGATGTTACCTATTGCAAGTTCGTAATAGTTGAGTAGTTGAAAATAGCATTTCTAATCTTCCGAAAATTCCACAAATGAAATAAATTTATTCCGATACATTTGCTGCATAAACGCCGAAACTCGCTGATGCACAGGTTCTATACGCTCACCATATTTCTCTACCATCATCTCTGCAATTTCCGTAACATTCCGCTTTCCATCAATGAGTTCCCAAGTAGCAGTGCCAAGTTCATCCAAATTCGCCTTTATATATGGGCTGCGATGCTTTGGCAATATTTTTTGAAACACAGAATGCTTAAAGCGAGGAACGAGGACATCAATTTCGCCATCGGCTCTATATTCATGCGTAAGTAAGTGTATAGGGGTAAGTTCTAATAAATTTGCTTTTTTGTGCTCTTTTTTCATAAAAATTTAATTATAAAGCGTAATTAAGAAACGCAATATACTAATAATTTGCAAATAAAAAACATTTCAAAATTTAAATATAACAATAAATTTTTCCACATAAAATTTGTAAGAACTTGGCACGATATTTGCATAGTAATAACATAAATTAGTATAACAAATTATATTTCAGAGAGTTAGATATGGAAGTAAAATTAGAAAAAATATTTATCCCCGTTACAGTCGTAATAATCATTCTGGCTTTCATTGGATTTGAATTATCGTATTCAGGAAAAATTGATAGTATAGAAAAAGCCGTAAAGGAAAAAGAAATTGCAGATTCAGAGATTGGAGTCCGCAATGATATAAAAATATTAAATAATACATTTAAGACCATCCAATTCACAATTAATGCACTTACGGTAAAAATACACAAAGAAATATCGCAAAATTCATATAATATATTAAAAAATAAAGAGATAACAGATAATTTTTACGGAAATAATGCTGCAAATTATGATGGATATGCTTATCATTATGCACTGTTTTCAATAGAAAATATACTCAATAAAAGCAATTTAATTACTACATCAATCAATAACAATTCTCTTAAAGATATGATTTCCCAATATATAGATGAAATATTTGAGAATAATTACAAAATTTCATCGCAACTCAAGTATAATCAAATAGTTAATAGATTAGTTAAATTTAAAGATATCCTATATATAATATCATATAGTGGCAATCACAATGCAAATGGCGAGTTAAATGGAGTAACCGTAATTTTAATACCAATGAACCAATTTATAAAGATAACTGACTATATAGAAGGAGTTAGAGAAGTTTCAATTTTGGATTATACAAATAAGCAATATGTATTTAATTCTAAAAATAAATATAATGGAATCAACCAGTTATTAGAAAATACAAAAATAATGATAAATGGACATATAAACATAGAAAAAGATTCATCTGTTTGCATAGGGAAAATATATTATGAAGGATTGGATTTGCTAATAATTGCAAAAAGTGAAAAATATAAATCAGATTATTTATTTGCTAATTACGATATAAAAACAATAATTTCAATAAGTTGCACAATTATAGTGATAATAATTATCGCACTATTAATAGTAAAACTATTTATTTCAAGGTCTAACAACGTTATAAATAATTTATTAAGAATAGAAAATAATTTAGTTACTAATAATAATGGCAATAACTTAAAAATAATATTTAATATTAAATCTCGTCCTAATATATTTATGTGGCGGAATATAAATACCTTCGAGAAATTTATATATAATATTGAAAGTTACATAGTTCATAGAGCGGGAGAAACTAAAGAAAAAAATTATAGAAATAAAAATAAAGATGCGACTGATACGATTACGGAATTAATGAAATTATCAAATAAAATTGACATAAATGATTTCGAAAAAATTAATTCTGCTATTATAGAGTTAGAAAATAATAATCAACTTATTTATTCTAACATCAATAGAATAAGTAAGTTAGAAGATAGTATAAATGGGATTGAAATACTTATAAATATAATTAATATTAATGTTGCAATATTGTGTAACCAATTGAATGACAACAGATTAAATGAATTGCTGCTATTGGTCAATTCATTAAATAATAAAACTGTAAATATGATTGAGCAATATAGATTTATTAATTCTATAATAGATAAAAATAAAATAGATAATAATGATATTAATATTGTAAAAGTAATTGATAATATTAAAATTACAATAAGTTTACAACAACAATTATTGTTAAATACTACTAATAATATATAAATATAAAGTTATGAAAATTATATCATTTATAGAAAATGCCCCAACCAAGCTATCTGTTGCTGCAAAAAAATCAGAAGTAACTACTAATAATATATTATATTTAGATGTATTAATTTTTAGTATTGATGGGATTGATTTTGCCATTAAATTGACAAATGTAGGCGCAGTTAGAAATAATTATCCATCAATATTTCAATATTTTGATGCTGGCAATTCATTATTTGGTTTTATATTATTTGACAATGAGTTAGCTAATATTATAGATATTAATTCTATCATAAATATACCTAACAGACATAAAAATAAAATACTTTTGGAAATATTAAAAGGAAATCAGAAAGCATTAATATTAATTGATGATAATAAATTTAAATATTCAAAAATTAAACTTCCTTTCGAAAATTATGAAAAAAAAGAATTTAATCATATTTCTAAAGTAATTAATTATGATTCCCAATCAATATATTTAATAAATGAAATTAGTATTTTCAATGAAATAGAGCTAAATATAAAATAGTATGACAATAGATAGCACAACTAATATTATTCCAATTTTGAGCAAAATTGAGATGCTTATTCTTGATTTTGAAGCATTTCCGCAGACCGAATTATTACAATCTGTGCGTATGCAGTTGCGTATTGTTATAGAAAAATTGCGGAAATATTTTCAATTAAAGAATATATTGGGAGTTACTAATGAATTGATAATTATAATATCTGCTGCTATTGAGAGAGAAATAATTTTAAATGTTA
Source organism: Ignavibacteria bacterium (assembly GCA_031261605.1). Taxonomy (GTDB): domain Bacteria; phylum Bacteroidota; class Ignavibacteria; order Kapaibacteriales; family UBA2268; genus WRLB01. Next base: position 10,784 of record JAISJI010000064.1, on the reverse strand, counting down.
ATGATATTGATTTGCTGCTTAATATAACTGACTTATTATCAAATACTTGTACTATAAATTACAATAATATTTCTGAATTATCGTTTCTAACTAATGATATTGCAAACATTTATATTGAATTAAGTAAGCAAATTACTAGAAATTTGTCTCTGTTAAAGAGAACATCATATCTCAAGTTTGATGATATAAATACTAATAAATACAATGTTATAGATAAAAATAATGAGAATATTTCTAATCAAATAGGTGTTAATTCTAATAATATCAATCAAATCAATACTTTTATTCCATCCGAGCGTGAAGTAAAAATTGATAATAATAATGAAACGCAAAAATTTGACTTAAAAGAGGTTTCGCAACTAATAACAATGCTCGAAAATTCCGTTAAGTTATCAAGAAATAACACTGTTACTTTATCAAATGAGCAGATTAATAGCATAAAGAAAACCGCAAATGATTTAAAGCAAATTGCTAATGATAGTTCGGTGAAAGTATTTGATGGAGCAGTAAATCAATTTGATGTAATAGACAATTATATTAATATGTTAAATAGTTTTACAGATAATAATTCTATTAAAAATATATCTAATTTACAATCAAATGAAGCTGATAGAGCAATTTCAATTAATAAAACTATAAATTACAATGATATATCGTTTCTTTTATTTAAATCACAAAAATTAAATGAGTTACTTCTGTCTTCAAATAATATTTATCGTGATATTAATGCTATTCCACTGCAATTAAATGACTTAATTAAAAATATTTCTACCAATTTGCCGTCTAAAATTCTTGAAAATATTGTTGCTAATATTGATAAAAATAAGGAGTTATTGCAATCTTTATCTAATCAAATATCTGATACTATTGCTAATGCTTCTATGCTCTCAAAAAATATTTATGAAAAAATTGATGAGTTGAGGTCTAAGCCATTTTCTAATTTTACTATTGGCATTAAGGAGTATGTAGAAGCAATTGCTGATTCGGTTAATAAATCTGTAACCCTAAAAATATCAGGCATTAACGTAATGGTGACTGCTGATTTATGGTCGCTTTTTGAAACGATAATACCTACGGTTTTACGGCATATTATAGTTTGTAATATATATAGCGATAACGATATGAAAAACAACAAGATAGTGCAACAATCTATAAATATTTATATAAGTTCGCATTCCGGTATTTTTGAATTAATTTTTACTGATAATGGACGTAAGTCATTGGTTAATCAGCAGATAAAATTATTAAAAGATACAATTAAATTTGCACAGTCGGCTGGTGGTCGTGTATTCCTCAATAATGCTAAGGAAAACGTAATAAAGTTTAGATTTCAGATGGAGAATTGTTTGTGTAACTATTTGGTTTTGAAAGCAGATACTAATTATTACGCCATTTTGCCTGATTCTTCTGAGCAGATTACAACTAAAAACATTAATAAATATTGCCCATCAGCAAATTTAGCACACCTTTTCAATAGCAAGTTGCCAGTTTCTAATAAAAAAAATCATAATAGTAAATATGTGCTTTTTTCATTGCAAAAAAAAGTATATAAATTGTATTGCGATGATGTAGTGGGGAATGCAATGCTTTCGCCAAAACGGCTTACCGGTGTATTATCCAAAGTTCCATATTCGTTGGGAGCAGCACAGTATGGAGATAAAACTGTCCTTATTTTGGATACTGAGCAAATTGCTAATCGCATTTCCAAATCAAAATAAACTGAACATCAAAATTCGGCATTCTACTTTTTTCCACAAAATGTCCTTCGATAGACAATATATTCATAAAAAAGTCGTAATTTTAGGGCTTTATTAATCACAAAATTATGAGCAAATGAGTTTTTCGTTTAACGATATTATTTTTTCAAACGAGCAACGCAAGCCGGATGACTATGCAGCAATAACCAAAGAGTTGAAGCGGGATATATTGAAGTCGCTGGCACTTGCAGGTTCGGGTCATCCCGGCGGTGCACTAGGTATAGCGGAGTTAATGGCTGTTCTGCACTTTGGTGGAGTTATGCGTTATGACGCTACTAATCCTACTTGGAAGGAGCGAGATAGGTTTATATTAAGTCCCGGACATTACGTCCCTGTCTTATATTCTTGCTTAGCACATTGCGGATATTTTCCTACGTCCGAACTTGCGACTTTGCGTAAATTGGGAACACGCCTGCAAGGGCATCCTGCTGGATTTGGCTTTACTCCTGGTATTGAGACCACAACCGGCTCACTTGGTCAAGGCGTATCAATAGCCGTTGGAATGGCTATGAGCGATAAATTGATAGATAAAAATTCGCATAAGGTATTCTGTTTATCTGGTGATGGCGAGTTGCAAGAGGGAAGTTGCTGGGAAGCGGCAATGTCTGCAAGTATGCATCATTTAGATAACCTTTGCTGGATTGTAGATAACAATGATTGCCAGATAGATGGCAGGGTAAAGGAGGTGATGTCCATATACCCGCTGAAAGAGAAGTTTGAAAGCTTTGGTTTTGCTGTTATTGAACTTAATGGAAATGACGTAGAGCAAGTAATATCGGGTTATGAGCAGTTTAATGCAAATCATAAAAATAAAATCAACAAACCGACTTGCATAATCGCCAAAACTATTATGGGTAATGAAATTTCGCTAATGCACGATAAATATCAATGGCACGGCAATCCACCTACAATAGCGCAAGCAGAGGAAGCATTAAAAGAATTGGAGGATACAAACAATGAATAAATATATATCAAAAGGAACAAAACCTACACGTCAAGGATTTGGCGAAGCATTGGCTGAACAAGGCGATAAAGATAGTCGTATAGTAGTTATTGGTGCTGATGTTACAGGTTCAGTATTGACTTCTTTCTTTGCGGAGAAGCATCCGGAACGCTTTATATCGGTTGGTATAGCAGAGCAGAACGCTACCACAATAGCGGTAGGGCTTGCATTATCGGGTAAAGTTGCTTTCTTTTCTGCTTATGCAGCGTTTGCCACATTTCGTAATGCCGACCAATTACGCGTTTCCGTTTGCTACAATAATGCTAATGTTAAGATAGCAGGCGGTCATTCTGGTGTTACTGTTGGTCCCGATGGCGCTACTCATCAATGTCTTGAGGATATAGGACTACTGCGGACTTTGCCCAATATGACAATAGTTGTGCCGTGCGATTACGAGCAAGCAAAGAAGGCAACAATAGCAGTTGCAGAGCATATAGGTCCAGCATACATACGACTAAGTAGAGCGAAAACAGCAATATTCACTAATGCGGATGATGATTTTCAAATTGGCAAGGCGGATGTTTTACGTGATGGAACTGATGTTTGTATTGTTGCTTGTGGTGCATTGGTATGGGAAGCATTGCAGGCAGCAGGGGAGTTGGAAACAAAATATAATCTCAATGTTGCTGTAATAAATTGCCATACAATAAAGCCGATAGATGCGGATACTATCAGTGCTTATGCTAAGAAATGTGGAGCGATAGTTACCGCAGAGGAACATCAAATCTATGGTGGATTAGGAAGTGCAGTTGCAGAGGTTGTGGTAGGGAAGTATCCTGTTCCTATGGAGATGATTGCAATGCAAGACAGATTTGGAGAAAGTGGCGAGCCAGATGAATTAATGAGGCATTTTGGCTTTACAGCAGAGAACATTGTCAATAGATGTTTGCTAGTGCATAAGAGAAAAATAGAGCAAAAATAGAAAAAGTTTTGTAAATTGGGAAAAAAGTGTTAATTTTGTGTTCGCTTTTATTAGTTAGGATGTGCCGGTAGCTCAGCTGGATAGAGCATCAGCCTTCTAAGCTGAGGGTCACTGGTTCGAATCCAGTTCGGCATACATCAAAGAAATCCCTGTAATTACAACATTGCAGGGATTTTTTTAGTTCAGATTATAGTTTGAATATATTGTATTCTTCATTTTCTATTTCATTCAGCTTCTTTAATTCAATAAACATTAGAGCGCTTTCTTCGCCCAACGCAATATACTTTTCGTTCAAAACTTTTAATTCATCCTTCAGTTTATCATTTGAAATAAACAAAGCTGATTTTTCCACAATTAACTTCTCAATCTCTTTGGAAGCATCTTTATTTTTTGCTTTTACGATATTGCATTTATTGGTCATATCTTGAAGTTTTTTATTCAACCTTTCGTTTGTTTTTTTCAACTCTTCAATTTGCTTGCGCAACTTTTCATTTTCATTATTCAATAATTCATTTTGGTTTTGCAGCTCGTTATTTTTCAAAATCAAATCATCTGCAAGTGGCATATTTTTCTCCTTTACATATTATTATTTATTAAAATGTCCATTTAACTCCTAATGCAGGCAAACAGTGGAATCCTTTAACATAAGCGAAGTTATAGTTGAATTCTACTTCCGTTCCTACACTCAGATTGAACTCCTTTGGAACACCGGAAATATGATTTAGATTTAGCCATAATTCCGGCTGGGATAAGAAAACAAAATCGGCATCTATGCCCGGTTGCTTTTCTTTCCAAAAATCTATAAAGCCGGAGAAATCACATAGACCATCAGCAAAGTTCCAATGCCATACCGCAGTGAGTTGGAAGTTGTGTGGCTCCTCTTGTTTGTAGATATACTTATACATTGCAGTAAAAGAGATGCCACGTTTGAAATCATCGCTATTTAGTGAATAGGTAGCACCCGCCAAATATGCGTGGTTAAATGGGAATCCGAGATTTAATCCACCATTATATTCAATATGAGCGGATATGGGAGCATCCCAAAATTTTAGTTCTCGGGAGATTTCCCAGTAAGCACCATTTACTCCGTTGCTTTTGTAATACATATCAACAAAGTAATAGGATGAGCCCCACTTATCAGCAGAGAAGTTTTCTACAGTAGTGGTGGTATGCGGTCCATCCTCGTAGCTGTGATGTCCGGCTCTGCCGAAATCGTATAGTAGCATAACATCTTGTGCATTAAGAGCGATGGCAGATAGAAATAGGGTTAATAATAGTAAAGTTTTTTGCATATTTATTTTATATGTTAGTTAAACGAGTTCAAATATAGTTAAAAATAACGATATATAATTCAAAATTGGATAAAAATGATTAAATTGTGGGGTAAAAATAGATAATTCTTGCTTAGTTACAAAAAAATATGATAAAAATAATTCCGCTACTATTGCTTTTTGCCATTTCAATTTCTTTACACGCAGACAATACTGCAAAAATAACAATCAATACAAAAAATGTAAATTCTAATAAAATTTCTAAATTGATTAATGGTGGTTTCATAGAATTGGCTAATGATTTCGTTAATGGATACTGCGGTCTGTGGGCGCAAGAGATTATGGATAGGGGATTTGAGGAAGTTTATAATGAGAGAGAAACTTACCAGCATTGGAGTAGATACTTCAACGATAGAGACACCGTTGCTAATAAGGATAATGTTACAATAGTTGAAGGCGGTTACAATAGGACAGACAATAATCAATTACGTATTGAAAATGCTGAATATGTAGAGAGTGGAATATATCAATTGATTCGCATTAATGACGAGATTTCACATAACTGTTACATCTACGCTCGTAGCGAAAATGCCAATGGCGTTGCAAAAATCGTCCTATTTGATACTCTGAACCAGCAACGCTTTTTTGAAAAAGAGTTGCCGATAAATAGCGATGCTTGGACAAAAATAGAATTTGAAATTCCAGCAATACAAAATCAATATACACTTAATTTTGCTATCACATACAAAGGTTCTGGAACTGTGTATTTTGACGAAGTGTCGCTTATGCCAACGGATAATGAAAATGGTATACGCAAGGAATGGATAGAATTGCTACGTATTTGGAAGCCGACGATAATGCGTTATCCTGGTGGATTTTTTGCAGAGATATTGGAGAATGATTGGTATGGAAGCATATATGATATTGACCAGCGAAAGACATTGCTATTCTTACCATTGGAGCATACTGTTTATACGCAACGCTATGATTTTGGCACGGATGAATATATGAAACTATGCGAAATGCTTGATATGGAGCCGCTATTGGTGATAAATCCCTGCCGAACTGAAGATGAGTCGGCAAACTACATAGAGTATTGCAATGGAGATACGAATACAACTTGGGGTAAAATCCGAAAAGCAAATGGTCACCCAATGCCGTATAATGTAAAATATTGGGAATTAGAGAATGAACGATATTTTTATTGGAGTATGGATAGAATAATTAAAAATTGCAAGAGATATGATGCTGCAATGAGGGCAGTTGACAATTCTTTCTTTTCTATTGTAAATGGAAATGCTGGCGATTTGGTAACTATGGATTCATTGCTAACCGGATTAAATGGAATTACAAATGGCTATGGCTACCACGTCTATGGGGGATGGAATGGTTATGTTAACGATACTTATGATGACGAAAAAGTATTTTTATACGAAATGTATGCTACTTATGGTAATACTGTGAAAGAACACTCACAGAAAATTGCGGATAAATATCCTAATGTGAAATTGGCAGTTACCGAATGGGGTGCTACTTATGGCATTAATGATGATTGGGATTTAGATAATACAGTCAAGCGTAACATTTCTCTCGAAGCAGGTCTTTGGAATTCATTGTTTTACAATAACTTATTGAAATATCCACAAGCAGTTTTATTTGCAGCCAGATGCTTTAAACTTGGTATGATAAATTATGAATTAGACGCAAAAGGTAAAAAAGTAATCTACCCAACTCCTTCATTTCATTCACTCGTTATGCTAGACAGGCATAGAGGCGATTATGTAGTGGATAATGCTGTTGAATGCGGAACTTATACGTGTGTTGAGCCACCTATTTACTGGGCATATGAAACTCCTTGGATTGATGCAACTACCACAATTACAGATGATACACTATTCATTGCCGTTGTAAACCGCAACCCAAATTATGCGATGACAACGGAAGTAAAAATTGATACAAAATTTATTCGCCCGATAGGGAAGATATACGAACTTACGAGTAATAATTATTTGGATTATAACACGGCAGATGAGCCCGATAAAGTTCGTCCAATAGAGAAGAATTTGGATTTGGAAGTATTGCCAAATAATAACTGGAATGATTTCACATATCAATTTCCAAAGCATTCGCTAACTATTCTGGCAATACCTTTTGACAAGGAACATTCCGATTTTAGTGTATATCCCAATCCATTTACCAACTCATTGTATATTTCATTTAATACAGTAAAAACAATCAATAAAGTGTTAATATACAATGCTATAGGCGAAGTAGTTTTTTCAAAAACATACAATATGGTATCAGATTTATTTTCTATTACCAATATATTTTTACCTATTGGTGCGTATTCCATTTGCATTGAAACAGCAGAAGGAAATTTGACAAAAAATATCATTAGAGAATAGCAATTCATTAACTTAATCTAATTATGGCAATAACAATAGCAGAAATAAATACAAGAAATTTACGACATAACTTACAGATGGTTCGCCAGCAAGTAGGAAATATCCCCATTCTTGCAATGGTTAAAGCAAATGGCTATGGTCATAGTGTCATTGATGTCTCGCGCATATTTCGCACAGAAAAGGTGGAGTACCTGGGAGTAGCACTTATCACGGAAGCAAAACTCTTGCGTGATAACGGGGATAATGGCAAAATACTTGTAATGGTATCGCCAGAACCAACCGATGCAGACACATTTATAGATTCCAATATAGAGACAGCATTTTCCTCTTTTGATATTGTGCAAGCATTTGAGCAACGTGCCAGAGAGCGTGATGCAGTAATTACAGGACATCTATATGTAGATACTGGTATGCACCGCGATGGTTTTCCACCAAAAGATGCTCTTGCGGTGATGGATTATGTAAAAGATAAGCCCAATATTAATGTTGTTGGACTTATGACACACCTTGCAACGTCTGACTCGCCAGAAATTGACTTCGCTGATAAGCAACTTTCTGCATTTGAGAAAGTTCGCAGTAGTTTGGAAAATGCTGGCTTCCACTTCAAATACATACACGCTGCAAATAGTGCCGGTATAGCAAATTATCCAAAAGCACACTACTCTATGGTGCGTCCGGGTATTTCTCTCTATGGGATGATGCCAACTAAGCAACTCGCCAATAAATTAAACCTAAAACCAGTAATGACACTTAAATCTCGTGTAATGTTAGTGCTAAATGTCCCAAAAGGCGATTTTATTGGCTATAGCCAAACCTATACTGCACAACGAGATATGGTAATTGCTGTTGTGCCAATGGGTTATGCAGATGGCTTACCACGTAATTTGAGTAATCGTTTTCAAGTTCTAATCAATGGAACTCGCTATAATTCAGTAGGTTCTATCTGTATGGACGAGTTTATGGTAGATATTACTGATAGCGATGTAAAGCGTGGTGATGAAGTTGTAATATTTGGGAAGCAAGGCAATGAAGAAATTGATGTATATGAACTTGCGGAATTATCATATTCCATTCCATATGAGAGGACTGCGGCAATTTCGCAGCGAGTGAATCGAGAGTTCATATATGAATCACATAGAATAACAAATTCAAAATTCAATATAACCCACATTATGTAAAGTTGAACTATACATAAACTCCCCCACTCATAACTTATGAACAATACAAATATACTATGGAACATTGGAAAAATTACTCCGAATACCTCACTTCACTCAATTGCTCTATACCTAAACACATCGGCTTTATTATGGATGGTAATGGAAGATGGGCACAACACTACCGATTACCACGATTACAAGGGCATTCAGCAGGCATTTTGGTCGTTAAAGAAGTCGTAAAAGCATGCTCGCAACTCCAAATCCCTTGCATTACACTCTACGCTTTTAGTTCGGAAAACTGGAAGCGTAGCACGGATGAAATTAATGGCTTAATGACACTCCTAGAACTCTACCTAGCATCCGAATTGGATGAGTTGCATCAAAATAATGTCCGTATGCAATTCATTGGAGACCTTACTAAACTCCCAAATGGCTGTCTTAACCAGATTCAACGCTGCTCACAAGTGACACAGCATAACACTGGACTTAATCTTGTCCTTGCGTTAAACTATGGAGGTCGTGCTGATATCCTCAATGCTGCGAAAGAGTTGTCAAAGCATTCGCTCACTCAAATTAACGAAGCGGACGAGGACTTTTTCGCTTCACTCCTTACCACAAATGCTCTGCCCGATGTTGATTTAATCATACGCACCAGTGGCGAACAGCGGCTCAGCAACTTTTTACTATGGGAAGGTGCATACGCTGAGTTGTATTTCACAGAAAAATATTGGCCCGCTTTCACAAAAGAGGCGCTCTATGAAGCAATTCTTTGGTATAGCGAACGGGAGCGTAAGTTCGGTAAAGTGTAAAGATAAAAATATTTCCTCTCATTATTTTTTATTCCCAAATTATATGTATACTGTGGTAATATTATAAATTAATTATATAGAGGTTACTATAATGACAAGCAAATATTTTTGTAATTTAATAGTTTTATTTTGTGTTTGTGTTTGTGCATTCGCTCCAGTTTATGGATTCTCTGGTGGTAATGGCACTGCTGGCAATCCATATCAAATTACTTCCGTAGACGATATGTTAGAATTAAACGATTCAGTCATACATAATAAGCCAATGACAGGCAAATATTTCATACTTGTAAATGATATTGATACATTACGAATAGGAATTGGCTTTGAAAATAATTCAAGTGTAAATTATCTTGCCAAACCATTTAGGGGTATATTTGATGGCAATTATCACAAGATAACAATAGCATTTGATAATTCTATTATTGATAGTTCTGGGTATATTGGTCTGTTTTTTTTTGTCCGAAAATTCCGTAGTTAAAAATTTAGTTATAGATGGATACATTAAAATTGATACATTGCTTAATGGTTACTACCACAGTTTTTCTCCATTATGCTCCCGCTCTTTCGCAGTTCCGATAAATTGTATAAGTTTCGTTAATATTACTATCAATAGCCGTGCTGCTTCTATTTCAGGAATGATATTTCCTCGTATTAGCGTTCCTTCATCTAATCCCGATACTAATATGAAAAATTGTATTAATGCTGGAAATATAGTTGTTAGTGACGCATCACAAGTTTCAGGGCTAAGTGTATTGTCTCAACCTGCAAAAATATTTAATTGTTTAAATCTTGGAAATCTTTCTAATAATAGTCCTTATGGTAGACCGGTACATGGTATATCAGATGGTACGACATATCTTGCAAAAACGATTAATTGCATTAATGCTGGATTTACTAATAATGCAACAAGTGGACAACTAATGGGGATTGTAAATGGCGGAACAGTCCAAAAATGTTTAACCATTGGCGTTTGCCTCGCCAATAGCCCCAGTCGTGCTTCTGGAATATCGAGACAAGCAGAAGTTTCCACCACCTCCAACTATTACGACCGCCAGATGTGTCCTTATGGTGGCATCAACGGCGTAGATGTAGCAGGGCAGGCGGAGGGCAAACTAACGACCAACGGCACCCTTACAGGCACTGCCTTACAGAGCATTTTGGGCACTGACGATTGGGTATATGAAGATAGTATGTATCCGAGATTGAAGTGTTTTGATACGATGACTGCATCTGATGCGTATCGCAAAGAGGGCTATGACGGGGCAAGCCCAGTATTTCTGCATATTGAGGACGATGCAAACTACGACAAACACAACAGTGTAACACATTGTTTCAAAGTTTCAATGAAACACGGCGTAACTTGGGAAAGTGCCAACGGCAGAGTAAGCATAGATGCAGACGGAAATGTAGCGCTACTTTCGCTTGGCTGGGATACCTTGACCTGCTGGATAATGACG
>JAISJI010000069.1 GCA_031261605.1 Ignavibacteria bacterium | reverse complement strand
GATTAAACCGCGCCAAATTGTCTCTCAAACTGCTGTTCGAACTCTCAATTAAATGCGTCTGAGATTTTCGTCATCGTATGCGGCTCCGGAAAATTACGAAATGCAACATCATAACAACTATTTCCATCCGTGTAAATATTTGATATTACTGGGCTTACAACTTTCGCTTTTGCATAAACCGATTTTGCGATTTCAACCGCCGGTTTCAAACCATCTAATTCAAATGCAATAATGCGCTTTTCTCGCCGAGAATAAGCAGTCCATACAACAACTCGGTTTCGTTTTTTTGGACAAATGTGTAAATTTCGTCAAATTCAATTATGTCTGGAGCCGCATTTGGCGGGGCTTCCGAGCGTTTTTTTATTTCCGCATCCAACTCCTTTCCTGCCTTTTTGAGCCAGTATAAAATTGTTGGCGGACTAACTTTTAGGAATTTTGCAATTTTGCGGATGCCCACATTATTGAGGTAATATCCGATTGCGAGCCGTTTTATTTTGCTTGAAATTGCGGGTGGTTTTTGGCTGAAAGATGTTTTGCAATTTTTGCATCTATACCGCTGAAAGCCTTTGTATTTGCCGATTTTCACGATTTCCATTGAGTTGCAATTTGGGCAAAATATTATTTTTAGGTTATCGTTGGTGCAATTTTTTTTCATATTTTTGTATTGGGTATTTTTAATGGAATACAAAAATAACATTTTTTTCATTAAAAAAAAAACATTAGTGCTCATTTTTTTTACACTGCCCTTCCTTGTGGGAAGGGGAGATGGAATAGTATAAATGTTAATTAAACAGCGTGCAATGCATCTATGAGAGAGGAAGCAGTGAGCGTCTCTTCGCCGGTGGTAGCCGAAATATAATCGCCGGCTAATGAATGCCATAGCGAGCCAAAAGCAACAAATTTAGCGACATTATATTGTTGATGATGGAAATATCTATTATTGTTTTTCGCTAACGTAGCCCCGAGAATACCGGATAGAACATCGCCAGAGCCAGCAGTAGCCATACCGGGATTGCCGAATGGATTGAAGTAAGTTGTTTCGCCATCGGTTATTAATGTAGTAGAGCCCTTGAGTAAGATATTGCAATTCATCTTCGTGGCTACTTTCTTTAGAACGGTTAGTTTATCTGTATTAAGTTCTTCTTCGTCAGCCATTATATCTTCATCAAATCTAATCAGATTAGCAAGTTCGCCCATATGCGGAGTGAAAGTTACATTTTTGCTAAGCACATCGTCCGTAGTGAAGGCATTAATTCCGTCGGCGTCAATGATAATTTGCTTATCTGGATTATCCTCAACTAATTGATGAATCAGTTCCTTTGTTTCATTATTTGGGCTAAGTCCCGGACCGACGACTATGGCATCGGCTTGTTTGCATTCAATTTCCAAAGTAGGTAGGTCGTGCAGAGTAAGGACTTTACCATTACCTGCGACTTCTGAAATGACTTCAGGCAGAACAGCAGGATGGATAGTAGGTGAAAGTAGATGAACTATACCGGCACCTGCTTTGATAGCAGCATTTGATACCAATGCAGCAGCACCAGACATTGCAGAACTACCAGCGATAACAACGACGCGTCCATAATGATACTTATGCGATTCTGGTCTTCGTAGGCGTCTTGCAATATTCACATCATTTTTATCTAATAAGTAATTATTGCAATATTGGTCTAATTGGACGCCGGTAGCGAGTGGAACTACGCGAACTTCGCCGTATGGCTTGAAATCCTTATAGTTGAGACGCATTCCTACTTTTTCGCCGAGGACGGAGAATGTTACATCCGCTTTGAATATAGGTGTTTCAGTGGTGAAGTATCCGCTATCAGAATTGAAGCCGGTAGGAACATCAATAGCGACTTTCAGACCTTTTGAAGCATTTATTTTTTCTATGACGGCGGCGGCTTCCGGTCTTAATGGACCTTCAAAGCCGGTTCCGACCATAGCGTCAATTATGCAATCGTAGTATATGGTTAAGGTCTCGATATTTTTCTTATTGATGAACCATACCTTGATGTTGGATATGGCTTCAATGGCTTCGAAATTAACGAGTGTTTCAGGAGTCATATCTTCTTTCTTTCCGAGGAAGAAGCATATAACAAAATTTTCGGTGCTGAGATGCCGAGCGATAGCCAATCCATCACCCCCATTGTTGCCCGGAGAGCAAACAATAGCGAATTTTTTTACCCTTATTTCTTTTTCTTTGATGTATTGCCGTAACATTGCTGTAATGTTAGTAGCGGCATTTTCCATTAAGACCTGTGAAGGGATTTTGTTTGTAGTAATAGCAATGTTGTCTATTTCTTTGATTTGGGTTGAGGTGTATAAATTTTGCATTTTTATATATGTTTGAATATTGAATAAATTTACTTTAATTTTTTCAATGCAGCCATACCGCCGTGCCATATAAGCCGCAATTCTATTTTAAATCGTAAGTTATGTATATTTGGGAAGAGTTTTCTCCCGTTGAGCATTAGCCCATTTGCAATAGCAATTAGTTCTTTTTTTGCAGTAGCCATATCTGCATTCATAAGTAAGTCGTTGGGAATATAGCATCTACTTCTGGCTATATCCTTTTCTATGTCCTGCAAGTGATTGATAATTTGTAAGGCAGTGCAAATGTCGTTAGAATAGAGCAAGTTCTGCTCGTTATGTTCGCCAAACAAATACAATAGTAATTCACCGACAGGATTCGCCGATAATTCGCAATACGAATGAAGTTGTTCTAATGTTTCAATTCCCTGAAAAAAAATATCGGAGTAAAAAGCATCTAATAGAGATTCAAATGGCTGTATTGGTATATTTTTAGAATGAATAGTATCGGCAAGTGCAATAAATACCGGATTAAACAATGCCTCATTGTTATATACATCTTGTAGTTGCTTGCGAAAAGCATTTAGTTCCTTTGCAGCAGTATCAGCATCTGTCGTTAGCGTTAGTTCATCAGCAATATCGTCCGCTGTGCGAGCGAATGCGTAAATAGCGTAAAAGTATTTGCGAATATTTTTTGGCAACAACAAAGATGCAACTGGGAAATTTTCATAATGAGCAGTAGCGATGTTTTTACAGAAATCGTATGCTTCAGCGATGGAATAAGTTGTATTATCTTGCATTTCTATCTCGCTATTCTTGGCGTATTTCTCTTATTTTTCTACGTGTATCGCTTATTAGTATAGAACGAGGGTATTTCACGAGGATGTCAGCGTAATAGTTAATAGCATCATCTTTTTTGTTCTCTACAATAGCAATATCTCCTAGTAAATACAATGCGTTATCACCATAAAGCGGATAGGCATTGTCTGTAATGTAATCGGAGAGCAATTTATTTGCTTTGGCATAGTTTTTTTTGCTAACCTCAATAACAGCAGCACTTACCAATGCCTTTTCTCCTAATGCTTCGCCGGTTGAGAACTTAACTACATCGTAGTAGTTGGATAGTGCTTCATCGTATTTCCCTTGCTTTTCCAAATATTCCGCTTTGATAAACAGATTAAGTGGCTTCACTAAGTCCTTATTTTGCTCTATGAACGTGATGCGACTGAGTGCATCGTTTGCGATATCATCCTCTAATGTTTCGGCGAGTGAGTAATAGAGCGCCAGAGCGGAGTCCGTATTTCCATAGTAGTATTGGGTTTCCGCTTGGTCATATTTACATTTGCTTAGTTCGTATTGGAATTGCGGATTGGCTTTTTGTTGGTTGCCATATTTTTGTAAGATGCTGGAAATATTGGTATTTGCTTCATTTAATTGTCCTTTTTCAATATATATATCGGTCAATTCATTCATAGCTTGAATTACATATAGAGGACTGAAATTTGTGGCTATTACACTATTTAGCATATCCATTGCGTTTTGCTTATTTTGCATAATGCTATCTTCAATGTATGCGATGCGTAGTTTTGCTTGCTCGGAGTAATCGGTTTTTGGGAAATTGGATACTATTTTCTTATAACTATTAATTATTTCATTGGCTTCTTCTTTACTCAGCGCACTTTTATTGAAGAACCTCTCTTCCATTGTTTTGGTATAATTATAGACGGAAGCGTTAGCATACGGGCTACTCTTTCCCATATCCATAACTCTTCTATATGCTTTCATAGCAATATCATAATCTCCATCCAAGCGGGATTGCTCAGCGAAAACATATATTTCATTGCCTTTGGCATTGTTTGCAGCATCTATTTGTGCATATATATCAAGAGCTTTGTCGTAGTTCTTAATGGAACGCAAGAACCAAGCATAGAGTATTAGCAACTGCACATCGTTGTTTTTGGTAATCTCCCGAGCGAAAGCATTATCAATGTATTTAACGGCATCTTCGCTTGTCATTAATCCGAGCAGTCGTCCTTCGGCTTGCTGCAGGTTCTTTGTAAGTGCATATTGGTAAAGGAGTTCTCTAAATCCATCGGTGTAATTTCCCAAATATATATACGTCCGCAATAGCGCATCTACCACATTGGGATGGTCGTTAAATTTTTGCTTTGCTTCAAGGAGAACATTGGCGGACTTGTCAAATTGTCGTAATACATTGAGAGTAGTAGCAAGTTCAATATACACTCTTGGGTCTTTTCCGAAATCCTTACGGCATCTATCCCAGCATACATTCGCTTCATTGGGTTGTCCCAATTTCCAATATACCTCGCCGGCAAGGATGAGGATGGAAGCATTTACACTTGACTTCATTCGCTCTTCTACAATGGGCTTTAGTTCTTCATATCTATTTTGCTGTTTGTAAATGCGTGCTATTGGCTCGAAGTATTTTTCTGATTTATTGGAAGCATATATTTCTAAATACAATCGCAACGCATTGGCATAATCTCCACCCTGTTCATAACTTTGTGCAAGTTGGAACTGCTGGTCTATTGCTTGCGGATACACAGCAGGAGCGTATATGATAGATGCAATAACCAATACTAATACAGCGATTATAATTTGTTTTGTGATTTTCATAATAGCAATATAATTAAAAAGTGTTTATAAATTGTTATATTGCAAATATGAAACTTTATTATATAATATTTATTTTACTTCTACCAATGCCTCTTCTGTATTCACAAGAGAGTAGCATCAATAGTAGTTCTGGCTCTATTGCTACTCCATCAATGAGTATTGACTATGTGGTGGGCGAGCCATTTTTTGCATTAGAAGATACATCTGGAGCATTCACTCCCATCCCACTTGCGGTGCAAACTGATAGCACAAACGGCATTTGGGAGTATAATGGAGTGTCATTGCAAGTGTTCCCAAATCCAGCGAATGCGGTGCTATACTTCTCTATTGGAGAGACGGGGACGTATAGATTGGAATTGTTAAACATAAATGGCGAGCGAATTGCTGTCCTCTATGACGAATACCTATCGGCGAATACTATAGCGGTATTGGATATATCCAAATTGCAAATATCCACCGGCACATACTACTTACACATCACTTCCAATACCTTAAATACCTACGCCAGCGTAGCCATTACCAGATAATTATGACGACAATGCTCAAATTACTTTTCATATTCACATTCTTGCTATGCAGCACTATCGCATATTGTTTCGAGCCACAGAGCGGCGATATATTTTTCCAAGAAAGCATTTCGTCCGATTTTACAGATGCGATTAAAGGCGTTACGAAAAGTGCAAAGAAGCACAATTTTTCGCATTGCGGCATTGCATACGTAGATAGTTCGAGCAAGCCACCTGCGATATATGTCATTGAAGCAATTCCGGAGACAGGCGTAACCATCACTCCATTATCTGTATTTCTACAACGCGATACAACAGCCGGTGGAAAGCCAATGGTGGCAGTTGGTCGTCTCGATGATTCGCTGAAATTTGCGATACCGCATTCCATTGAATACTCAATGAAACTTAGGGGCAAGCCATACGACTACGAATTTGACTTTGATAATGATAAGTATTATTGTAGCGAACTTCTGTATTTTGCATTCCGCGATGAGAAGCAACAGCCCATTTTCAAAGCAACACCGATGACCTTTGTAGATGCAAAATCAAAGGACGCAACGGATTATTGGAAGGAATATTTTGCGAAGTTGGGCATTCCAATTCCAGAAGGGAAGATGGGCGTAAATCCCGGTGGTATCTCTCGTAGCAAGTGTATAAAGATTGTTCATTCGTATTATTGAAATAATTGTAATGCTGCATCAATAGCGGTGTCAATGTCGTAATACTTGTAATCGGCGAGGCGTCCTATGAATGTGACATTTGGAACTTTTAACGCTCTGTATTTATTGGCTAAAATTTCATTCTGTGGTTGTGGAATAGTGTAATAGGGTATTTCGCAATTAGTATGAGTGAATGGCATCGGATATTCGCGGACTATTGTCGTTGAGAAATGTTTGTAGTGCGGTAAGAAGTGAGCAAACTCTGTTATGCGCGTCCAATCGTAATCGCAAGGATAATTCACAACAGCTGATGGCTGATAGCATTCGTCCAATTCCATATCTTCAAATTCAAATCTCAAACTCCGATATGGCAACTTACCATATTCATATCCAAAGTATTCGTCTCTCATTCCCGTAAAATATAAATGTTCACATTGCAAATCATCCTTCACATCAAAGTAATTTGTATTCAATAGCAAATGTATATTGCTGCTATCGAGCATTCGCTCGAGCATTTTGGTATATCCTTCGCTTGGAATGCCTTGGTATTTGTCTTGGAAATACTTGTTGTCTCTGCTGATGTGGATAGGAAGACGTTCAGATACAGATGGCGAAAGTTCTTCCGGTTTTACACCCCATTGCTTGATGTTGTAGCCGAGGAATACCTTTTCGTAAATGTAATTAGCGAGTAGCGTTAGCGTATCGTCATTGGATTGGCGAAGTTGTAGTATTGGAATTTTAGAGCCGAATGGGAAGTGTGCCAATAGTTTATCTGTAATGTCCTTTGCTAATGCTTCTGGGAAGCACATATCTATCGAGTTCAAATTAAAGGGGATAGGCACATACATACCGTCGATGTATGCTAATACGTGATGTTGGTATTGCTCCCAGTTGGTGAATTGGGATAAGTAGTTCCATACACGTTCTATTTTGGTATGGAAAATATGCGGTCCGTATTTTTGGACGACAATATTATTCCTATTGCGGTAATCATAGCAATTACCCGCAATATGCGGACGCTTATCGATGATGAGGATTTGCTTGGATTTGTCGTGCGAAAGTTGCTCTGCAATAGTGCAACCGGATATTCCAGCACCAACTATAATGTAATCAAATTTCATAACTATTTCTATTCTATAATACAGAGCACAAAGATAATGAAAAAAAGTGAGAATTTAAACATTCTACTGCTTATGCCTCAAAGATACGGCTAGTTCAAATTCTGGAGCAGGCACAGCGTCAGTTGGTAATTTGATATATGTGCCAATCTGCCACAACTGCACTTGGTCTGCATAATGCGGATGAACGGGGTCTCCAGACGAGCCACCAGGGATTATCGTATATATATAATCGGCTTTCATATCGGCGATAAGCCGCATTGCAGTAGCGGATATAATCTTAAATGGGGTGCTCAAATTCCAATCTGTATTGTTTATTGTGCAATTACTTCCGCCTAATTGGAATTCGCCGATGTCGGTAGCATTATGGAACATCGTGTTGTATGTGTATAAATGATTGAGTGTAACGGTATGTTGTTCGCCATACTTCCACTTGCTTATCGTATCGGTTTTGTATAGTTTGCGGAGTTCGGCTATGGCTGTTTTGAAACTATGGATGACCATATAGTCGCGCTGTTGTCGCTCTTGTGTATTAGTATTGAGCCACCAAGTAGATTCAGGAGACATAAGTAGTTCGTATATCTTTTGCATCGGCATATTGGTATTGGAGATGTAATGCGAATATAATTCACCCAATTCATCCGCCAGCGTCTCCTCAATTAATTTTGCGATATACATATTGAATATAGAAGCAGGAACGGAGTTAAGCGACATTGTATAATCCCACTTCCTCATCCGAGCAAAAGCATTTTTCTCATCTTTGGAAAGCAGATGCTGGTATTTATCAAATATTGGGAATAACCGTTGTAGCATTTTTCGCGCATATAGCGAGAGGACGTCGTTGTGCATATATTGCGCATCTCTGTATGTATATGCTTCGCTTGCGGTAATCATTTCTTCAATGCGTTCGGCTCTTGCACCCAAAGCATCGTATGAGGTGATAAAGTATGTAGCGGATTTGTCAACCGCATTGTTGGAAGCGGAGACGAAGCGCTTCGGTGGATTGTATAATGTAGGAATGGCGTTTGGTTCTATGAAGCCAGTCCAAACATTACCTACGAGCCAACCCGGCGATGGTAATGATGGAGTAACAGCGGGCTTGCGTAATGGGAGCAATGCACGAGGAGCAATGCCAATATTGCCTTTAACATCAGCATAAGTAAAGACCATACCGGGACATTTCCAATTATTGACGCCACTCACAAATTCTTTCCAATTCGTTGCTTTCATTGTTTTGAGCATTGCTCCTATTTCGTTTGTCTTCTGTGTAGCAGTCCATTGGAACGTGAAGTAGTTCATTGGATTGGATTTTGCATTTGTATAATTATTGAGGATAGCAGCATCGGAGAGGATATTGCATCCATTGATACTACGCTTGTAGTATAGGTATGGCGGGGCATTACGAATTTTAATTGTATCTACAAATTCCACTATGGGCTTCGTTTCTGTAGTATTGATATAGTAGTTCTGCTGGTTAGAATCTATGCGTTGTATAAGGTAATCAATATCATCAACCATCATATTGGCTACTCCCCACACTATTGAGTTATTGCGACCGGAGAGAATGATAGGAATACCCGGTATCATAAGCCCAACAACGTTATACGAGGGGCTGGAGATATGTATCTGCTGCCAGAAACAGGGAAGAGCAAGCGGTAAATGGGAATCGTTTGCGAGGATAGCATTATTCGGATTAATATTCGTAGCCCAAGTATTGCTACCGAGGTTGGAGCCACATTTACCGAGCATCTGCATTATGGAAGCGAGTTCATTGAGTAAAGCATCATCCGAAGAAGTGGTATAAGCGAGCGTGTTAGTGGTATCAAGGACTGGGATGATGGTATCGTTTATATGCTTATTTATATCGGGGTCTAATATATGTGGTGCGGTTGCCGGATAGGATGGCAATAGTTCCATCGCTTTGGAGACACCGATTTTATTGGCAATCTTCGCCATTATCAAATCATAGTAGAAGTTGTTGTCTAAGATGAACGTTAAGTATCGCTGCATTAGAAAGCAATCGCTTGGCTTCCATTCCTCTGGTGTGAAGTCGGATGCACCATACTCAAAACTTAATTCGTCCTTGTTTGCTCTAATGTATGTGTTGATGCCGTTTGTGTATGCGGTGAGGACTTGTTTCGTTTCATTGTCAGCATTTTGATAGAGCATAGTGGCGATTTTCGGCAAGTCAATTATTCTCATAAACAAATCTACATTGAGGTATTGCTCGCCATATATTTCTGCGATACGTCCCATTGCAGTTAGTTTCCATTGCTCCATACTCCAGAGACGCTCGCGTGCATTGAAGTAACCCATAGCGAAGAACATAGCATCGTCAGTAGCCGATACAATATGGGGAACGCCTTGCTTATTGATGTATATATCGGCATTTGATGTTATTAGTTCTGCGTCTATCTCTTCAAAAGCATCGGGGACGGACTTGTTACGCATTTGGATTGCGAATACTATAATGGTGGTGATGATAATGGCAGCACAACCGATTAGTATTATATATTTTATATACCTATTCATTATACAAAAATAGAAAAAATATTAGTATATTGCTATCTGTTTTATCATTTAAATGCAAATTATGATTACCAAAGAAGAATATTTAATACGAGCAGACGCTATTCAAATAGCACTTCAAGCAGAGGAAAGCGATGTTGTTTTCAACCAAATAAATAACATTTTGGATTATATATCTATCATTGATAGCTACGATTGCAGCGCTCTCGAGGAGTTGCAGTTTATGGTGGACGATACGAATAGGTTGCGTGAGGATGTGCCATCTCCATCTCTTTCATTGAAGGATGCTTTAGCAAATGCACCGAGTAAGAACGAGAACTTTTTCAAAGTGCCGAAGGTTATTGAGTAGGAGAATAGAATGAATGTAATAGGAATTATACCCGCCAGATACTCATCGCAAAGATTGCCTGCAAAGCCATTGGCAGATATTTGCGGTGTGCCGATGGTTGTGCGAGTATGGCAGAATGTATCCAATTCTAAGTTGATGAGCAAAGTTGTAGTCGCTACGGATGACGAGCGTATTGTAGCAGTATGCGAGCAGTATAACGTTCCTGTTGTGATGACAGAGCCCTCGCTACCATCAGGCACAGATAGGATTTATGCAGCATATCAGTCGCTCTCTACTGCTTGCGATGTTGTGGTCAATATACAAGGGGATGAGCCGTTGCTGTCTTCGTCCGATATAGATATACTGCTTAATGGATTTTGCGGTTCCAATGCAGATGTCGGCACGCTCGTTACAAAGATTACGGATAGCGAGGAGGTGGTAGACCCAGCGAATGTTAAGGTGGTGGTGGATAAGAATATGGTTGCGATGTATTTTTCTCGCAGTCCTATTCCATTCAATAGAGATGTGGCTATAGAGGAATGGCATAAGACGCTGACGTATTGGAAGCATATCGGCATATACGCATACAAAGTATCTGCATTGCAGCAATTTGTATCACTACCGCAATCCACATACGAGCAGTGCGAAAAGTTGGAGCAACTACGCTTGCTTGAGCAGGGAGCGAAGTTCCTTTGTGTAGAGACAAATTCCAAATTGATAAGCGTGGATACAGCAGAGGACTTATCCAAAGTTATCGCTACTATTCAATCTATTCGTCTATTCGTTAGTTAATTCCACCAACTGTGGCGTATCAATCTCAAAGCCGAGGAAGTTCTGCGACATAGCGTGGAAGTGAGATGGGTAGTCCGTTACATAGAATTCAATATTATGTTTGAGTAGGAACTCCTTCCGCTCATCGGCTAACGACTGATTGTCAGCGAGGAGACGTAATGCTGCGACAGCGGAATGTTCGCCGGAATCTATTTGCGATGTATTTGGCATAATATCGCGTATTAAAGGCGATAACAGTGGGTAATGAGTGCAACCGAGCACCAATGTATCTACCTTCTGGCTTATCAGCAGCGACAAGTATTCCTCTGCAATGATGTGCGAAGCGGGATGTTGCATCATACCTTCCTCCACCAACGGAACAAACAGCGGACACTCCTGCGAATACACTTGGACAGCGTTGTCGGGGGCTAAACCGATAATTGCATTTTTGTAAGAATTGCTTGCAATAGTAGCACGCGTTCCAATCACTCCAATTCTCCCATTATTTGTAGAATGCAGGGCTGCTGCTGCTGCGGGCTCAATCATACCAATCACCGGAACATCCACCGCAATATCTTTCACACTCTGCAATGCTACCGCCGAGACAGTATTACACGCTACAACGATTAACTTCACTTTCTTACTCAGAAGGAAGGAAGCGCAATCGGTAGCATATTGCTTGACGGTAGTGTTGGATTTATTTCCATAAGGAACGCGAGCCGTATCGCCGAGGTAGACATAGTTTTCGTATGGAAGAAATCTTATCAGTTGTTTCAGGACGCTAAGACCGCCGATGCCGGAATCAAATACTCCTATTGGAGCCGTTTTGTTCATCATAATTGTTTCGTATTATATTTAATTAAATTCTGTGTCTGAAGCCGTGTCCGAACACTTCGTAAATGTTGGTGTTAATCATAAATGCGTTTTCGTCTATCTCCTTCACAATGTCATTGAGTTTTTGCATTTCCTTAATGGTAACGACGGTAAGTAGGATTTCACCTCCAACATTGCGGTATACGCCGCGTGATTTGAGAGCGGTAACTCCACGCGACATTTTAGTCATAATGTTTTGGGCGACTTCTTCGCTTTTGTCCGTTATAATGAGTGCCATCCGTGCGTAGTCAAATCCATTAAGAATGGTATCAAACGTAAAGGTCTCTATGAATAGACGCAGGACGGAGTACAGAAGATATGTAAGAATTGGCTTTTCCATCGGAATGCCTTTGTATGCGAACACAATGCCTCCGAGTGTAATGACAACGGCATCAACCCAAATGATAGATTTGGCAGGAGATATACCATATTTCTTTTGGAAGATAGCGGCAGAGATGTCGCTACCACCGGTTGTTCCTTTGTTGCGAAAGATGAAGCCGAGTCCAATTCCCATAAGCAAAGCGCCAAGTATCACAAGGAAGAAGAAGTCATTAGCGGCGAGGTCTTTTACCACATCGGCGTTTGCGATACAGATGCTCTTTATATACACGCCATTAAAGAAGTCAATGAAGAAGGAGGATACCGTGAAGCCGTAGAATGTGCGAACTCCGAACTGATTACCAAGCACCTTTAATCCCCAGAAGAAGAGAGGTATGTTGATAATGAACGAGAAAATACCGATGGGGACGGTCTTATCTACTAAGTAATAGACAGCCATAGATAGACCAGAAGCACCGCCGGGAATGATGAATACATCAACAAGAGCAGCGATACCGAGCGACATAATAGCACATCCGATAGTTATCCAGATGTATTCTATGAGTGTTTTGGAAGAGAATTTTATTTTGTTTTTCATAAATTATTCTTCTGTTATAAATTTATAGGTTTGAGAATGATTGTTGCGGTTTATATTGATAACATAGAATTATTTATGTATCGCTGCTACGTTTAATGTAGTCAAGATAAATTGCTTCATAATAGCAAATATTCAAGTTAAAAAGAATGTAAATTAAGAATATTTTGCATTCTTTTTAATATAATGCTTTATTTTTATTGCTTCATCCAAAATGTGAATATCTAAATATTGCAAAATTGGTAAAAATTTTGTATCTTTGTAAAGTAAAAAGTGTTTATTAAAATAATAGGATTAAATATGAAAAACTCAATATTCAGTAAATTATCCCCCAAAGAGCCGAAGTTCTTTCCTATGTTAGAAGAGTTAGCGTCCGTGCTATCGGAAGTATCCCATTTGATTACGGAGTGCGTGCGAACTTACAATTACGATAGGTCGGTGGATTACTTTAAGCAAATAAAGGATTTAGAGCGAAAGGGCGATAGAGTATCTAATACGATATTCGAAGAACTTAACACTACATTCATTACACCGTTTGATAGAGAAGACATACACGACTTAGCCAATGTGTTGGATGATGTAATAGATTTTATCAATAGTTGCGCAAAGCGTATTGTAATGTATCATCCAAAGAAAATGCCAGAGCCAGCGACAACTCTTGGCGAACTACTAATATCGGCAGCCGACTACATTGGTTCGTCCGTGAAGGAATTGGATACGCTACAAAAGAATTCCGATAAGATAAAGGATAATTGCTCTAAGTTGCATGAAATAGAACATACGGCAGATGATGTGTATGAGCATTTTATTATGGGTTTATTTGAAAATCCGACAGACCCATTGGAAATCATTAAGTTAAAAGAAATAATGCACTCATTAGAGCAAGCAACCGATGCAGCAGAACGTGTTGCAAAGATAATAAAAACAATCATCGTAAAGTATTCTTAAAATGTGCTAACGTCTTAATGGCGGAAGCATTTTTTTTCTAAATAACACAAAATCAATAATATATGACCGTTCTTATAGTAATTATAGTATTAGCCCTGCTTTTTGATTTCATAA
Organism: Ignavibacteria bacterium; assembly: GCA_031261605.1. Lineage (GTDB taxonomy): Bacteria > Bacteroidota > Ignavibacteria > Kapaibacteriales > UBA2268 > WRLB01. The sequence continues at coordinate 15,646 of JAISJI010000069.1, read as the reverse complement.
ATGGCTTCCACGATGCCGCCAATTCAATCGCAACAATAGTATCGACCAAAGTATTAACTCCCTTTCAAGCAGTAATTTGGGCTGCGATGTTCAATTTTGTTGCATTTTTTGTAGCGAAGTATATCATTGGAGAATTCGGCATAGCAAATACGGTATCAAAAACAGTTTACGAACAATATATAACGCTTCCAATTATTCTATCCGGCATAATAGCAGCAATAATATGGAACTTAATTACTTGGTGGTTAGGCATACCATCCTCATCATCACATACGCTTATCGGAGGATTTGCTGGAGCAGCGATTATGGGTTGCGGCATAGATGCTGTGCATTCGTCAGTAATTCTAAAAATAGCGTCTTTCATTATACTCGCTCCATTTGTAGGAATGGCTACTGCATTAGTTATCACAAATTTAGTGATGCGGGTCTGTCGAAGGGTAAATCCGAATAAAGCCAATAAGGTGTTTAAGAAACTCCAACTTGTGTCGTCCGGTTTGTTCAGCATTGGACACGGACTAAATGATTCTCAAAAGGTAATGGGTATAATTGGAGCAGCACTGATAGCCGCAAAGCCACTCGGCATAGAATTTGGTATAGATAGCATAACAGATTTACCTGATTGGGTAGCATTCTCCTGTTTCACAATGATTTCAATTGGAACAATGTCCGGTGGATGGAGAATAATAAAGACGATGGGCACAAGTATAACAAAAGTAACGCCATTTGAAGGAGTTATAGCAGAAACATCCGGTGCATTGACACTATACTTAACAGAGTTTCTGAAAGTGCCGGTCAGCACAACGCATACAATAACCGGTGCAATTATCGGTGTTGGTGCAACGAAGCGTCTATCGGCTGTTCGCTGGGGAGTGACTCGCAAGTTATTAGTCGCATGGATATTAACAATACCAATTAGTGCGGGCATTGCTGCAATAGTTTACAAAATTATTAGTATATTGCAGTAATATTAGACGCAATTAAATAAATCATAACATAATAAATATATACTATGAGTGCAGGATTATATTCTACCGAAGCGAAATCTTTTGACCAAACATTAGATTTGCATAAAATTAAACCATACGGCGATACAATAAATGACGGCAAGGTCCAACTTAGTTTTACTCTTCCGGTGCAATATGGAGAGGAAGCAGCCGAAGCAGCCAGAGAGTTAATGCGAAAAATGGGCTTTGATAATCCGAGCGTTGTCTTTCAGAAAGAACTTACCCCCGGCTATACATTTATGAATTGCTATGGCTCGTGCAGCCATACAATTGATTACACCGCTATTCACGTTCAAAAAGTGGAAAGCACCACTTGGTCAATGAAAAAAACAGATGCTTTCATTAAAGAGAAAATAGGCAGACCTATCGTTGTGCTTGGTGCAAGCACCGGAACAGATGCTCATACAGTAGGCATAGATGCAATAATGAATATGAAAGGATACGCCGGACATTACGGTTTGGAGCGTTACGAAATGTTTACTGCTCTCAATCTTGGCTCGCAAGTTCCGAACGAAGCGTTTATTAAGAAAGCCATTGAAATGAATGCAGATGCGCTATTAGTATCGCAGACCGTAACCCAAAAGGATGTCCATGTCAAAAATCTTATAGAATTAGTTGAGTTATTGGAAGCAGAGAATTTACGTAAAAAAATCATCTTGATATGTGGCGGACCTCGCATCTCTCACGAATTGGCGAAAGAATTGGGCTATGATGCCGGCTTTGGTATGAGTTCATACGCCGACGATGTAGCATCATTCTTAGCGCAAGAGATGGATAGACGCAAACATTCTAATTAATTTATCCAATTAATTATGCAGCAGATAGAAAAAGAATGTAGAGATTTTCTTCGCTACGCCAAACTGGAGCGAGGGCTCTCGCAAAATACGATTGACTCCTATACACACGATTTGAATATTTACAGCAAGTTTGCGATGGACTATGGTTGCAGTTGCATTGGCGAAATCACTTACGAGCATATTACGGATTTCTTAATCCAACTCACAGAATTATCCCTATCAGAAGCAACGCGTAATCGCTATCTTGCTGCCGTTCGTGGTATCCATAGTTACTTATTTGCAGATAATAAAATCAGTAGCGATGTAACCGAATTAATTGAACTACCACGTATAAACCGCAAAATACCAGATGTGATGTCCGTAGAGACGATTGATAGCATAATCAATTCTATAGATATTAGCACACCAGCCGGCATTAGAGATAGAGCCATTATAGAAGTGCTGTATGCTTGTGGTTTGCGTGTGTCAGAGTTAATTAATTTGACTGCGGCGAGTATATTATACGAAGAAGATATTATTAGAGTTACCGGTAAAGGGAACAAGGAACGCATAATCCCCATCGGTCAGGAAGCGTTGCTCTGGCTTGATAAATACATATTAGGTGTTAGACCGCTGTTCTATAGTAGCAAGACCTCTACCGAAATATTTCTTAATCAGCGAGGTGGCAAATTATCTCGTATGGCGATATGGAATATCATAAATAAATACTCGAAAATGGTTGACGTTCCATTTCAAGTCCATCCGCATAGTTTCCGCCATTCCTTCGCAACACATCTATTGGAAGGAGGAGCAGATTTGCGTGTAATCCAAGAGTTGCTGGGACATTCCTGCATCAATACAACCCAAATTTATACGCATATAGATATGAGTTATTTGAAGGAAGTGCATCGTAGTTTTCATCCACGTGCAATTAGACAACAGCATTTATAGCAGGTATCCGCTATTTTTATACACTAAGTAAATACAATATTTTTATATGGATAAATTTGTAATTGAAGGCGGCAGACGTCTCTGTGGCAGAGTTAAGGTATCAGGAGCAAAAAATGGCTCATTAGCACTAATGCCTGCGACTATACTTGCACCCGGGACATATCACCTTGCTAACACTCCCAATCTGCGTGATGTATGGACGATGTCCCGACTAATTACTTGTCTCGGTGCATTCTGCGAACTCAATGATAATGAACTATTCATTGACTCGCGTGAATTGAACTCCTACGAAGCACCATACGAACACGTGAAGAATATGCGAGCGTCGTTCTATGTGCTGGGACCACTACTTGCACGCTTCGGTAAAGCACGCGTATCACTACCCGGTGGATGTGCTTGGGGACCGCGACCGGTGGATTTGCATATTAAAGGAATGGAGCGACTTGGTGCGGAAATTACATTGGAAAACGGCTATGTTGTTGCAAGTGCGAGAAATGGTAAATTAACAGGTGCAAGAATTAATTTAGAGATTTCCTCTGTCGGTGCTACCGGTAATATACTTATGGCTGCTACGCTTGCAAAAGGGAGGACGCTCATTTCCAATGCTGCCACAGAGCCGGAGATTACAGCACTTGCTCGCTTCCTTATGAAGATGGGAGCAAAAATTGATGGAATAGGCACGGCTATATTAGAGATTGAAGGAGTGGATGAACTGCATCCAGCCGATGAGATAACCATTCCCGATAGAATTGAAGCAGCAACTTTCCTTATCGCTGCTGCTGCAACAGGCGGAAATATTGAATTGGACGACTGCAATCCATACCATTTAACTTCGGTAATCGCTATTTTGGAAGAAGCCGGCTGTGTGCTGGATGTAAATTCCAATAGCATATCGTTAGAAGCGACAGCCATTAAGCCGGTGGATATTACAACCGCAATTTATCCCGGAATACCAACAGACATACAGCCACAATGGACTGCATTGATGACCAAAGCCAATGGCAATGCAAAAGTAGCCGACCCGATTTACAAAGATAGATTTAAGCATATACCGGAACTCGTTCGATTAGGTGCGAATATAGATGTGATAGAGCATACAGCGTTTGTGCGAGGTGGTGAAGCGTTATCGGGAGCAACGGTAATGTCATCGGATTTGCGAGCAGGTGCTGCTATGGTCATCGCTGCACTGATGGCAGAAGGAACAAGCGAGGTCTTACGTATATACCACATTGATAGGGGCTACGAGGAGTTTGAGAAAAAACTTACGGGTATCGGTGCGAATATAAAAAGAGTGAAGACCGATTTGATATAGTTGCGATATAATTTAACTTTCCGCCTCAATAGGCAATTTCGGCTCTACCATAATAGTATCTTCACGCTGTAGTGTTACCGCACCTTGTGCAGCACCTTTGGGCTTATGGACATACTTCTTCTGGGTATAGCACACGGGAACATACTTTGCATTCTTCGCACCGGAGTAATAAGCAGCGATAGACGCAGCCGCTTTGAGTATCGGTTTTGGCAACTTCCCCTCTACATTTCCACCTTTCACAACACAATGCGAACCACTACTACCACGCGAATGTAGCCATATATCATTTGGCTTAGCGAACTTCATCGTTAGTTCATCATTGTTGGCAGCATTTTTTCCTACATATAGAGTAAAGCCATCTCCAAGAGCAAATGTTCGGAATTTGCTTTCAATGGGTCTCTCCTCTTGCGGCATAATAACTATTGATTCCTTCATAATTTCTTTCTTTAATTTTTCTAAATCGCGTATGTTTATTGCATTATTCACATCATCTATTTTTTGCAATACCACAGCGAGTTCCGCTTTCAATTTAGGGAGACGCTTCTGGCGGATAGCGGCGTCTTGCAATGCTTTGCGGGATTTAGTATAATATATATTTGCGTTTTCTAATAGCGTTTTGTTTGCATCCAATTCAATTTGCTTGTCATTCCCATTCCAATCCTTCAGTTCAATTTTGTCGCCCGGACGTTGTTTTATATTCGGCTGGGACATTAGCAGTTCAGCATAAATTCTACATCTATCGGCTCTTTCCAATGGCTCTTCCAAATCTTCGGCTAGATTAATATTCTTAGATAATCGTTTTTGCTGGCGGAGTAGAGGTGGAAGTAGTTGCTTGTGTAAGTCGGCTTTTCGCAAAGCGATATGCTGACTTATGGACTGATACTTAACGGCATCGCTAATGGAAGCGAACTCCTTCACTATATCGTATTCGGCGAGTTGGATTAGCGATAATATTGTGTTCCCATTTTTTTGAAGTATATAAACATTATCCTGCTGCAAAAGGTAGTTTGCGAAATCGGCAATATCCATATTCTTGCACTGCATTTCTTGCTCGTAGATACTACCGAGGAGGAAGTCGTTATTTTGTTTCCTAGTATTTTTATAGACAATCGCATCTATGGAATTTCCGATATACTTCTCCGACTGGCTGAGAGCAAAAATTATGTCATTGGAGTTATCTAATAGGAAGCAGTTGCCATTTGCGCCACCAAAAATATGGAATACGATAGTATGCTTGATGTATCTAAAGAGTAGAATACGCTCGTCTTCAATGACCTCTACGCTTTGCAAGTAGTCGCCAAGCAATGTAGAGCATAGAGCAATGCTATTGCTTTTCGCACGTGTGAAGTCCTTGTAAATGAATAGCGAGCAGCAAAATGGCACGACCGAAAAATGCAGATATGTCTCCTTGCTCCCATCATAATAGACGAATGTAATGGTGTCCCTTTCTTGCGAGAAGCAGGATATTACTTTCATTCCGATGAGTTGCTGGAACTCTTTCGCCAATTTTTCGAGCGTATAATAATTCTGTAGCATTGCTATTCATTATTAATAATGTAATGAGCACCGCGGCTGACCGGCGAAGCGATAGTAGCATTCGTTACAGCGATAGCCGTTTCAATACCATTGCGTAGTTCAATAATTTCACGCGATAGTTTAGTTCGCTTGTAGAAGCGTTCTATTTCAATTTTGAGTTCTGTTAGCATCTTTATAGCGCGCTGGAGTCGTTGATTAGTGCGGAAGAGACCGACATAGTTCCACATCGTATTCTTAATGCTACTCCAATCCTGCACCATAAGAATATTATCCATATCTTCCGTTTCGCTGACCCAGTCGTATATAGGTGGGAAGTAGTCATCGTCTTCTTTTGAGATGCAGACATCGTTTCCAGCGGTATAGCCCCAGACCAATGCCTCAAGTAGTGAAGTAGAAGCCAATCTATTCGCTCCATGCACGCCTGTGCAAGAGATTTCGCCAACTGCATACAGACGTTGGAAGGAAGTTCTGCCATTCAGATTTACACCAATACCACCGCAAGAATAATGCGCAGCAGGGATAACCGGAATTGGTTCATTGCTAATATTCACGCCCATCTGCAAGCAATTGGTAAATATTTCCGGGAAACGATTTTGCAGCCAATCCTCGCCTTTCGCAGTAATATCAAGGAATACGCAAGGGGCACTCGTCTCTTGGAGAACTGTTTGGATACTACGAGCAACCACATCGCGTGGTGCAAGCGAACCCAAATGGTGAAATCTCTGCATAAATTCATTGCCATTTTTATCAATCAACTTTCCGCCTTCACCACGCATTGACTCAGAAATTAGGAAGCGGGTTTGTTGGTAATGCTCATTGTAGAAAGCAGTCGGATGGAATTGTATATATTCCAAATTGAAGCAACGAACACCGGCTCTGCTTGCCAGAGCAATACCATCGCCAGTCGCCTCACGTGGATTAGTAGTATGTAGAAAAATTTGACCAAGCCCACCAGTAGCAAGAATGGTCTTATGTGCGAAAATGGGAAATGTAGCACCGCTATTGGCATCAAAAACAATCGCACCAAAGCACGCCGGATGCTTATATATATCCACAGAGTTCTTGGAATGATGCGACAAAGTAAGCAAGTCAATCGCAATATGATTAGTTAGAATCGTGATATTGGGATGCTCAACGAGCGTTTTATGAATCGCTTTAATGATATGTCTGCCGGTAATATCCTTGCAATGAATGATACGACGCAACGAGTGAGCACCTTCGGCGGTGAGGTCAAGGTGGTTATCGGTTTTGTCGAAATCCACATTAAAGCGGCTCAGTAGCAAGTCCTCTACCAATTTAGGACCCAGAGTAGCGAGTTGCATCACAGCGGGTTCCCAGCAATGTCCAGCACCTGCGGTCATAATATCAGCAGCCAATTTCTCCGGAGTATCATCAGGAGCTTTGTATATAATGCCACCTTGTGCGATGGAAGTGCTACCGGAAACAATGTCATCGGTTTTTGTGAGGACAGTTACGCGGTTACCATTATCGGCAGCGGTAATAGCAGCAATAGAACCAGCAATACCTGTTCCAATTATTAGAATATCTGTTTGTTTCATTTTAGTATTTAGTGTATTGCTGACTATTTCTTTTCGCTAAGTGGATTGGCTATATATGGTGGCTTCTTGTAATTCTTATCTACAACTTGGAACTCGGCATCTTCGAAAAGCAAGTCCTGACCGATAATGGTCACTAACTCTACACCACCCCATGCTTCGCGATTAATGTTCATAATGTAAGGTTGCAGGATAGTTAGAGCGTTGTTCTTATTGCCGACTTTAATTATATCTTTAAATGCAGCGGGAGTAATACCTGTGATTTGTCCGCCACGAATCAACTCTTCTTTACCATCCGGGAATACTTTATAGACCTCAACTGGCGTAATTTTAACAACGTTTCTATCGCTGTAATCGTATGAGAGATTAAATGAGGACAGCATACTAGATATCTTTTCGGTTTGGATACGCTTAACGATGATTCCGTAAGGCAAATCACGTTTTTTGCATAGTTGTAGCATCTGCTTCTTTAAGTCAGCATAAGTGGCTTGGCTTTTCTTGTTGGCAGTGATGATAATATTTGATGGAGTTGGAGCGAATGAGCGACTATGTCCATTGGACTCAGTAACTCGCTTTATGGGTGTTCTATCCGATAGTAGCGTGGTTAGATAGCCATCTTTCACTATATCTACATCTTGGGGAACAACGCCTTCATCGTCAATTTTGTAATGCCCGAAAAGCTTGATGCCATTGTATGTAGCGAGTGTTGGAGCATCTTTGATAGATAGAAAAGTAGGGAGAACACGTCCACCGATTTTCTTTTGGAATGCTTTTGACTTGTCGCCACCAAAGGATACGCCTACATTATCAGCCAGAGTTCTATCTCTCTGAGTGGTAACCGCCGGTAAGAATGCTTGTGCAAAGAGATTGCAAGCGGCTTCTCCTGTGATTAGTATTGGACCGGAATATGAGTCATCCAATACGGTAGCGTGTAACGAGTTATTTAATGCGCCAGCGACAGCCACAACAGCATTCTTTATAGAATCCTTCGTTGGTAAGTCGGATGGAAGCGAGCCAACAGTGATATAGTAATTGGTTAGAGGCATACCATCGCTTGCTTGAGCGAATGCACCTACCTCAAAGCCAGTGTAATTGCTGTTCTTTACGTATTGAACGCCTTCAGTATTTAGATAATATGTAGTAGCGGTTTTTGAGTAGTAATTGGCTTTGGATTCGGCGATTGTTGGAAAATCGCGGAAGATAGCGGATACTTCCATTGCCAATGTCTTAGCCGCATTCATATCAAATACAGGAATAGAAATAGTATCGACGGTATTCGTTGGAACGATTTGTGCGTAGTCCCACAGAGTATCGGTTCTAATTTGGTTTTTCAAAGCGGCTTCTTTACGGCTAAAAATCTCTGTTGCCTCCTTGTAAGCGGCATCAGTAGCGAGCCAGAGTTCTCTACGCAAAGAAGGATAATCAATTTCTTTCGGTATCCGGCGATTTGAATAGGTTTCCTCTTCGTCGAAAGAGCCGTAAAAATTAAGTCCAATATCAACAAAGTTCTTCTGGTCAAACTTGTAATCACCCACTCTAATCATAACACTAAGAGTGATGCTTGGAACATTGTCCGTGATACTTGTGATTTCACCGAGCGATGCTTTAACCTCATTGTTATGGGCAATCTTAAGCACGTATTCAATGTAGTATGGACGTTTTAGATTATCTAATTTGAGTTGCTGCATAGAGCGATTTAGTTCGTCTTGCATAGCACGAAAAATATCGTTATCAGCAGCATTGGCATAGTTGCCGAGCAGTATTAGAGAAATTAGCAAAGCGATAATTTGCGTGAAATTAATTTTCTTATTCATATTTTTTCCAAAGTTTAGTTACTAATCTGTTAATATAGCAATTTATTGACAAATAAATTGTATTTTTATACATAATAATTATGTTTTATCCTACTTTATACAAATATTTAATTAATATGAAAAGTTACCCAGTATATAGATTAGTAAAAAGTGCCGACCTCAATCATCACGGCACATTGTTCGCCGGACGAACAGCCGAATGGTTTGTAGAGTCCGCATTTGTTGCGGCTTCTTGCGAAATCGGCAATCCTGAGTATATCGTTTGCGTGAATATACACGGAATGCAGTTTAAGTCGTCGGTCGGAAAGGGGGATGTAATTTGCTTCACCAGCCGTATAGCACATCTCGGCACGACCAGCATAACGGTATTTACGGAAATACATTCTGAGACGCGAGATATTTATCCAGTGAAGGGCTTTCTAACATTCGTAAGCGTAGATTTAGATGGGAAGAAGCGTCCGCATAACTTGGTGTTAGATGAAACAGACGACGAGGAGGAATTGAATATACGCGAAGAAGCCAAGAAGTTGTTGGGAAAATAAATTTCATATATCAATACAAATAATCACAAAAATCCAATACAATTATGATTACCTTTATCATTTGCTTTGCTGCACTTGTTGTGGCTTACTTCACATACGGTAGGTTTATGGAGAAGTTGTTCGGCGTGGATGTTAATATGAAAATGCCGTCAGATACCAGTTTCGACGGCGTGGATTACATACCCCTGCCGAAATGGAAGACATTCCTTATCCAATTACTTAATATCGCAGGACTAGGACCAATATTTGGAGCTGTGCTTGGTGCGACTTATGGACCAGTAGCGTTCCTATGGATTACGATGGGCGGTATCTTTATCGGCGGAGTGCATGATTTTGCATCCGGCTATATTTCAATAAAAATGAATGGCGCAAGTTTTACTGAGATAGTGAATAAGTATCTTGGTCGAGGAACTCGCTATGTCAATTTAGTGTTTATGGTAATACTGATGATGCTTGTAGGAGCAGTGTTTATGGTAGGACCGGCGGTTTTGCTAGATAGTTTGCTTGATATAGGTGTTCCTGTATGGGTATGGATAATATTGCTATATTACCTAGCAGCGACACTTCTTCCGATAGATAAAATAATCGGACGCATATATCCGATATTTGGATTCGTGCTAGCGTTTATGGCATTGGGCTTGCTATATGTAATACTTACAGGCGACTATGTAGTGCCAGAACTTAGTTTTGTGAATATGAAAATAGATGCGGATAGTTTCCCATTAATTCCAACTTTATGTATAACTATTGCTTGTGGTGCTGTATCGGGCTTCCACGCAACCCAATCTCCACTGATGGCACGCTGTTTGACAAATGCAAAACAGATACGTCCGGTGTTCTACGGAGCAATGATAGCAGAAAGTTTGATTGCTCTAATATGGGCAGCGATAGCAATGGCTTTCTTTGGAGGAGTTGCAGAATTAAACGCTACACTTGCAGCCAATAGCCAAAGTGCAGCGTATATAGTAGATTTAGTATGCCATACTACGATGGGCAAAATAGGAGCAGTGCTTGCATTGCTGGGGGTAGTAGTAGCACCAATAACATCAGGCGATACAGCATTGCGTGGAGCGAGATTAATGGTAGCGGATTTCTTTCATATAGACCAACGCAATTTGTTGAAACGAGTATGGATAGCATTACCATTATTTATTGTTGCATATTTTATTACGCAAATAGATTTTGACGTATTATGGCGATACTTTGCTTGGTTAAACCAAACGCTTGCCGTGGCTACTCTATGGGTAGGCACATTGTATTTAGCAGAAAACAAGAGACAATATATATTCACAATGCTCCCGGCAACATTTATGACATACATAATTACAAGTTACTTATTCGTTAGCAATCAATTCCTCGGATTAGAATACGTATTGGGCAGTGCAATGGGTGGCGTATTGACATTGGGAGTAGTTGCATACTTCATTCGCAAGATTAAGAAAATGGCTTAACTATCCTACTGCCCCTTCCAATGTAACGGAGAGCAGTTGCTTTGCTTCAACAGCGAATTCCATCGGTAAGTTTTGTAGAACTTCCTTTGCGTATCCGTGTATAACCATAGAGATGGCGTCTTCGGTAGAAATGCCTCTTTGGTTGAAGTAGAAAATAACATCTTCGCTGATTTTGGAAGTCGTGGCTTCGTGTTCAACGATACTGCTTTTGTTTTTTACAATGATGTCGGGGAAAGTATGAGCACCGCAATTACTTCCAATGAGTAGCGAGTCGCATTGGGAGTAGTTGCGGACATTTGTAGCGTTCTTGGTAACATTGACTAATCCGCGATAAGAATTAGAACTATACCCAGCACTAATGCCCTTCGATACGATACGACTACGCGTGTTCTTCCCTAAATGTATCATCTTAGTTCCGGTATCGGCTTGCTGTCTATTGTTGGTAACAGCAACGGAAAAGAACTCGCCATCCGAATTATCTCCTTTCAGAATGCAACTTGGATACTTCCAAGTAATCGCACTACCTGTTTCTACTTGCGTCCAACTAACTTTGGCATTGTCTTCAGCACACAACGCACGCTTAGTAACGAAGTTGTATATACCACCTTTTCCTTCCTTGTCTCCGGGATACCAGTTTTGAACAGTGGAATATTTTACATTCGCATTTTTATGGACATAAATTTCTACTACAGCAGCGTGGAGTTGGTTCTCATCTCTTTGTGGAGCAGTGCATCCCTCTAAATAACTTACATAACTATTGTCATCGGCGATGATAAGTGTTCGCTCGAATTGACCGGTCTGCTTGGCGTTAATGCGGAAGTATGTGGAGAGTTCCATCGGGGCACGCACGCCTTTTGGAATATACACGAAAGAGCCATCGCTGAAGACAGCGGAGTTTAGGCAAGCGAAGTAGTTGTCGGTATATGGAACGACGGAGCCAAGATACTTCTCTATCAACTCGGGATGCTTCTGCACGGCATCGCTAATTGGACAGAATATAATACCTTCCTTCTCTAATGATTCCTTGTATGTAGTAGCAACCGATACGCTATCCAAAACTGCATCAACAGCAACGCAACTTTTGTTTTCGCTACCGATGGAGGTAGAGCATAGCGAAACGCCAAGTGCATCGTATGTTTTTGTAATTTCCTTATCCAATTCCTTTGTCTTATCAAAATTCTGAGGAGCAGCGTAGTAATATAATGCTTGATAATCAATGGGCGGGAATTTTACTTTTGCCCAAGTTGGTTCTTTTAGTTTGAGCCAGTGTCTGAATGCTTTCAGTCGCCATTGTAGTAAGAATTCGGGTTCGTTTTTCTTTTGCGAGATGAAGCGGACGATGTCTTCATTAAGTCCGATAGGAGCGAATTCTTGTTGTATGTCAGTGGTGAAGCCGTATTTGTATTCGGCATTAGTTATGTTTTGTATTGTGTTGTCCATTTTCGTAGCGGTTAAAATTTGAATTTACAAAATTAGTGAAAAAAAGTAAGATTACCATAATAATCAGATATAAATGGTATATATAATGGAATGGGAATTGTCTGAACTTTGATTAAACAGATTAAATCATTTACTTTGATTTTTTGGTATTGGGCTTTTTATATCATAAAAAAATAGTATATTATGATTATGAACAGATTATTATTTTTTACACTAAGTATATTGGTGGCATCTTCGCTTTACCTGCAAGCATATAGTTCAGAAGAGGAGGATTTCTTTTTTGATGCGATAGTATTTAAGGGAGAGGATAGTGCCAGATTAGATATATTTTTAGCGATTCCGAATCAGCGACTTACTTTTGTGACCGCTGGTGAGTTGTATACCGCTGGCTTTGAAGTAGTTGTAACGATTAGCAATGTGAATGATGCTACGAAAAATATTTCGCGGAAGTATAGCCGAAAGGTATCAGCAAAAACATATTCCGAAGCATCCGGTGGCAATGGAGAATTTACCAATATCACTGCAAGCGAGCATTTACCAGTGGGAACCTATAAGGTGCGTGCTGTGTTGAATGACTTGGCGAATAGCAGGGAATACGAGAAGAGCCGACAAATATCTGTGATTGATTTCGCTCAATTTCCATTGGTAATGAGTTCCATAATGTTGGTTAGCGAAATAGATGAGTATGAAGGTAATTATACAATAACGCCGTTTATCAGTGATAACATTGGCAATTTGTCGGAAGGATACTTCTGCTTTTTTGAGGTGTATAATGATGGCGAAAGTAGGAATATGAATATCGTAACGGAGATTATGGATAAGGAGAGCAAGGTGCTGTATAGCGATACTGTGATGAAGGTTGTGGATAGCGAGCGGACGCAGTTGTATGTGAAAATTCCCGCTGGAATTGTGTATGGTAGCAATGAAAATTCTATTAGAATATACTTAACGGCAGAAGATAACTACCAGATATTAGCAGCGGCGAGTCGTTCTATTCGCTGCAATTCATTTTTATACAACCGTATTGCGTCCAATTTACCGCTTGCGATACGGCAGTTGCGTTATGTTGCTACACAGAGTGCGATAGATAGCATTAATGCAGGTGTGAATGAAGCGGAGCGTCTTTCATTATTCGAGCGTTTTTGGAATAAACTTGACCCGACTCCCGGAACGATACGCAATGAAGCGATGGAGGAGTATTTTGCACGGATAGATTACGCCGAGAAGTCATTTAAGGCATACACAGAGGGCTGGCTAACGGATAAAGGCGAGGTCTATGTTGTATTTGGACCGCCAATGAATATAGAACGCACCAACCGCTCTTTCGCCGATAACCGCACATACGAGCAATGGACATATAGTAGCAATCGGCAATTCATCTTTGTAGATGTATCTGGCTTTGGGGATTTCCGTTTGTATAGTCCGAGTGTGGTAACGGATAAGTATGAATACAAGTAGTGCAACTATTACACAAAGGAATGTAGAAGTTAAAATAAATCTGGAGTAAAGTATATGAACAAAAATATAATCATTCTGGCTACAATCGCCATTATATTGTGCAGTTGCACCAGCAAAGAAAAAGAAGCAAATGAACTTTGCGATAAGGGCTGGGAACTAATTGCAAAAGGAAATAACCAAGCAGATACTACGCTATTTGATAGTGCCAACGCCATTTTCGATAGGGCACTTGCTATTATTCCTACCGCCGAGGCGTATGCAGGCAAAGCCAAATATTATGTTAGGAAGAACTTGGAAGAGGCAATTGTTTGGGCTAATAAGTCATTTGCTATTGATTCAGTTGATAATGCAAAAGCATTTGGCGTAAAAGGAGAAATTGCACGCGAGCAAGAAGATTACAAACTCTCTTTTTACTATTTTCAGAAGCAGGTTGAAGCATCTAAAAACGATTTCGATAAAACCAACGCATTTAGAAATATTGCGGCTTCATACTACTATTTGGATGAGACAAGAAAATTTTTAGAATATTGTGAGAAAGCATACGAACTAAATCCAACTGATAATGGTGTTATGAATAATTTAGCAATTGCATACACTGCAAATGGATATTATGAAAAATCAAATGATATATATGATAAAATAATAGCACTAAATTCGGGGAAATTTATCAATGCTCTAGTATGGGGTAACAAAGCAGCGAATTTCAACTATTTAAAAATGCATCCCGCTGCTCTTTTATGCTGTAAGAAAGCATTAGAAATGAATCCTGATGAAAAAGCGGCTATATTTTTGACCGGCTGGACTTACTATCTTTCAGAACAATACGATAGCGCTTTAATTTGGTATGATAAAATGCTACAAAAGGATAGCACGCATTTAAATGCATTAGAGCATAAAGGGCAGGCATATCAAGCAATGGGACTGAAGTATTATCCGCAAGCGATTGTGTATTATGAAAAGGCACTTCGGGTTGCTCCGGAAGGTAAGCGCACACAGGAACTTAATGATTCCATAGCGAGTATAAAAAGACAGATGCAATAGTAGGTATTAACAAAGCTAAGCATCAGGAATAGTTAATGCTCATACTTCTGCAGGTGCAAATATAAAGCGGTCAATAACCAAGACCATACGGGTGTTACGGGTCTTCCTACGTATGAATGAATTGGCGAAGTAAATTAACCAGCCACATTCCTTGTGAGAATGGGGCTGGTGATGAAACTATGACTAATCCAGCAAATGTGCTTTCATTTGCGTATTTAATAGATGCCGTGCCAATTTCGGCAAGACCTTATTAAGAACATACATTATCTTCATATCTTTACCTATAAGCACTCTATTCTTATTCTTTTCAATTCCTTGAGTAATCATTTCGGCTGCAATATTCGCTGCAATGGGCTTGATAACTGCTCCATCTAAATCTTCTTTAGTAAATGGTTTAGCATCAGCACCAGAATTAAATTTAATATCAGTTGCCATTGCTCCCGGAAGGATAAGTGTTAGATTTACATTGGTATTACGCAATTCAGAACGCAAGCCCTCCGTCAGAAGTATCACAGCGGACTTCGCAGCACCATATATACTCTCGCCGGGAACAGGTAGCAAACCACCCATACTTGACACATTGACAATATGTCCCTCTGGACGCTGCAACAAATGCGGTAGGAACGCCTTCGTAAGATATAGCACACCATAGAAATCCACATTGATTATCTTCTCAATGAGTGGGAAACCGATGTCATTCACTTTGACAAACGGCTGCAAAATCCCAGCGTTATTGATAATGCAATCCACTGCACCATATTTCGC
>JAISJI010000054.1 GCA_031261605.1 Ignavibacteria bacterium | reverse complement strand
GGTTATCGTTGGTGCAATTTTTTTTCATATTTTTGTATTGGGTATTTTTAATGGAATACAAAAATAACATTTTTTTCATTATAAAAAAAACATTTGTGCTCATTTTTTTAACACTGCCTCCCCGAAGGGGAGGGGCTTTTAAATAAAATTGCTCCACTTCTCCTTCTGGGAAGGGGTTGGGGGATGGGGTCTTACAGCTCTAGAGTTGGGGGCAATATTGGTTGGGAAATTGGGTTTCTCCAATTTTTCCACACAAGGAAGGGACTCAACATAGCCCCCACTTTCCCACAAGGAAGGGGGAATAGGGCTAAAATCCAATATCCACACACAATTAAAATAATAAATATAAATATATACTTTTATTTTTATTATTTTAGTATGTTCAAAAGTGGAGAACTGGCTTAGAGTTTTGAAAGATAAAGGAAAATAGGTGTGGAGAAATATTTTTAGATTGTGAAAAGGAGTTAAGAAGTTGTTCATAATAAAATTTGGAGCGTATCTTATCCACAATTCCGGGAAGTTATTAAAAATTTATACACAAGTAATTAACAAAATAATATATGAAAAAATTAAATATACAACTACTGCTAACAATAGCATTAACGCTACTTTTCGCCGGAAATGGTAATGCAGAAGACGCTACCCCATACTCATTCTTATCTACTGCATTATCACCACGAGCGGCTGGTATCGGAGGAAGTGGATTAACATTAGAGAATGATGCCGGTAGTGTATTCCTAAATCCTGCATTGATATATACTAATGTTGGTAAGAATTTTAGTGCGACATTTCAGAAGCATTTGTTAGACATTAATTCCGGTAATGCAACGTATATATTTAAGGATACAACATACGGACGATTTGCTGTTTCTGCTGTCTATACGAACTATGGCTCATTTGATTATTACAATGAATATGGTGATGCTACTGGTGGCTCATTTAGTGGTAACTTAGTGGCGTTATCGGGGACTTATGCTAATGAGATAGCCGAGCGTTTGTATGGTGGTGTAACGGTGAAGTTCATTTTTAATCAGATAGAAAATATGAATGGCTTTGCATTTGCTGTTGATGCGGGTTTGTTGTATAAGTTAGATGATGAGCGAACGAATATCGGCTTTTCTATTTTGAATGCTGGCACTGAAATAAAGAAGTTCGAAAGTAGCACTTCACGTATTCCGTTGGATGTTCGTTTGGGCTTTAACCATCGTTTGCAAGGATTACCGCTACTATTCAATATCGGTTTTAATCACTTGGGACAAGATGGCGACTTTGGTGAGCGATTTGCGAATATCAATGTAGGTGGTGAATTGTATTTTGGGGACTATGTTCGTGTTCGTGTTGGGTATGACAATTACATACGCAAGAATTATGCGGCGTCTTCAAGCAAAGGATTATCGGGCTTTTCAGTAGGAGCAGGTGTTGTTACGGATGTAGTGAATGTGGATTATTCCATCAATGTAGTAACGGGTGATTTATTGCTCCATCGCTTTGGTGTCTCCTTAGAATTCTAAATCTAAGATATGTAATATGCGACCTAGTAGGGGTTCAAAATTTTGAACCTCCCTACTAGATATGATAGGACAGAGCAAAGCCCGCAATGTTAGTATAGTATCTACTTCACTTTCTCAATCCAAGCATCTCCAAAGCCATACTTGTTCACGGCTTCCGCTGCTGCTTCGTATGTAGTATAATTACCGAATCGCACTCTATACCACGTATTGCCACGTATCTGTTGTGGAGTAATTACTCCACCAAGTCCCTTTGAGCGTAAGTATTCCAATCGCTTTTGTGCATCCTCGAGCGATGGCGAAGAATATATTTGTATTGTATATACGCCTGTCTGTGCAGGTGGTTTGACTGCTGGTGTCTTCCTCTGAGATATTGCACTTCTATCCAATGGACTCGGTCCTTTCTTCTGAGCAGGGACAGATTTCTTTTTCTGTGTGTCTTTTGCTTTTGGAGTTGGAGTTGGTTCTACTGGCTTTTGCTCTGGTGTTGGAGTTGGCTCTACCACTGGCTCGGGAGGTGGTGTAACGACCGTATCTACCTTTACGGAATCCGTTTGAGTAGTATCTACAGCCGTCTCCGTCTCTTCCACCGGTTCGTGCTTAACTTGCTCTTGCTTAGTAGTATCGGTTACTACATCAGTTGTAGGTAAATTGCTTTTGTTGCTCAAATACAAATAGCCGATAACTCCGCTAATTATAAGGACAAAGGCGAGAAATATTATCGCTACAATAAGTATTGTATTTGACTTCTTTTTCTTCTTTTCTACCACTTCTTTGTCAATCTCTTTTTCTATATGTTGGCTGTATTGAGAATATGATTTCACATCTTCTACACCGTTTGCTATTGGTGGTGGAGGTGGAACAGGTTCAGGAGTTGGCTCTATAATTTGCTCTACTTCTGGCTCTGGTTGGTCTTGGGCAAGATTTGTAATAGTGCCAGACATCAGGTCCGCTTCTATGCCGGAATCTAGCTCTAAAACAGGCGGTCTCTCCGCTCCATAATTAATAACTTCCTCTGCAACTTCCGGCTCTTCAACTGATTTTATCTTGGGTGCATTTTTAATATCGTTTTTAAGTGATTCCAACCAATCGGCATCAAATCCCAAGTCCAGTACTGCCTCATCAGATGGTTCTTCAGGTTTAATAGTGGGTTGTGGAATATCTTGTATTTGGTCAATATTTCCAAGAAAGGATGCATCATCGCCGGCATCGCTAAAAATAGAGTCCAAACTTACTTCCTCACCGCTATCCATATTGCTTATGTCCGGCACTTCAAAGTTATCGGCTGCCATCATCTCTGACTCGGTCATCTCAGACGTTATAGGTTGTGGAAGCGGCTCCGGTTCTACTATTTGCTCAACTTCTACCACCGGCTCAGGAGCAGTCGGAACCTCTACAATCGGCTCTATTACTGGAGCAGGAGCAGGTTGTGTCTCTGGTTCAGCAATATTCATAAACTTAGATTCGTCATAATCAGGGACAATTTCTGGATAGTCGCCGCCCATCGCATTTAGAGAAAAGGTATCGTTGTCGGACGCATCTAACGCGAAGCCCGAACTTACCTCTTCAGGAGTTAAGTCATTCGAAAATATTGCCATAACTTAATTTAATAATAGTGTAAAAAAATGTTTGTGTTTGTTAGCATCATTTGAGAGTCCCAAACCCCTCCCAGGTGGGGATGGGCTTTTAAATAAAATTGCTCTCCTTCTCCTTTCAGAAGAAAATTAGATGCATAATGGCTATTTAAAAAAATTAGTCCAATGCAGAAATAATTTTCATCAAATAGTTAATAATTGCCTAAAATTATCTTGAACCTTAATTAAAATTTCCACATCAAGCCCACTTTTCCAAAAATTCCACGCTCCCTATACATATCCCAAATGTAATAATCCATATTCGCTAAGTTATTGAATTTCATAAATATTACAAAATTATTTATCGCATAATCCAACCCCAAATTCAGCAATAAATACGAACCCAAAGTAGCATCCGAATTTTGATGAATATAGCGATTTGTTGCAACTTCGGCAGTTAATTCCGCTCCAAATTTATCCCAAAATACACGATGATACGTGCCACTAAGTTTAAATATCGGAGTGTAAGTTAAATTTTTATTATCTTCTAAACTATTGATATTTATATTGATTTTGAACAGCAATTTATCAATATCGCTCAGTTCCAACATACTTTCCCCAAATAAATCCATCACCATTCCATCGCCATAAATTAATTTATATTCCGCCAAAGTATCCATCTCAAAACTAATATTTCTTTCGCTGTAACGCCAATTAATTCCGCCACTTATCATAATTCGCTCATCAGGATGGAACAGCACCGTGCCTTTCAAATTCACAATATCATAGCGATGGTCAATCTCCATAAGTTGCGAAATATATGGATTTACGGATACAATATCCTCAAAATCCGTTTTCTCTAAGCCAGTAGAAACGCCTAAGTTCATTGTCCATAAATGACTTATGCGATATTCCAGATCTCCACGCAAAAGCAAACCACCTCTACTAATATCGGCAGAATTATTGGCAATCTGAAACCCGACATTCGCTAATACCGATATTTTTTCATCAAAATAGGAGGCAGAGCCATCAAATTGGAAGTAATTCAATGAGTTACCGCAAAATTGCTCCACATTTAAATCAATATTTCCACCCAATAAAAAATGCTTCCAATAATTTTTTATTGTCAAAAATCCTTCTACGTGAGTATCTTCTAAGTCCTTTGTTATAATATACTTACTCGCATCAGAATTATTTGCACCGAGTATATAATTAGCATTTCCACCGACCGAAAATAAAATATTTTCAAAAGCGCCATCGGATTGCACTTCAAACTTGCCTTGTGTTAAATGTCTATCGTAACTATCTACCTTATTTCCAAATGACTTATTAGGTTTTTCCCAGATACCATAAAAATTATATCCTTGCGTATTAAAATAAAAATTAGTTTTTGTGGAACTTCCGCCGAAAATAAAATATTTTTCATCAGCGACATAAGTGGACTTTAACTCTAAGAAAATCTTATTGTTATCGGATTTTGGTGCATCACCTTCGCTCATACTAAATCCAGCAAAAGCAGCAATATCAAATCTATCAATCCAGAGGCGACATCCCGCAGAAATATCCGGTGTATTGAACAATCCGTAAGATGCTTTAAGATAAGCCGTGCTATACCAATTAGTTACGTAATGTTCGGGTAATCTATCGGCACGTAGCAGAGTTGGCTGCAATTTCTCCGTAGTATTAAGAGAATCAAGCTCTTGTGACGTTAGTGGAGCGATTTTTTCGGGCATTTGTTTAATGCTTGAGCGAAGTGAGTGTTGCTCCACGCCTTCGATGATAAACACTGGTAATTCCAATGGCTTAGTGGTTTCTTGCTTTGGTTCTTGTGCGAGTATATTTAGCGACAGGAGGCACAGCATAAGTGGGATATATTTATGATTCATAATTAAATTCTAATTTACTTTGTAAAATAATTTCGTTAAGAATATTTGTTAAATATCCTTGTTTTATTGCAATATTTAATCTTTGTTGCAGAAGAGGTATATTTATAATTTCTTCAATGCAATTCATATATGTATCTACAATTTTTTCAATATGATATGCTTTTATTGCGTTATTATAAATATTATTTTTGAGCACATCAATATTTTCAGTTGATTTGATAACAAAACTAATGGGATATTTTTGTACTTTGTCTATGTCAAGGAAATATTTTTTAAAATCCAGCGTTTCAGTAACTTGAAAAAAACGTCCTAATGGCTTCATTACAAAATCAATACCTCCATCATTAGCATTAGTTCGTCCTGTTTTGAATAAATTCAAATTTTCTTTTGTAAGATTGTTTATTTCATAGCCCCAATAGATATTTTGGTCATAATAATAGTATTTTAAAATTGAATAACTTACTATTTCAAAGAGGCGTGCATCAATATTCGGTGCAAGTAATGAATTAATAAACTCAACTATTTGTTCAATCGAGCTATTTGCAATATTTTGCAATTCCTTACAGCTATCAACAAATTTTTGGAAGGCATCCTGTTTATTCTTTATATATTCATCTATAATCTCAATTATTGTTTTTGCTAAACTATAAGTATTTCGTCCTATTTTAATTTTAACTAAATTTTCATTTATCCAATATCTATTTGTTTCAAGATTTCTAATTATTGGTATAAGTTCTGAATTAGGAAAGAATTTTTGAAATTCGGAATTCATTCTATTATTTAATGCGTGATTTTGTAATTTAGAGCCGAATGGTAATTCTCTCTGGCGATTTAATAGATTAGAATACAATGCTCCTTCATATTTTGAATATTCACCCTGTGTGCTATATCCATTTGCAATATAATCTTCAATTATAACATAAATTGCATACAAATTGGCATAACTCGCTCTAGCCTTTGAATCTCTATTTACGGATTTCGTTTTAAAATTAATATATTGAATTAATAAACTTTTTTCAAATATTTCTTTATGTTGTTTTCCGAAATTATTTTGTAAAATATTTATTATTTTATCGGTAAAAATATGTTCCATAGACATTAAATAAATTTAATCAAATAATACTGGTTGTTTAACAAATTGTGTATTGTGCATTTCAAATGTTCGTATTTTCTTTTCTATTTTTTCTCCTCTAAATTCATTGCTAATATTTAATCTACGCAAGCCAATTTTTACATATTCATCTTGTATTTCTATGCCAATGGAGTTGCGGTTAAGTTCTTTTGCTACATAGTTAGTAGTAAAAGTGCCTGCAAATGGGTCTAATACTAAATCTCCAATATTAGAACTTGCCTTTATTATCCTTTTTAACAATTCCGTTGGTTTTTGTGTAGGGTGATTTTCGTATTCTTCCATTCTATAGCGAACACGTGGAAATTCCCAAACATTGCCAGGAACTTTTTCAGAGTTATAAATCGTTGGAATTGATTTGCGATAATCTATTAATTTTCTTTTTGCGCCTGTCTTTGCTTCTACTAATATTTCGTCTGAGTTAAAAGTATAATTATTTTTATCCTTTACACAGAATAATATTGGTTCATACATAGAACCATAGTAGCGTTTAGCTTGCACTCCCGAGCTATCATAATACCAGCATATACGCGAAAGTATTGTCATTTTATTACGCAAATATATATCAAAATATGGCATAAATTGTGTTGCAGTCATAACATAAAAACTGCCACTTTCTTTGATTTTTTTAATGCACAAATCCAACCAATTGTAACACCAATTTAAGTAGCTTTCCTCACTATTCCACTTTTCAATTTGTCCATTAAAATTTTTGCCAATATTGTATGGTGGGTCTGCGAATATTAAATCGACAGAATTATCCGGTAATTCTTTTAATACATCTATGCAATCTCCAAATATTACTTTATGTTGATTTGTCCCAAATATCTCCATACATCTCCCCCCCTACCGCAAACGCTTCAAACGCTGAGCGGCACTCTTGCCAAACTCGTCATCCGGACGTATCTGATGTATCGTAGAGTAAATTTCACGGGCATCATCTATTAAACCATCTCGCTCATCTAAATCTCCTAAACCAAGCATTCCCAAAGAAAACCAATCCTCATAACCCGCAAATTTGTCCCGTATTATCTCAAATGCTAATCTGGCATTGACAAAGTCATCCAATTTCAAATATATTTCCCCCATTCGATAGCGACACTCGGCTGCTAAATCTGGATTGTCATACACTTCGGCTAATTGAGAAAACTCCGCCAATGCTGCTTCGTTATTACCTTTGTAGCGGTAATACATACCGATGCGATAACTGCTTTGGTCGCCGAAATCTGTGCCCGGATATTTGGCTGCAACTTTTTTGAATTGCTCTACGGCTGCAAGTGTATCGCCCTTGCCAAAGAATAATAATGCTATTTCGAAGCCCGATTGTGGTGCTGCATCGTTTGTAGAAAATTCCACTTCTATATTGCGGAAGACACTGATGGCACTATCTATCATATTCTCTTGCTTAAGTAGCAGTCCATATTCTAACATACCAGCGGCGGCGTAATCGTGTTTGGGAAATTGCATCCGAAGTTGGAGAAAAGTTCTGCCAGCGTCTTCCACTTCACCCATTGCAGAGTATGATTTACCCAGCCAATACAATGCTTCGGCACTCTTTTCGCTCTCTGGATATTGCTTTGCAAAAGCGGAATATTCGCTTATTGCATCGGGATAACGCTTACCGGTATAATACATTTCGGCTTTCTTATATCTAAAATCCTCTATGAATGGCGAGGTCGGATTGCTACTTATGTAACTATCTGCAATACCAATGGCTTCGGCATCTCTATCCAATGCTATGAGCGACTGTTGTATGCTCTTCATTGCTTCCGGTGCTAAGTCATTGGTGGGGAACTGCTCTACGATAAATTTATAGCCGTTCATTGCCTCCTCGTAGTTCCCCATATTGTAGTAAGCATCGGCAATAGCGAAGTATGCACGTGGAACAAGTATGCTCTGCGAGTATGTTTGGATTAAGAAATTAAAGTTCTCTATTGCTTCCGGATACTTCTCTTGTTGGAAGCGAATCCACGAAATCAAATACAATGCGTTCTGGGACATATTGGATTTCGGATAATTCTTAACGAAGCGCAAGGATGCTGTAATGGCTTGCTCATACTTCGCCTGTCTATACAATGTATGGGCGAGTTGGTATGCTGCATATTGTCCTTCTTCGGTTTCGGGACCTTGCTTTGCGGCTTTGTCGTAGTATTCAGATGCTTTTGCGTAATTCTTTATTCTATAATATCCATCGCCTTGACGTGCCAATACTTCGGTAGCGTATGCTGATGATGGATAGTCGCTTACTAATCTGTCGAATGTCTTAGATGAATTGGCGAATTGCTCTAATCGGAAGTAACTCCAGCCCAAACCGTATAATGCTTCTTCCATTCGTTTGGATGTCGGGAAGTTGGCGACAACCTTTTCATACATATCGGCAGAGTTACGCATCATATCCGTTCTGTAATACGCTTCGGCAAGCCAGAACACGCCTTCATCTAAGTGGTGGCTGGCATTGGAATCGCCGATGTAATGCAATAGTGGAGTTATTGCATCATTGCTACGCTGGTCTAATACCGCTGCAACGCCTTGATACAAACGGGATTCATTAGCATACCAATTACGATTTGGCACTTGCACTGCGGTAACTCGTTCAGCAAATTGCTCTGTCTTCTTATAACTATCGAACGCCTTTTTGTATTGCTTCAATTCTATGCACGACGCTCCCAAAAGCATTGCTACACGGACTTGTATGCGTGGATTATCTGCTTCACGCTCTGCTCGTTCCAATGTTTTTCGGGCTTGTTCGTAATCCTTTTTTTCGTAATATATTTGTCCCAAATCCAATAGCACATTCGCTAATAGCGGGAAGTTCGGTCGGACGGATAACTGAGAGAGAAGTGCTTGTGCATCATCTGTTTTTCCCATTTTTTTCAATGCCGTTATTTTATTTAAGTATGCTAACGACTTTATGGTAGAGTTCTCTTCTGCGCTGCTCTTCAGCACCATATCGTAATATTTAATAGCCGAGTTGTAGTTCGTTAAGTGCAGTTCAGCCCAGCCAAGTCCCATATATGCATCGTTAAGTAGCAAGCCATTGCGGTCGTTACGCTCTGCATAATACTTCACTAGGTCGTTGAGAATGATAATGGCTTGGTCGTAATTGCCTAGTTGATTGAACGACTCGCCTTTCAAATACATTACATCCTCTGTATAGGCATCTATAAAGTCCTGCTGGACGTATAGTTTGCCTATGCTATCGTTCATTTCTATATGCTGGTGAATGGATTCTACCTTCTGCAAAAGTAGCAATGCACGCTGTGGCTCTCGCAAGAGCAACTCGTCATTAGCATTCCTAATTAACGATGCTAAGGAAGCGTTGCTGTATGGATACTCTTCTTGGAGCAACTTATAATAACCGATTGCCTTACTATATTCCTTATCCATTTCGGCAATTGTGCCAAGTGCATAGACCGATTGAGCAGCGTATTTACCTGTTACGCTGGACATCTTCGTTGTATCTTTGTAAGCAGCGGAGAAGTAAGGAACTGCTTCCACATACCGACCTTGATGGCAGAGAGAAATCGCTAACCAATAGGTCGCATTATGAGCAATGTCTGCATAATTTGGCTTGTCGCTACGCACCTCTCGGGCTATCAATGCGGCATCAAATGCTTGCTTAAATGCTCGCTCGGCTTCAGGATAATTGCGAGCTTCCAGTTGGATATAGCCAGTGAGTAGATGTGCTGCAGGAATGTATGGAGAATTGTTTCGCTCTTGTATGAAGACCTCTAAATCAGCAATTGCGATATGGTAGTCGCCGTTTTGTAGTTCTATGTATGCCTTAAAGTAGCGTGCCAAATCCCTACCAGCAGATGTAGGATACTTCTCCATCTCCTCGATTATCTGCATCTCTGCTTTCTTCACCGACCCCCGATAGTAATCTAGGATTGAGTGATGTGTAAGCAAGCCGCCGTAATGGTATTCTCCATCTACGACAGTCGTCTGGTCTATCTTCACTATTTGCGAGGACAGCGAGGACGTGAGCGACAATAGGAGTATTGTAATCAGTATGTATATTTTATTCATAATTTTTTCGTTTTATTAGTATATGGGCTGTTTGCCATTCTACTTTATTCAGGCATCTTTACCTATCAATTCTTACTTCCTGCAACAACTTGTTATGATGCAGAATTCGCTTATTTGCTTGCACCAATCTATCTCGCAACAAATTTTTTCGCTCAATTATCCAACTCTGGTCATCCAATTTTTCCTCTATGCTAAACGGCTCTTCCTTCAATAATCTATCTATATCCTTGTGTTGCTGCGATATATACGCTTTTAAGTCATCTACCTCTTTTTTCAATTGAACTTCATTTGCCTGAACTTCCTCAACATTGTTCAGATGCTCGTGGCAGAGGATAGCGTAGAACATCTTTAATCGGTCTATGTCGTGCTGGCGATAGCAATTTTGCACATTGTCCCAGCAGGCACGGAAAGCAGTGCTTTCACCGACAATATCGGGATGGAGACGCTTTACAATTTGGCGGTAAAGGTATGCTATATCAATGCCATCGTTATAGCGAGTGTCAAGCAAGCCATTCCTCTGACGGAGTGGCATTACATTTCCTCGGTGCATACTTCTATGTCGCGGGTGAGTTACTTCGCGTTGTGTATCAATTTCGAGCAGTCGGTCGATGAATTCCAAGGATTTGCGGGTAATTTTCTCTCCGCGATTGATGCGATAACTGAGCATTTGATACTTGCGTTCCAATGTCTTAGCGGTTCTATCTTTTTGTTCTATCTCTTGCTCAAGGGTGCCGAAAATATTTTCATAAGCAAATAATATGCGCTGCAAGACCTCGGTATTATAGTAATGCCAATCCTTCAGCAAGTTAAGCAACTCCTGCCGATAGCGGGATACATCGGCTAACAGTCCGGTATTATTTGTATGTTTTTTTATGGTTTGGTTGTGTGTGTTTGACATCTAATTAGATACGTTGTTAATAATATATTTAATTGAGTAATTAACATACGCAGGACGGGAGGATACACTACTCACAAGTCATTACACAACTATAGCGAGCATACGAAACGCCCGCATAGCGGCAATAATTTGCAACTAATATATTCTTTCTCTCTATTCTGCATTATAAATATAACATTTTTTTTGTAAATAATAATCTTTTTTTTCACAAATTATATTTTTTTTGTCCGCAATGACAACTATGTGGCATATTATTTACCCATCTAATTATTATGTCCGCAAATTTTATTATATTGCACACCATTGTAAAATTATTCTTCAAAATAAAATGTCAGATTATAAATCATTTCAATACATTGATAAATTATCCGGTGCCGAAGGTAAAGAAGTCACTTTACGCGGCTGGGTGCAAAACAAAACAGGTAAAGGCAAACTCCAATTCATACTATTGCGTGATGGAACGGGCATCTGCCAATGCGTTATATTCAAAGAAAATGTTAGCGAAGAACTATTTGCCGATGCAAAGACACTTACCCAAGAGTCCTCTGTCGCTATTACCGGCACCGTCCGCAAGGAAGACCGCGCTCCCGGTGGCTACGAAATGGATGTAACGAATCTGCAAATATACCACATTAGCAAGGATTACCCGATAACTCCGAAGGAACACGGCGATGCGTTTTTGATAGAACACCGCCACTTGTGGTTGCGTTCCAGTCGACAGCACGCTATAATGCGAGTTAGAGCAGCTGTAATCAAGGCGATACGGGATTTCCTTGATGGAAACGGCTTCTGCTTAATGGATAGCCCGATACTTACACCATCGGCTTGTGAGGGGACATCCACGCTGTTTGAGACGAAGTATTTTGACCTCGGCAGTGCGTATTTATCTCAATCGGGGCAGTTATATGCAGAGGCATCTGCAATGTCTCTCGGTAGGGTTTATGACTTTGCACCGGCATTTAGAGCGGAAAGAAGCAAGACACGCAAGCATCTTACGGAGTTTTGGATGGTTGAGCCGGAAGCCGCATTCTTTGATATTAATGATGATATGGACCTCGCCGAAGATATGGTGGAATACATTGTGCATTATTGTTTGCAGCATTGCCAGAAGGAATTGCAACTGCTTGAGCGAGATACCACTAAGTTAGAGAAAATAGTTCGTCCATTCTATCGTATGAGTTATTCCGATGCTGTGGATTGGTTGGTTGAGAACAAGATTCCGTTGAAGCAAAAAATAGATGGTAGAGATGTGGATATACTGCCGTTTCCGTGGGGTGAGGATTTTGGTAGCGTGCAAGAGGAAGCGATAATGGAGCAATTTGATAAGCCGTGTATCATTCACCGCTATCCAGCGGAAGTTAAGGCGTTCTATATGAAGCGCGACCCCGATAATAAAGATGTGGTGCTGGCGATGGATATGTTAGGACCGGAGAAAGCCGGTGAAATCATTGGTGGAAGCCAAAGAGAGGACGATATTGACTTGTTAGAAGCGAGAGTTAAGCACGAGAATTTGCCTATGGACGACTTCCAGTGGTATTTGGATTTGCGTAGATTTGGTAGTGTGCCTCATAGTGGCTTTGGTCTTGGAATAGAGCGTGTAGTGAAGTGGATTACAGGAGCATCACACATTCGCGAGGTGATACCATTCCCAAGAATGATATATCGCATTGTGCCGTAAATTTTTAGACCAACACTCCTTGTGTTGCCAGAACTATCGGAGCAACCAATTTGCTTACTGCACAACATTATATGTATGACTTCTATGGCTACTTTGATGGTAATGGACATACAATTTATCTAAAAGTAAGTGCACAGAGTAATATTTTATTCGGTAATAATTTGGGAACAATAGCAAATTTAAGAGTGACAGGAAGAAGTGTTGATGCCGGAATATGCTTATATAATGGTGTGAATGCAACTCCTTATTATACGCCCACTATAATTAATTGTAGCAATAATGC
>JAISJI010000035.1 GCA_031261605.1 Ignavibacteria bacterium | reverse complement strand
CCATTCAAATAATCGGTCAGATTTTCGCTAATAAATCGGTAAAATAGCATACCAAGCACGTATTGCTTAAAATCCCAACCGTCAACACTTCCACGAAGGTCGTTTGCAATTTGCCAGATAGTGCGATGAAGTTCAGAACGTTCTTGTTCTTTTGTCATAATTGTTGTAAATATTATTTCATTAATTGTTAATTATTTTAATGTTATGCAAAAATACAACTTTTTTTTGAAAATAGTATTATTTTAAATAAATTTAAATCTTTTTTTATAATTTTGAGCAACTTTGAAATTTCAATTTATATGCAATCCATCAAAGCATTGATTATTCCTTGCTTTCAAGCAAAGAAATGTTTATCGTCAAAAGAAAAATAAAACGAGAAAAATAGGAAATAAGCTAAAGGATAGAATTTATATAATTTTTTGGGAAATAGGTATGTATGAACGTATTTGGAGAGATAATACTAAAATAAACAGCATAATCCACAAAATAGAACAAAAAAAATCTCTATGCTTGTTTTTTAAAAATATTTTCGTATATTTGTATTCTTAAATAGTGCAAATTCATATTCCTTGCTTGACAAAAGCCAGAATTTAGGTTTTCTATGAAATAATTCAATAAGTATGAAAACATTAAACACTATTTTTTTTCAATGGCTTATGCGGGAGTAACTCAGTGGTAGAGTTCTTGCCTTCCAAGCAAGATGTCGCGAGTTCGAATCTCGTCTCCCGCTCACACCGCATATTGCTGGCGTAGCTCAGATGGTAGAGCGCATCCTTGGTAAGGATGAGGTCGGCAGTTCAATTCTGCTCGCTAGCTCACGTATTTCAATAACTTAACGGGTTTTTAATGAAAATAAAAAACACTCTGCCCCTAATTCTGCCCCCATCATAACCATTCTCTCTTGAATGAGCTGGACTTTATAAATTTGAATCCAGCATCAAATGCTGTCTTATCAGCAATGAATACGAAGAAGGAAATGTATTGTTAGTGAAATATAATCACTCGCATAAAATGGCATCATTCAAAGATAACGTTTATAAAGACATTGCTGACGGCGAAATATTGATAGGCGAAAGTGTTGAAGTGATAGGTAGAATTTACAAAAAAATCGTCGGTGTATAACTGGTCAAAAAAAATATTATATAAATTTTTAAGAGGTATATATGAAAAAATTATTACTCATCGTTTTGCTACTTGTCGCTTCTTGTAGTCCATTTACAAATCTTTCAGTGAAAACAGTCACTCCTAAATCCACGGATAATCCTAACGCAAGCTTAGAAGTGGGAAAAGTTTATTCATTTAATTCTGGACAAAAGATATTTACATTTATTAAGGGATTTAAATTTAAAGGATGGAAGCCAATTGTAAATATTGATTCTTCAAATATTATGACTGGTCACAGAATTCGAATTAATACTAATAATTTTTACTTGAATGTTGGATTATTAGAGGATTCATCCATTGTATTACAAAGTTTGCCGGATTATGCAATAGATTTTCTTGCTGAGCTAGATAATACAAGAAAAAATCAGGAAAAATATACAGGGACCTTTTGGTGCTATAACATTAATGACAAAGGAATTGGAGTAAATAAATTTTTAATTTTAAAAGATTGGTACCTATACAAAAATTACACTAGTTCTGAACAATGGGAAGATAAAAGAACTTTATTTGTTCAAGATAGCACAACATTATATTCTGACTATAAATATGTTATTACATTTAATGGAAAAAGTGGTGGCACTATAAAAGCAGAATATAATGAATATAAGGTGGAATTAGACGGAGATGTAATCAGACCAGCATTTACAAAGCAATTAGAATGGGATGTGGCGGATTCAATAATTGCCTACAAAGATTTTAAAGCAAAAGTAATTAGTGTTACAGGAAGCGAGTTAAACATCCAAGTAATTAGCAACGGGACCGATTAACTCTGCAGCCACGCAGACAAAATAGCATTCATATCATCATCGGGAAGCCCTAGGAAATCGCGGTTTAATCCAATATTTTCTTCTGCTCGATTAGCGAGCGTCGGGTCTTCCCATTGCAATAAATTATTGACTCTCGGCTCGTATTTGCAGACCGATACGGTCGGCGGAAGACCAACAGGAACAGGGATATTATTCTTTGTAAGTTCCTCAACTATTGGGTTCGGTGCCATTTCGCAATGCAACTCTAAATCACACTTAAACTTGTCAAGCACGCCGTTTAACGCATCCTCCATCTGCAAGTTCTTAAAGGTCTCACGTGCCTTCTCTAAACGGACTGAGAGTTCGGAACGTTGCTCATCCATGAGTTCTTTGCAAGGAATATTTCCAAATTGCTGTAAAATACCTTCGGCATCTACTGCTCTGTAAAAAGTCCTGAACACTCCGCATTCCGCTACCTAACAAATTCTTTGCTGATGTTGCCTCAAAAAAAATAGCAGATATTTGGTAGTTTCCCCGAAAAGAAGTATTTCGTAATGCAATTATAATAGAAAATATAATATGTTAAAAAATCCAACCCTCCTCCGAAGGACTATATCTATTTATAACAACCGAAGAAGAGACAGACAAAGTAATCTGTGCAGACGTATTCAAGAAAGAATAATTTGTTACAAACAAATGTAAAAAAGGTGACTCCGCCAATCAGGAAGTCGCTTTTTTCGCCTTTTCTTTGCTATGTGAAAAAAATTTACTATCTTTACATTTATTATGTCATTTTATATAGGCAAAAAAATGATTAACATTGAAACCAAATGGGTAGTTTAGTAAAAGAATATTCTAAATCCAAACTTAAAGGACAAATTTATACCCCACAACTGATAGTTTCAAAAATACTTGATGATGTTGGATATAATTCTGTTGAGATTTTAGGTAAAAACATTATTGACCCTGCCTGCGGTGATGGAAGGTTTTTGGTGGGGATTGCTAGAAGAATAATAAATTATTCTGACGAACATAACATAGAAAATAACTTAAAATGTGTATATGGATGGGATATAGATGTTCAGGCAATAGAACAATGTATATCTAATCTTAATTCTCTCGTTAAACATATTGGTATTACAATAAATTGGAATATTAGTGTCACAAACGCTTTGGAAAGAATACAAACTGATATTTTTTCCGCCGAGGCAGACAAATTTGATTATATTGTAGGTAACCCACCATACATTAGGATACAGCATTTAGATAGTGAGCAACGCAATTTCATACAGCATAACTATTCCTTTTGCAAATCTGGCTCTACCGACATTTATATCGCATTCTTTGAACTTTGCCACAATTTGCTCGCTGACAAAGGGGTTTGCGGTCTTATAACTCCTAATACTTTTTTCAGCACCGAAACAGCCCGTTCTCTAAGGCAATTCTTTATGAATAATAGGAATATTTTACAAATAACCAATTATGGCGATATACAACTATTTGAAAATGCTACAACATATTCCGCCATTACTATATTTAACAAGCAACATAATTATAATTTTCTATTTCAAAAAGCGGACTCCGTAAGCACTTTCAAAGAAAAGATATGCTCATTTACTGAACTTACTGAACCATTTTGGAATCTGTCTGTTAACACAACAGAAAAAATAATAGGTAAAAAATTAAAAGAAATATGCGATATTCACGTTGGGATTACTACTTTGTGTGATAAAGCATATATTTTTCAAATTGAAACAATTGACGATGACTACGTTTATGCGATTACAGAATTAAAAGGGAAAATAAAAATTGAGAAGGCGATACTAAAACCGATAGTTAAAGGTTCTAAGTTGAAATCATCCAATCAACCAATAGACAAGTATATTTTATTTCCATACAAGCAAATCAATGGCAAGGCGGTGATTATTTCCGAAGACGAATTAGAACAAACATACCCATTGGCGTATTCATATTTATTATCAGTCAAATCCATTTTAAATAAACGAGATAATGGTAGACCTAATGCAATTGCTTGGTATGCGTTCGGTCGTAGTCAGGGATTAGATACGAGTTTTGGCGAAAAAATTATTTTCTCTCCGATGAACGAAAAGCCAAATTTTGTGTATTATGATAACAAAGATTGCACTTTTTACTCTGGCTATTGTATAAAATATAAAGGGGATGCAAAGAAGTTACTACAACAACTAAATTCTAAGCGAATGGAACAATTTGTTGCTATGTCCTGCCGTGATTTTCGTGGTGGTTGGAAAGCATATAATAAAAAGATAATAGAAAATTTTATAGTGAATATGGTGGATACGATAAATTTGTAAGCGAACAAGGCATTTTGGAATTTCATTGTTCTATTACAACGGAAACTCCAATATTTGTGGCATATTATCCAAAACTGATGATGGATATAATGCAGGGAATTTTAGGGTTATAAAAAAGCAGATATACGATGCATTCACAGATACAGGCAAATTCACGCAATCTTTCTCTATACAAGAACTCGCTAAAGGCGTGTATTATTTGCAGATACGTATAAATGGAGAGGTTATGATAGGGAAGGTGGTGGAGAATTAAAATATTTGTTCACTATCTAACTATAGAACGAATTAATAAAACCATAAGTAGGTGTCAAAAATTTTGAACCACTACAATATTAATTAGATTAAAAAAACTACCAAACGGAGAGAAATAGATGGAATACAATAAAAATTTATTCCTAAACACCTATAATAGATTGCCGATTGTTATTGAAAAGGCGATGGGCAATCTAATATATGGTGCGAACGGAAGTGTATATAAGGATTACATAAGTGGAATTGGTGTGAATATATTAGGTCACACTCCCGCTTGTGTGCTTGAAGCAGTAGAGCAGCAGTGTAAGCGTTATATGCACGTGTCCAATTACTTTGAGCAGGACGTTCAGAGTGAGTTTCTAAGCAATTTGTTGGACGTGTCAGGGTTTGATGCTGGCTTTCTATGTAATTCGGGGACTGAATGCACCGAAGGAGCTATTAAGTTATGTAGATTATATGGCAATCGTAAGCATAAATATGAAGTGCGAGCATTTCATAATTGCTTTCATGGCAGAAGTTATGGAGCGCTATCGTTAATGCGTAATAGGTTATACAGACACAAGATGGGACCATATTTACAAGGTATGCGTTCAATAAAATTTAATGATAGTGCAGTATTACGAAAAGTATTGGACGCTCAAGTTTCAGCGGTGTTCGTAGAGTTTATACAAGGGGAAGGCGGAGTTAGAGTAGCGAGCGAGGAGTTTGTAGCAACGCTCAAGGAATTGAAGGAGGAATACGGCTTTTTGATAGTAGCGGACGAGGTTCAGACAGGTATGGGACGGACTGGGAAGTTCTTTGCGCATCAGTATTACGATATAGCGCCGGACATTGTTCTTATAGCAAAGGGCGTTGGAGGTGGCTTACCACTTGGTGCGATACTAGTGCGAGAGCATTTAAGAGACGTGTTTAGTGTTGGACAGCATGGGACAACGTTTGGAGGTAATAGTGTATCGTGTGCAGCGGGTAGTGCAGTTCTTCGTGAGTTACGAGCGAGTGATTTAATGGATAATGCAGCAAAGATGGGCGAGCGTTTTATGGAAAGATTGCGTAGTGTAGCAGTTGAATTTCCTCTTGCAATAGTAGATGTTAGGGGGCTTGGCTTGATGATTGGTATTGAACTGCGTTTTGAAGGCGCCGTGCTAGTGAAATTGATGTTAGAACGTCACAAAATCATAACTAATTGCACGAGTAAGAACGTAATACGTCTATTACCACCACTTTGCATATCAGATGAAGATGTATGGTTCTATGTAAATTGTTTGCGGGATTGCTTGTTATTTCTGTCGTGCGGAAAGTATTTTTAGTAGTTCGGAGATTTCGGGCTTCAGTAAGAAGCGGTATTTGCCTCGTGCGAGACCTTTTGTGGATAGCGTGTGGTAATGCTTTCTATCGAGCGCCTTGACTTCATATCCGCACGCTTCGAAAATCCGTCTGACTTCATGGTTTTTGCCTTCGGTCAATGTAATTGTAACTTTTGAGCGTTCGTCTGGGTGTATAGTAACCTCGCATGGAGCCGTAATGCAGCCGTCTTCGAGTTCAATACCATTTGCTATTTTTGCAGCGTCAAGTTTATTTAGTGGCTTGTCAAGTTTTGCATTATATACGCGTGTGATTTGGTATCGTGGATGAGTGAGATGATTAGCCAGTTCGCCATCGTTTGTAAGTAGCAAAGCACCTGTAGTGTTACGGTCGAGGCGTCCAACTGGGAACACGCGTGCTTCAACATTAACTATATCCATTACAGTGTGGCGTCCTTTTTCGTCAACGGTAGATGTAATACAATTTTTGGGCTTATTAAGTAGAATATACAGGTGCTTGTTAGAAATACTTATCGGGTCGCCATAAACAGTAATAAAATCGCTAGTATTAACGATAGTTCCAAGTTCTTTAACGACACGTTTATTAACCTTTACTGCTCCGTTCGTAATTAATTCATCGGCACGCCTACGAGAAGCAACTCCGGCTTCTGCAATGTATTTATTGAGCCGCATTGTATTTGATGGGAGCGGTTGTGAGGAACTGTTTTTCGGAGTTTTTTTTGTATTATTCGTTTTCATAATTTTATTATATTGCTTCATCTCCAATAAGTTTGGCATAAGGATGAATACAAATATACGAAAAAAAACGCTGTTTATAACTAATTTAACTATTTTTTCTTACTATAATAATAAATTCCAATATTTTTCGTAATTTGTATGCTATTTTATAATATGAAGACAATCATTAAAATAAAAAATAAGACATACATTTGGCTCGGAATGCTATTAATAGCGTTTGGGGCTTTGTTGCTATTCGCTTATCAAAACTCAATTTCATTGCTTGCAATAGTGGTAGGTGTATTTTTTGTTATTAGTGGTATGCGAAGCAAGTCCATTATATTCTACGACGATAAATTAGAATATAAGGCACATTCAACCATTTGGTCTGCTAAATACAACGACATTAAAGCAGTGCGAATGTTTATTGAAAATGGCTACAAACATATTGAAATATGTCTAAACGACAATAATAACTGGGTATGGTCGGCAGCTTTTATTGGTGAAAATACCATTTCGGACATACACGACACATTAATACAAAAAAACATCGCTATAGTTAATGACTAAAGTAAATAATAATGAACAACAAACTTAATATATTAGATAGAGTAAATACTCCAATAGACCTACGAAAACTTCCCGAGGAACTATTACCTGAACTAGCCACCGAACTGCGTAAATATATGATTGACACTGTATCGCAGACCGGAGGACATCTTGGTTCTGGGCTTGGAGTTGTTGAACTAACCATTGCACTTCATTACGTATTTAACACTCCAAAAGACAAAATAATCTTTGACGTCGGACACCAAAGTTACCCACATAAAATTCTTACCGGCAGAAAGGACTTACTACCTACTATGAGACAATACAACGGTATAGCAGGATTCCAACGAATTGCTGAAAGCGTTTATGACCCATTCGGTGCCGGACACGCAAGCACAAGTATATCTGCTGCTCTCGGAATGAGTGTAGCAAGGGATTTGTATAATGATTATTTGGAAGAAGATGATTACTTTGATGCCAAATCCATTGCAGTGATTGGCGATGGCTCTCTTACAGGTGGTTTGGCTTATGAAGCACTTAACAATGCTGGCGTTCAAAATAGAGGCATTATTGTTATACTTAATGACAATAATAGGTCAATAGATGGTAATGTATCCGCATTTTCTAATTATTTCAGTGCATTATATTCGTCGGAGAAGGTTCAATATTGGAAAAATACGTTATGGAATACACTCGGCAAGGTTGGAGATAAAGGCGATAGAGTTAGACGGCTTGCTCAGAAAGTTGGTAATGGCGCTAAGTCAATTATTACTGCTGGTATGCTATTTGAAGCCATTGGTTTTAACTATTTCGGTCCGATTAGTGGACATAACATACCAAAATTAATCCGAATATTAAGAAATATCAAAGCGCTACGAGGTCCGATATTTCTTCACGTAATAACAGAGAAGGGCAAAGGATACGAGCTGGCAGAAAATGATGAACGCAAATTGCACGCAATAGGTAGAGGTTACACTCCACAACATAAGAAATTGGATTTCTCATACCAACCAAAATACCAAGACATATTTGGCATCACTCTCATAAAATTATTTAACTCAAATCCGAGATTGGTAGCGGTTTCTGCAGCAATGATTGAGGGAACTGGCTTGACAGATTTAATGGAGCAATACCCTACCCGTGTGTTTGATGTAGGTATTGCTGAAGGTCACGCTGTTGTATTTGCAGCCGGCTTAGCGACACAGCAAATTGTTCCAATAGTTGCGATTTACTCAACTTTCTTACAGCGAGCATTTGATAATATTATTCACGATTGCGCTTTGCAGAAATTGCATATAGTATTTGCTATTGATAGAGCGGGATTAGTCGGTGAAGATGGTGCTACTCACCACGGTGCTTTTGATATTGCATACCTACGAATAATACCGAATATGGTGGTGATGGCTCCAAAATCTGGCGGCGAATTAGCAGTAATGTTGGATTCAGCCATCAATGATTACACCGGCTGCGTTGCTATCCGCTATCCACGTGGTAGTGTGCCTTCTCCTGACCTAAAAAAATATTTTGGAAATTCACAGCCGATTGAATGCGGAAAAGCAGAATATCTAACCAATGGCAAAGATGCGTGTGTTATCGCAGTCGGTAGAATGGTAGAATTTGCATTGCAAGCATACCAAACACTACTAAGTGAAGGCATAGATATAACAGTTATCAATGCTCGCTTTATCAAACCGATAGATACCGCTATGTTGAAGGATGTATCTGCGCGCTGGAAAAACATAATTACAATAGAGGATGGACAAAAAGTTGGTGGCTACGGCTCTGCTGTTTTAGAGTATCTAAATGAAGAGCAAATCTATTGCAAAGTAGTGATAATGGGCATTGGCGACAAATTTGTGCAACACGGAGATATACGAACGCTTTTTAAAGAAGAGGGTCTTACGAATGCGGACATTGTGAATCAAGTGAAAAAATGCAGTAAAATAGAAAAAAATTTGGTAGATTAAAAAAAAAGTGTTAATTTTGTGTTCTTAAATATGTGAGATAAGAATAACCAGATATTCCTGAGTAGCTCAGCTGGTTAGAGCACCTGACTGTTAATCAGGGGGTCGGGGGTTCAAGTCCCTCCTCAGGAGCAAGCGAAACGCCCCGTAATCATTGGTATTGCGGGGCGTTTCTATGTTTTATGTTGCTTTTGTATTTTCATAAAAACTGCCTCTTTTCTCCTATAATTTAACCTTTTTGTGAAACATTAGGGACAATATTAGGGACATAACATTAGGGACAATGCTATAATTTATCTAACCTGTCGGTCATTTTCACTATCAAATTTCTTTCATTCACGCTTTTATAATGCTCTAACGTTGTCTGAATTGACTTGTGTCTCATTATCTCCTTGACATCCGTTATATTGAAATTACTATTGAATAGCCGGTCCGCAAACGCCCGTCTGAATCCGTGTAAGCCCCGACCTTTTATTCTCATATCTAAATTTCGTTCCGCTCGTTTCAATATATTATTGGGAAGTTTTGTATCTTTCCAACTAAATAATTTCTTATCATTGCGTTTATTCGCCAAGTTGATAATTTTTTCAACTATGGAGGTGGTCTTTATTGTTAGCAGTAGCAAGTAGAACAGTGCGATTATCCATCATCATTAGCATATCGGACATTATCTTGTCAGGGTCGGTATATTGTTTGCAGCGGACATTCATTACATAATACTTTTGTGTCTTTGTATTAGCGTATAATTTAACTATTGCTGTTGTATCTGCTCCCTCTTTACGACCATAATTTGGGTCGCAATAGATAAATCCAACGTTACCATCAAATGGTATATCATTCCACTCTTTTTTATATTCACGCTTAAAAATAATCCCTTGTTGCAAGCGACCGCATAGCCCAAGACAATAGATTTCATAGTAAGAATAGTTGCTTATTTTAAAGTATTCATAGTATTTTCGGCAAACAACCCCGCCTTGATTGCGTTTGAAAAACTATCGCGGTATATT
>JAISJI010000058.1 GCA_031261605.1 Ignavibacteria bacterium | reverse complement strand
GGTGGCTTGCCGTTTCCGGGCTTTACGCCGAATTAGCACTCATTACCCACTCATAAAAGGGAGTCATTGGCTCCCTTTTTTTATCTTTTAATTAGTATAAGTATATTTTTTGTTATATTTGTATAATAGAAATATGATGATTTTGAAATGCAACGAACATTCCTTCACTCAAAAATCCATAGAGCTGTAGTAACCGATGCTCAACTTAACTACGAGGGTAGTTTAACAGTGGATAGCAACTTGCTTGCTGCTGCTAATATGTCCGAGTTAGAATTGGTATCTATAGTAAATATCAACAACGGAGAACGCTTTGAAACCTATTTAATACCTGGTGAATCTGGCTCAGGTGTTATATGTCTTAATGGTGCTGCTGCCCGTAAGGCGCAGATAGGAGACAAACTTATCGTGATGACATACTGTTCTCTCGATGCGGAGGAATTGTTGGAGCATAAACCAACTATTGTAATCGTTGACGACCAAAATAAAATTAAATCAATCACAGATAAAGTAATCGCTGGGAAGGTATTTTAATGAATATTTCAATAATTGTGCTAGCCGCTGGTTTAGGTAAAAGGATGGCTAATCCGGATTTACCAAAGGTGCTTGTAAAATTTAACAACAAGCCGCTATTGTTCTATGTTTTAAAGAGTGCGGTGGCTCTTGCTCCGCATCGCATTTGTATAGTTGTTGGTCATAAGAAAGAGTTAATATCGAACTATGTATTTAGTGCATTTCGCTTGCATTGTCCCGATGTTCCGATGGATAAGTTTGTCTTTGCAGAGCAGAAGGAGCAGATTGGCACGGCAGATGCAGTGAATTCTGCTCGTCCGTTTTTTATGGAGGAGCAGCAGGATATACTGATTCTATCGGGTGATGTTCCGATGCTTACATCAGATACATTGCTTAAGTTTTCTGAATTGCATAGGGCGGACAATTCCGATATATCTGTCCTGACGGCAGATGCCCCTAATCCTATGGGTTATGGTAGAATTGTGAGAGATAGTGAGGAGCATTTTCTTCGCATTGTTGAGGAGAAGGATGCAACAGAAGATGAGAGGAATATTGTTGAAATCAATAGTGGAGTGTATTTGCTTGATTCGCATTTGCTGTTTTCATTGTTGAATCAAGTGGATAATAAGAATCAGCAAGGTGAGTATTACTTGACGGATATTATTGGTATTGCTGCTGGTCAGGATAAGAAAGTGTCAGCGTATAATATCGCTCGATTTGATGAGATACAGGGCGTGAATACGCCGGAGCAATTGCAGGGATTGAAATTTGATGATGTATGATTTATTAACCTAACCAATTATAAACCACTATTTATAAACTCCACCCCGTGTGGATGGGCACTTAAAATATATAAATAATATGAATATAGCAGTATTATTCGGCGGAATATCTACCGAAAGAAACGTTTCACTCGTTGGCGGAAAAGCCGTCTGTGAGGCACTTCGCACAAAGGGATACAATGTAATACCGATTGACCCTGCCTTTGGTGCAGACGCTTTGCATAAGACAGAATCATTGCTCAATGCGGAATTGACGGCACAGAACTTCGCAACATTGGAGGAATTATCAGCGTTTTCGCCTCGTTCCTACTTGGATTGCATTAATTCTCCATTATTTGACGATATAGATTGTGCGTTCATTGTTTTACATGGTAAGTATGGTGAGGATGGTGTAATTCAGTCGTTGCTTGATTTGCGTGGTATTCCATATACCGGTAGTGGAGCGCGAGCAAGTGCCGTAGCAATGGATAAGTTGACGTCAAAGACATTGTTTGCGGCGAATGGTATCATTACGCCACGTTGGGAGATGCTACAGCCCGCCGATGCTGATGATATGGATTTTCTTACAGATATTAGGAAAAATTTTGGCAAGCGAATAGTGATAAAGCCGTCTGACCAAGGTTCAACAGTTGGTTTAACGATAGTGAAGGACGGTAGTTTAGAAGATATTGCAGCGGGTATTAGGAATGCTGCGGTGTATTCTCCGAATATATTGGCTGAGCGTTATGTGGAAGGTAGAGAGTTAACGGTTGCGATACTTGACCAAGAGGCATTGCCTGTGATAGAAATTGTTACTGATGATGGCTTTTATGACTATCAGCATAAGTATACGAAGGGTCAGACGAACTATATTTGTCCGGCAAAACTTTCAGAAGACATTGCCGGCTTCACACAGAATATGGCTTTGTCTGCATATAATGCGATTGGTTGCAAATGCTTTGCGAGAGTGGATTTCATATTGGATGCAGAGGGTCAGCCGTTCTGCTTAGAGGTGAATACAATACCTGGCTTTTCATCTACAAGTTTAGTGCCGATGGCAGCAAAAGCGACTGGCATAGAGTTTGCTGACCTTTGCGAAAAATTAATCAACCTAGCGTGCAATATTACGGAGGAGTAAAAATGGACATCAATAAAATATTAGCAGTAGCAAAAGACATAGACCCAACTGCCTCTCTGATTGAATACAGAGAGCAATGGACTCTTGTTCTTACAGATAAAGCGTCTATCGTTCCATTGCTTGACGCATTGAAGAGTGGTGGATATTTTGATATGCTTACAGATATTACAGCGATAGATTGGGCGACTAAACAGCCACGCTTTGAACTTGTATACTTCCTTTGTTCTGTTCCGAATAAAGATATGTTGCGTATATCGGTTCCGATAGAAGAGGATGCTTGTTCGTGCCAGACGGCAGAGGGTGTATATCCGTCGGCGAATTGGTATGAGCGCGAGGTATGGGATATGTATGGGATTACATTTGACGGGCATTCGGATATGCGTAGGTTCTATATGCCGGAGGATTTCTTTAATGCGGAGACGGGTGAGCAGTATCATCCATTACGCAAGGATTTTCCACTGACTGGCATACCGGATAGTTTGCCATTACCGCCATTTCCAGAGAAGACCGGCATAGTCGTAGAATACTAATTTTGGGATATTTATACATTAAAATATATTGGTTCTAATTATGAATTTTTATTTAGATAATAATAAGTTAGAAGCCGACAAAGGCGAGACAATAATAGCAGCAGCAGCACGTAACGGGATAGAGATACCTCATTTTTGCTGGCATCCGGAGTTATCTCTGGGTGGGAATTGTCGTATGTGTCTTGTAGAAGTTGGCACACCTAAGCGTAATGCGGATGGGGCTTTTGCAATGGATGACAATGGCGAGCCGGTTATTGCATTTATGCCGAAGTTGCAAATTGCCTGCAATACAGTTGTGTCCGAAGGTATGCACGTGAATACGATGACGCAGAAATGTATAGATGCACGTAAATCAGTGATGGAGTTCATACTTATAAACCATCCGTTAGATTGTCCTATTTGTGATGAAGCGGGCGATTGCAAATTGCAGAGATATTCTATAATGTTCTCTACGTCTGAAGGGAGTCGTTTTTGCGAAAAGAAGAATGCACAGGGCAAGCGTATAGAATGGAATGAGCATATTATGTTTGATGCTGAGCGTTGTATTCATTGTGGTCGTTGTGGTCGTTTCGGCAGAGAGATAGCAAAGGAGGATGTTTTGTCTGCGATAAATCGTGGGGATAAAGTGACGATAGGTCGTTTTAATGATGCACCGCTCACCAATGCCTATTCAATGAATCTGATAGATATTTGTCCGGTTGGAGCATTAACGAGTCGTGATTTTCGTTTTAAGGCACGAGTATGGGAGATGAGTTTTAATGATAGTATTTGTCCGGGTTGTTCTCGTGGTTGTAATATTTCTATTGGTGTAAGGAATAATGAGGTGTTGCGTGTTCAGCCGCTCGTAAATATGGATATAAATAAGCATTGGATGTGTGATGCAGGAAGGTTGCAAACGCCGGATTACATTAATGAGAAGCGTCTTTTGCATCCGCAAGTGAAGAGCAATGATGTGCAAGAGCCGTCTTATAGTTATGCTATAAAAGCAGCAATTCTAAAAATGCGTTTCTTTGATAATGCCAATACATATATACTTGTATCACCGCTCGCAACCAATGAGACGCTACATTTGGTTAAGAAACTTGCTGGCATATTGGGCATTAGTAATATTTGCTACATACAGCGTATGAATAAGGATTTTGGCGATGATTTTCTAAAAAGGAACGAAGTGTCTCCGAATCATTTTGGCTGTGAGAGATTTGGCATACAAGCCATTGAACAGAGCGAACTTGCTTCTAAAATATCTTCTGGTGCTATTACAAATATGGTTTGTATTGATGAAGATTTTGCTTACGCTAATGATGTTTTATCAGTATTTTCTAAATTAGAATCGTCAGTTGTGTTATCGGCGAAGGAGATTGAAGCAGTTCAATTTGCAGATGTTGTGCTACCGGTAGCGACATTTGCAGAGGAGGATGGTAGTTGGACAAATTGCGATGGTGTTGTTCAACATTTTCTGCCAGCAATAGTATCGGGTGATTATTTATCGCGGATGGATGTTTTGCGTTATGGAATAAATCAGAGTAG
This sequence comes from Ignavibacteria bacterium, assembly GCA_031261605.1. Classification (GTDB taxonomy): domain Bacteria; phylum Bacteroidota; class Ignavibacteria; order Kapaibacteriales; family UBA2268; genus WRLB01. The sequence goes on along the minus strand of JAISJI010000058.1, from coordinate 1,294 downwards.
GTTGGATAAATTTGGTGCGGACAACGATAAGTGGTATCAAAAGGAGGAATCTAATATTATGCCTTCTTGGTGGGTATTGCAGGAGATGCTATGTGGCTTTGGTTCTGACAAACGCTATAAGACGGCGAAGGAAGTATTTGATAAAGAGATATTTGATAGCATTAAGTAGGGGAGTATTATGGTAGAAGTAGGTGGAGTTCTTGTAGAGAAAGATATATTAACGAAGTATTTTTGTTGTGATATTACGCGTTGTTTCGGAGGTTGTTGCACATTTCCGGGTATCTATGGAGCACCACTTTCTGATGCGGAAGTTCCTATTTTAGAGAGTCAAGTGGAGATAGTGAAGGGATTGTTATCGGATGTATCATTGAGTTGGATTGCTCAGCACGGCGTAGCGGAATATACTTCTGGCAGACCAACGACGGTGTGTATTAATAAGCGTGATTGCGTTTTTGTTTATTATGATGACAAGGAGCCGGTAGCGACTGGTAGTTCAATATTTGCAAAAAAGAAATCGACAGCCGATGTTGCACTCTGCTCTATTGAGAAGGAGTATTTTGGTGGAAAGACCACGTTTCGGAAGCCCATATCTTGCTGGCTATTTCCTATACGCGTGGCATTTCACGAGAACACGATGTATCTATATTATGAACAAATATCAGAATGCAAGGATGCCATAAAAAATGGGAAAGCCAAAAAGATAAAGATATACGAAGCGCTTAATGAGCCGTTAATTGCCTTTCTTGGTCAGAAGTGGTATGATACATTGGTGCAAGTGGCAGCCGATTTAGTTAAGTAAATGTTACGCACACAAAAAATATGAAATTTATTCAGTCCATCCTCACTTATATTTTGCAGAAATAATAAACAACAGAGGTAAATAAAATGAAAAAAACGATATTGGTATTGGCATCATTCTTTATGCTTTTTGGTGTTCTTATATTTTTCGTTATTGCTTTTAACGAGAATTTTTTGAATACATTTCTTGATATAGATGGAGATGCAGCGGCGAATGTTGGTTCATTTTTTGGAGGAATTGTTGGGGCGATATTTTCATTGATAGGAGTATTGCTTGTAATTTATTCAATTTTATTGATTAATGATGAGACCCAAAAGAATAATGTAAGGGAATATTTTTTCAAGATGTTGGATTATTACAAAGAGGATGTTCGGGCTTTGTCTTTTGGTAGATTTAAAGAATCGTCACCTGGAAGGGCGGAGGGAAAACAAGCAATATCGCATTTTCGTGAAAATTTGAAAGAGAATTATAAGTTAGTGAATAATATAATAAAGG
>JAISJI010000034.1 GCA_031261605.1 Ignavibacteria bacterium | reverse complement strand
ATTTCAGCATTATTATTTGTGAATAATATTTTAACAGGAATTCTTTGCTCTACTTTAACAAAATTACCAACAGAGCGGTCAGAGGTATGCGAATATTGCGAGCCAGAAGCATTTGAAATTGCCTCTACAACGCCTTCAAAATTAATTTCAGGGAAAGCATCAATTTTTATTTCAACTTTATTTCCGATTTTAATATTTGGTATTTGCGTCTCTCTAAAATTAGCAATAATATATTTATTTTCGCTATTAATTACTTCCAATAGACGATAACCGGGAGCAACTAACTCTCCTTCCTGTATGGTCTTACGCCCGATTGTTCCATTACAAGGCGAAGTTATAATGGTATAAGAAAGATTTAATTTTGCGAGTTCCAAATTTGCTTCTGCAATTTTAATAATTGAGGCAGTTTGAGGGAATTTTTGCTCTAATTCTTTCTTAATTAATGCGGTGCTTTGCTTTTGTCTAATAAGCATTTCGTATTTTGCTTTAGATGCTTCGTAATTGGTTTGCACGGCATCATAATTTTGTTGTGTGGCAGCCCCTTTAGACAATAAAACAGCATAACGATTATGCTCTATCTCCGCATTTTTCAACAAGATAAGTGCTTCGTCAATGCTTGCATCAGAGACATAAATATTATTTTGTGCAGTATTAACGCTGGAGGCAATAATTTGCTTCCCAGATAGTGCATTTTGGTAATTTGCTTCGGCTTGTGCGAGTTCTAATCGGAACTCTGCATCTTCTATTTGCAGTAAGGTATCACCAGCATTGACGGATTGAAAATCGGCGAAATATATTTTTTTAATAAAGCCGTTAATTCGGCTATTTATTCCGCTCATTTCTTGCTCCACGTATGCGTTATTGGTATATTCTCCGCCAATATGTATAAATAGCGTGGCAATCCAAGTTATTCCACTTAAGAGCAATATAATTACGAGTATATTGATTATTCTTTTTTTGATTTGTTTATTCATTTTTTTGTTTATTATTTATGGTTTTTAAAATAGTTAATATGCTATTTATTCAAAGTTCATAGCATAGCATACGCCGACTATGAGCAATAAATAAATTGTTCATATTAATTAAAAGGAATTTGTGATTTATTGGTATGCAGGAATAATCTGCAATGAGAATTGCGGATTTATGGGATATTCCATTCGCCTTTCCATTGTTTGGAAGGAGAATTTGAATTAAGAATTGTTAGAATTGGATTATTATATTGCATTGAGTGTTTTGCTTTTTTTTGAATACAAAAATACGAAAAATTTTTGAAATAAAAAAATATTGAGAAAATAAATGCGAAAAATATTCGCATATTATTCCTTTTTTTCAAATAGAGACCAATCTATACGTTTCGTAAAATTTAATCTAAAGTTAATGGAATTTAATTTTATTGCATCAGCATCCGAAAAATTAAAATAATTTAAATGCTCTAAAAAAGATAAAGATAATGCCAAACTTGGCTGGTTGTAACCAACGGCTAATCTATTGAAAACATTAGGAGTTACTTTGATTTTACCATCTTTTAATCTACTTTCCTCATTACCAAAATGAAGTCCCGCAGTTAGCATTCCGGAGAGAAACCAATTTTCATTAATTACATACGAATAAGCATATCCGGCATTAATTCCAATTTGTAAATTATTGCTAACTTCTTTTTCTGTATCAAATAATGTTTGTCCATTTTTAATATGAGTGCGATAAAAACCGCCACCTAATGCAAAACTTCCAGCCGATTTAATCTGTTTTTCGCCATCTGCAAATGCTGCTTTTGATGAAAATTTATCGCCATTAAACAAATAAGCCGTCTCCACTCCAATTAGTGTAAGTTTTAGGTCTGGGTAAATTTCTATTTCTCTATTATCAGCAAAAAAACCTTTGTAACTCTGGTAAAATAAATCAGATGCAAATTTTCTTCCATAGTAATGAATTTGAATATCAAACGATTCCGTTTCACCATATTTTGGATTTGCAGTAAAATTAAGTTTAAAATTATATGCAAAATTTAAAGCGGTGTTTTTCACAAAAAATCCGATGCCTAGATTCATCGGATTATTCGGAAGAAATGTTCTATCGTCCTTTTGTATTGCTATATAATTCTTTGCGAGATAAGCATTTACGAGCATTTTATGATTATATTTTTCAACATAAGTTGTATCAATATCTGCAGAACAATCATATTGATAAATAAAAATAGTCAACAAAATCAAAAGAAATATTTTCCACATAAAAATTATTCGGTTTTACATCTATACAAAATTACCAATTTTTCTGCAAATAATTATTATCAATAACAAAAAAAAGGGGAGCAGACGTTTTGCCTGCTCCCGATTGAATGTGATAGCAAAAAACTATTATTTAATTCACCACCACCTTCTCTACTTTAACCTCGCCGCCGCTCAGTATTTTTAAATAATAAATACCTCTCGGGAGGTCTTGTGTAGCAAAAGAATGCGTGAATGTGCCTGCGTCTGTGAATGCGTTGTATATCTGTTTTATCTCTCTGCCAAGCATATCGTTGAGGGAGATATGGACTTGGCTTGCTTGCTGTAATTCTAATGTTAGCGTTGTGTGGTCTGTTGCTGGATTTGGGTAAAGTTTGATGGTTGATATTAGTGGCTCGTTAATGCCATTAGTCCCACTAATTTTAAAGGTAATAACATTAAATAAGTGTGCTTGTTGGTTGTTTTGTAGTGTATTTGTACCACTTATTAAATAAGTTTCTGGTTCTTTTCCTGCTACAGCAGTAGCGAAAGTGCCATTATATGCAGTAGGAAGTGTTGTTGCCCATCTAACATTGAACTGCAAATCGGTCTCAACTAAATTCATAGTGTAAGTAGTGTTATATGCATCCACAACTACTTTTTCATATCCTATAAATAAGAACTTATCGTTTGCAAGCAACATCTGCGAAGGAGTAAATATACCTGTTGCAAACCTATCGGCAAAATTAAGTGTATTAGTTCTTACGCTATCACCATTTGAAGCATATTCTTCAATTATAAAATTGATATTATCCTGCGTATTATAAATAATATACCCACCGTCATCTTTGGGAATAACGCCACTTACCCAATAAATACCAGCATCTTTCACACCATTTACATCGTCTCGTAATCTTTTACGCTCAAAAATTATGTTAAAATTAGCATCATATATTCGTTGAACAGCGACATCATATCTTTGCATTTGTGTATTAGCACTATAAAATCTCATACAAACAAGATATCTATTGTTTGCTAAACGAACTGCTTTGACACTTGAGGACATTATTCCATTAGTAATAGGATATTCAAATCCTTCTTGCATTTCATCGCCGATAGGATGGAAATCCTTGTCAAAACGTTGAATAATAATAAAATTGCTGTTAGGTGGAATATTGATAAAAGTTTCGCTTGCTGTATCATAAAAAATATTTGTAACCTCGTTTCTCAAACTTTTTTTATAGTCATAGTCCTTGCTTGGATATAATTCTTGTTGAATGTTAATGCGATTTTTAACGTTACCATCTTTATCCATTTTTATTAAATATGGGAAAGGAATTGATTGCAGAAAAAAGGCATAATACCAATAAGAACCGCCAACCATCCAATATTCGTTATCACTCATATTGATTGTTTTAATCGGAACTTCCATTAGAGCGTGTGTTGTGTCGTATGTCGTATCATAAGATGGAATGAAGGTAGAATCCTCACCATCCCATCCGCTCCAATCTTCATCTATTTTCTGTATTATTCTTAAACTGCTATCTGTATATTTTTTCACAAATATCTCTTCTCCCGTAGAACTATTGAGTTTAAAAAGATATGGAACTAACTCAAATTGTTCATTAATCGCCTTCATATTTTGATAACTATAAGTCAATAATATATTGCCATCATCAGTTAAAGCAATATCTTTGTTTATAAAAGTAGAAGCGGAAATAGTATCGCTTTCGCACTTCCACAATATAGTTTGGGCGTTGGTTGTTGATGAAATTGCTCCAACTACTGCGACAGCAATAATCGCCACTAATAATTTAAGTGTTTTCATTTAGATTTCTCCGAATTAATTTATAAAAATGTATGTAAATATAATAAAAATTTGCATATATATATATATATCAAGAAAGTTATCCACAATCTAAAAAAATATAGGGTGAATAATTATTTGCCTTAATATTATGGTATCTGCCATTTAATCTCCAGCCCGACATAATTCGGTTGCAGAATTAAATTGCTTGCAGATTTTTCAGGGACTAATAGATTCGCAATTTCATTTATCGGGTCAATAAGAAAAGTTATAGTATGACCAATAATTTTAGAATTAAATATCTCCCAATCATTTTGCGCAATTTCCCTTTTAATTAAATAAAATAATTCACCAATAATTGAGCCCGCAATTGGAGTAATTATTAAATCATTTATTGAAGGAATCTCCGCAAATGCTTCAATGCCATATTCCCACATAAAAGTAGACATTCCAACACAATGCAAAAAAGAATAAATCGCATTATAGCCCACAGAACGAGCATCCATATAATAAACCGCTCCACAATAAGGATGCGCAGCATAATTCAGAAACCAATTATCTTTATCAAATACCGGTCCAGCAACAACATTATCTTTCCATTTTCCAAATAAATTTTTGAAACTTAAACTGCTTTTATTCCAACCGGTTACGCTTTCTGGCATCAAATATAATATTCCCATTGTTCCAATTGCTCCAGCAGCAAATATTCCAGTATTTATTCTAATCATATCTTTTTTGGGATAATTTTCTAAAAGCGAATATGGTCGTTCTAATATATTGATATTTTTGCAGTTAGAGTCCGAATTTATATTAATATTTTCTGTGTTTTCTTGTGAAAATATTGGTGCATAAATGAAAAAAAACGCGCAAATTATTAGTATTTTATTTTTCAATTTTATTTTCATTTTTTATCTATCAAACTATTGTTTAATTATTTTTTCTGTCGTGTAATATTGCGACTCAAATTGTATTCGCAGAAAATACACTCCAGTTTGCAAGTGCTGTATATTAAATTGCTTTTGATATGTGCCTTCGTATTGTCGCTCATTAAAAATTTGTAACACGATATTTCCTTGTAAATCAAGGATTTGGAAATTACAATTCCCCTCCATTCCAATACTATATGTAACTGTTGCGATATCCTGAATTGGCATCGGAAAAATAGAAATAATTTCTACCGGCTCTTCGCAAGAAATGCAAAAAAATAGCAAAAAAATTGCTAAAATATTAATTGTAATTTTATGGAATATTTTATTTTTTTTCATATTTATTTTTATAGATTTTTGCGTATCAATATTTAATTTATTTTTGCTCAATCTGCCCACATAATAGAATCAGATAAAATATATAACTCTAATGTATTGAATATCTTATCCTTAAATTTATTGCAACTTTCTTGAAAAGTAGAACCCGAATCTTTTGTGCAAAAATCAGAAATGATTCTGATACAAGTAAAAGGAATTTTAAATTCTTCACAAACCTGAGAAACAGCAGTAGATTCCATATCTGCTACCACCACTTCTTCCATATTTTCAATAGGATATTCAGATAATTTTTCAGTAATAAAGGAGTCGGCAGTTGCAGTTGTTCCCAAAAAATTAATTATTTTTTTATTTTCATAACAATAATTACGAATTATCTGCGAATTAATAGATGGAATAGTAAATTTTGGATACACCGGAGTAGCGTTCATATCGGAATAAAAACCAGTATTACACAAAATAATATCCCCTAATTTAACCGAATCTCCTCTAAGCAATCCCGCAAAACCTATGCCAAATAAGGCATCTACATTAAATTTACTAATTAAAATAGCAGCAACGGAAGCAGCACATACTTTACCAATATTAGTACAAACTGCAATAATATTTATGTCGGAAATTTCAGAAAAAAAATAAGTATGATTACCTATTATTTCTGTTTTTTTTATAATTAAATTTTCTAATAAAGGGTTCATTTCTTTGGGGTAAAATGTGATAACTCCCAATGTTTTATTTTTCATAATTATACCTATAATATTATTTATTTAAATTTATTTTTTATCGCAAAGAAATCGTTATTCCAATGCCGCCAAAAGTTGGATAAATAGAATATTCAATATCTTTTTTATCATCATTGAGCAACTGATTAAAACTATAACCCACTGATTTACCAATGGCATAGCCAACTAATGCTCCTGCCACTACATCCGACAACCAATGTGCATTTACAGACATTCCTGCGCCAATAAATATTGAATATGCAATCGCTCCAATTTGCACAGCACTATTTTCCGGATATATTTCCGCTAATGTAGTAGCCATCGCCACAGCGACTGCGGTATGACTGCTGGGCCAGCCATTAAATACACCGCGCTCCATAAATCCAAAATCCCAATCATTACTATAATCATTTGTATCGGCATTTTTATCTAAAATTCCGGGGGCTTTTCTACCCGTAAATGCCTTAATTATAGAGGAAATACCAACACCTAAAATCGCTGCCTGACCCACTGCTAATCCTGCAATTTGCATTTTTGAATCCTTAATATTTTCGCCGTGAAAATACATATAAAGTGGCACTCCAATCGGTGCAACAAATCCAATAAGTCCAGAGGGCATTCCAGCATACGCAAGCCCTTGATTATTATAGGCGATACGATTCCATTTCCAATCAATTCCGCTCTCAATTAATGCGTAAGTTCCGAGTGCTCCGAGTGCATAATTTGCACCATAATTATGGGTTACACTATGCAGTGTATTATTGCCAAAATTATGGAATAACTTTAAGAATTGCACGGACTTATAATCATTTGTATCTTGCCCAAAAATGTATGCAGAGCAGAATAAAAATGCCAAAAAAATAGGAATTATTTTTTGATTTAATTTCATAATTTTACTTTATTTATTTATGGCTTATTTCTGGCGACAAAACTCCCATTTCCCAATAAAAAATTTATCGCTCTATTAATATTTCGAGAAACACTTTCTTCCGTTTTTAAATTGGCAATATATCTAATAATTTCATGCTGTCTTGAGGGTGATAATGCATCAAAAATTATTTTTGCTTCGGCATTTTCTTCCAATGCAGAAATAAATTTGGGATTGGGAATTATTTTTCTTTCAATTGGGTCAAATTCTATCGTTAATTCAATTATTTCGCCAATTTTTTTAGGTGAATTTTTTAGCATAGTCGTATTAATATAAAGTCGCCATAACCCTTTGTATTTTAGTAATGTTTGCTTGTATGTATTATTATTTACAGTTCCTTTTATGGGGATAAATCCTTTATTTTTTCCGGATTGTTCGAATATATTTTGCAAAATATTTTCGGGAATAAATACGAATGGGTTTATTCCTATTATTTCTATTTTTGCACTGAATTTATATGATTTTATTTCCATTTTTTTATTCAATTTAATATTTATTTTTACTCGGAATATCACGCTCTACCGTTGGAACAAAATCAGCCGGACGACCAACCTTCTCCTCGCCAATTATTTCTCTCGCTCTATCCAACGCATCATCTATATTTCCCAAAACGTTATCTTCATTTATCATCTCCAAAAAGCCCGTTCTACGCATTGTTGTAAGCGGTGCAAAATGCACACCGGAAAGGACTAATTGGGTGCCTTTTTTAAGCGAATCTTTATACAAATTTTCCAGCATATTTAGCCCAGTTGCATCAATGGTCGGCACATTTCGCATACGAATAATTAGCACTTTTGGCTTGCGTCCCAATTTATCTATTTGGTCTCTAAATTTATTTGCAGCCCCAAAAAAGAATGGTCCGGAAACTTCATAAACCTCTACACTTGCTGGGACTTTGCGTTTTTTTATAGAATTAGGGTCGTCGGCTTCTTCATTAATATCTTTTGTAATTATATCCAAATTTGAAACATTTGCCATTCGCCTCATAAATAAAAATGACGCAAGAATCATTCCCGAATAAATAGCAACCGTCAAATCAAATATTACCGTTAGAAAAAAGGTAATAATTAATATTAAAGCGTCGCTTTTTGAACTACTTATGATGCCTTTAAATAGTCGCCAGCCGCTCATATTATACGACACAACCACCAAAACCGCAGCCAATGTCGGCATCGGTATCAGCAATGCGTATTTACCAAGAAATAGCATTATAAGCAGCAGCACAATGGAATGAATAATGCCGGCAACCGGCGTTTTACCTCCATTTCGCACATTTGTAGCAGTGCGAGCAATCGCTCCTGTTGCTGGAATTCCGCCAAAGAGCGGACTCGCAATATTAGCAATTCCTTGTGCTATCAATTCCGTATTTGAACGATGTTTCGCACCGAGCATACCATCGGCGACAACGGCTGAAAGCAGCGATTCTATTGCTCCAAGCACCGCAATTGTAATGGCAGGTGACATTAGCGATTTAATTACTTCAAAATTAATTATAGGAACGGATGGGTCAGGTATAGAATCGGGAATACTCCCAAAACGAGTGCCAATGGTCTCAATATCTAAATGCAAGAGATGCACAATAAGTGTAGCTATAATTATCACCACTAAGGAGCCGGGTATTTTTTGTATAAAACTTTTTGGATAGAGGTTAGATATTTTTTGATAGGCGATAATGAAAAGGACAGAACCGATTCCTAATCCAGCAGTTATGGGATTTATTGTGGTGAAATATTGGATATAGCAAGCCCATTTTTCAATAAAATCGGATGGAACTTTGGGAATATCTAATCCAAATATGTCCTTGATTTGAGTAGAGAATATAGTTAATGCGATACCTGCAGTAAAGCCAACAATTACAGGATGTGGCACAAATTTAATCACCGAGCCGAGTTTCGCTACACCCATTATTATTAAAATAATGCCGGCAATTATTGTGGAAATCATTAGTCCTTGCATTCCATATTGCTCAATAATTCCGCTTACAATAATGATAAATGCACCGGTTGGACCGCCAATTTGGACTTTGCTTCCGCCGAATGTAGAGATGATAAAGCCAGCAATTACAGCAGTTATGATGCCTTTATCTGGGCTTACTCCCGATGCAATAGCGAATGCAATCGCAAGTGGCAATGCTACGATACCGACCACAATACCTGCTGAGGTATCGGCGAGCAATGTTTTAACATTGTAATTTTTGAGTGAGTCAATTAATTCCGGTCTAAAACCAACGACATCGGATATTTTACTAAATATTTTTCGCATATTTTTTATTTTAAGGACACGGATACTCTATTTACTTCGCCAATTTCTCCATCAAAAATTTCCTTGCCCATTGGGAAGGATTTTTAAAATACTACCCACTCCCATCGCAAGGAAGCGATAGGGTGATGGGACTAAATACCTATGCCGATTTATTAGAATGGAATATCTGCATCATCGCCATCAGGCGTAAGATTACCTGCGAGTTGGTCGGCTATGGCAGAGCCAGTAGATGATGCCGGTGAATTATACTTTGCTGAAGGTGGTGGTGTCGGTTGATAGCCAGCGAAATCGCCTCCGCCATTATTGGAATTGCCTTCTCCTCTATGACCAAGCATATACATATCCCTTACTTGTATATCAGTAGTGTAGCGTGTAACTCCATCATTTCCAGTATATTGTCCATACTTAATCCTGCCTTCTACAAGGATTTGGCTTCCTTTCTTTAGATAGTCAGCGGCAGTTTTTGCTAGACTATCCCAGAATACCAATCTATGCCAATCGGTCGTTTCCTTCCACTCATTAGTAGATTTATCAAGGTATCTTTCTGTTGTTGCTAAACTAACTTTAGCGAGCATCGTGCCACTTGGTAGCGTGCTGAATTCGGGGTCTCCCCCCAAGTTACCTAATAGGGTAACTCTGTTCATACTTTTTGCCATAATTTTATATATTTGTATTTGTTAATAATCTATTGAATATTCGCTACTTCCGCAATAATGCTCCGAAAATGATTGTGCAAAGGATAATTGCGAAAATGCGGTAGTCGTAATACGTTACGTAGTAGTTGTAGTTTGCGTAAAAGAATACATAACCGGGAGCACCATATACCACAAGAGGTGTGATTAGCGTTGCCCAAGTATTTGCAAAATGAACATCTTTCTTAATTATACGCCAGAATAAAAACCATACAAATCCCCATATTACCGCAATTATGGGATTGAATGTAAGCACTGCTCCGAGTGAGGTAGCGAGTCCTCTGCCACCGCGGAACTTGAGGAATACATTGAAGCAATGCCCTACAACGACTGATATTGCAGCGATAACGATGTAGATGGATTTTGGAAAAATGATATTGTATGCGATGGTTGTTGCCAATGCACCCTTGGCGCAATCCAATATAAAGACGAGGATGCCGATATATTTTTTACCTGTAATTTCGTAGCTATTCATTGCTCCATAACTATGTGAGCCGTCATCACCGGGGTTCTTACCAGCGAAAAATTTACTTACTATTAGTGCTGACGGGATACAGCCGATAAGGTAACTGATAATGAAGGTCAGGGCAAAGTTCATAATTCCAACTTATTAGTATGGTATTCTGCATACAATATAATAAAAAGTTGGGAATATTTTGCAACTGCGGAAAACAAAGGTTCAAAATAACTTAGCGGGTTGTCTATGATTAATCTTTCAAATCTAGAATAAAAATCACAGCCAATCTGCTCAATCAAAGTTAATGCTGTCGAAAAAAAACAAAATAGGAACTCAGCGAGTGGGTTCCTATTTGCGTATTTGGGAAGATGTTGAAGTTATTTGAGTGTAACTTTTGCGCCTGCTTCTTCAACTTTCTTTTTAAGTTCAGCTGCTTCATCTTTTGAGCAACCTTCCTTAATAACCTTTGGAGCGGCTTCAACCAAATCTTTAGCTTCCTTGAGACCGAGACCGGTTATTTCGCGGACAACTTTGATTACATTGAGTTTGTTTGCACCAATGTCTGTGAGTTCTACGTCGAACTCAGTTTTTTCTTCGGCAACTTCTGCAGCAGCAGGAGCGGCTCCGCCAGCCATCATAACTGGAGCAGCAGCGGTAACGCCGAATTTATCTTCCATCATTTTTTTCAACTCAGCAGCTTCTGCGAGTGTGAGGTTAGAGATTTCGTCTAAGAGCTTCTCTATATTAGCCATTGTATTTACCTATAAGATTTAATTTAAAAAATACTTAGTTATTGGGATTAGTCAAAATTAACTAATCGGTTTTTATGCTGCTTTTTTCTTTGCAACTTCTTCAATAATTGAAGAGAGGTCGCGCATAACAGCATTGATTGAGCCGACAATACCGGAGATTGGCGATTGTAGTGAGCCAAGAATTCCAGCCATAAGTTCTGCTCGCGAAGGAAGCGAAGCCACAAGATTGAGTTGGTTTCCTTCGTATAACTGCCCTTCAATAAGAGCTGCTTTCAGTCGGAGGCGTTCGGTTTTATCAAATATTTTTTTGATAATTTTTGCAGGAGCAGTTGCATCTTCGCCCGCTATAATGATAGCGGTTTGCCCGAAGAACAATGGTTCCGGCACGTCTAAGCCGTCTATTTCAGCGATTGCACGTATGATAAGAGTGTTCTTAGCCACACGCATTCGAGCGCCTATTCCGTTAAATTCTTTACGAAGGTCTGTGGTTTCTTTTACAGTAAGCTTTGCAAAGTCAACGAAGTAGATGCCGGTTGCTGGTTTAAGCAGTTCAACAAGGTCAGCTACAATTTCTTTCTTTTGGTCTAATTTAATCATAGAATTGGATTGTAGTTATTTTGTTTAGTGTTGTTAAGTATAATATTGAAGCCACTTAGCAACGAGTGCGTAATTGAGATACAAATATAACACTTTTTTTTGAAATAAATATCATATTATATATTTTTTTTGTCTATCTCCACAATGACTAGATATTACAACCACCAATTACGGATTTATTTAAATGCACGCAACACCACACAGACATCCTTCAATGATTTGCATCGGCACAGCCATTTGATGCAATAGCCCAGCGGACGCAATGTGCGAACAAGCCAGTTGCAATGCAATCGGTCTATAGTAATGAGATTATGTATTGTGTAATATGTCTTCCAATCGAAAATATGCTCATCGGCTGGAATAGGTAGCAGACGCTGCAAGACAGCATTGCGGATAATTCCTTTGCGGATGCCGGCTTTCATTAAGCGGATGCAGAACTCCGTATCATCGGCGTAAATAAAGAAGTCCGATACCACAAAGCCGACTTTATCATACATAGAGCGGTGGAATAGCGGTCCCTCAAGCGTCACTCCATCTGCATAAATTACATCCGCCATATCGGCTTCGGTAAAGACCTTTCGCCAGATGCTTTTGAATGGATTGGTAAGATTGACCTCCAACGTATCGTGCTTGTAGAACACATTGCCATCCACAGCGATACGTAGTGGAGTAGGCACGAAGTCCTCCGTAGCGTATTTCAGTAACTCCTCTAAGCAATTTGGAGTAGGCACAACATCATCATCCATTTGCCAAATCCACTCATAGCCAGCATTATACGCCTCTTGCGAACCTCTGCAATGCCCGCCAGCACCACCAACATTCTCTTGAGTGAATACCAGTAAGTCCGTCTGCGATGCAAGCCATTCAGCAGTGCCATCATCACTCGCATTATTGACAATGATTATGCAATCTAACTTATGCGTCTGTGTTCTTAATCCCGTAATTACTTGCTTGAGCAGTTCTAAGCGATTACGAGTAACGACCGTTGCGGCAATCATTCCTTTCTTTACTTCCACTTATTTCCTATTAATAGATTGTAATGTATTCTTAATTAGCATTGCTATTGTCATCGGTCCGACTCCACCGGGAACAGGCGTAATAGCGGATGCTTTGGGGGCAACTTCCTCGTAAGCGACATCACCAACAAGGCGTGTTCCGCTTTCTTTGCTACTATCGTTAATGCGATTTACACCGACGTCAATAACTACAACGCCGTCTTTCACATCCTTTGCTTTAATGAGTTCAGGCACGCCAACAGCAGCAATTAGCACATCGGCATCCTTTGTATAGTGCGACAAATCAGGTGCTGCGGTGTGGCATATTGTAACGATGGCATTTGCATTTGGTTGCTTCTGCACGAGCAGGTTAGCGATTGGCTTGCCGACGATATTGGAACGACCAACGACTACGACGTGCTTTCCACTCAGGTCAATTTCGTATCGTTTAAGTAACTCCCAAATACCTAACGGCGTGCATGGCACGTAAGTAGGAAGTCCAGCGACTAAGCGTCCGACATTCTCCGGATGGAAGCCATCCACATCCTTCATCGGATTAATGGAAAGCAACACTTTCGTTTCATTGATATGCTTTGGCAATGGTAGTTGCACAAGTATGCCGCTGACTGTAGGGTCATTGTTCCACTCGTTCACAATAGCAAGCACCTCGTCCTCGGTAATGGAAGCGTCCTTCTGCACTTGCAGGGACTCGATGCCGATGTCAATGCAGAATTTGTGTTTATTACGGACATACACTTCGCTTGCTGGGTCGCTACCAACAAGGAGTAGCGCAAGTTTAGGCACAATGCCCCGTGTCTTTAATACTTGCACTTCGGCTGCGAGTTCATTCTTGATTTCAGCAGCAACTTTTTTCCCATCTATTATTATAGCCATCAGTTATTCGCCTATATTGAAATAAATTTATTAAATTTACGCATTTTTTTTATATAAATAGGCATTGATAGCGGAATTTGTATTATATTTACTATCAATCTATAATACTGCAATACTTATTTATGCCTTATTTACAGGATACCCACGACAAAGTTACTACCGAACGTCTTCGTTTAATGAAGCAGCGCAATCAAAAGATATGCTGCATAACCGCTTATGATGGCTTGTTTGCTCGTATATTTGAGGAAGCCGGTGTGGATTTGATTCTTGTTGGCGACTCGCTTGCCAATGTGTTCCAAGGTAAAGATACGACACTTTCCGTTACACTTGAGGAAATTATATATCACACTAAGATAGTGAAGTCCGCTGTTAGTCGACCTCTCGTGGTAGCGGATATGCCTTTTATGACATTCCAAATCAATCCCGATGAGGCGGTGCGTAATGCTGGTATATTGCTCAAAGAGACGGAATGCAATGCTGTGAAGTTGGAAGGAGCATCTAATAAGATACTGCAAGCCATTGAGTATATGACCGAAATTGGTATTCCCGTAATGGGACACATCGGGCTTACACCTCAGAGCATCAATAAATTCGGCACTTATAGAGTGCGAGGTAAAGATTTAGAGGAAGCGGAGAAGATATATAACGATGCGATTAAATTGGAGAAGGCGGGTTGCTTTGCTGTTCTATTGGAGAAGATACCGGCGACGCTCTCACAGCGTATTTCGCAAGAGCTTAGTGTTCCAACTATTGGCATTGGTGCTGGTCAGCATTGCGATGGTCAGATACTTGTTTGCTCGGATATGCTTGGGTTAAGTATAGATTTCAATCCGCGCTTTGTTCGCAAATACGCTAATCTATATGATGATATAAGGAAAGCGGTAATGAGTTACACGGCGGACGTTCAGAACTCTACGTTTCCCAATGCAGATGAAAGTTATTAATGTAAGTATTAGAAATATATAATTCTTACACAAGCGAGATAAATTGGTATGGTTTTTGCTATATCAATTTAAATTAGATATAACGAAATTCGAAAAAAATATTTATTTTTGGGTAGAAAAACGAAATAATACATAATCAAACTAAAGTTTTTAAACAAATTGTCCGATATATAGAGGGAAGGATTAAATAAAAGTTTATGGCAACAGCAGCAGCACAATTAGCAATGCAGAAAATGTTCGGTGGCACAAAAGGAACCGGCACAACCGTTCCAAGTTACCTTGAACAAGAAGTATATTCTTGGAGTAAAGAAAAAATTATTCTAAAGATGTATGACCTATTCATTGTATCCGCTAAAAGAGATGACAAGAACAAGATGAGCAAAGTTCTCATTGAGTTAATGGGTTCTCTGAACTTCGAATACGAGGAGGTTAGCACACGTCTATATCGTTTGTATGAATATTGCCAGCGTTGCATATTCCAAAAGAAAGTAGACGAAGCGATATACATAATCTCCGGATTGCGTAGTTCGTGGGCTGAGGCATTTCACTTGGAAGATAATCCTGAACCCGCTACAAGCAATTAATATTTAACAATATATATCGGAGGATTTATGGCAGTAAGTTCAGCATCAAGCACCAGCAACACATTAGTAGACCAATACGTAGATGCGTATATTCAGACGCAGCTGTATCGTTATACGCCTTATGATAATAAGGCAGATAAATTAACAGCAAAGCAAAACTTCTTTACTCAACTTAACTCTAAGTTGAATACATTACTATCGGCGATGGATAGATTTGGAACATTCAAAAGCGTTACCAAGACCACCGGTGAAGGAGATGATGCAGTTACTACTACTTCGCGGCAATTTGTGAAAGCAAATGCCATAGACGAGAAGTTCATTACCCGCAAGATAACCGCTTCCTCAAACGACTTCGTTACCGCAACAGCACAAGGAAAGGCACTCACAGGAACAAATTCCGTAAAGGTTTTGCAATTAGCCACTAACGACTCATACATCGGTAAGCAAGCCGATATTTCAAAACACGCAAAGGTAGATGAATTCGGAGCGAAGGTATTGGATGATGACGGCAAAGAAGTAATGGTAGGGTCATTAGACGATAGATTGGCTGCCGCACGCACAGCAGGCGAGCCACTTAAATTTACAATCAATATCGGTGGAAAGTCAAAGGAAATCAGCGTTGATATTGGCGAGAGCGATACCAATGAAGATGTAATGAAGCGTATCGTAACGGCTGTAAATAAGACAGGCGATGATGGTGATATTGGCGATAAGATAAATGCAGCATTCGTTAAAGATACCACAGGCACAGCACGCCTCACATTTACATCTAAGACCACCGGCGAAGAGAATCAAATTTCTTTCTCTGGTGTTGATGGATTGGTATCCGATTTGTTTGGCATTGTGAATACTCCTTTAGCAAAAGACGAAGATGGTAATGATATAGAAGGTAAATACGACAGAAGCCAATATGATGACGGCGATGCTAATAGTTTCGGTTTCCAAAAATCAGATGCTTCTGCCTTGAATTCTAAGATAAATTTGAATGGAGTGACTGTAATACGTGGCTCAAATAGTTTTAATGATGCGATAGACGGCGTAACGCTTAACTTAAAGAAGGTCAATAGCGATTCAGATGCCCCGACCTCACTCACTACCGATATAGACCCAGCAGCCGTAACAACACTGCTTAGCCCGATGATGCAGGCGTATAATTCAATCGCAGCATTCGTAGTAGCCGGAAAGACCGATAGCGGTGCAGACCCATCTATTACAGGACTCGGCACAGCGTTGCGTAATATAGTGTCGGAGGATTTATCTGGCTGGTCGAGAGCAAATGATACTAATGGTGTATATGCAGCAGCAGACGCAGAAGACGGCACACAACCGATTAAGTATTTGGCAGAACTTGGCTTTAAGATTGGCTCAGATGGCACGCTTAGCATATCAGATACGACAAAATTTGAGGAGATATTACGCAAGGAGGATGGACCGAAACTCATAGCCGATGCAATGAATAGTTTCGCATCCCGGGTATCGGAATACTTGGATAGTTTCGCATCAAGAGATGGACAGGAAGGACTTATAAAATCCCGTTTGTCATCAATCTCACAGCAAATAGATGCCAACAATAAGAAAATAACAGCGATAGATGCAAGTATTGACAAGATGGCGGAATCGACAAGGAAGCAATATACATCGTATTTATCAGCATACTATAACGCTACCAACCAAGCAGCATTAATATCTGCCTTTGCTTCATCTAGTAGCGCCGGTGCTTACGATAGTTTGGTATCCAGCCAAGCAAAACAAAGCGCTAGTTAGATAGCATAAAACGCTAACAATATTACACAACCAAAATGCGAATAACTTAACAAATAGGAGATACTACAATGGTACCTATAATAAATGTAACTGCATCAGATACGAGTATGAATCAGGACTTCTTCGCTCGTTTCCAGCAGAAATCCGATAATCCAGAGGCACGACAATTAGCAGCTAAGGCAGCGGACAAATTGCAAAATCTGGTGGAAGGAGGCGAATTGCTTGCCGCCGTAAAAGAAAAGCAAGCGAAGTCCGAGTTAGAGAACAAAGTAAGTATTCAGGATTTGGGAAAGAAACTCAATGCTGTTGCTAATATGAAGGACATCTCATTTCAATTTGAGTTGCAAAGCGAGAGCGGCAACATAAACGAGCGTTCCTTAATTCTGAAAGTAATAGACAAAGCGACTAATGAAGTAGTTAGCCAATTCCCATCTGAGACCTCTATTAAACTTGCGAGGATGCTTGAGCAAACAGGTGGCACAGGTCAGATAGCTAATGCTGTGGTGTAGATTTTTTTTTTTAATAGAAAGAGTGATTATGCAAACGATAGTTGATTTAGATGACAAATTAGTAGAGCAAGCAATGCGATTCAATGATTTTGCAAGTGTTAGTGAGCTGCTTAACAATGCCTTGCAAGGGAATATTGTCGCAATAAAGCGAGAGGAAGGCAAATATCCTGTTTCACCTTCTTTGCAAGTGCTGCTTGATATTGCAGAAGAGCAGGTTGTTGCGGGCAAAGTAACGCCTCATACAAGTGCGATGGAGTATTTAAGGGGACGTTATAGTGATTGTTGAATGGAATGATTTAGCATTAGAACAATTTCGTTCAGTTCTTGATTATTGGAAAATACGCAATCAATCTAACGCTTATCCTAACAAGTTACTCAACATAGTGGATTCAGCATTGGATATGGTTAAATCTAACCCAGAAATTGGAATACAATCGGATAAGGGGACGTCGAGGTCTATATTAATTGAGAGTTACAGAATTTTTTATAGCGCTGATACAGAGATTATACATATTTTATTATTTTGGGATATACGGCAAAACCCTGATACATTATTGGAATTATTGAACTTCAAACGCTAACTAACTACAGAAAATACTATGTATGAACAACTTACCGAACTGGTAAACAAAATAAGCTACTGCACCGAAAAAGTTGCCAATACAATTAAAGAAATCTCAAGTTCTGCCGATAATGATATTATCAGCCGACACTTAGATACTCTTAATGGCATCTATACTGAGCGCAATAATTATGTTGAAGAACTATCTAAATTTATTAAAGATGGCTATGATGAACTATTAGATACGATACCCGAATGGCAAAAATACATTGCGGACGTCGCTCCAATAGAAGATGCAAATATCGCCTTCCTTAATCAACAAACAGAGGACTCAAAACATAAATTACGAGAGCTGGCTAACAATAGGTCACTAATGATTTACAACAAAAAGGTAAAATTAAGCTATGAAAATAAACTCTTATAGCAGTAACTCTTATGTTCCGCAACCTCAGTCGGACAAGAGCGAAAAAGCAACAAATAATTACGTATCAAATGATGCTGCACCAATAGACCACCATATCGGTGGCGATACACTCGATTTATCTAACGAAACAATGAAAATGAAGACAATCCAAGGCAGAATCAAATCAGGTTTTTACGACAAAGCCGATGTAATGAAACAGGTAGCATCCAAAATGCTGAAAGACATCAATACGGACATCAATGCAAAAGACGTGGACAAGACCGTCTGATGTTCCTTCGTATTCCGAACAAAGTATGCAATAATAGCCATTACCGTCAATAATGGCTATTATTGTGAAACTATACCACAAAATAAATGCTCAGCCATTTATCCACAGAAACACATTCCGCTATTTTTTTGCACAATATTATTCAAAACACATTATAATTTGTTATTTTGCATTGTTTGGCACGTTTTTTCGTTTAGTTCAAGTAGTTAAATAATAAAAAGTAATAGGCAATGCGGATAAAGAAGTTTATAGCCAGCAATATGCAAGAAGGAAAGGAACTCATAGCCAGAGAACTCGGCGATGAGGCAATCATTCTTTCAAATAGAACAACGAAGCTCGCCAATGGTGCTTCGGCTGTGGAAATCGTTGCTGCCCTTGACCAAAAGAATGTTCTCAATACGAACAAGCCCAATCCTTATACCAAGAGCAATGTCCTGTCGCCGAGCAAGCCCACTGCAAGTCCTACTACTGCAAATGTTGTCGCCGATGGCTTTTCTAACGAAATCAATAAGCGGCTAATCACCGAAGTATCATCGCTCAAAGATATGCTTGCAGATATTTCCGATAGCATAAAATATAAATATACAGGAACGATGCCACCAGCACTCTCTCGTCTTTATAAGATACTTATAGATTCGGAGATTGGCGAAGAACTTGCCCTTGAATTAATTGGACGCGTTGCGAGTAAAGGTGTAAGCGGTGATTTCAATCAAGCATTGGAACAAGCCCGCAATTACATACTTAAACGCATAACATTCAGTAATCCAATAGCGAAATTAGAGAAGCGACAAGTAATCACTTTTGTTGGTGCTACCGGTTGTGGAAAGACAACATCGCTGATAAAACTTGCTATTGTCTGTAAATTGCTACATAAAGCACGCATTCTCATCGTCTCTACCGATACACATAAAGTTGGCGGATTAGAGCAAATACAGACGCTTGCGTCAATCGCCGGAATGGCATTCCAAGCAGCGTATTCGCCGGAGGAATTGGCAAATATTGTAAAAGAAGAAGATAAATATGATATAATAATGATAGATACGGTTGGAAAGAATCCCAATAATGCAGAGGAGTTAGCGAGCATAAAAGCATTCCAAGATGCAGCCAATCCTACGCTGTCGTTTTTGGTATTGAGTGCAATTACGAGCGAAAGTTCATTGTTAAATATGCTTAATAGATTTAAGAAATTCGATATTCATTCGGCTATTGTTACTAAAGTGGATGAAGCGAATGGCTTAGGCAATATCATCAGTTGCTTACATAAGCGTCAGATGCCGCTAGCATACTTCACCACCGGACAGAATATACCGGATGATATACAGCCAGCCGACAACGAAGTATTAAACGACTATCTCTTTGTAGTATAGACAGATATTAAATTTTATAATAACTAATTAATAATCACAAACCAATAAATCACTAGTTATGTTACTAACAATATGTAGCGGAAAAGGTGGCGTAGGCAAAAGCGTTTTATCCTCCAATATCGCATATCAAATAGCGGCAATGGGCAGCAAAGTATTGCTTATAGATACCGATTTGATGTTTCCAAATTTGCATCTGCTTTTTGGGATTGACCCACCATTGCGATTGGATGATTGGCTATACAAGCGAGCGACATTGGATAGAGTAATAGTTACAATTAACAAGAACTTATCCATTATAGCCGGTAGTATAAGTGCTGAGGATGGCGAGTTGGTGGAGAATTTTTCTTTTGTAGATTTGTATCACGAGATATTATTAGAAACAGATTTTGATTGCGTAATAGTAGATACGAATGCTGGTGTATCCAATAGTTTAGTGGAAGCGGCAAGTATTTCCGATATAGTTGGCGTAGTTGTAACGGATGAGCCAACGAGTATAGTAGATGCTTACGGACTTACGAAAATCTTATTAGATTATTGCGATACAGAAGCGATTAAGTTATTACTTAACAATGTGATAGACGAAGAAGATGCGAGAGAGATAAAGCAGAAACTTAACAAAGCAATGAAGCATTTCCTAAATATTACCGTAGATACTCTTGGGAGCGTTCCATACGATAGCGTTGTGCGTAAGTCCATAGTGCAGCAGCAGTTACTATCAGAGATGGAGACCAATAGCGAAGTAATAACCGCAATTAACAGAATAGCACGAGTTGTAATGACTCATATAGAAACCCCAATTATTCTTTAGATTAAACCAATGGCTAAAACAGATACTCAAAATAATAATACCGACACCAAGACCCCCGCTAACAAAGCAGAGGACAAGCACGCCGTATCCAATAATGCATCTGCCGATAATACTGCCGATAGCAAGGATAAGAAAAGTAAAGATGTGAAGGAAACAAAAGAAAAGAAGGAAAAAGTTCTAACACCTAAGCAATTGGAAAAGAAATTAGCACAAGAGAAATTAGAACGCAAAAAGCAAAATAGATTAATCAAATACAAATTACTATTTGAGACCGATGAAGAACTGAACCGCAGACAATTCACAGAAAAACGGGATAACAAGAAAAAGATTATCATAAATGCGATTGTTTTGCTTGTTGGTCTTGGTGTAGCGGTATTCTTAATGAGTATTATGCAAATATTAGTTGCTATTGCAATTCCATTTGCTATTGTAACATTGTTCAATATTGTGCGTTCTATATTGATGTTAAGGAAACTCAAAAATCCTTATGAATTAAGAAAAATATTAATATTAGAGAAAGCAAAGAAAGCCCATAAAGATAGAAATCAGAAGATATTAGAAGCATACAAAGCAGAAAAGCGTAGAATAAAGATGCTAAAAAATCTGCCATATAAGATACTTAATGGTATGGCGTTCATAATATCAATGTTCACAATAATATTATTTTTCTTTGTGCTTGATATAGGAATAGAAAAGACGGCATTGATATTATTTGGAATGTTTTTTGTAACTTACTTCGTTGTTGGATTGCTAATGCTCGCTGTATTCTATCTTGTGAGCGAAAACAAACAGCGACTGCTAATGTTCAAATTAGAAGAAGAGAAGAACAAATTACTATTGGCAGAGAAATTACGCAACGAGGAATCCGTTCGCAACAAACTCGCCAATGAACGCAGACGCTACGAAGAAGAAGAACGCTTACGCATAGAGGAGCAGATACGAGTAGCACAAGAGGAAGAAGAGCAACGTCTAAAATTTGAAGAGGAGCAGCGTCTAATGGAAGAAGCAGAGGAAGAAAAGAGGAAACTAATACAAGAAAGCAAGTTGCTACATACCGAGGCGACACCTAAGATAAGTCGCGCCGAATACACTAAGGAATCGGAAGTAATGCGGAATGAATTAGATAAAGGTATAATCGGAGAGTTGCGACAGTATATAAACCAAGTTGATATCAGCGGAATAGAGGACTTTACCGGCATAGAGGACTTTAGCACAGAGTTCGCTACCGGACCAATAATTCCAGATATAGATATGTCTGATGAGGCGGTGAATACAGATATGGATAACTCGCTACTACAAACGCCAGCATATCCAAAGGATGACGACTATTTGGCGGACGTTACAGATATAGAAGAAGCAAAGACGTTGGTATATGCTAAGGCAATGCAAATGTCTAACAAATCCGTAAAAAAAGACACACCACCGCCACCGCCAGCATCCACTGATGGAGCGAATAAAGGAAAGAATGTTAGCGGAAAGAGTTTTATGATACTCAAAGAAATGATAAAAGATGGATAAAAATATAAAATTAATCAATGAATTAATATAAGATTAATATTTTAATCACTAATAACTTAATTATTATGGCTATTGCACAAACAGAAATGACAGACACTTGGCAACAATACCGCACCACAAACCAGCTTGAGTTAAAACAGGACTTAATGTTGCATTATATGTGGGTAGTGAAATATGTGTTGCAAAAAACTAATTTGCCAACGAACTCAATTTTGGATGAGGGCGACTTCCTTAACATTGGTATGCTCGGGCTAAACGAAGCGATAGAACGCTTTGATATAGAACGCGGAGTGAAGTTTGAGTCCTATGCCATTCCACGCATCAAAGGCACTATACAGGATGAGTTGCGCAAACTTGATTGGCTTAGTCGCTCTACACGCAAGAAGGCACAGGACTTCCTCAATACGAAGGATAAACTGAATGCTGAGGCAGGTCGTGAGGTCTCCGTAGAGGAGATTATGGAGAAGCTACAAGTAACGCCCGATAACTACAAGAAATATCTGAATGCTGCTGCGTCTGCTCGCTCATTCCTATCTATGAACGACTCTAACTTCTTTATCAACGAGGATGACGAGATGATAAATGTATTAGAGGAGATAGCAGAGGATGACGAAGACAACTTTCTAAACATCGCTTTAGAGAAAGAGCGGATGGATTTTCTAGTGCAATACTTAGAGCATTTAGACCAGAAGAAGCGACTTGTGATGGTGCTTTACTACTATGAAGACCGCACATTTAAGGAGATTGGCGCCGACATCGGTATATCCGAAAGCCGTGTCTGCCAGATACATTCGCAAGTAATCAACGATTTGAGAGACAAATTTAAGGAATACAATAATGCTTAGTTCTAAGGTTAAACGCAAATTAGAATCAATGACGGACTTGCCTTCCATTCCGACAGTTATATCGGCTGTCTTGAGTGAGATAGACAACGACCGCCATCATGCAAAATTTATTGCATCGCTAATTGAGCAAGACCAAGGACTAACAGCAAAGATACTGCGCGTGGCTAACTCTCCATATTTCGGACTTACCCGCACTATATCCACCGTAGATTTAGCGATTGTGATATTAGGAACGAATGAAATTAAGGACATTATGATTAGTTTGCTGATGAAAAAAATATTTGCAAAAGTGGATACGAAAATATTTAACACGAAGGAATTTTGGAAATACTCTATATTTTGTGGTTCTGCCAGTCGTTTTATCGCCCGCAAATTAAAGTATAAATTGGTATCGGAAGCGTTTGTGACAGGACTAATGCACGACATCGGGTTGTTGATATTGATGGATAAGTTTCGTAATAACTTCGCGAAGGTGCGTAGATTGCAGAAGTCCGCAGAAATATCATTAACTGAAGCAGAGATGTATATATTTGAATGCACGCATTCAGACGTTGGAGCGTGGTTAGCAGAGAAATGGAATTTTCCGGAGAAGATAATTAAGGCATTGGAATATCATCACACGCCATTTTGGATTGCAGATGAAGTAGAATATGCAGACGAATTCGTTCTTTCGCCCCAGTTTACAAAATTGAAATACCCGCTCGCAGCAATTGTCTCCACAGCCGAATGGCTATCATACGAGTTTGGAATGAAGTTATGGGAGAGTGAAATGGTGCAGCCGGATTACTATGTTACCAATGAATTTCTATCGGCGATGGTGGATAATGAGATACTTACCACCGACTCAGCCCTTGCTGTGATTAAGCAAAGTTTGACCGACGAGTTTGAGAAGACAGCAATGGCATTTGAGTAATAGCGCTAACACACATCACATCAACAGCATACCACCAGCCACACCCACCATCAATGCAATTACAATATACTTCGCTACATTCATCGGCTTGCTATAAATTTTTGATGTATTAGCAAGCGCTATGCACAGCGTAGTTATCAGTAGTAGTAGCGTGCCAATCGCATACAATTCCGGTGCCGATACCATAGCATATTCCAATATAGATTCCGCAAGAATAGCGTCGTGCTTTGTAAGGCAATACGACAGCGTCCATTCATTAAATCCAATCGCAAACATAATAAAAAAGCAAGATGCAACACTCGGTAAGAAGGACGGCAGAACGACTTTGTATAGCGTCTGGAAGTAAGTTGCGCCCAATTCCACACTTGCCGATACCAAATTCCTATCCATATTTCTCGCCTGAGATGCCAGAAAGATTGAAGCAAAAATCAGTAAATAAAGCGACATTCCCACTATCGGCGTTCCGATATGCCCATTCGTCCCAAAGAGCAACATAAGCGAAACCAGCACTGCTGCAAAAAGCATTTCGCTGAGCAACATTGGTAGTAATAGCGTTTTGTAATGCTTAACTGTGTTCTTGCTTCTCTTTGTCAATAGCGACAATGCTGTGCCGATAATGGTGGCGATAAGTGAAGCCATAACAGCAATTACGAACTGCGTCCGCATTCCGTCTAACAATTCTGCATTGCTGAACGCATTTTCGAAATGCCTAAATGTCACTTTGCTATACGTATCTATCGAGGAGGTGATTATGGTAAGTAAGACCAATGTGATAAAGAGTAAGATTAGACCGCTGATGATTAGAGTGGACGGCTCTTTGCCGACGGTTAGGCATTTGTATTTGGATATTTTACCGCTGCCGGTTATCTTTAATTTGTCTGCATTGTCGCTGATATATGCGTTATAGCAGATAAATAGAATTATGGTGAGCGTTAGGTGTGGGAGCAGGAGCAATACTATGGTTTCAATATTGGTGTTAGCATTCCAGAAAGTATTGAACACCATAGAGCCGTAGAATGTGTTACGGAGACCGGATGCAATGGCAGTGGATACATTGCCGATGCAAAGAATGAATATGAAACCCAGCGCCAAGTATATATATTTCTTAATATCGCTTACAACAATGTTCCAAAATATAAAGAAGCGCTTTGCACCGAGGTCTAAAGAGATTTCAATTAGCGAAGTATTTGTCCGTTTTATTGCAGTGTATGTAATGAAGAATGCGATTGGGAAGTATCGGCATATCAATGCAATGATTACGAGCCAATAGTCGTTGCCGGGATTGATGTGTAACGTTTCTCTAAATAGTTCGGCAATGGCATTGAACTGGACGATAGGATTGAGGACTAAGTAAATGGTGGAGATAAGGACGATGGCATCGCCCATTTTGTTGCGTAAGAATACGGCGAAGTAAGATAGGTAGAAGCCAGCAACAGTCGCCAGCATCGCAGCCAATAGTGATGCTGAGATGGTGATTGTGAGAGTTGGTAAGAATGTTGATATTTCCATTTACTTAGCGAGGACGACAAAATTTGTTCTTCTGTTTTTTGCTCTATTCTCTTCCGTATCATTTTGTGCGACAGGCATACTCATACCGAAGCCAATCCAACGTAATCTGCTTTGTTCTATTCCTTTTGATATTATAGCATCAAAGACAGCGGTGGCACGTCTTTCGGACAACACTTGGTTAAAGTCGGGTCCGCCAATGTTATCTGTATGACCTTGTATCTCTAATCGCAACTTCGGTCGGCTGAGCATTGCATCTACTATCTCATCGAGCAGTGGCTCGCTCTCTGGCTTAATATCCCACTTGTTGTAATCAAATAAAATCGGCAAAGTAAATTCATCGCCAACATCTTTCCACAAATCCGATGTATCATATTCTCCGGTAGCGACCATAGTAGCATCCGCTCCTGCGAAACCGGGAACAAAGCAATCAGCAAGTATAGTGTGCCATCCCCAGTATTTTGGTGGTTTGTAAGTGAAGAGGTAGTAGTTTCTTAAACTCAAGTAAATGTCGCTAAACACCTTGAGCATATCTTCCTTTGTGTAGATGCGATAATACTTACCGCCGGTGTTATCAGCGACTTCCTTTAAGCCACCATCTTTGGGATAGCCGAATGCAACAACGAATACATTAATGTTTTCGCGTTTCGCTTTATAAATAAGTTCGCCGACCTTGCGTTTAGAGTAATTATCATCGCCATCGGTAAAGAGAACGAGGATGCGCGGGTCGTCCACTGGTGCTTTTTCAAAGATACGCATAGAGTTGTATAGCGCTTCCTTTACCGATGAGAACGCTCCTCTGCCTTCGCCACGTTTCGCACGGAACAAAGAAAGCAGGTCTGTCTTATCATTAGTGAGCGGTGCCTTGAGTAGGAAGTCCTTATTGAATGAGGCGAGTGCAATGTTGTCTTGCGGAAATTTCATATCAATAAATATTTCTGTTCCTTCAAATATTGCTTCCATAACGGGAGACATAGAACCGCTGTAATCCACTGATAGAGCGATATTGAATGGTATTGAGTCGCCTGCACCATATTCGCGAACAGTAAATTCTGGTATATTTTGCTCTCTAATATTATAGAACTTGCCTAATTGCTCATCCAATTTACGAAAATATTCTATCTCTGGAAACAATTTATATGGAGCAGCCATATTGGTAATGAAGTTGCCGGCGGTATCATATACGCGTGCGTGGAACTTAATAGTATCGGGATATTTATCGGTGATGATGCGGTATATATCAAAGCGTAAGTCCGCTGGAACGGCTTGATTTATTGGCTTAGTTCCGGTGATATAGATGGGCTTAGGAGTAGTATCTTTACCTACGACCTCTTCCATTATCTCGCGTTGCTCCTCCATCATAGCGAAGTTCTTTTTTCGGCTACCACTTTTACAACCGGTAAGCATTATCGCTATGATTAGTAGGAATATTATTGTTTTTGTTTGCATATAATTTTGTGTTCTATTCTAATTTTTAGTAATCTCTTTTGTTTAGCGAATCCAAAAGCATATTAAGCATTTCTATATATTCATTATTTGGCAAGGTGCTTATGCTATGTTTTGCTAAATAGAAGTGTCTGTCAACTTCTTTGGCGGCTTTTTCAAATACATCTAATCGTTGGAAGAGAGCAGTATAGGCAGGAACAAATTGTTCCGGTAGTCCTGACGGAAGTGACAGATAGCGATTTAACATAGTAATATCTTCTCCTTGGGTAGCGACTTCGAGTGCTTTAACAACGGGATAGGAGCGCTTACCTTCTATCAAGTCCTGACCAATTTTCTTTCCGAACTTTTCATCTTTAGCGGTGAAGTCCAAGATATCATCTTGGATTTGGAAGCCGATGCCAATGTTATCCGCAAAGACATCTAACTTCTGCACAACCTCATCGCTGGCATTGGATAAGACACAGCCGAGTTTAACTGCCGCACGCATTAGAGATGATGTCTTAAGTCGCACCATTTCTATATATTCGGAGACCGTTACTTGGCTTCTTCTATTGAATCTAACATCTAATTCCTGTCCTTCGCATACATATACAAGTGCATCAGCGAGTATTTGTGTCAGTTCGCCAACTTGCGGGGTGTTGGATTGAGCGAGTAGTTTAAATGCCCAGCCGGTCATCATATCGCCAGCAAGAATGGCAATGGCTTCGTTCCATTTTTTATGTGTTGTTGGCTCACCTCTGCGTAGGTTGGAGTTATCCATAATGTCGTCGTGGACGAGTGTAAAGTTATGCAATATTTCTATCGCAGAAGCAGCATTTACCGCCTCTGCAGGATTAGCACCAAGTGCCCCGGTGGTAATCATCGTAAGGAGGGGACGAATGCGTTTTCCGCCGCCGGACATTGTGTATCGGTAGGCGTCGTATAGGTCTGTGTTGTGATTTGGGATAGAGGCAAAGATATTGCGCTCAACGAGGTCTTTGAGTTCATTATATTTTTGGGAGTATTGGATAAGATTCATAAGAGTATAGGGTTATAGTTATATACAATATACAAAAAAAATAGGAATATAATATTAGTCAACACTTACAATATCCCATAGTCCGTCCAACATAACGACCTCAACCACTCCACGCTCGACATCTATATCCTTAACTACATCGTCTATTACCGGCAAAGGCAACTCACCACGAGCAGTAGTCACAAGCCAAACATCGTTCGCCGGCAATTCCAATATCTCTACGATTTCGCCAATTACTTCCTTCTGCCCAATATCATAGACCTTACAGCCAATGATGTCATCGGGTAGGAAGTAGTATGGGTTTTGCTTTAATATATCGGCTTTATCAGCGAATACTGCTCTCTCCTTCAATGCCATTGCCTTTTCTTTTGTATTAATGGATTGGAGATAGATTTCGGAATTGCGTGCTTGCGATTGGAAGTCGTTCGCCAGCACATACTCATCGGTATAGTTATCCGAATAGCCGATGTGTAGCGGAGTTCCACTCTGTAGAGCGAGTGTTTTTGGAGAATTAGCTAGGATGAGGCATCCGTTCAATCCTTTTGAGTTAATGATAACGCCGATATTCATTAGTTGCATATTTTTGATATTCTGTGTAATATTGAGTGTAATATATAGAAAAAGTGGGATTTTTTTAGTATATTAGGGTAAATAATTTTGGGAAAGAGACCACACTAAATCCCTATCCGAAGGAAAGGAACTTTTATAACAACAAATACAATATGCCAGAAGAGAACTTTACCAACACACTATACACCAACGACAACCTCTTCATCCTAAATGGACTGAATAGCGATTTGGTGGATTTGATATACCTTGACCCACCATTCAATACCAAACGACTATTTTCTGCACAAATAGGTAGTAAAGCAGCCGGCTCGAGTTTCAAAGATATGTGGAATTGGCAAGATGTCAATGAGGAATACCTCAACACTTTGGCGGAAAATTATCCGGCATTGACTGATTTCATTGCATCTACGAGTGTGGTGCATAGCAAAGCGATGGCTGCGTATTTGACTTATATGGTGCAGCGAATCGTCGAAATGCACCGAGTGCTGAAGGATACAGGCAGTTTATATTTGCATTGCGACCCGACAGCGAGCCATTATTTGAAGGTGCTGTTGGATGAAATTTTTGGTAAAAATAATTTTAGAAATGAAATTGTGTGGTGCTATCGGCGTTGGACTAATGTCTCGCAAGATTTTCAAAGAATGCACGATACGCTGCTAAGATATTCTAAAGGCAGTAATTACATACTAAATAAATTGTCAGAACCTACAAAATCAAGCGAGAAAAGAAAGAAAAAGGGATATTATACCGGACATCCAACTATTAAAGATGGAAAGCGAATGATGAATCTTGTTGTATATGATAAACTGAAAGCGCAAAATGCTGTAGCAAGCGGAAAGTATGATAACATCGTATATAAGGAGGAGACGGGTGAAGTTATATTTCCTGACTGGTGGGAGATACCAATTATTAATTCGCAAGCCAAGGAACGCACCGGCTACCCAACACAGAAGCCATTGGCACTTTTACAGAGAATTATTAAAGCATCATCAAACGAAGGCGATATAGTTATGGACCCGTTTTGTGGCTGTGCAACGGCTTGCGTTGCGGCTCAGCAACTCGGGAGGAAGTGGATTGGTATTGATGTAGAGAAGAATGCGGTTGATATTTTGATTGAGCGATTGAGCGATGATGCGGGAATGTTCAAGGATTTTGTAGCGACAAAATTAATTCCCAAACGCACCGACATTCAGGTCGTTCAGCCTACGCAGTCGGTAAAAGAACGGCTTTACAAGCAACAAAATGGGAAATGTAATGGCTGTGGAAATGAATATTTAATGAAAGATATGGAGATAGACCACATTATTCCGAAAGCAAAAGGCGGTGGTGACTATTACGAAAATTACCAGTTGTTATGTGGTAATTGCAACAGAATTAAGGGAAAAAATACAATGGAATTTTTGCGAATAAAGATACAAACCCGCAAGAATTTACTAAAGGAAAAGATTATTTTCGGGGAATAATTACTATTTCCCCAACCCTACTCCGAAGGGAGGGCGTTTAAATAAAGAATATATAAAACACACAAAATAAATACTAAACAATATGAAAAAGCACCTTCTGATATTCACACTATTCATTCTTTTACCGGCTCTGCTATACTCGCAAGCACCCAAATTCAAAATGGTCGCCAATCCAGAGAAAGACAAGGTCGCAAAAGATGAAAAATTTAACATCCGACTTAGCGTCGAACTACCTGCTCCGTGGCATACTTATCCCACTAACGAGCAACTTAGTAGCGAAGGCATCGGTCCATCGCCTACGGAATTCAACTTCCTGCCAGATAATGCTCTCAAAATAGACGGCAAAATTAAATCCTCTAAGCCAAAGACGGAATACGATAAGGGTTTCGAATTTGATATTCAATTATTTGAAGGAAAATTTGAATTCACCATTCCCGTTGTCGCTAAGAAAGACATTGATTTCGCTACGGATAAAATCCAACTGCTTGCATATATGCAACTATGCGATACCTCTAGATGTCTTCCCGGTGATGACTACAAAACCACAATTACGGCTGACGCTTGGGGTAAAACCGATGTTGCTGATGCTGCTGAAATGGTGGAAGCACCAGAAACATCTGAAGCAATAGTTCCCGCTCCCGATGCTCTAAATCAGCAAATCGCTTCCGCTGAGCAGCCCGTAAAAACGGAATCCCAAATGGAGATAGAACAAAAAAAATCCGAGGGCTTCCTCTCATTTCTACTATTTGCAATGGGTGCAGGAGCACTTGCTCTACTTACTCCTTGCGTATTTCCAATGATACCAATCACCGTTTCCTTCTTCACCAAACGTAGCGAAAAAGGCAAAGGTGGCACAGTCAGAGACGCCTCTGTATATGCTCTCGGTATCATCCTTACATTTACCGGTTTGGGCATCTTGCTTGCTGGTATATTTGGAGCAACCGGCATCAGAGATTTCGCTTCTAATGGCTGGGTCAATATCTTCATTGCCGCTATCTTTGTTATCTTTGCATTGAACCTATTCGGCTCGTTTGAAATACAACTCCCGACCGGATTAATGAATAAGTTGAACAAAAAAAGCGGACAAAGCAACGGCGTTATAAGCGTTCTACTTATGGCACTCACGTTCTCTATTACTTCTTTCACTTGCACTGTGCCGTTTGTCGGCTCTACATTAATTGCTGCAAGTGGTGGTGAATGGTTTTGGGCTGTGCTGGGTATGGTTGGCTTCTCCGGAATATTCGCTCTACCATTCTTCTTACTCGCATTATTTCCATCTTTTATGAAGAAAATGCCGAAAGCAGGTGGTTGGATGAATAACGTAAAGGTAGTAATGGGCTTTATTGAAATTGCAGCCGCTATGAAATTTCTCTCTAACGCCGACTTGGTATGGAATTGGGGTATCTTATCGAAGGAGTGGTTTCTTGCTATTTGGATTGCCATTTGTATCATCGTATCGCTATACATACTCGGTGTGTTCCGCTTGCATCACGATTCTGAAGTGAAGGGCGTTACCGCTTCGCGTATCATATTTTCCGTATTCTTTATGGCTGTGGCGTTCTACTTCATTACAGGAATGTTCGGCAAGACACTCGGTGAGTTGGATGCATTCTTACCACCAACCGAATACCGCGAATTGATGAATGCCGGTGAATTAGACCCATCCACAGCTTCGGCTGTAGCACCTGCTACCTCTGCGTCAGAGTCCGGTAGTGGATATGAGTCAATGGTATGGCTCAGCGATTACGAAGCAGCGTTAAAGCAATCCAAAGAAAGCGGTGTTCCACTATTCATTGACTTCACCGGCTTCACCTGCACAAATTGTCGGTGGATGGAGCAAAATATGTTCAAGCGTGAGGAAATTTACTCGCGTATGAACCAGTTTGTAAAAGTCCATCTATACACCGACAGACGCACTGAGCCGTATCTCACGAACAAAAAAATGCAACAAGAGCAATACGGAAGCATTGAACTTCCGCTATATGTCATTATTGCACCAGATGGTAGCCACGTCGGAACTAAGACCTTCACTCGAAATATGCAGGAATTTGTGGACTTCCTCGATAGAGGCATAGCGACCACGGTGCGATAATTTTTTACTCCCACCCAACTCCGCTCCGCAACTTATATGCTGCATTTATTTGATAATACATAAATATTCTTTATATTTGTGGTATGAAGAATATTATCCCTATACTAATTTTGTTCGCTATTCTTGCTTCTTGCGCAAGTAATAAGACAGATTTGAAGCCGACAGAGGACACGACTGTCGTTGTGGTTGTTCCTAATACGCCCGTCCAACGCACAGACCCGGAGAGTGATGCCAATGCCAGAATACGCTCGTCTATATCGGAGAATGTGATGATGAAGGCACGCATTAGCATTGACTTTCCCCAAATGAAAAATAGCGTAAGTGCTACAATTGAAATGGCTCGAATGGATTCAGTGCTGCTCACAATTAGCGGACCATTCGGTATTTCGGTGGGGAAGTTGTATGCCAATAGGGATGAATTTGTGATGAACAATTCGCTGCAAAGCATTAGTTTTACTGGTAGTCCGACCGATACAACGATAATGAAAGCAGCGCAGTTACCACTATCTTTTGACGACATAGTTACGCTGTTACGCACGGCATTACCAAATAAGCGAGCAAATGGTAGCGGTATGTCAGATATTAGCGATGGTAAATTGCTGGGATATAAGCGGATGGATGAGGAGGAGAATATAGTAATGGATGCTACATTTGGGAATCATATTGTGGTATTTGGCTTGACGTTTGCCAAGCATATAGTGCTGGATTTCCCGCTATTGGGGGGTAAAGTAACGCTGGATATGTCGGATATAGTAGTTGGTGGAAAGTTGAGTTCGCCGATGCGTATAGTTCCGCCGAAGAGTTATCGTGTGATTAAGTATTAGTTCTTCTTTGCTATTGTGGAAAACTTTCTGAGCAAATGATGAGTGGTGGTGAATCAAGAAGATTGCGGAGTTTAACCCCTAATCCAGTTTCGCCTTGGGGGAAATGGGATTAGGGAATTGTATTGCTCAAATGTCATTACTCCTCAACATCCTCTTCTTCTTCATAATACACCTTTATCTTCACCCGATACATCACTATTCTATACACACCAAAAATAATAAATACTATACCCATAATGATATACATATCCCGCTGCTCCGGCGATGATGGAACAAAGCCGGCTACAAAGAGTATGCCGATAATGATGATGCACACTCTAACTATGTAATTGATTATATGTAGCATAAGTATTTGATTATTCTTTATTTAGTGTTTGAACGGCACGCTCGGTAGCGTTAAGTATTGGTTGAGCAGATACCGGACTACCAACTGCTCCTTGCATCCATACATCCGGTATTAATCTGCCTTGTGTGCAGATACGAGTCATCTCTGTGCCGATATTCTTTCCTTTCATATATTCGCTCATTTGGAATTCTATCAAATGCCCAATTGGATACATAGATAGGTATAGCGGATAGTCAATCATATGGGAGTAAATAGCAAGTATTGTGCAATCTTTCATATTGAATATCGGTGCGTAGTAAGCATTCCAAATATCTTTGGCTATCTGTATAACTGCATTTTTCAAGTCCTCGGCATTGCAATTCGGATGCTCATACATCCACTTCCATACGCGTTGGTCTACAAGCGATACGCCCATAATTTCGTATGCTCCCCAAAATTTATCCAATACTTCCAATGCCTCTTTGTCTTTATCCTCATTCTTAATACCAAGTAGGTCTAAGTCCTTTGCTTGAAATACGAATGCCCACGCTTCTGTAAATGCAGTGTTTGGAACACCACGCAAGAACCAATAATCCACATCGTATAGCGAAAGGGTTTGCTCTACGTTATGACCGAACTCGTGAACAGCAATGTTGTAGCCCTTGTAATCCATACCATCCTTACCGATACGCGTGCGTAAATGTGCCTTTTCGCCTTTCATATCAGCCCCCCAAGCGTGACCAGCACCTTTGGATGGGTCTACTTGCACACGAGATACTACTTCATCTGCTTTTTGCTTGCTGAAGCCCAACTTTTGCATAATATTTGGCAAATCCTTATGGACAGCGGCTGTATTCGGATACAACGCTTTGGTCTTTTTATCCAGCATAGATTGGTCTATTGTTGAGCGGCTTTTAAAGCCATCATACCAAATATCAAATGGTTGCAAGTCCCTTCCCAAACGCTTCTTAATTATTTCGGATACTTCCTTCACTTGTGGCGAGGAGATGAACGAAATAAATAAATTCTCCACTTCCTGCACCGGCATTTCGTAAGCCACGTCAAATGTTGCATTTATCGCATTTCCAATAGCCGGACGATACACATCCATCTGCTTCTCTATTTGGAAATGATTTAGCAAATGCTGGTAGCGGACATTCGGCTCAGCGCTAGTTTTTTTAACTTCCTTTCCATTATCAAAAACTTTGTTGCTGTATGGATTCCAAGTATAGCGTGTGCTATTTATTACTTCCTTTGGAATGTCTTGATTTATAATGCGTTCCATTACTTGCTGTATCATTTTTTGCTTTTCTAAACCATCGGGCTGTCCATAATTTGACTTTATCTCATCACGCAAATTCCAATGCGAAATCAGTTTCATATCTTTGGGAAATAACTCCTTACCATTGTGAGCAAGCAAGTAGCCCATACAAATATTGTAATTGGAAATGTAGAAATCGGCATTGGATAAACTTTCGCCATACTTCTGCTGCAAATTTGCCGGAATGCGTGTTGTGAAGTAATCACCCAAACGCGCATAAGCCCATTGTTTGCGAGACCAACTTTCGCCAAATTCCTTCTTCTCCTTTAAGGTAAAATATGGGAAGTTTAGACCGACGATAAAGGCGATCTTGTTGTTAAAGAAATCTGAAATGAAACTCGCACTCGGTTCGTATCCAGCAATTATCTCATCTATTTTATTGACACTTAATCCCTCTACCGCTGTCGGACGCTTCAAATCAAGCGAAATCTTATTGTAATGCCCGACAATCACTTCAAAATGCGTCTGCAAGGACTCAAATAGCCCGTCCAACTGCTCCGCCGATGCTACATAGTTATCTACACAGAACTTGTGGAATTCGGTTTCGGTGCCATCAAGTTCAGCACCTATTTGCCAGAGATTACCTATTTGGGTAACTCCTTTTTCAATTCTGCTACGCTCTCTATCTCCATATTTATTAACGAGTTCGTCAATTACAGAATTGATTTGAGTTTGAGAGACGCATTTAGTAGCTTCTGTTTTTTGATTATTCATATTAGTTTCTGTTTTGCTACATCCGCCGATTAGCAGTAGCATACATAATGAAATTGGAATAAGTAGTTTTTTCATAGTGTTATTTCGTATTTGTGATATATATTCTTTATTTAAACGCCCTCTCCTTCGGGGATGGATTTATGGGGTCTATAGTAATTATTCTCCGAAAATTACTTCATTTCCCAGCATTTCCTCTCGCACTTTTATTTTCATTCGCAGATAGTCCATTGGTCTTGTTCCCTTTATTCTATTGCAAGAGGCACATAATAACTGATAATTTTCGTAATAATCGCCACCGCCTTTTGCTTTCGGAATGATATGGTCTATTTCCATATCTTTCATTAAATATTCATTTCCACAGCCATTACATTTCCCATTTTGTTGCTTGTAAAGCCGTTCTTTTATTGATTGCGATGGCTGGACAATTTGAATATCGGTGCGTTGTGGAATTAATTGTGTCGCTACAAAATCCTTGAACATTCCTGCATCATCGCTCAAGCGTTCTACTAAAAGATTAACTGCTTGCTTTTCTATATCAATACCGAGCCATTGTCTGCCTAACTGCTGAGCAGCAACGCAAGTCGTTGCACAGCCACAAAACGGGTCCATAACTATATCGCCTTCGTTGCTGGATGTCTGGATAATGCGTTTTAACAAGGCAAGTGGTTTCTGAGTGCTGTAGCCCGTCCGCTCTTTGCCACGGGCAGTAGTTATATCGGTCCAAAGAGAATTTACTCTTTCTGTCCGTTCGTCCAAGTATTTCTTATATCTTTTACAAATACCATCTTTCCATATTAACAATCCTTGCTCATCCATCTCCACTAATTGTTCTTTTTCAACAGTCCAACCATATTCAGGCGTATAGCCCTTATATTCATACATATTTGAACTTTTACCTAATGATTTGTGTCCTGTAATTAGAACTGATTGATATTTTTTACCATTTTCGTCAATCAATTTATATGAATTAGAAGGGTCGTTTTTACTTTTAATAAATTGTGGTTTATACAAGTAGTCATCGGATTTAGAATACCAAAATATAATATCTGTTCCAACATCATACCTTTTATCAGAATATTTTTTCCATACTTCATTCCTTTTCCAAGTAATTTCATTTCTAAAATTATTTTTTTTGAAAATCAAATCTAATAGTATTTTCAAATAATGGCTCGCTGTCGGGTCGCAATGCAAATATAAACTTCCTGTATCCTTCAGCACACGGTGCATCTCTATGATTCGCTGTGCCATATAAGTTAAATACGCCATCATTGCTTTGCTGTGTGTTCCACCTACATTTGCTATAAATCGTGCTAATATTGGATATTTATCAGCCATTGTTTCCAAGTATGCTTCATTTATATCCTGCCATTTCCACATATCACTGAAACTTGTGCCGGCTGCCTTACTACCTATTGGTGCAGAATAGATGCGATTGGTATTGAATGGCGGGTCAAGATATATCAAATCCACCAAATCGCTATTCAGTCCATTTAGGATAAATAGATTGTCGTTGGTGTATAGTGTGTTGGTAAAAGATTCTTCTGGCATATTGTGTTTGTTGTTGTTATTATTTAAAAATTCTCTTTCCTTGGAGCAAGCCCGCAACGACATAAGTGATACAGCTACCACGCCATTTCATAAATCTTCGCTATATCCGCTCTATCTAACTTCTTCAGACCTCCAATTACTGGTGCAATACCCAGCGTGTTCTCTACTATCTCGCCCAATCGCTCCTTTGCTACACAGCCAAGTTCGCGAATACATATCGGCGAACCCCATGACTTAAATTTCAATTCCATTGCTGCAATTCCTTTTTCAATACTATCGCAATGCCAGACATTCTTAGCCCATCGAGCGAATTGTGGCTCGTTCAGTTTATAATTGTAGCGTAGCCACGATGGAAATAATGCAGACAAACCTGGTGCGTGTGCGACTTCCGGATACAATGCACTAATGCCGTGTTGCAACTTATGAGTAGCCCAGTCGCCGCCATTCATACCTGCTCCTGATACGCCATTTAACGCTAATACCGCAGCCCAAGCCAGATTTGCTCTATCTTCGTAGTTATTCGGAGACACCTGCAAAGCGTCCAAACTTTTTATCAATGTTCTCATCAGCGATTCCAAAATACCAATTGTTGTTTCTTGATAAGTTCCGGTAAAATAATTTTCCATACAATGTGTTATTGCATCAATGCCTCCATTGGCTGTCTGATGCCAAGGCAAACTCATCTGAATACTCGGGTCTATGATGGATACTTTTGGGAAATGCAAAGGCGAATAGAGCGTCATTTTCTTTTGCAAAGCAGCATTTGACAAGACCGAATTCATATTGGATTCCGTTCCCGTTCCCGACAAAGTAAGCACCACGAACAGCGGCAGACCTTTATCTGGCACGACCTTTTTCTCGTATGCGTCCCATATATTATCCAAATAATAGCACGATGCCAGTGATTTACCTTCATCTATCACGGAGCCACCGCCGACAGCAAGTATTCCGTCCAAATTATGCTTTTGCATCAAAGCACGACCGGAATTGGAATGCTCTACTAATGGATTTGGACGAACCCCAAAATGCTCTACAAAGTCAATTCCATTAGCCCTCAAAGACGCTACAATCGTATCATACACGCCGTTATGCTTTATAGAGCCGCCGCCGGCGAGCAGTAGCACTGACTTTACGCCGGATGCCTTTATTTCATTGCCGATTTGTGATATTGTATTGCGTCCGAACAATATTTTCGTTGGATTATAAAAAGTGAAATTTTCCATAATTATATGTATTTATTTTGAGTTAATAAATTTCTATTCCTTGTGGGAAACTATTGGTTAGTGGGTGTCAGATGTTTTACTTCGCCAATTCATCCATCAGTAGATGCGTCGTAAGCCCCGTAACACCCGGATGGTCTTGGTTATGCACTGCTTTGTATAGGAGGAGGATTAAATTGTGGTCTATTTTGTGATGAGCACAATTTTCTTCTCTTCATTAGTAAACCAATCGCATCCCATTATTTCAATGTCAATAGTGGTGCAATGGATGCCGGGGTAATCGTATATTGCTTCCCCTATCTCATCCGATAAATCGCCACCTTTGAGCAGGACGTATTTCCCATTTTGCTTAAGTAGTGGGAGCGACCACTCCAATAATTTCGTAATAGGAGCAACAGCACGCGAACAAATAATGTCGTAATGGCGTAGTTGCTGCTTGTCTAACTGCAAGTCCTCGACCCGCCCATAGAAGCAGGAGATATTACGCAACTCGGTATGTTTAGCAAACATTTCCGTTGTCTTCAACTTCTTCTTAATGGAGTCGCAGAGAGTCATATAAATCAGTGGCGATGCTATTTTCAATGGTATCCCGGGCAGCCCGCCACCAGTTCCGATGTCTAAGCAGCGGGCTTTTGTGGGAAATTCCACGTATTTGAGTATAGCGAGGGAATGAAGGAAGTGGCGTTCTAAAATATTGCTTTCATCTTTGCGGGAGATGAGGTTTATTTTTTCGTTCCAATACTTCAATTCTTTATGGTATCGTTTAAACTGCTCTATCTGCGGTATATCAAGGACGATACCGTTTGTAGAGAGTATAGTCCAGAATTCTGTAAATTCCATTTTTTTTGTTGTGGTGTCTAAAATTATTTCTTTCTAATGTAGCGGAAGCCGATGTTGTATTGATATTCTGTCTCGCCGAATGCAAAGCGAGAGTATACTTTTATGT
The DNA here is from genome assembly GCA_031261605.1 of Ignavibacteria bacterium. Lineage (GTDB taxonomy): Bacteria > Bacteroidota > Ignavibacteria > Kapaibacteriales > UBA2268 > WRLB01. The sequence continues at coordinate 14,145 of JAISJI010000034.1, read as the reverse complement.
TGTCGGCACCGGATTGGAAATTGCCACCACGTATAACGTGATTACCTGTTGCACCCGTTGGTCCTGTTGGATTTATAACGCCAGAGGCACAATCTTGGTAGTATGTAGTGGAGTATCTATCCCAAACCCATTCATCGACATTGCCGAGCATATCGTATAATCCCCAAGCATTAGCGAGGAGTTTGCCGACTTCTTTTGGAGCATTTCCACCGGAGGAATTTGCGGAATACCAAGCGTGTAGAGATAAGTTATCGGTAAATCCGTAGTCGCTTGTTGTTCCTGCTCTTGCAGCGTATTCCCATTCTGCTTCTGTCGGTAATCTATATCCCTCGGCATTGAAGTTGCAAGTTACGTTGTTGCCATTTATTGTATAACAGCGTGTAAGTAGATGCAGGTCAGACAAAGCATTACAGAACTCGCACGCTTCGACGAATCTTATATAGTGAGCGGCGATGTTATCGCCTTTAGCTGCGTATGGCGGGTTCTTATGTGTTATATAGGAATATTGTTCTTCTGTTACGGGAGTTGTAGACATATAGAAGTCGAAGTTAATCGTAACCGTATGCGCTGGAGCGGCTGCTTCGAGTGTGCTATTTCCCATAGTGAATGTTCCTCTTGGAATCAATACCATTGGATAAGTGTCATCTAAGATAATGTAATATGGAATGGTGTTGCTCTTTTTGTTATCGGCTCTTTCTACGTATAGTTCTCCACTCTTAGCGCCGGATGGGAGGACAATGCGAATTATAGAATCGTTCCAATCCATAATTTCGGCTTGTAAATTAGGAGTGCATATTACTTTACCGGTTTGTATACCGAAGTGAGAGCCATATATGCGCATTGCGGAAACTTGCTGATAGTCGGACTTATCAAGGTTATTGATAACTGGGTCGTAGTCGCTGCTTTCAATAGTCAGATTGAACGAATTGCTTTCTATTCCATTTACGAAGATGCGGACATTGCCGGAAATAGCGAGTGCCGGAATAACGAACTTCACAGCGCCAGCAGTCCATTGCGGATATACATTTGCTTTAACATTGCCGACCATTACGTAAGATGTGGATTGAGTAGCACCGAAGTTGCTACCGAATAGGGAGATGGTATCGCCTATATATCCAGTTTGCGGACTCATCGTAGTGATTTGCGGTGGCAATACCGGTATAGTATAGTTTATTTCTAATTTATTGCTTTCTACGCCGTTCTTAAATACGGATACGGAGTATTTACCGGCAGCGCCGAGGTCTGGCACAAGCAATCGGATTTCGTTATCGTTCCACAAAGTAGTTGTTGTAATCTTCGTGTTGCCGAGCATTACGTAGTTATCGCCTTGCGTAGCGCCGAATTGCGTTCCACCGATGGATAGCGTAGTGCCGATTTTGCAGTCAGCAGGAAGGACGGCGGTGATTTGGAATGGTTGCTCTTCATCTTCGGGTATGATTACAATCTTTCCGGTATTGCTGGTGCCGCTATCGGTCTTCACGACAACGTTGTGTGTGCCGACAGGCATATTATACTTCTTGGCACGGATTAGCGTTTCAGACCAAGAAACGATTTCGTCTGCTTTGAGAGTGGAATCGCCCAGTAGCACGACGCCATTATACGCACTTTGCGTATTTCCGAACTTGCTTCCGGTAATGTTAAAGATGTCGGTGGCATAGCAAGTAGGCGGGGTAATGGTAGTAATTACCGGCGTGTTGTCATCATTTGGTGGGTCAACGGGCGTGTTGCCACCATTATCATCATCGCTACCACAACTGATTGTGGTGAGCATAGCGACGAGAAGTAGCATTAAAATCGTTAATAGATTGAACTGTTTTTTCATTTGAGTTCCCTTATTTTTGTAAAAAAAGTGATATATAGATATGATGTATAGGTATAATATACTAATATTTTTTTAATTTAGGGATATATTGTGTGGAATTAATGAAAAAAAGCCCTACAATTCGGATTAATTGAAATCTGTCATTTGTGTAGGGGCGAATAATTATTCGCCCTCATAATGTGTGAGTCACAGAGTTGTTGTAGGGAGTTCAAAATTTTGACCTCCTACAATAAATGAGATTGCTGAGCGATGACTGGATTGTGGTATTTGGGATATAAATATTATAGAAAAAAATTAACAATGTGATATATATGTGGAAAATTTTTATTATATTTGTAATCTTTAAAGAAGTGTGGATAGATTTTTATTAACACTATAGATGCAAATTATTAATAAATAAAATAGACAGGTAAATTTATGTTATCACCAAAACGCGTAAAACACCGCAAAACAATGCGAGGTAGGATGTGTGGTAAGGCAGAACGTGGCTCATTAGTTACATTCGGCTCATTCGGCTTAAAAGCCCTAGAACCATACTGGATTACCAATAGACAGATAGAATCAGCCCGTATCGCTATCAACAGATACCTAAAGAGAGATGGTAAGGTCTGGATACGTATATTTCCGGATAAACCATACACAAAGAAACCAGCCGAGACCCGTATGGGTTCAGGTAAAGGTAGTCCAGAAGGATGGGTAGCGGTTGTTAAGCCGGGACGTATAATGTTCGAGGTAGATGGCGTATCCAAAGAAGCAGCACAAGAAGCGATGCGCCTTGCTTCTCATAAGCTTCCCATCAAGACAAAATTTGTTTCACGCATAGATTTAATGGAGGAATAATGAAACCACGTAAAGCAAGTGATTTGAGAGCGTTACCGGAGGTAGAACTTCTAAAGACACTCAGAGAAGCAGAGGAAACTCTGTCAAAGCAAAGGTTTCAACACGCTTTGAAGCAGTTGCACGACACAGCATATCTTAAGACATTACGTAAAGATATAGCCCGTATGCACACTATACTCAGCAGTAAGTAATTGGCATTGTGTTATACCGATAAGCAGTCACCTTCTCTCTATTTTTGAAATGATAGAGAGCGGGGGTTCGTATGGTATCTGTAAATATATATTAGGTGAATTTATGACAATACAAGCGATAGTCCACGAGGAAGATGGACAATTCTGGGCAGAAGTGCCATCTATGCCGGGGTGCTACACCATTGCCGACACCTTAGAAGAAATACCTTTTTATCTTAAAGATGCGATAGAAGGGTGGCTTGAGGCAGCCGCAGTGCTGAATATGAATATAGACGCCATAGCCGAGAGAGAAGGACTTCGTATGATATCTGTAAATATATAATAGGTGAATTTATGACAATACAAGCGATAGTCCACGAGGAAGATGGTGGATATTGGGCAGAGTTCCCAGAATTAGAAGGATGTGTTACAGAAGCAGACACATTAGAAGAACTGGACTACTATATGAAGGAAGTCGTGATGTGCCACCTTATGTTAAAGTCAATGGATGGCATAATTGTTATACCGACTTTTGATTTTGATGTAGCGCCGATAATGGAATATGCATAATGAAATCCATTTCAGGTAAGAAATTATGTAAGCTATTATTAGCATACGGATGGACACATACATATACGGTTGGTAGCCATTTCAGATTTGAGAAAAATGGAAAAGGTGTATCAGTTCCAGTACACGCTAATAAGGACCTGAAAATTGGAACTCTGAAAGCATTGATGCGTGCGGCGGGATTGACTGAAGCAGATTTGCAATAGAATAATAATAGGTGAATACTATGACAATACAAGCGATAGTCCACGAGGAAGATGGACAATTCTGGGCAGAAGTGCCATCTATGCCGGGTGTAATAACAGTCGCTGATACACTTGAGGAAATACCTTTTTATCTCAATGATGCGATAGAAGGGTGGGTGGCGTCTATGAATGCACACCATAAACTTGAGCCAAACAGCCAATTTTTAGAGATTGCGTTATGAAATCCATTTCAGCAAAATATTTCTGTAAAATTTTGGAACGCAATGGATGGAATTTGGATAGAGTGCAAAGTAGCCACTTTATTTACGAGAAAACAGGATATTGTTCTGTATCTGTCCCAGTGCACGGCAATAAAGACCTGCCGATTGGAACGTTAAAAGCATTGATGCGTGCAGCGGGATTGACTGAAGCAGATTTGGATTAATTTCCATACAAAAAAAACAAACGAATATTATCAATTATATAAATAAAAAAATTATGTCAGAAGAAACAATAAAAAAAACTTCCCATAAAAGAGTTATGCAAGGAAAAGTAACTTCCAATAAAGCAGAACAAACTATTATTGTGGCTGTGGAGCGTCAAGTGATGCACCCACTTTACAAAAAATACTTCAAATCGACAAAGAAATTTATGGCTCACGACCCAGAAAAGACCTGTAATATCGGCGATGTCGTAAAAATCAGAGAATGTCGTCCGCTATCAGCACGCAAGCGTTGGATGTTTGATGGTGTTGTAACCCGAGCAAAATAATTTTTTGTCCGCAATACGAAGTATTCCCTAACTCACTGAATATTAATATTAAAATAAATAAAATAAAATGGTACAAGAAGAAACCAACCTGACTGTCGCAGACAACTCAGGTGCAAAAAAAGTTCGCTGCTTCCGTGTTCTCGGCGGTCACGGAAAGAGATACGCATCCGTTGGCGATGTCGTAGTCGTTGCTGTAAAATCAGCAATACCAAACGGTAACGTCAAAAAAGGCACAGTCCAAAAAGCCGTAATCGTTCGCACAGCAAAAGAAATTCGCCGCAAAGATGGCTCTTATATCCGCTTTGACGACAACGCTGCTGTTATCTTAAATGATAAAGGTGAGCCACGTGGAACCCGTATTTTCGGTCCAGTAGCACGTGAATTAAGAGAAAAAAATTATATGAAAATTGTATCTCTTGCTCCAGAAGTATTGTAATTTCAACATCTTATTTGCTTTACGCTAACAACCCAGATTGCAATATGCTTTGGGCAGTGGTAGTGTATATAAAATTGTAGATGTGAAGGACAGCGAGAATATGATAACCCCTATATAACATTAACGATTATTAACATTATATATATACTAAAATGAAATTACGAATTAAGAAGACCGACGTTGTTCAGGTTATGACCGGCAACGACAAAGGCAAAACTGGACGTGTCCTTGAGGTGTATCCGGATACGATGCGCATACTTGTTGAGCAAGTAAATATCCGCGCAAAGCACGAAAAACCAAGCCAAAATAACCAAAAAGGCGGTATCATTCATAAGGAAATGCCGATTCACTACTCCAATGTTATGCTATTGGATGGCGCAAAAAATCCTACGCGCATTGGTATTCGCACGAAGGATAATGGCGACAAGGTTCGCTATGCAATGAGTAACGATAAGGAATTGTAATACAATAACTTATTGCTAAAAATCTTACACTTTTATTTATAGGGAAGCGTGTGTCGATGCGCACTTCCCTATTTGTGTATTTGCTGGACATTCGTTATAACCAGCAATCCACTAATTACATTACCATTATTTTCACATCTCATAAAATATTCCGCCCTCTCGCTTGTCTTCATTAGTATAACGTATTTTACAAAATAGCGAGATAAACTATGACTACTCAATTTAATTTCTGGGATGAAGTGATTGATTTCTGGTATAATGGCGGAACTATGTGGAACCGCAACGCCTCCACCAAACACAAAACCATCCATACCATTGAAGCAAACTGCACCGGCTGCAAAGTTTGCATAAAAAAATGTCCCCGCCGTGTATTGGATATGACAGGAGATGCAAGGAACACACGTGTATTTGTCAGAATGCCCGACAAATGCGATGCTTGTGGGAAATGCGTTGCTGCTTGTAAGTTCAATGCACTTTCCATAGTAAATTCCTCGTAATCTCCATATTGATATAGTTTAAAACACAAACGGCGTATAAGAAATGACCTCTCAAATCCTATACGCTTTTTGTGTAAATTCTAAAAAGAATTAAGACAAATTATTCCGTAAATTCTATATTACGCTTGCCAATAACTTCGCCTTTGCATATCCACACTTTGATACCAATAATGCCGTAAATGGTTAATGCTTCGGCAGTTGCATAATCTATATCAGCGCGAATAGTATGTAGCGGAGTTCTACCTTCTTTGTAGATTTCAGTTCTTGCCATTTCGGCACCACCAAGACGCCCAGAGCACATAACTTTGATACCTTGCGCACCTGCTTTCATAGTAGAAGAGATAGCGAACTTCATTGCTCTACGGAAGTTGGCTCTGCCACTCAACTGCGAAGCGATATTTTCAGCTACGAGTAGTGCATCCAACTCAGGAGTAGTAATCTCATTTACTGTGATGCGAACATCTTGCTTAGTGAGATGACGCAACTCCTCTTCCAAGTGCTGCAAATCAACACCACCGCGACCGAATACCAATCCCGGACGTGATGTCTCTAATGTTATGAGCATCTTAGCGGCAGTTCTTTCAACAAGAATGCGCGATATACCGCAGTTTTTCTTTCTGGCGCGGATGTAATTGCGAACTTTAAAATCTTCGCCTAATTTTTTTGCTAAATGCTTAGCGTCAAACCAATTAGCGTCCCAACTTTTGATAACGCCTAATCTTAATCCAACGGGATGAGTTTTTTGACCCATTATTCTGATTCCTCCTCGGTATCGGGTGTGCCGACAACAATAGTTAAATGATTACTTCTTTTACGGATGCGGTATGCTCTACCTTGTGGTGCTGGGAGCATTCTCTTAAAGAACGCAGCATTATCTACGGTAGCACGGATAACAGTAATTTCGTCATCGTGGATACGGAGACCTTCGGCATCTGCCTTTTGGTTAAGATTTGCTATTGCTGAGCGGAGAACCATTTCGGCTTCGTAAGCAGCATGTTTTGGGTGGAAGTGCAACATAGTCAGTGCTTCGGTTGCTTTTTTTCCACGGATTAAATCAATCACTAAACGCATTTTGCGTGGTGACATTCGGATGTTTTTCTTAAGTGCTCTTGCTTGCATAATCACCTATCTCTTTCCTTTGGCGTCTTTTCTATTACCTGCATGACCTCTAAAGATGCGTGTAGGAGAGAACTCGCCTAATTTGTGACCGACCATATTTTCAGTAACGAAAACTGGCACAAAAATTTTGCCATTATGAACTGCGATAGTATGTCCTACGAAATCTGGTGAAATCGTGGAAGCCCGGGACCAGGTTTTTACGACCTGTTTCTTTTTGGTATCGTTGAGTGCATCTACTTTTTTTGCGAGTTTGATGCTAACGAAGTACCCTTTTTTGAGTGAACGTGACATTAATTAGTCCTGTATTTATTTATATATTGTTTTTTTTGGGTTGGGGGGGGGGAGTTTTTTATTTTGTTAATATTATATCAATTATTGAAATAATATCTTTATTATGATTAATTGATAATATTCCAAATATTTTTAATATTTCTAAAAATATTTGGATATTGTTTTTATCTATAACAAAGTCAGCCATTTCCTTTGTTTCTGCTGTTCTACCAATTAATTCCTTGCTGGATTTTAACTCTGTAATTGGGAAACAGAAATACAACATCGGCTGAACTCCTATTGCATATTGTTTTTCTTTTATTATAATTTCTGTCAATATTTCATATTGTCCAAATTTATGGATTAATAGTGGATATTTTAATTGAGTAAAACTAAAATCTATTCCTAAAATATTTTTACTTATGGGGTGACTCCTTTCTATTGCTAGTTCTCGGTTGCAATCTAAATAATCATTTTGGCTAAGCCCTGATAAATAGCCCTTTATGCCTAACAAATCCTGTTCTTTTATAATTTCCCAATTATAAAAATAATAAATATATTCAGATAGTTCATAAAGTGTTTTTTTCTTTCCATTTGCCCCAATAAATAATTTATTTTTGATGCTTGTTCTTTCCATTTTGCCGGCATCGTCAGTTGCAACATCGTACCCTATCTGCCATTCAACATAGCAAGATAAAGAAAATGGTTCTGTCTTTGTTGGTACAGGAATTCCATATTCATTAAAGAAACTACGTTTTTTTATTCGTGTTTTTTCAGTCCCTTTTGTAAGTGGAATAGAAATTAATAATTCGTAATTTATTTCATCTATCTTGTTAATCCACATAATGTTCTCCCAGTAAATTCCTAAAATAATTGTCTATATTTCCTTCATTTTTACTCGCCAATTCTAAGAAATTATATTTATTTAAAAACTTATATTTTGAAGTACTTTTTTCAATAAATAAATCTCTCAAATCGTTAAATTTATCATTATTAATAAATATGTCGCAATTCCCAAAATAATATGGAATATGTTTTATGTTTTCCTTAAAAATATCTGCATAGCAATAATGCGCAAATTTATCTTTTGTGACGCGTATTGAACTCGTATTTTCTTTTTCAATAAATGTTTTTGTTCTTTTTAGTGCATTTATATCTCGCATTGTCCAAAAGTAAGCTACTGTATTATCTAAACTTATGTATTTTTTATTCGGATATTTCGTAATATAATTGTCTATTTTATCAAAATTTGCCAATTTAAATTGTTTCCCTTCTTTTGTCTTAAAATTCCAATCGCAAATATCATAATATTTCATTCCCCAATTATCTCGGTGATACATCGCAATAACTATCGGAAATTGAGTAGTTTTTGAAGTTTTTGAAAATTCGCCACTACTAATTATCAGCGCATCAATTAATTTATAATTTTTTGTAAACCGCCCCATTCGCTCAAAATTTGCCTTTTTTATAAGATACGAAAGCGGGTGCAAAACACATACAAAATCAGCCCCAAGTTTATTATAAGATTGCAAAAAAGAAATACCTAAGTCCTGTGATTTTATATCCTTATCTATTTCTGCCGCCTCTTGTTTAATATGATTTTTAATAAGCGAAGTAGCATCATTATACGGCGGATTTCCTACTATAATTATTTTATTTTCATTATTTAAATTATACTGTGTCAAGGAAATATTTTTCAGTGAATTATGGCAATAAAATGAGGCAGATGGATTATTTTTTTTCGCTGTAATAAGAGCCATTTCGTCAATATCTGCACCAATAGTATTTTCGCCCCGCAAAAATCCACCATAACCGCAACTCGTATCAATAATAGTATAATCAGAAATATTTTCAATATTTTTTGCAAGCATACCATAAACCATATCCACAAGAATTTGCGGAGTATAATAGCTTCCAAAATTCACGGTATCTTTATAATTTAGATGATGTTGTTCCATAAAAAAATATATTTACCTCCAAGCCGCAATTACTTCCTCGCATTTTTCTAACATCGCAGCCGCCGATTTATCCCAACTAAAACTATTCGCCCACTCCAATCCACCTAACGATAATTTATTCCTTAGTTCAATATTATCAATGACTTGCAACATCGCATCGGTCAAGTCATCTATGTCCCCATATTTATATAATAAGCCCGAAACGCCATTTTTTACAGAGTCACGCAAACCCGGAACATCCGAAGAAATTACGAGCGTGCCACAAGCATTTGCTTCCAAATTTGTGATGCCCCAGCCCTCTTTTATTGAGGTATTTACAACGCAGTAAGATGTTGATAATTCAACAGATTTTGCTTCTTCGGAGACAAATCCTAAAAATCTAACATTTTTTTCAATTCCCAATTCTTTCGCCAATTTTTCCAAAAAATCTCTAAAATCACCTTTTCCAATTATTTTTAATTCTGCGTTCGGATATTTTTTCGTAACATTCGCAAATGCGTAAAATAAATGGTCTACACTTTTATATTTTTTTAATCTTCCAAAATAAGAAATTACAGGATAGGCGGGTTTTTCGCTTACTTTTAGCGGAAAATTATTTTTATCAAAAGCATTATAAATTATTGTGAAATTTTTTGGATTAAATCCCATCGAAATAAATTCGTCTAAAGTGCTTTGCGAAACCACCGCAAACGGCGTATTTTTATAGACATATTTAATTAATGCTTCCGAAAAATAAACATAACTTCCGGCAAAAAAATTCGTTTCGTGAAAAATATTTGCACCAAAAAAATGATGACTTATCGCTAATAATGGCTCTTTTACAAAAAGTGGTGAATAAAAAGGAACTTTATTTATATCATCAATAACTATATCAAAATGTTCTTTGTAAGCCACTGATTTATAAAGAGTTCGGACGGTATAATTAAATAAAGAGCGCCCTCCTTTTCGAATAATTTTTATTCCATCAACTATTTCTTCCGATTTACATCCTTCAAAAGTGCAAGCCAAAAGTGTTACACTATGCCCCATCGCCACAATTCGTTTAAATATTTCTTGAAAATGCACCTCCGCACCACCACTTAAAGGGTTTTTTGTGCACTGCCAATTCATTGCTAAGATGTTCATATTTATAGTGTAAATTTAATATAGAGTGATTATATAGATATTTTACATTGCATTTTTTGTTGCTTTATTTTTTTTATTTCATTTAATTTATCCATTATTATTTTTGTTCCAAAATCCCAATTTAAATAATTAATATATTCATTATAGGAAGATAAACAAAGTTGCTCATATTTGAATTTATCGCTATATATTTCAATGACATAGTCGCAATAATTATCTATATTTTCGCCTATTGAAAATGTTTTTCCATTTTTTCCTTCTTTAATCATTTCCGGAATTCCGCCGAATTTATGGCTAATTGAAGGAACACCAAACGCAGATGCTTCGCAAATTGTATGCGGTGTGCAGTCAAAAAGTGTGGGTAAAATAAAAAAATTCGCTTCCGATAAATGCTGAATAAATAAATTTAATTCTTCTGGATTATTTTTATTTAAAAACTTAATATTTTTAATAAATTCGGGAATATTTTTTCCTTCAACTTCGCATCCAATAATCATTAATTCCGACTTTAACCCACGATTATTCAATTGCTTAACTATCTCCACAGCCACATCTGCACCTTTATTTACCCAATGCGAACCAATAAAAATAAATTTGCAAATTGGATTATTTATTTTTTTTGTCACCATCTCCTTAACATCTTGAAAAGTATGGGAGATAGGCGTATCTGGACCGAGCGGAGCAACCAACAATTTATTTTCATCAACATCAAAATTATTTTTCACTGCATTTTTCGTCCAAGCGGATGTAAAAAACGCAGCATCAATTTTATTTAATGCCATTTGCTCTACAAAATTTGCGTTCTTAAGTGTTGATTTTGTTAGATTTAGGTAAAGTGGATTACCTGTTCGCTGCTGCGCAAAACAAATATCCGACCAATACGCCAAAATTTTATTAGTTTCAAGGAACGCAAGCGAATAATTACTAAACGCAAAAACCGCATCAATATCCAATTTATTTATTATTTTACTGCGAATTTTCGCCTCTCGTTTGAGCAGCGAAATGTCTGTATACTGCAAATGACGCTGGTGTAGCACGAATTTATAAAAAGCGTGACGCAATTTATTTGGTAAATCGCATTTAATCGCAGGCGGAATTAAAATCACTTCTGCGCCGTTTTTTTTTAGCGATTCTGTGATATAATGTAGCATCCGGCTATTATTATTTTTCACGACATCTGGGCTTGTTCTATCAAACCAATTCTGCAAAAATGCTATTTTCATAATTCGTTATATCATTGATATTGCAAGCGTTAGATGCTGTTTTAATCTGCGTAATGTTCTGCATTTTAGATTTTTCGGCAGTTTAAAGATTACAAATATACGAAAAAAAATTCATTTTACAACTATCTTGCATATTTTTTTTAATTAATTTATTTGCACCGCCAGAATATCCTCTATCTGTATTTCTAAATTTAAATCACATTGAAAAACATAGTGGTTAGCCGCAAAATATTCCGGATGATATGCAAATTCAATCCAAGTATTTATTTTTTCATTTTGATAAACAGCGGAAATAAGTGCATATACTTTTTTATCCGTAACATCTTGATTTCCAATGACTTTCATCACTAATTTATGCGCATTCTGCCGATTTGAAATTGCGTAATCCACCTCTTGCACAATATAATTTCCGGCTTTTGTATTTTTCAAAAAAGCGCGATTTAATTTATCGCCATCAATTACCGGATACCAATAAATATATTCCGAAAAACCGAAAAAATCCGGACAATTATAAAACAATTTTATCTGTTCTTCGGGATTTCTTTTTGGCAAATATTCCGAAAAATTATTTTTTAAATATTCCGCAACCTGCTGAGATATAATGATTTGCCCATACCAAGTGAGGTGTTGTTCATTATTAAGTTGATGCGAAAACACCATTGGTATATATTTTGCAGTATCATAATCTGTCTGCAAATCAAGACGAGGTATATCGTATTTCTGTAACTCCTTGGATAACTTAGAATTGAATACTTCCCAATTTTTATAAATACGATAATGAACAGGTATTGTTAGGAATATCAACTTTACATCATTATCTTTGCATAGATTCACTATTTTTTCTAAATACTCCTTTGCTTCGTTGCTAATAATAATTTCAGAGGCATCCACAGCTTTGCTTGTATCAAAATTTGCTAACATAGAGTCGGTCAATCGCGGAAACCCATTAATATCTTGTCCTAAAAAATAATCGTTATGAGTAGCAGAATATTTAACATATTCATTTTCGCCATTTAAATTTTTCTTTATCTGCTCAAAGTCAGTTAAGATAAAGCTATGATTTCTAATAGTTTTAGAATATGCCGACAGATAATAATCGGATGTAAATAAAATCGGTGCAGATGATATTTTATTCCAATTATTGCTCCGCGAGTAAAAAGCGTTTAGTGCGAAAGCATATCTATCAGGTGTTAGCGTATGAGAGGAATAGTTGTTAGGCAGATACATACAATATGTTTCAACTATAGCAATTTTCGGCTTTTTTATACGAAAACATTCCTGCATTGAATAGTATGTGCTTGTAAGTGTTTCTCCATAAAAAGCCATATCAAAGCAATTTGCATTTAACAATAACGATAATTTAACAGGACTTGCACCTAATACCGAGTGTGAATTGCCAAATTTAACTACATCTATGGGATGTAAATCTGTAAAATCTTTATAAGCATCCCACCTATAATATGTCTGTATTTCTAAATTATTATTGACTACCTGTCTATTAAATATACCTGTATAGTCACAAAATACTACTACCCCTGCGCAAATAAAAGTTACTAACAATCCCCTTAAAATAAAACTACTTAGAGTTTTATGGCACGGTTTTTGCTGGGGGGGGTAAATGCCGATTTAGCAGAAGTTACGCTTGTTTTCCTCTTGTTATTTTTCATACTATTCAACTGAATAAATACCAAACAAAGAATTGTATGGACTCAGAATTTTGAGCCCATACAATCATTCGTTATCCACTATTTCCCTTTTCTACCGCGAACAATATATTTGCTACTTTGTTTTTTAGGGTTGCGTGTTTTTAGTCCTTTTGCATTTTTGCCCCATGGAGAGCGTGGATGCAAGCGACCGCCGCCGGATTTAGATGTTCCTTCACCACCTCCCATTGGATGGTCTACAGGGTTCATAGCCATACCGCGAGTTTGTGGGCGGACTCCAAACCAGCGTGTTCTGCCGGCTTTACCATACGAAATATTGAAATGGTCGCCGTTGCTAACCGTTCCCAAAGTTGCATAGCAGATATTAGGGATCATACGGATTTCGCCGGAAGGCAATTTGATTTGCGCAAATTTATCATCATTAGCGACGAGTTGTGCGGAATTACCAGCAGAGCGAACTAGTTGCCCTCCTTTTCCGGGTTTCATTTCAATATTATGAATGAACAGGCCGACAGGTATCTTCTTTAATGGTAATGCGTTACCATCTTTGAACTCTGCATCTGGGGAAGCGACGATTACATCTCCGACCTTCAATTTATCGGGGCAGAGTATATATTTTATTTCGCCGTCATTATATTTTACGAGTGCGATACGAGCGGTGCGATTTGGGTCATACTCGATAGTTAGGACGGTGGCTGGGATACCGATTTTATTGCGTTTGAAGTCAATAATTCGGTAATTTCGCTTATGTCCTCCGCCTCGGTGTCGTGAAGTAATACGACCGGTATTATTTCTACCGCCGGATTTTTTTAGAGGAACGACGAGTGGCTTATAGGGCTTATCGGTTGTAATTTCCTCGAAAGTCGGAACGGAATAGAAGCGCGTTCCGGGAGTAATTGGTTTAAATACTTTGAGTGCCATTTTATTTTTATTTAGGTTAATAAAGGAGTCAAATTATACTTACTTTTGTATAGAGCAGACAATGGCTTGTGGCTCTGGTTTTGCAATTTGACGTTTTTTTTGTTTTATATATT
>JAISJI010000053.1 GCA_031261605.1 Ignavibacteria bacterium | reverse complement strand
AATATGAACAATGCGGATGCTAATTATTTAGATATTTACGATATGATATACGAACGGGCTGTCGCAGATATAGATAATCCCGACCAGATAAAGCCGATACCAGAGGCAGATTTAAAATGGAAACTATATACATCAAAAATACCAAATGAAGGGGTTGTAAAACACATAAAATATAATCCTTTTAAAGCCAATCCTATTCCGTTTAAAAGATAAGAGCGATTGCGGCTCTTAATGACAACCTCCAGCAAGCGTGCTATTAATGGACTCGCAGCCCATTGGAGGTGCTTATGTTTGATAATTAAATAAACAACACTGAAACTATTTGGTTTGTAATTAACAATATAAATGTCCGCTATGACGGTAAACTGGCAGGATGCAAATGAAATCTTTCAAGATTTTAGTAGCGATTGTTGCTATCGTGGTAATTGGGGCAACTGCTGTGTATGCAGAGGATACTGTATCTGCTGCTTGCAGTGAGTTCATCTGCTACGAGCATTTTTTCGGTGTCTGTGTGGATGACACTCTCAATCCGAAACTTGGCTTTTGGAGGAAGCAAAACAATGACACATTTTACATTGATGCCACAAATAAATACGAAGGTAAGGTTGTTATTCTAATAACCCCATCTCATAATTCTACATCTCGACCATACCAACATATCCTGAATGATTACCCGCAAATAGATACATTGTTATTTCTTGGATACTATGACTACTATATAGAACAGTATAAGCAAATGTTTTCCTGCATATATGATAATAACTATATAAACAATACAAACGATACAAACAATAAGGTATTAGAAAAATATAAAGATTCTTATTTATTTGATTATCTTATTGGATATTGGAAGTTTTTTGTTACTGATATGACAAACGAACCTACAGAAATGGGCACTTTACGAAAAATCACCGATATTCATTTGGATAAATATATTAAGAGTAGAGACACAACAAATTCAGATGATAATTTTTTTGTAACTCGGCTAAAATGGAAGGCAGACAAAAATTTCTACTTATGGACAGGGAAATTGGACGAGGCATGCTTGGAATGGCTAAAAATTCTGGATACCGGCTCCTTCTCTAGATTGCAAGAGACATTGAGGGATTTTGTGGATTTACTGACATTTGAAAATTCTTCAGGTTGCGACTCCTGTGTCCAAAAGGCAAAAGAGATGCTGATAGCAAGATATGAAAAAAATAAAGATAGCATTTATGCTAATTTCAATAAAACCCCATACATTGGTGTAGAACAAATGCTTGCTGATTATGTGGGTAAATATGCAATAGATACAACTATAAGAGATATTGGAAAGGAGATAGGTTGTTTTATTAAAAAGCAAAAGGGTAATGCGAAAGACAGTGCTATTTATGGATATGATGCTGATTCTGGCTGGTATAGAAAGTTAAATCTTTATTATGACAAAGCAGCAGATTATTTTGCAAAAGATACAACGAAGGTTTTAGGAACAATTAAAGACGATGCAACAAAATTGCTTATAGAATGTGGATTAAAGTATAATGATAGATTTGAATACAGAATGGAATATTATTGTTACTATAGTTTGTGCCGTCTAATAAATGGCGCTTATCCAGATATTAAGCTAATACCTATTTTGGAAGATGTTGTTAGAATGGGAAGACAAGGAATAGTGTGGCCAACGTTTCATAAAATAGAGAAGGAAATTGCGGCGGTGTTAATCAAAAAGATAAGAACCGAATCTAAACCACCTGAAATTAAAGATATAAAAACCGAAATAATGTATGATGGCTCAATAAAAATTACGGGTAACGTTATTAATCCGGATAATATTAACCTTTTGCAGATTAGGTTAAATAAGAATAAATTTGTTGATGTAAAGATAGATGGCGGTAAGTTTAGCTACACATTTCCACCTGATGGCATACGTAAGAATGACACAAATAAAATCACAATTTATTGTAAGAACTATTTAGGTAGTGTAAAGGAAATATCAATAAACGTATTTTATAAACCTACTTTTGCAGACAGAAAAAACATTGCACTTTTATTTGCTTGTAGTGAGTTTGATTCTTCTGGCTTGGTCTCATTGCCAAGTGTTCTAACAGAGGTAGATTCGCTAAAAACTTATTTATATATGTACGGTTTTGATACTGTTATTGTCCGCAATCCAACCAAAGAGGAATTTCACGAAAAGATGATTTATTATGACTCAGTTTTTGCAGAAAGGAATAATGATTATGACCAATTTTTAGTGCTTTATGCAGGACATGGTAGATATAGAAGAGAAGAAGATAAAAATACATATTTAACATTTAATGATTCCAAAGAGCTCGTAAATGGACATACACATTATGAAATCAAACATCTTGCAACCGATTTGGATGATTTTTCCTGCAAACACATATTTTTTATTGCTGACTGCTGTTATAGTGGAACAATAGCCCCTAATATTGCAAGTAAGCCGCGAGAAGATAAATTAGGTGGTTATAACTTCAAAAAAACTGATACTGCTTCTCAAAATACATTTGGCACTTCTGCGGCTGCTGATAGTACAATTTATCATAATAATTCATTGCCAGGTGGCACAGAACAGCAGCCTGATGCTGTAGAAAATCAAAATGCAATAATAAAAGAAGGACTTGAGAGTAAAGGTCGACTATATATAACAAGCGGCACGAATGAGACAACCCCTGAGAGGTCAGAACTAATGGCTATTATACTAGGTTATTTTTCTAAAAAACCACTATATATCGATTTTGATCACATAAAAACAGAAATATTAGATAAAGCAATACAGAAAAAAGTAATGCATCATCTTCCATCTAGTGAGGCGAATGCTAACTTTTATTTTCAATTACGCCCATCCCATCCACTAAACGGCGGTGAGTAATCGCCAATATATAACTAAAATGGATTACTATACATTAATTAATTTATATGTCCGACTATGACGAAAAACTGGCAGGTATAAAATACAAATGAAGTCATATAAGATTTCTCTGGCACTCGTAGCCGTAACTGCGTTATTTATGCTGAATAATTTATCAGCAAACGCTCAACTAAAATTCACAATTTCAGGAATTCTGACAAACTTAGAAAAGGGCGACTCGCTCTATTTTAAGCCAATTCTCGTGCCTGAATTGACCACCGATAAAAAAGGGAAACCCTTTTCTACTCAAATTAATCTGGATGGTCGTTTTTATTATGAAGGCAGTCATCGACAAAGCCAGTGCTACCGTATAGAATACAAGCGATTCGGTTCAGATGCAGTAGAAACCTTGTCTCCGCTTATCCTCATTACGCAAGGCGATTATAAGTTATCTTATAATACAGAGAGCGATGTCTGCAAAATTACCGGTAGTATTTATGATGATGAATATTATCAAACGTATGCTTCTGCGCTTGCCGCTATGGGTGATTTTGAAGGATATGACCATTCCATATTTTGGGATAAACTTTGGGAACTTGATGGTAGTTGGTATGCTTTTACTGATAATTCTGCATCTACAGAACTATATCTGGTTTGCTTATTGCAGCGAATGGAAAGAATGGATACGGGGAGCATCAATGCTGTTCAGAGCCGCATTAGCGCAGATGTGCTAAAAACCCCTTATGGTGTTGTTTTCAATTATATAAGGAGGAACTTAAAAGTTGCTAGAAGAGAGACGATTGACTTCATATATAATATGCAAGATACTTCGCTTTTCTCTGTATCTATGCTAATAATGCTTGAAAATAGTTTAATATCTAATGAAGGCGAGAAGGTTTATTACGCCTATTTAAAAACGACAAGCCAAAACAATGTTCACTATGCTAGTAGAGGGAGTAGTAAGGAGGAGGATGCTATAAGTAATATGAGAAAGAGTAGGAATAAGACAGGAAGGGGGTTATCACTAAAAGAGAAGGAAAAATTGGATTCGCTTTGTAATTTAATGTTTGAAAAATGCTATAAAGAAAGAAAAATCGAAAGAATTAATAAAAAAGATTGGAGAGATACTTATGCTAATACTGCTTATGACGGCATATCCGATTTCGACAAACAAATTGTGAAGACCGCAGTAGCATTACACGAAAAGCCAATAAATGCTGAATATAGAATAGAACAGGTTGCGAAATACCCAATAATAAATGGGGCTGTTCCTAAACGTGGCTCTAGAGCAGCAGATACTCTCCCTGTTTGTGCCTTAACAGCAGTTAATATTTTGATAGATGCTGCCGCCAATGCAAATATTGATGAGAACTCATCCAAAAATTTTCATAACGCTTTTGATGGTTATGGCTTAGGAGCAAGAAGGAGTTCTTATGACTTGGCTGTCAAACTTGGCTGGAAAGAATCGACAAAGCCACAAGCCGGCTCTGTATTCTTCCGCGATAGTTACATAAGTCCGGGCAATGACCATACAGGTATTGTTGTTTATGTAAATGAAAAAGAAGGATACTACATAACCATTGAGTCGGATTGGCTTGGAGAGCAAATTTCTATGTTCAAATATCCATACAATGAAAATGCAACCAATACTTATGATTTCTGTAGACATACAGAACTTGTAAAGGGCGGATATCAACAGGACGGGAAAAAAGCACCGGCTTACACCTTCGGAACGAAAATGCGGTTCCTGCATTCACCAAATGGCACTTGGGGAAAGTTAGTATCTAACCGGGACTATCCTTGTGGAAAGTAAACAAAAATAATTTAACATAACCATAGGAAGTAATCCGGCGACTAACATCGGAATGCCAGACCGAAAGAAACTATGGTAAATGTCCGCTATGACGGTAAACTAGCAGGAGACAAATGAAATCTTTCAAGATTTTAGTAGCGATTGTTGCTATCGCGGTAGTTGGAGCAACGGGGGGAAACGTGGTACGGACAGAAGATGCTCTGCCTGACTACTATATGTTCCTGAAAACCGATACTCTTTTTAAAGGAGGAAAAGAAGAATCAAATGCTTATAAGGCATTTTTCGGCGCTAAGTATGTCGGCACTTCTACAACAGTATCTTTACCTAATGAACCAGAAATGCCAGAATTAGATGAACCACTATATCATGGCAGCGGGGTTTCGATAGAATCTGCTATTAATTGCACATCTGAACAAAAGCAAACGGATGACCTTCGCCGAATTTTAAGTATGTTTTCTCTTCGGGTAGATGCTTTATATTTGTCGGGCGGGAAAGACAAAAAAGTTGGAAATATAGAAGAAATGAAATATTATATTTCGCCAGCAATGCTTTTTCGATTGGCTATATTACTTCATCCGTTGGAATATATGGAAATGCCTAACCGTTTATCTCCATATTTTGTGATTTCTCCCTTCGGCGCACACATATCAACTTCACTCGAATCAAGTGTTGATTATAAACTATCGTTAGGGGGAGGGCTAAAATATAATTTTGGTAATTGGGGTATTCCTGCTCCTGGCTTTTTTAGTATAGAAGTACAATATCTATGGGGACAAAAAGCAAAATCCGGAGCAATAGACCAAAATAGAAATTCTTTGGAAATCTCTGCCGGAGTTTCGTTGGTAATAGGAAACACTACAAGAAGAATAGATACTCTTAAAATACTCGAAACACCTATTCCAATTCAAGAATATATAGATTCACTAAAGAAAGATGGAAAAGTAGAGAAAGATAAAAATATAAAAGAAGGGGGGAAATAAAATGAAACAAATAATAATAGCAATAATTTTATTAATAACTTCGCTAACTTTATATGCTGATAATCAAATAATAAGTACATATATAAACGAAGAAGGGAAAGGTGACTATGAGAAACTAACAGAAGAACTAAATGATAAAAATGATGTTGTTTTCTTAAAATATCTTACTGTGCCCTCTACTCGTTCACTTTTTGATCCTGCAAAAATAATAGGTCTGCGGATTCCCAAAAAAATCG
The DNA here is from genome assembly GCA_031261605.1 of Ignavibacteria bacterium. GTDB lineage: Bacteria > Bacteroidota > Ignavibacteria > Kapaibacteriales > UBA2268 > WRLB01. The sequence continues at coordinate 7,106 of JAISJI010000053.1, read as the reverse complement.
ATACTGTATCTCTATTCCCCTACATTGAGTGTGTAAATGGGGAACCTGTAGCAAAAATGGCAGCTGATACTAATGGAAAGAATATACTTTGTCCAAAAGCAGTCGGGGGCGGGGGCGGTGGTGGCAGTCCTGTGCCAGAATTTCCACATTTTAATTGTTACTCTGCAGAAATGATTCTATACGCACTTGATAATGGTTATGCTCTTACATATAAAGATGCAGATAGTACTACTGTCAGGCCTTTAAAACTCTGCTGGTCTGATGTGAATTTTGATGACAATAAAAGCGACATAAATCAGGTTGCCATTGAGCAATTAAAAGATATTGCCAGAATTGTTAATCATCCAAAATTTCCGGATAGTATGTATTTAATGATTTATGGACATACATCAACTACTGGCACTAATAATCTTAATGATACGTTAGCGGATAGTAGGGCTAGAAATATATACCGCTATCTTATTGGCAATCAAGATATAAGAGTGGATTCGACCAAAATTGATTATTGGAGTTTTGGGGAGGATAAGCCATCCAAGCTATCTTTGGTAGGCGTTGGTAACGATAAAAATAGGCGGGCGACGTTTGAATTGGTATGCGTTAATAAACCTCCTGCTTCAATATATTCGTCAATCGATGAAATTAGTGGTAGATTGGACAATAAAAGGAACAACGTGTCAGAACTGTTGAATTATCAAACATCTATTAATAACAGTAGATTTAAAGAAAACATTCGATTCCAATTGTATGATTCGTTTTTAACAGTAGATGAATATGGAGCAAATAAGCCGAGTGATATGGAATTCCTTGACAAACTTTGTAAATTTCTTCAAGATAATCCGGAGGTTCACTTTAATATTCAAGGACATGCAGACGGAACAGTTCTGCAACTATATATGAAAGACCCGGTAAAGAATGCAAGAGACCCTAAGAAAAATATTATAAAAGAAAAAGAGTTTTTGAAAAGACTAGCGGAACCTACATTCAAAAAAATGTGGATGGATTCATTAAATCATTACTTTACTAAGTTGTCTTTAGGGCGTGCAGAAACCATTAAACAATATCTTGTTGAGATGTGTAAAATCGAAGATTTTAGGTTGCATACAATAAGTATGGGCAATGGAGATGTGGTAGTTCGCAACAACACAGAAAAGACGCAATTTGGACGCCGTATAAATTCATATGTAAGCATACAAATAGTATATCCAGATTTGAAAAATTATCCGAGTGATATTGATATGGTTAATGATTTTATTGAATGTGGCTCCGGCCGAGGCACAATAGAAAAAGAGTGCACTATAACCAGAAGAGAGTTCTTTAGGGGTGATAACTTAGATGAACCTTCTGATATTTGTCTTTCTTCACTAGATGACTTTGTTAAACTAATGAACATCACCATTCCAACTTTAGAGATTGAAATAAATATATACATAGAGGAGAGTGGCACTTACATTGAAAACAAAGAAAGGGCGGATAAACAGGGTGTCTTTATCAGTAAATACTTAACTGATAGAGGTATTTCAAATACAAGATTTAAGATTAATGCAATAGGAACAAAGACATCAGCCGGACGTGCTAATAAAGGCGATACCCACATAGATTTTATATGCCGCTGTCCATAAAATCGAAAGAATAATCTACACAAAAAAACGACGCAAGGGAGCGAGGAATGATTTCGCTCCCTTATATAAACAACAAACAATATATCTGCCCGCTTCGGCGGGCAATGAGAGGAAACAATTAAATGATTAAGATTTCAAAAGATGTAACGTATGAAGAGATAGGCGATGCTATTGCAATAGTAATAAAAAAAAGGATTCCGCCGAAATATGGAAATATTTCAATTTCAGGAAGTATTAATTGGGGAGCGGCAGTCGTTATCGATACTGATGGAGCAAATGGCGACATCACCAAGACGGAAGGACATTTTTTTGATAGGAGATTAAAAAAATCTAAAGTAGAAGTTTTTGATTACCCAGATGGAAGCAAAATATTAGAGATTATAGTGCGGGTGCCCCACAAAATGTCTGCTGGAACTACAGTTGCTATGGGTATTAGTGGTTTATTGGGACCTGTTGGTCCCCTAATTGTATGGGGAATCGATTATGCAGAATCTGATGATGGAGGTGATGAAATTGAACTAATAGAAGAGGATATTGCAGATATATTAAATTCAGAAGAGAAGCCGTTCGTTTATGGTAATTTCAAAGAAGCGGAAGAAAACGAGGAACCACCAGCCAATGATGTTGACAATAAGCCACCTTCGGGAGATGATGAACCGTCATTAGACGAAGAGGAGCCGTGGCGCTCTATTCGTTTATTATTTGAAGAAAAAAAAGAGGAACCACCTGCTAATGATAGAGAAAACGAAGAACCGCCCGTAAATGATAATGGCGATGACAAAAATGATAATGATAGAAAAGAAAAAATAGCGATAAGAATATTAATTGCACTAGTAGCAAGCACTATTGTTTTCACTATTATATATTTATCATATAATGATTATGAATATTATAGAGCGACTCAGCAACAAGATAGCATTGACGCAGCGCAGCGCAAAAAACAAATGGATAGTATTATAGCCGTTCGCAGAGATAAACGGAGGGCTCTTCTAAATAGGAATACGGACTCTTTACCGCTATATAGCACACCCGGCGAGGAATTTCTATTACTTATAAAAAGCGGGAATAGAGATACGTTCGCTGTGTCTAATATACCCAAAAAGAGGAAATACGATGGCATTTATTTAGAGGTCTGTAAATTTCAAGATACATCATCCGCAATTACTTTTAACGATGCAAAATTACCATTTAAACATAAGGATACAATACAAATATCTAAATTTAATAAGAATATCAGAGGGAACAAATGCTCATTACAACTTCCCAAAATAAAGGATGGTGATTATATTTTCAAATTGTATGTTAGAAAGGATGGACAATATTATATGGTAGGTCAGCGTATAATGGAATTAGATGTGAAGGTAAAAGATGGCAAATACCATTTCGTAACAAGCCCTGTGTATTTGCAAAATCGCACAATATTTTATGGGGAAGAGATTATAGCAACAGATGACAACGAATTATTTTACGGCAAACTTAAGACGCAAATATATTATGGTTGGGACTATAAAGAAATAGACCCGAGCGATTATTTAATGAAAGACACTAAAGGTGCTTCTGAAATATTGAAATTAGCAACAAAAATCACCGCCAAATGCACAAATGATTACGATAGAGCGAAGGCAATCAATAATTGGGTTGCATCTCATATTTATTATGATTATGACCTTGCTGATTCCATTCATAAAGGAGGTTCCTCTGATTTCCTCCGTGAATATACCCTTTCTGACAAAACAGATATACTGCATAAAAAAAGAGCGGTATGCGAGGGTATTGCGAAATTAACACAAGAATTGCTTGTATCTATTGGCATTCCGTGCAGAGAGTTAACTGGCAGAATGATAGAACAAGGCAATTGGTATTCATCCATAGTAGGGCATAGTTGGGTTGCAGCATATATAGATGGCAGATGGGTAATAATGGATGTTACCAATGATTGCACGGGAGGTTATAAGGACGGCGTTTATAACGACAGTTACTCTGAAATGTTATTCAGTCGCTTTGATTTATCTATAGATTTTATATCTACATACCTAAAAATGAATTAATAGTAGCATATATTAACAAACAATATATCTGTCTGCTTCGGCGGGCAGGGAGAAAAATACAAATGGAATCTATGAAAATTATAATAGCACTCGTTGCTATCGCCGTAGTTGGAACAACGGGGGCATTCGCTGGGGATATTGTCTCTGTTGCATCAATGGCTGAGTTAGCGGCAATGAAAGTATATGAGCCAGATAAGTTCCAAAATATGGAAGCATTAGAAGTAGGAGGCGAGGTGTCTGCTGCTGACTGGAGTGCTTTTAGAAATCTGCGCATTGACATAAATTGCAAAGCATTAAAGCATATATCTTTCCCCGATGCCACATATATTGGACATAATTCATTTAATAACTGTAGAATAGAAACAGTATCGTTTCCTAATGTCACTTTGATTGAGTCAGGTGCATTTTTCGGCTCGGCGCTGACAGAAGCATCCTTTCCCAAAGTGACATATATTGGTTCTATGGCATTTAGTGGATGTCAGAAGCTTACAACGGCTTCCTTTCCAATGGCTAATGTTATTGAGAGAGATGCATTCAATGTCTGCAATAGTTTAGCAAGTATAGATTTTCCGAATGTCACTTATATTGCTAATAGAGCTTTTTATGGTTGCAGTTCACTAACAAGCGTATCCTTTCCTTATGCAGAAATTATTGGTGGTTCAGTATTTGCGTATTGCTTTAAATTGGCTGATATATACTTTCCCAATGTTACTAATATTAATGATTCGTCTTTTTACGATTGCGATGGTTTAAAATCAATTTCCTTCCCAAGTGCCACAAATATCGGGCAACGGTCTTTTGCAAGTTGTGATAGTTTATTGGAGGTTGATTTGCCGAAAATTACAATTATTCCAGACAAAGCGTTTGTTTTATGTATAGGATTAAAATCCGTGTCCTTTCCTAATGTCACCAATATTGGTGAACTTGCATTTTATAAGTGCCATAATTTAGCGGATGTGTCGATTCCTAATGCAACTAAGATTGGGGAGCAAGCGTTTGATTCTTGCAAAATTGAATCTGTATCATTTCCCAATATAACAAATATTGGGAAATGGGCGTTTTACCGCTGCATAGAATTAACTTCTGTATCTCTTCCCAATGCACTTAATATCGATAATGAGGCATTTCTTAATTGCAAAAGTTTAGCATCTGTTTCTTTCCCTAATGCTACCCGAATTGATTTTACTGCATTTAAGGGTTGCAATGCATTGAAAAATATAGATGCACCAAAGTTTACTTCCGATGGACAAATAGAACATATTCAGCAAGGGAATACGGGCGATTGCTGGCTATTAGCTGCTCTTTATTCGCTTTCTAAAACGGAAGTGGGGCAAGCAGCAATTAAAAATGCAATTAAGAAAGAAGGTAATAATATTTATTCCGTAGTTCTATATAACCCTGAAAACGGGGCGCCTTGGCGTTCCTCAGACATTACATTATATGATATTTTCAATGCAGATACGCTATCAACTTCAGATATAGATACGAGGATATTAGAAATTGCTTTTGAACAATACATATACAAATTCATTAAAAAAGATAAAAAGCAAAAACAAGGATTGCACGGCGGAGCATCGACAACAGCCCTATATGCACTTACAAAAAAGGTTTCTTTTCTTTGTCCTTATAGGTATCCCGCAGTTATTAGCGATGATTTTAGGTCATTTAAAAACATACCTCCGAATAAACTTAGGGATAGTTTAGAAAAACTTGCGCTATCTCCCGACAAATATTTTTGCGTTGTCTCTTTTTCTAAAAAAAATAAAAATAGCAAAGAGATAGAATTCTTTGAACTCTGTGGCAATAAATTTTATGCTAATCATGGATATTGTGTGCTAGGTTTTACGGGTGATATGCTAACACTTACAGAACCAAGCGACACATCTAAAAGATACTATATTCCTTTGAATGGACTTTTTACAATTAGTAAGAAAGGGAAGGTTACTATTCATCATCGTTTTGAATTTGAGTTTATAGGACTATAACATAAACAACGACATAATTGTCCTCTATATTGGTAAGTGGAAAACACATAAACTAAGAATTATGAAAGATTAAGGTTTAATTGGGGATACTGCTTAGATTATCACAATATACTTGCAGGCGAGGATACAAATGGAAGAACATATTAAATAAATAATCAACAAACAATATATTATAGCGTTCAGGAGGAACGCAATTATGAAACAATATTTTTCATTCAAAGGTCGCATCGGACGACTCGAATACTTCTTCAGTATAGTCGTTGCTAGTTTCTATTCCTTTGCTATCGGTTTTGCTATTGGCATTACATCCATTGATACGGAAGTATATTCTGTATCAATGGACATTTTGGAAACGGTGTTATCGCTACCTGCCTATTGGCTTATCTTAGCGCAAGGAGCTAAAAGATGCCACGATAGAGGGAATAACGGTTGGTTCCAAATAATTCCCTTTTATGGATTGATAATGCTATTCGCTGCCGGAGAAGATGGCGCCAACAAATATGGCGAAAATCCAATATAACAATTTGACCAACCTTATACAATTTTATATGGAAATGCAAATGATACCCATATATTAAAATAAATAATAATTAATCAACAATATAACCTGCCCGCTTCGGCGGGCAAGGAGAAAAACACAATGAAAATCACACCAACCACCACTGCTCTGGCACTAATTGCCATTGCAGCAATACTCGTCCTTAACGGCTGCTCTAATAACTCAAATGGCGGTAAAAATTATTACTACTTCTTTGAATGGGAGCAGCACAAGGTGTATCCAGATATACCACGTCCCAAGTCACAGATTGATTGGAATGTAATGTATAAAATTCCGAACAGCGACTCCGTTAATGGCTTCTATGTGATGCTCACTTGGCGTAATAATGATAGAGAAATTACCGACCTTGATTTGCATCTTGTAGGACCTAACGGTATGCATATTTATTTCGGAGATAAAATTAATTCCGATGAAAGTATGGGGCTTGCGAGAGATTTAATAGATGAGAAAGGACGTCTAACCGAGGTCATTTATAGCGTGAAAGGAAAAGAAATGCCCAAGGGCGAATACTATATCTGCGTGAATGGCTATAGTGGCTATGTTCCAAAAGAGTTTAATGTCAGAATAATTCATAATGGAGAGGTCGCAAATACGATTTTTGAAGTAATGACAAAAACAAATGGCTCTTATGATTTAGACGATGATGCTTCAATAATACCAATTGAAAAATTCATTGTAGAATAAATTATCAAACAATATAATCCGTCCGCTTCGGCGGGCAAGGAGGAAAAATAAAATGAGTTTAAAAGAAAAATTTAACTCTATTTTCAGAGGCGCCACTGCGAAAAGTTATTTCGACAAAGCCGCCGATTCATTTGAAACCGGAAAAAACAAAGAAGGTTTAGAATACTTGGATAAAGCAATTGCAATTAATCCAAATTATACTGATGCTTGG
>JAISJI010000038.1 GCA_031261605.1 Ignavibacteria bacterium | reverse complement strand
CGGTAAGCGATGGCGTGGTGACGCCTATTGCTGTAGGCGAAACGGATGTTGTAGTGACTACGGAGGATGGTAGTTTTAAGGACACCTGCAAGGTTATCGTTCTGCCAACAGGCATTGAGAATACGAAGGAAACCTTCGCTCGCATCTATCCAAATCCGGCTTCAGACCGCTTGCACATTGATGCTGACGACCTCCAGATTGCTCGGATTGAGGTGAGAGATTTGAGTGGTGGATTATGTTTAGAGTTCGCTGGAATGCCGGAGAGCGTAGATATATCAGCGCTTCCGAACGGAGTGTATTTGGTTTATATTGAGCATTTAGCGGGCATTGAGGTGCATCGTATCGTTAAGACAAAATGATGAACTGCTGGAAGCACTTGGCAATGATTATGCGAAATTGCAAATGGTTGAATCTCTTGGTTATAATCAAGTAAAACTTATCCCTGACAATATCATTATCGGTGGTTCAGAGGGTAGTAGTTTGATTAATCAGTTTATGGCTATTGAAATGACTGAGAAGGTAACGGGTAAATCTTGGAATGCTTCTAATAATAAGCAAAAATAATTACAGGACAGATAAAGATAACTACAAAGGAATGAGTTTTTTTAATTGTGGATAACTTTCTTTATGTACGTAACTATGTATTCATTATATTTATATTATACCACTCAAGCAAAAGCAAGAAAAAATATTTTTCTTGCAGGAATATCTGAATACATAATAATTAATGTAGGAGAAATCCATAATGAAATTTTTTAAGATTTATTTGTGCTTAATTGCACTTGCCGCAATGTTCTTATACGGTTGCGGAGATGACGAGGCGACCGGCTATGATACCGAATTGGCAGCAAGAGTCGAAACTCTTTATCAAGAAATAAAAAATCCTGCCGACTCAATTTTATTGAGTGAAAATCCCGATTGGACTGCTCTTGCAGAGCAATATAGGGATAATGAACTTGTGAAAGAAGTGGAAGCCAATGACGAACACTTGATGATAGAGTTCTCAAATGGCGAAGTTGTTGGATGGGTAATACAGCCAGAGTATTTGCCTGTAGATTGGGATGCAGAAGCCGAAAGCATCACAAAAATTGGAAATGCTAAAATAGAAAATTCTCTTCAGTCACCACCCAAAGCATTGATTGTGAATCCTGCCAATGAAGAGGATAGAAAAGACACAAAAAATAGTCAAAGTTTGCTATCGATAGCATTTGCAAGAGAAGGATGGAATGTCAGTATAAAATTAGGAAAAGATGCAGATATAAATTTTTTCAAAAGTGGTTTGTCTGGATATGATGCGATATTCGTTATAGCCCATGGGCAAGTTTTTGCAGGTAGGACCTGGATATTAACAGGCGAGATAGTTCAAAATACCTCTATCAATTCTTTTGATAAAAAACTTGATAGAGCTAGAATATGGGTAAAAACAAAAGATGGGAAAATAGAGCCCGATGAGTCCGAAAGTGTTTATGCAATATCTAACGATTTCATTTCTACTAGTTATTCACCAAATTCATTTCCTAATTCAATAGTGTATTTAGTATGTTGTCACGGATTGCAATGTCCTACACAAATGGGACAAGCACTAATTGACAAGGGAGCAAAAGTCGTTGTTGGATGGGATGAAACGAATTGTTTGGGAGATTATTCTGGATATAAACTATTCGAATATATGTTAGATAAAAGTAGCACATTGACTACGGGGATAAATTATTTAAAATCGTTATCTAGAAAATTAACTGATGGTTCCACATATACAGATTATACAAAAGATATACATCAGAAAGGTAATCCGCCCCGAGATGTCAATCTCGTTTACTACCCCACCACCGCAGGCAACTATACTCTACCAGCCGGCGGCGATGACGAACCCGCTGATTTCTTTGCAGATTTTAATAACAATGTGTTTGATAATAATGCTTGGATTAAAGACGCTATTAATCCAAATGATATTCGTGTTGAAGATGGGGTTATGAAGCTAGAGCAGAATTACACAGACCAACGAACTCATTTAAAAAGCAAAACCTTCGGATTTGTTAATAACGAGTTGACTTTACAAAGAGATGTGTATTTGCATTATGGAAGTTCGTATGGTTATGCTAACACCAATTTTTGTTTTAACAATTCAGATACCATATATATCAGATATCAGCATACATACTACTATGGAAGTGGCACACAGAAACCCGGCTACAAGAACCAACCTCGTATAGGAATTTATTTATACGATTTAAATCATAATCGTGGTAAAGATTTGGATAGCAATGTTTATTTAGGAGAATTAATAGAAGACAATTGGTTTACAGAGAAGATTGTTATTAATAAATCAAGCAATACATTAAAGTATTATTTGAATAACACATTGGTGAAAGAAATTTCTTTGCAATCAAAACTTACAAATATCAATATTTCAAATGCAAATGGTTTCAATCTTGTTTTTGACCCATACGGTTGGTGGACAGGACATAAGCATTATTTTGATAATTTTTCTATAAAGAATAAATAAACACCACAAAACAAAGGGTTCAAGACAATCTAATATATAAACTAACTATTAAGTATTATATTTGTATATTAGTATCTTGAACCTTTATTTATTAGTTGGAGAGTCCGATGTATATTATATATTCGTATTCACTACCGCCACTATTTCCGAAAATTTAACCCACTCAAATTTGTCAAATGTGTTCTGTGGCACTTTTATATATTTCCAATCCTTAGAAGTTAATTTGGTGGCGTTTTCACACCAATTATATGCTGCTTCGTCTTTGTGTGTAACCTCAATATCTTCCAAACCCTTACCCCACGTATCTCTATATGCCTTTTCCTCTATAATACTTGGCTGCTTTGTAAGTGCCTCATCACTATCAGGAATAGTAGTCGTGAAAGAGAAGTTAGCACCTGTATTGAATGGTGGGTCAATATAAATAAGATTGACCTTCCCAGCAAATTCAGGCAACAAACTCGGTAGGACATACTTTTTATCACCCCAAATGAGGCGATTATACCAAGTGGTGTCGTTCTTTTTTCCGGCGAACATAGTGCCGAGTCGTCTTTCTCTATCGGCTTTGGATTCGTTAACGGTTTCAATAGTTTGGAATGGCAGAGCGATACGGACAGGGGCATTTTTCTTTCCTTCGCTGTTGTATTTATCTTTCCAGATTAGTTCGGTCATAGTAATAGTTGTGTTGTAAGTAACATACAAAATACAAAATTTATTTTAGTTTATTAGCATATTGTCTCAAAGGAACAAATTATATGATGACAATTATGTATATTTGTATAGGTGAACATTTTGAATATCAATTTGGAAAAAACCAATATGTATAATCAACTCAAATTCGCAATAAATGATGACACATATTACTATCTTGCTTTCTCCGATATAACAGAAGAGGAAAAGAATATTTTAATCCATAAATTGCCTCCATCCGAGCAAGCAAAATATATGCGATTCCGGCAGATAGCAGACAAAGAAATGTTCTTATGTGGCAGAACAATTTTGCGGAATGAATTAGAGAACGAACTACATCTGAACTACAATATAGAATTGGATTTCAATGAATACCAAAAGCCGGAACTCAATAATTTTCCGTATTTTAATTTCAATATTTCGCATAGTAATGGTATTGTATTAGTTGCATTTTCTAAATTTCCGGTTGGTGCTGATATTGAAAAAGTAGTGACATACGACAAAACAACAATCATACAATCGCTATCCAACTTTGCGTTTCACAACGAGGAGATAGAATTTTTAGAAAAATTAAATGAGACGGATGCGCAATACGCATTCACTAAGATTTGGAATATCAAAGAAAGTTTAATCAAAGCGGCAGGTAAAGGTTTATCTATTGATACGAAGTCATTCCTTCTGGATTGCGTCCATCTAAATCCAATTAATCCGAATTTATTGGAGATAGTAAATGGAATGCAAGAATTAGAACAACAAAATATCAATTATTATACAACATTGTATAGCAACAATTATTTTATCACAATATCCACACTAACCCCCATTCCACAAGGTTAGAGGAATATAAAGAAATAAATCACGAGAAAATATATGCAAAAAATTAATTTAAAACTTGGCTATATCTTAATAGCCGTTATGCTTACCGCTTTCGCCGGATGTGGTGCTGGATATGCCCCAAAGGGCGATTATTCCGAGAGCGGATATAGTGAAACATTCTATTCACCCGATAGGGGCACTGTCTATTTCTACGGACAGACGAACGCCACTTACGAAAAAGTAAATGATTTGGCGTTGTTGCGTGCTGCTGAGTTAGCACTGCAAGGGCATTACACTTACTTTGTGGTAGTGGAGAGCAAGGATATAACCAAGCAAGTAGTCACTACTACGGCTGGTCGTTCCGAGAGGGTAGAAAGCACCTCCGAAAAGAATGGCAGAGAAGTAAGAAAGACCGAACAGAGCTACGTTCCAGCTTCTACGAATGTCAATAACAAGCCGGCTGTGGCTTTGGAAGTGCAATTTTACACTGCAAAGCCATCGTCGGTTTTTGTGTATGATGCGAATTTTATTTATAGTTCGCTTCGGCAAAAGTATGGTATAAAGGATTAAAAAGTTGAGATTTAACATTTTCAACAAGAAAATGATTTTTTTTGTCTAACATAGTGTTTGTTTCATATATTTTGTTTATATTTGCGGCATCATCTTATATAGAGTTATTGTATGAAGAAACTTATTTACTTACTTACTAGTTTCGCAATAGTTGTTGTAGTAATTGGTGCTACTGCAAGTTATGATGCTGATGCTCAGTTCCTTAAAAAACTCGGTAAAAAAATACAAAAGGCAGCCGAAGAAAAAGTAGAGGAAAAAGCAGAACAAAAAACCAAAAACGCTGTCGGAGAAGCCATAGACGACGCCACCGACCCAAATACATACAAGGGCGACGACAAAAATAACCAACAGCAAAACACTCCAGCACAGCAAAATAATAACAACGCTGACGCTGATGCTCCTGATGCAGTCGCTCCAGTGAGTGCAAAGCCGAAGTCACCCGAATTGGCTTACAACAAATTCGATTATGTCGCCGGCGATGTTCTTATCTTCGACGATGACCAAGCAGGCGAGTTAGTCGGCGAGTTCCCAAGCAAATGGGATTTGGTTCATGGCGAAGCCGAAATCGCTAAGTTCAATGGCGAGAACGTTATCGTTTTGAAAAAAGGATGTTATATTCGTCCGCTAATGAAAGACATCTATAACTACTTAGGCGATGTCTTTACTATTGAGTTCGATTATTGGTTCACGTATCAGGCAAAAGGAGAATACCACGGAGATTATTGGCTCGGGCTTATACCTCCAAAAGAAAAATGGGCTGGAAATCACAAGTTTGACTTTATTATCCCCGGTCATATTAGTTATTGGAATTGGGATGGACACGATGGTAATAAATTAGAAAATAGAAGCCCGTCATTCCGTTATGGTTGGCACACAACTTCCGCTGAACAAAGAAGTGGCAACCGCAATGAATTTCTTGAGCCGGGAAACTGGGTGCATATTTCTTTGTCTTTCAATAAGCGAGCAATGAAGATTTATATAAACGAGAACCGTATCGGTAATATTCCGAATATGACAGATGATTTAGGTTGGTTGCAATTTCAATATGACCAGGGCGATGACGGCAGACACGGCTATATGAGACGCTTCCGCATTGCCAAAGGTGCAGTTCCGCTCTATGACAGAATGATGACCGACGGCAAGTTTATCACTTATGGTATTACTTTTGATGTCGGCAAATCAGTGATTAAGCCGGAGTCGATGGGCGAAATGAATCGTATCGTTACGCTAATGACAGAGAACACAGACCTGAAGTTCAGCGTAGAAGGACACACAGATAATACGGGGAATGCTGCAACAAATCAAACATTGTCAGATGCCCGCTCAAAGGCGGTAGTGGATAAGTTAATAGAAATGGGCATCGCTGCCGACCGCCTCAAAAGCGCAGGTAAAGGACAAACTTCGCCCATTGCTGAGAACGACACAGACGAAGGACGTGCGAAAAACAGAAGAGTGGAGTTTGTGAAAATATAAATACGATGGATACCCAGCCAAAACAACCGGACGACACAACTGTTTTTATCCCCGCTAACGAAATCCGTTACATAGAGTGTGCACTCAACAAATTAGAGAAAGCGCAGCAGGAATTTTGCAAAGTGTCGATACTAATGAAGTCGCCGGATAATAACAGCGATTTAACAATCCAAGGGAAGTAATTATTTATTTATTTAAGTTATATTTTTTTATTAATATTTTAATTGAATTTTGAAATGAAAAGAGTAAATTTTTTGAAGAGAGCCCTTTGGCTCGCAGTGGTAGCAGTAGCTACAGTGATGAATGTTTCCGCACAGGAAAAAGGCGACATGGCCGCAGGCGCTAATCTGGTATTCGGCTCGGGCAACAGCCTCTCGAACATCGGTGTCGGCGCGAAGTTTCAGTACAACGTAACCGACCCGCTCCGTCTGGAAGGCGCGTTCAACTACTTCCTGAAGAAGAATTATGTAACGATGTGGGATTTTAGCGTGAACGGTCACTGGCTGTTTCCCGTAGGCGACAAACTGACGGTTTATCCCCTTGCAGGTCTGGGAATCCTGAACTCAGGGTCAAGCGTCAATATCGGTTACGGTCTTGGCAAGGTAAGCGCTTCCTCGTCGTATTTTGCAATCAATCTGGGCGGCGGTCTGGACTACAAACTGACGGACAAGCTGACCGGCAATGTAGAATTGAAATACAAAATCGCCGATTTATGGGACAGATTGCTGCTCTCAGCAGGAGTGAACTATAAGTTCTAATT
>JAISJI010000036.1 GCA_031261605.1 Ignavibacteria bacterium | reverse complement strand
TTTTATCCCTTATTCCCCCCCCCCCCCCCGCCTGCAGAAGTTTGTTCGCCTTAGAGATAAACTCTGGGCTTATATCAGTGCCTATAGATTGGCTGCTAAACTCGCTAATCATTCTGGTTGTAATGCCAGAGCCACATCCGTAATCCAATACCTTGTCTGTTGGTTTAATGTTGGACTTCAAGAATGGCAGGAGATAGCGTTGCGTAGATGGGTTATTTGCAACATAGTTGTAGTCGTAGCGTCCTTCTTTTACGATAGATAAAGCCGATTTTTTGTTTTCTAATATATCGGCAAAATTCTTATTATTCTCTTCTATTGAAGGCATTTTACACCTCTGTTAGGTCTTTTTCTTTTGCAGCCAATTCAGTATCAATATTTTTGATGAATTGGTCGGTAAGTTTTTGGATTTCGTCTTCTCCTTTCTTTCTATCGTCTTCAGCGAATTCTTTGTTTTTCTCTGCTTTTTTAAGTAGTTCAATTTGGTCGCGTCTAATGTTGCGTATAGCGATTTTGCCATCTTCTGCGTGCTTCTTGCACATCTTAACGAATTCCTTGCGTCTCTCTTCTGTAAGTGGTGGCACAGGAATGCGAAGAATAGTGCCATCGTTTTGTGGATTGAAGCCCAAACTTGCTGCTTGTATTGCTTTGTCAATAGCGGAGAGGGTAGTTCTATCAAATGGCTGGACTATAATCGTTCGTGCATCTGGCGTAGAGATACCTGCGACTTGGCTTACAGGAGTAGGGGAGCCGTAGTAATCAACTTTTACGCCGTCTAATAGAGATGCTGTAGCGCGTCCGGTGCGGACTTTGGATATTTGCAGGTTGCAATATTCCAATGCTTTTTGCATTAGGTCCTTTGTTTGGGTTAAATTTTCTTTTACAGTCATAATTTATTTATCTGTGGTTTATTTTTTTTTGTTATTGTGTTTAGTTAATTAATGTTCCTATTTTTTCGCCGGCAAAGAATTTTACTAAATTACCCGATTGGTGCAGGTTCAACACTGCTATCGGCATAGAGTTCTCCATACATAGGACAAATGCAGTGAGGTCCATCACTCGCAACTTTTGGTCAATGCACTCTTTGAATGAAATGGTATCATACTTCTTAGCATCGCTATTTTTGCGTGGGTCAGAGTCATATACACCATCCACATTCGTTGCCTTAATTAATATATCTGCATCCACTTCTATTGCACGCAAACTCGCAGCGGAGTCGGTAGTGAAAAAAGGATTACCCGTGCCACCAGCAAATATAACAACTCTGCCATTCTCCAAGTGGCTTACAGCCGAGTCCCTATTGAATACTTCCGCTATCATCGGCATTGATGTAGAGGTCTGCACAACTGCTTCCATACCACTTTTGCGGAACACATCTTTGAGTGCAAGAGCATTCATAATAGTGGCTAACATTCCCATCGCATCGCCGGTAATTTTTGTAATACCGATTCCATCGGACTCCATACCTCGGAAGATATTACCACCGCCAACAACAATGCCTACTTGGATGTGCTGTTTATGTAGTGTAATGACTTCATTGACGTAGTTATGTATAGCATCGGCGGATATACCAAAGTTGCTGTTGCCCATAAGTGCTTCGCCACTTAACTTCAGTAGTATTCGTTTATATTTTTTGTGCATTTTATATTCTGTTTATGGACTACAAAGATAATGAAATTCGGTATAAATACCAAATATGAATGATATTGTTGTATGGGATGGGATTAGTTATTGGTAATGGATTTGAATTCGGAGAGCGTAATGACTTGCATAGGAAGGACAACGGGAGTAGTGAGAACTTTTTTGTCGCCGCTAACGATGTAATTGGTTTTGGATTGAATGGCGAGGTCAAAAAGGAAGTTATCATTTGCGTCCTCGCAAGCAGTAAAAATGGGAAGGGTGTCGTAATGTGTAGTTGTTGCTAGGTAGAAATTGATATAGTCAAGCAATGGTGCTTTAAATTTATTTTTGAATTTATTTTTGTTTAGCACATTAGTCAGCTCGCTCAATGAAGGAAAACTACGACACAATTCTATACCTTTGATTTCAATAATCGTAGCAATATCTCTGAAATTATTGTTAAGAAAGTATGTAATCCAAATATTTGTATTCAGCACAAATTTATTACTTTCCATTTCTATATGCCCTCACTTCTGCGACTATCTCTTCCATAGTAATATCGTTGGGAACGACTGTTCCTTCTAATTCTTTTGCCATTTCCATCAACGATTTCTTCCTACTTTCGGCTGTCTCTGTTCTGATTTGGGAGGCGATTTTGCTTTGCTGTTGAAGAGGGAGTTTATAGAAAAGCGAAACCAATTCACTTGGTGAAATCTGTTCTGCTGTTGTCTGCATAATTATACCTATTACTTTATTTAATTCATACAAAGATAATGAAATTCGGTATAAATACCAAATATGAATACAGATATAACCAATATTTTACCAAAACAATAATATGCAGCAAAAAATTCCGTATATTGCGATTTCATTAATTTATTGGAAATGTATTATGTGTGGTATTGTTGGATATATCGGAAATAAAAATGCTACTGAAGTAGTTATGAATGGTCTAAAAAGAGTGGAATACCGCGGTTATGACTCTGCTGGTATTGCTATGTTTGAGAACAACAAACTCAATGTGATTAAGAAAAGCGGTAGATTGGAGGAACTAATTGGTATCGTTGATACTAATCTGCATCATTCTAACATCGCCATCGGACACACCCGCTGGGCTACTCATGGTCTGCCAAATGATACAAATGCGCATCCACATACTGATAATAGTGGCAATATCGCTATTATTCATAATGGGATAATAGAAAATTATCGCTCGCTGAAGAAAATACTTACCCAAAAAGGATATTTCTTTAATACTGAGACGGATACAGAGGTTCTTGCTGTATTTATTGCCTCTATATATGATGAGCAAAAAGAGAAAGATATGTCCGAAGCGGTTAGAATTGCTTTATCGGAAGTTGCTGGCGCATTCGGATTAGTTGTTCTTTCTGCTTATGAACCGGATAAGATTATATGTGCTCGGCGTGGAAGTCCGTTAATACTGGGTATTGGAGATAATGAATACATTGTTGCATCCGACCAAACCGCTATCGTTGCATATATGGATAAGGTGATTTTTCCCGATGATAACGAAATGTTAGTTATAACAAAAAGTGGATATATAGAGAAGACATTTGACAACGTTGCGATTGACAAAGAGCCAACTAAAATAGAATTTGAACTCGCACAATTGGAGAAAGGTGGTTACGAGCATTTTATGCTTAAGGAAATTATGGAGCAAGCGGAGACCATTGAAAACGCTATACGTGGACGAATACTATTGGATAGCGGAGATGTGAAGCTTGGCGGTCTCCGTGAGGTTACGGACAAGTTGCGTGACGCTCATCGTATCATTCTTACTGGCTGCGGAACATCGTGGCATAGTGCTTTACTTGGTGAATATCTTATTGAGTCGCTTGCAGGTATTCCTGTAGAGGTGGAATATGCTTCCGAATTTCGCTATCGTAATCCTGTATTGTATAAAGGAGATATTGTAATTGCAATATCGCAGAGTGGTGAGACAGCCGATACATTGGAAGCGATAAGAGAGGCGAAACGCAAGGGATGTGTCGTATTGGGAATAGTCAATGTAGTGGGGAGTTCTATTGCACGTGCTACGGACGCTGGGGTGTATTTACACGCAGGACCAGAAATAGGTGTAGCGTCCACTAAAGCATTCACTTCGCAAGTGACTGCATTGCTATTGCTTGCGATTTTACTTGGACGAATGAAATCCATATCCGCTCCAGATGGCATTGAGTATTTAAAGGAAATCAAGCAGTTGCCTGAAAAAATTAACTTGATACTAAAAGATACGTCAGGCATTCAGCAGATTGCAAAAAGATATGCCTCTGCTAAGAATTTTCTATATCTCGGACGTGGCTACAACTATCCGATTGCTCTCGAGGGCGCATTGAAATTGAAAGAAATATCATATTTGCACGCAGAAGGATATCCAGCAGCAGAGATGAAGCATGGTCCGTTGGCTTTGATAGATGACGATATGCCGGTTGTGGTGATTGCTACTAAGGACAGCATTTTTGAAAAAATTTGTTCTAATATAGAGGAGGTGAAGGCACGCGGCGGACATATAATTGCCATTGCTACGGCTGGCTTCGAGGGTAATGGTTTCCTCAGAAGCAAAGCAGACCATATTATTGAGATACCGGAGACACTTTACGAACTTACCCCAATACTCGCAATGATACCACTACAACTATTAGCGTATTACATCGCTTACGAATTAGGCAGAGACATAGATAATCCGAGGCATTTAGCAAAAAGCGTTACAGTGGAATAGGTGAGATAGAGCATACAGAAACATACAAAAAACGAAGCCACACAACGTAAGTTATGTGGCTTGTCTTTTTCATTAACTGTTCTTATGAGGTATTAACAAAAATGGTGGGCCGGGAAGGATTTGAACCTCCGTAGGGCGGAGCCCAGCAGATTTACAGTCTGCCCCGTTTGACCGCTTCGGTACCGACCCAATTTTACCATCTGACGTGTTGCGTTTAATCGCAACAGAAACAGAATACAAATATACTACATTTTTAGATAATTACAAAAGAATTGGATATTTTTCGTAAAAAATATATTTTATTCTCCTTCATCGGAAAAAATGGATAGTTGCATTATGGATAGCAGTAGAGCGGGGTCTAATGTTGATATGTCTTTGTTTAGCAGTGCTTTATCTATATTAGAGTAGAAAGACACGCCATTTTCGTAGCTAACGAATAGCGAAGATATATGGCCGTTCTCTTCAGCAAAGAACACCACCTCATTTGTAGCAAATCTACTCCAATACCGGACATTATGCAGTTCATAATATCCTAATACTGTGTGGACAGACACCATTCCATACCCATCACCATCAAGGTCTACGAACAATGTCACGTTAATATTTGGTAAATAACTATTTGACTTTAAACTCCAATTAAAACTATTGTTATCTACTACTTCTGGCTTAGATTGGAGAATTTCAGTAATTTCATCAATACTTTGTTTATCAAATTTTTTTTTCATTTTATCAATAAATAATGGTGGATACTTAAATTACTATTGCGGTGAAATCGTTTTTACATACTTATCCCGCATTCTATATACGTAAAGAATAGGTTTTTGTTTCAATTTATTTAACTATGAATGTGGTGCGTCCGGAGTAGCCGTCAATGGTGTAGCTTAACTGATAGACGCCCGGTGTTTCTACTAATTCGGATGACAACAACTCTCTGCCGGTGGATTTTGGATTAGATGCGGTTGCGATAACGTTATCCTCAAATTCTAATTTATAACTGAATTGCACTGGGAAGTTTAAGTCCGATGATATGTTTAGTATGGCATCGTTAGAGGAACTTGTGCGAACGGTGACGAGCTTCTTACGCTTATCCATATTGGAGAGCCAATCTTTGTAATTGGAGTATTGATGCTCATCCTCAAAACTGCGGTATAGAGTTTGTGTCTGATGACCAGAGTAATCATCCCATTCAAAATTAACGACCTGTGCATTGATTAAGCCATATTCCTTGCCGTCTTCTTTGAACCAGCCGGATATAGTGGATGTTTCGTAGAAATCGCGTTCTGGATGGAAGCCATCTATTGATTTCATTAATTCCAATATATCATCTGGAATAGCATCAGATTCCTCTTCTTCTTGTGCCGATATACAAATTGGCAAAAACACAAATGAACACAATAATGCGTATGCTATATGTTTAATAAAATCCTTCATAAATGCAAGTTATAATAATTTGAAACACTAACTATTACCATCAATATACGATATTTTTATCAAATTCCTATTGTAATTAATTATTTTTCCGTATATTTATTTATATGACGACAAGAAATAAATTATTATACGCAATATTTTCGGGCTTGCTATTATCGGCTGCATTTCCACCATTTCCGGTATTTGTTACGGCATTCTTTGCGTTCGTTCCGTTGCTATTTGTAATCGCAAGCGATACGGAGCAGAAGCACACCCATTTCCGATATATATACCTTACATTCTTTATATACCATTTGAGTTCTAATTGGTGGATAAGTAAGATACAGGAGAATTCCGACCCATATCTATTTTGGTCGGGTGTAGCATTGGATATTGCTCATCCAATATTTTTCTTCCTTCCATTTATTCTTTACTACATTTCGCGTAAATTGACGAATGAACGCTTTGCTGTTCTGCTCTTTCCGCTATTCTGGACTATATTTGAATGGCTACATAGCATCGGCGATATGGGCTACTCGTGGCTATCCATTGCACATACGCAATATACCAATCTAACTTGGTATCAGATATTAGATATAGCGGGTATCTGGCTGCCGGTTCTGCTCATTGCATTGGTCAATACGCTAATCTTTATGCTTTTGCGAGATGGAAAAAAATCAGATGGGAAGTTTGCTTGGCGTAGTATATTTAGTACAACACAGAAAAAGATATATGCCACTATCATATATGCTGCTATTGTTCTGCCAATGGTTTATGGATATATCACTATCTCTAATTACGATTATATGGAGGACTTGGAACAGAATGATTTCATAAATATTGGATTGCTCCAGCCGAATGTAAATCCATGGGACAAGTGGGAGAAGTCCGGTATGGAACAGATTATGACGCATTTGCGGTTGCAGGACTCGCTTATCCAAAAGGACGGCAAACTCAACTTATGTATATGGAGCGAAACGGCTATTCCGATGTTAGATTTATCTGTAAATAGGGATATGAAGTTGGATATTATAACGGATAATTTGGTGAAAAACGATGTGTCGTTGCTTACTGGTATTGCACGCTTGCGATTTTGGAATAAGGATGCTGAGCAGCCGATTACCACTTCGTATTTTTTGCAAGATACTAACCAGCCGTATTCGTCATATAACTCGGCTCTGCTTATTAATACTAAGAAGGACGGAATAGATGAACTGCAATTCCACGATAAAGGCAAACTCACGCCATTCGCAGAGGGCTTTCCTTATGTTGAATATTTGGGCTTTGCAAAGGATTGGTTGAAGTGGGGGATAGGTATCTCCAGTTGGACTAAAGGCACGGAAATGGAATGCTTAACCGTCCGTAATGACGGCAGAACAGCACAGATAGCGCCGATAATTTGCATTGAATCCGTGTATCCGGACTTTGTTCGTAAATTTGTGGAGAATGGTGCAAATATCATTGTGGTTATTACGAATGACGCTTGGTATAACTATTCTCCCGGACCGGAGCAGCATTTCATTATTGCTGCTACGCGTGCAATAGAGAACCGCCGATATGTTGCGAGAGCCGCTAATAGCGGAGTTACCGGCTTCATTACACCTATTGGGAAAACTATGTCGCGTGTTCCGCAATACGAGCAAGTAGCCATTGCTGCATCTATCCCTATTATGAACGCTGACAACAAGACGATATATACTCTCTATGGCGACTTCTTACCTGAAATAGCGTCTGTTGTTGCTGTTCTTGCTGTGATAATACAAATGTTCCGTAAGAGACAAAATGCGAAAGAAATCGGATAGTCCATTTGAACATATAGAGTTACACTCTGCCATTGTATTCTGGGTATTAGCAATGGCATTGGGTGCGTTTGCGTCTTGTGCATTTCTTGACATTAGCGTCAATACTACGCTTGCCATTGGTATTGGCTGCTGTGTGGTTAGTATCATTGCTCTAATATGCAAATTCAATACTACATCTTACATTTTGCTGTCTTGCAGTATCGGCTTCCTGCTCTTTGCTAATGCACAGAATGGGGTGATACATTTTCCCGATAAGATAATACCGCAACAGCCCGCAACTATATCCGGCAATGTAGTCCAAATTACAAAGCAAAACGCAGAACAAACACAATTAATCCTAAGCGGATGGATGGACGCGCAGACGCTCCCGAAGATGGATAACATTAGGATACGGCTCACGATATATCCGCAGGAAGATAAACCAAACGGCAAGGCAATCCAAGTTGGCGACTCCATTCTGACCGTCTGCACTATCCGAACGCCCAGAATGAAGTTCCTCAATGAAGCATTTGACGAGCGAACTTATGCTCGTGGTATAGATGTGAATTGGTTCGGTAGCACAACCTCCGATAAAGTGAAAACCCTACGCTCCGCAAGTGGATACCAACATTTACGCAATGTGATTAATACAGCTATTATAGCCAAAATCAATACACTCTTTACCTCATCTACGGCTGCTTTTGTTAAAGCGATTTTGCTTGCCGATAGGTCGGATTTATCTTATGAGACACAGCAAAACTTCTCTCTGTCGGGTGTTGCACATCTATTGTCATTGAGTGGATTTCATATTGCAATACTATCGGGTGCATTTATACTTCTGCTAAATATATTTACTCGCAACCGCTGGCTAAAATTTATCTGCTTCGTATTCTTTGTAATCGCCTTTGTATGGCTTACCGGAATGCAACACTCTGCGATTAGGTCGGGAGCAATGTCCATATTGTTCTTAACCGGCTGGGTTATCCAACGTCCGACCAATCCACTCAATGTTGTTTCTATTGTCCTACTCGCAGCGATGTTCATATCGCCGAGTATGCTATTCGCTGCGAGTTTCCAAATGTCAATGCTATCTATTTGTGGAATAATGCTGTTCTATCCTGTTATTAGATGTGGGTTAATCAATCTATTCAATGTAGAGAAGGAGCAGAAGAGACGCCTATATGTAATCAATTCGCTGACGATGACTCTCTCGGCATCCGTATTGATAGACCCGCTCGTTGCGTATTACTTCCATTGCATATCTATTCTATCGCCATTAACCAATATCATTGTCATTCCTATATTTTCATTAGGATTAGTAGCATCGCTTGTGTCGGTATGCTGTTCATTCATATCCATTTCGCTTGGGACTCTCTTTGCAACAGCGGTAGAGTGGTGTGTTGAATTGTGCCAATGGCTTGCAATGAGTGCAAGTAGTTTGAGTTTCGCCGCCATTACCAATATATACAATATTACATTCCTAGCAACGCTCTCATCTATTGCAGTGGTTTATATACTGCTTGCTGGGAAGTGGCGTGTTCTGCTATTGCGTCTATGTGTTTGCGTATCTGTCATCTTTGCTGTTAGTGTAATTGCGACTAATACAGAGGATGATGCGGTAGAAGTATATCCGACAGAGAAATATTGCATTCTATCCATTCCGCTTGCCGATGGCGAAAAATTCATCTGGCTCGCAGATAGATACCCAAAGCAAAAATATTTTAATGCGTCTAGATTGAAGAACTTCGTGGAAGAACAGAATGTGAAATACATTGCTGTTAGTGGGAGCTTCGGATATGAGTTTGCGAAGGAGAATAATATTGGGAATAAGTATAAAATACGGATGCTTACGTCAGCAGAACAAAAGCATTTAGAGCGGATGTATTTGAATGGGAGAAATATCAGAAGTATCATACAATACTATAAATTCATACCTAATGAAAAATATAGCAGATAATCACCAAAGCGGATGTATTTAAATGCACTATTTTCGCTCACAAAGTTAAATGCTCTGCCGATGGAGAATGCTGCTGGACCTATCGGTGTGTCTATGAAATATGATATACCGACACCGTGCTTCAATGTAGCGAACTTTATCTGCTCGGGATTTTCCCAAACATTGCCCAAATCATATCTCACCGATGCAAATGAGTTAAATGATAGTATAGAAAGATACTTAGGCAATTTGTATCTGTATTGTAATGATAAGCGGAATACCTGTCGTCCTATATTTTCATTCTCACGCATACCAAAGAATTCCTGTTGTCCGCCAAGGAAAAATTGTTCTGAAAATGGAAGCGTATTGTCGCCTGCTCCAAAGAATATGGATGGTCTGATGTTGTGCTTTTGGTTGCTACCGAAATTGAAATTTGTTGCTAAGTATGCCTGCAATTTAGAGAACTGCGAATACTTGCTATCTCCAAATAAATGAGTGACTAACGACACATCTATTACGCTACCACTTGTGGTAAAGAATGGCGTGTTGCGGTTGTCATACTGCATAAAGATGCCGAATAAAGAGACCCAATTTTCGTAAAGCATACTATTATCATTATCTTTGGATGCTCTTAGCAATCCATAATTCTGCTTCTCAAATCTATACTCTGCTTTAAGTAATCCTTTATTCTCAATTGGAGTGCCGACAGACGCCTTAAAACCCAGACGCTTAATAAAATTTGTATCTATAATTTCGCTTTTATATGTATTGCCATTGTTGATTTGCTGATACATATTAATGTCCTTCCAATCCCAATAGCCGGATATATTAAACGAAATGGCTTTGTTAAAAATATGCGGATTAATAAAGGCGATACCAAAATGGCGGCTAACATTACTTGCTTGTAACGTTATTTGATTCAACATATTAGCCGAAAATATATGCTTTGTTACGAAGTCCAAGCCGGCACTTACATATTTCTCGTTATCTAATCTTGCAGACAAACTAAGCACTTGATTATTCAATTCATTAAGCAATATTCGCATTGTATCGCCATTCACACGTATGTCTATGTCATCATACCTATTTTGAGATAAATAATATTTATAGCATTCGTTTAACTTCTCCTTGCTAAGAGTATCGCCGATTTGTAATGGAAAGCCATTGATTAAATTGGAACTTATTACATTATTGTAATTCGTTTCTATATGGGAGATTACCACAGGAGTGGATGGTTCAGAGTTGTATGTATGAGAGTGGTTTGGAGCATTTATGGCTGCAATTTTGTTTCGTATTTCATCCAATTTGGCTGTTGTGGCGTTGTATCCAAGTTCTACTTGCTCGCTAATGTTTGAAAAATCAATGTATTGGCTACCATCTGCATCTGCATCAGTGAATGGTGTAATTAATATATCTGCTGTGGTGGCATCGTGTCGGGCAAATGTATTCATAGTAATAGAGATGGCTTGGTCGGCTATTTTCATAGTCGTATTTATATCATTTGCTTTGTGAATTGGGCTGGTTGCATCTATCGCAATAACTATATCTGGATTAAATTCCTTTGCAAAACGCACCGGTATATTCGCCATTAAGCCACCATCTATCAATATCATATCGTCAATGCGGACAGGTGCAAAATTTACAGGCAAAGTGGAACTTGCACGCATCGCTTTGGGTAAATTACCGGAACGCAACGCTACCGATTTACCACTTACTAAATCCGTTGCCACTGCTCTAAATGGATAGCGTAATTTATCAAAGTCGCAAGTGCTATAATAATCGCTATTTAACACGTATGACTTAAAAAAATCATCCAATATATTCCCTTCCGAAAACGCCTCCGGACTGATAAATTTGAAGTTGTTAAACCGCAAAGTCAATATACTTCTATCCTCTATGCCCTTCTGGTCATAATACACATCGGCTCTATCGCTTTGGTAGCGAATTGAAAATAGATTATCCCAATTAAAACTAGTAAATATAGAGTCAATCTGCATCGGACTATATCCCACACAATACAATCCGCCAATTATAGCACCGATACTCGTTCCAACTACATAATCCACCGCTATCCCATTATCTTCCAAGCACTTAAGCATTCCTATATGCGCTCCGCCGCGTGCTCCACCGCCGCTAAGAACTACCGCTATTGTAGGACGTGCGTTCAAATTGGCAGATACGAATGATGCGAAAAGAAGTGGGAGAGCAAGTAGGCAACGTGTCCATTTCCTCATATTAATTATTTTTTGCATTTTGTGAAGTGGTTTTCTTTCTCTGTCTAATAAAGGAAATAAATACAATCGTAAGGAACATAAAAATTGGGTATCCTATTCCTTGCAATATTTTGCGTTCGGTGCTTACATCTGGGTAGATAATAGAGAAAACTATAAACGAGAATGTGGTAATCACTATTACTGAAATTATAGTGGCAATCCACTTTGTCTTTGTCATAATATATCCTCCTTATTGTAATAGTTCAGATTTCTTTCTATCTCTTCTTGTTTGCACATAAATAGTGATTGTGCGAACAAGGAATGAAAAAACAACCAGTATTATTCCAAACAATATGCTATCTTTAATGGCAATGTCTGGGCTGATAATAGATAAAACAACGGACATAAATACACCATATATAATGGCATAAATAGCCGAAAAAATAATTTGTTTTTTTGTTGTCATAGCAAAACTCCGTAATTTATCAATTTATTTATGTATCAAAATATGAAACGAATTCCCACACCTAACCGTCTGTCTAATAAGGAGTAATCGGATTTAAACGGAAAATATTGCTTTATCAAACGCGCCTCCGATAATATTATTGAAATGGCATTCTTGTAAAAGAATTTCACAAATGGATAAGTATATCCTAAGTCCTTAATAAATAAAGGGTCTAACAAATCAATCCAACGCTGTAAAGCAAAATCTATGAACCAAGTGCCAATCCACTTTCCATATTCCATTCCACTATAATAATTTGTATGCTCATAAGTTAAGTCAATTAAAAAACAATTATTTACACGATATTCTATCGTTGCTGCACCGCGATTTCCAAATTTATATTCTTGGTCAAATGCTTCAAAAAATGGATGCTCAGAATATTGGTCATAATCCGAGTAAGTCCATACAAATGCTGAGGAATGTAGCCAATACAACTCCATTTCGCTATCATCAAAAAGACGTGTTCCATATCCAGAACGCAATCCGGCTCCCCAAAGAAAATGATTTGCATAAACCTTGTTTTTTGAACTAAATACGCCATAATCGTTCGTATTTTGCTCTATGAATGCAAATTCGCCAGAATATGAACGCAATCTGTTATATCTATATGCAGAATCTAACCGGACGAAGCCATATTCAAAGTTGAAATAATTGCTTGTCGGTAGCGGCTCCATATTCAATTTATCCGGCAATGATGGCGAGGAAATTCCGACATTTAAATTAACCATCGTGTGATTTATCAACTTATTTTGGCTATTAATGAACACATCAAACAGCCGATGCCAATTTATATGCTCATTTGCATACAATTCGTCCTCATCCGCCATAAGCGTAATACTATCAAGCTGTTGTGGAGTTAGCGGTTCATTTTGAGCAAAAATATTAATTGAAGCAAAAATCCCTAACATAATGATATATAGCAGTTTATTAACTTCCTGCCGATGTCGCAACTTTTGCATATCTGATTACCTTATCTTTATACATATATCCTTTTTGCAATATCATCGTAATGCAACCCTCTGGTAAATCAGACGGTTGTGTCATTAGTGCCTCGTGATATTCCACATTAAATTCATCGCCGATATTTACATCCATAAGCGTAACTCCTTCATCTGCAAAGAGTTTTGCTGTTTTCTGTGCAATCATCTCTAAGCCAGTTACAACGGCATTTGTATCGTCCGATTTTTTCGCCGCATCAGTCGCATTGGCTAAATCGTCCAAAATATCCACAAATTTTGCGAGCAATTTTCCGCTACCATAATCCAATAAGTCCATCTTTTCCTTATCGGTTCTGCGTTTATAGTTCTCAAATTCTGCCACTCGCCGTTTCAGCATATCTTCCAATTCGGCATTGTTGGCTGTGAGTTGCTCTACTTGTGCATTTAATTCTGCATTATTCGCTGTAAGCTCTTTATTTTGGTTGGTTAGCTCATTTATTTGCTTTGCCAATGCAGTGGCGTTGGGTTTGGAATTTTCTAATTCTTTGTTTTTATCTATTATGCTCATTTTTTTTGGATTAGGTTGTTTAGATGTATCCATTTTATTTTTTTTGGTATGATTTTTGAAGTTGTAACGTATATTAATTACAAATATACGAATAATTTTTGAAATGAATATCATAAATATAAAAAAGAATTACTACACTTTTATTATAATAACATTTTTATTGTTATTACAATCTTGTAATGATAACAATTCTATAGTAAATACAGAGCCAAATCCAGATACTACAAAAACTCCTACAAAGCATTTGTTTCCAATTACTTATGAGCAAACTTGGATTATGCACTCAAATTCTGGGGACTCCGCATATTTAGAAGTAATTTACGATAATTCAATATCTTATGCAAAATTCTTTTGGGATACTACAAATAAGACAAATATAAATGCTATGAATCTGCAATTTGTATATTGGGAGGGAAATTTGAAAAAGCGGATGTATTTTGCGCTTGCTGATACAGATTCTGGCTATATTTTTGCCGCAAAAAATAATCCCGCTATCGCCAATTATACGCTAAATTTTTACTCTTATTTTTTCAATATTCCATATAAATCCGCTATCACTCCTTGCAGTATAACGGATTCTACGAGCATACAAGTTGGAAATAATAATTGTAAATTGTATAGGAATGCGACTTGGAATTATATCGGCGAAATTATTTTGAACTCCACCCCGAAAAAAATATGGCAAGTCAATATCACTTTTTATGATGATACAAAAAACCCTAAATCATACATCTATTCCTTTGAATTTATTGAAGATATTGGATTTTATAAATTTATGGATTACACGCTGGATATATAAAAAAATAGGAGCAGATGCCCCTATTTTAAATATTTTTCAACAATTCAGAATTATTTTCCCACAATAATCACCTTAAAGTACTTCACTTTATTTATGGTGAAACATAAATAATAACTTCCTGCATTAGCCCTTGATAAATCTAATGTTATGGAACTACCATCGTAAGTTTTGAGTAAATGCCCATTCACATCAATTAACTCAATTTCGCTCACAATTTCATCTCTAACATCAATATTTACAATGCCTTTTGCTGGATTTGGATAAACATTGATTTTATTAGATACCGTCGGCTCCAAAATCCCAGAAATCACATTGCAATTCATTTCCAAAGTATAGGCATCGGCGAAGCAGTAGTGCATCTCCTTCAAGCGCTCGGAATTATCGCTATCTCTTTCAATTTCAATGACACACGCCATCCAATACACAGTCCCCGGCACCATATTTATCGGATTATTTTCGGCTGCAGTGCCCAAAGTTATTAGCACATATATGCCGTCATTGTGGCTTTTGCTGTAACCATTATCTTTTACGCAAGCATCTATAAACTCTTCATTTTTAACGAGTTGATTAGCAAAAGCGGTTGCTGTTTGCCAATCCAATCCAGCAGGTAGGGGAGTGGTAGTTGAGAACATTGGGGGAAGGTTGCGTTTTATATATGGGCTATTTAGTGGTGATAATGAGCCAATTGTGTAGATTGAAACATCTCCCATATTATTAGCAACTTCATTTACTTGCAATTCTGCGCCTGTTTCTGCTAAAAAACCATAACTCCACATATTCGCCCATCCACAATGAATTGTATCCGCAGTGGATATATAGATAGACGATTCATCTGTAAAATCAGTAAAAGTCCATGTGTTATCAAATGATATGTATATAAGTTCGGGATTTGTAATAGCGTTTTTGACATAATTTGTGATGCTTGCAATAAGTCCTTCTGGTGGTAAAAATCCTCTGGTTTCTGCTGTAGATGTGGTAGAGATGCTAAGTATAATAGTTATGGTGATAATTATTTGGATGATATATTTTTTCATTTTACCTCGTAATAAATTTCCCCTGCCTAGCATAATGCTAAGCAGGGGAATAGAATCAAAATTATAATTGTCCCCAAATTTCATTTCTTTTTTCGCGCCAAAGCCCAAGAGCTGCTGACATAGAAGCGCCATCACCTTCGTACACATCCAATTTTGTAAGGGCAGCGAATTCATCCCAACCCCAATTCCACAAATCGTGCCATAGTTGATCTTTTGTATTAGGTGCATTCTCAATCAGTGTTACAATTCCATCTGTTAGTGGTTCGTTTTCAGTGCAATAAGTTAAAAAATCTGAAGTCGTGTCTGTAAATTGGTCATACCATAAAGCAAGGCTATAGCGTGCTATAGAAGTTCTTTTTAGTATTTCTTTCTTAGTAGCAGTGCCAGACGTAGCGTCTGTAAGTACAGTGCTTTCAAGGAATTTAATGCTATTTATGCAAATAGTTATGGACTCGCTAGTATAACTTGTGCAATTGTCTATAATTTCACATAGAGTGTCTAAATACCTATGTGAAAACACTGAGTCGCTAAACATACTGCTCCTTTCGGCATTGTTTAAAGCAATGTAACTCGCCGTGGATAAATCAAACGGGTCGTTATCGGTTAAATACTCCAACCTGAAACTGTAATAGTCGTCTAACAAACTATCTGCGTTCCGTCCGCTATAGTGGAGGCTGTCGGTTATGTAACTCATAATGATGTCATTATGGGTTAGCCCGTAGATGTCGTAGGGATTACTACTATTGGCTGGGTTGATGGAAGTGGCAGTAACTGATTTTGGCAGAAGTTTATTGCCATTACCCGATGGGGTTGTTACTGAATTGTCGCTGTCATTACAGGATGTGAATGATAGCGTGAGCATAGCGACTAGCGCTAAGTTTATCCAAAGAACTCTAGATACTTTGGATGCGGATGACATTCTTTCTTTAGTCATTTTTTCTCCGGGTGTTAGATTTAAGGATTCTACCAGCACCATTGCTGGTAGGTTAGATGACTTGTTCTCAAATGTTCTCCGGTATATCAAGTATTCTTTACACCTTACAGAGAAAATAGTTGTTAGGGTGCTACAACTCAATTTCCCTTGAATGATAGATATAGATTCTAACGACAAATAAGAACATACAAATATAATGCAAAAAAACGAATCTACAAAATAAAAAGTGATTTTGTGGAAAACTTTTTTATTTCTCCACCTCCACTTTCTTCTTAAATACAAAACGCCTTAATAGCCATATCCCAAGAGCCACTATTGCAATCGCTATCACAACCAAAATTACTATCTGCTCGTATATCTGCAAATATGTCACTAATTCCCGCCAATCTTTGCCAAAGTAATTCCCCGCAACTGACAAAATGGCATACCATAAAAACGAACTTACTGCCGCTAATGACATAGTTTTCTGCAATGGTAGATCGCTCATTCCTGCAAAAAATGAAATCACTGCACGGGTGCCACTCATAAATCTATTGATTGCAACCAATTTGAAGCCCCATTTGCGAAACATTACTTCCACTTTTTCTATTGCAGAACGCGATAAGAACTTTATTTTATTACTATCTATGATGCTATGCTCAAACTTTTTACCCAATGCAAACATTATCCAAAATCCAAGTGTAGAGCCGATTGTGCATGCTATAATTACAGGAATTATGGGGTATCCGTTTACTCCTATTATTATAGCAATAGCTACTACTATCATATCCGATGGCGCCGGCGGGAATACATTCTCGAGCAAAGTCATCGCAAATGATATAAATATCAACCAGATAAGCGGTATATGGCTTAATACTTGTAAATAGTTTTCTATGTCTTCTATAATTACTCCTTTACATTAAATTTTATTCTAAAAAAATCATAAACAGATGATAAATCGTGGAATATGTAATCTGCTGACAATACATCTGCATAATCGCCTACCAATATCGTTGTGCTACCGACTTGCTTGCCGGCTTCCACATCCGATACCGAATCGCCTACTGTATATGAACTTATGGGATTTACACCATATTTTTTAATTGCATCTATGAACATTCCTGTTGCTGGCTTGCGATAGGAACTTCCGCTGTCGGCTAAGTCGGGACAATAGTATATAGCATCAAAATTGTATCCTGACGCTATAAGTAATTGCTTTTGCATATAGTTATGTATTTCTTCCAAAGTTTCTACCGAAATTATACCTTTACCAACGCATTGCTGATTTGTAACTAAAATCGCTAAAAATCCACTTTCTTTCACTAATCTAAATAACTCTATGAAATACGGTAAGATATGTAATTCTCCTATATTTCTTACATAGCCACCAACTACTCTCCGATTGACTATCCCATCTCTATCAAAAAAAAACGCTTTTTGCTCCATTTCTAAATAAATTTTCGCTAATACTATTCTAAATTCTACAAATATAATTAATTTGCATACAAAAATTATTACTTTTTGTAAATTTATGATAAATAAAACCGATTTTTACGAAATTTCCAATTTGGATACAGAAGCCATTAGCCCAGAATTTGAGTGCATTGATAAGATGGAGACGCTGGACATTCTCAACACTATTAATACGCAGGATAAGTTAGTTCCAAATGCTATAACCCTTGAAATACCATATATTTCCGTTGCTGTTGATGCTATTGTCCAGCACTTCAAAATGGGTGGTCGTTTGCTGTATTTTGGTGCTGGAACAAGCGGACGTCTCGGTATACTTGATGCATCTGAATGTCCGCCAACATTCAGCACTCCACCTGATTTAGTTCAAGGATTTATCGCCGGCGGAAGAGATGCTGCATTTGCTGCGATTGAGGGTGCTGAGGATGATACCGATGCTGCAATTTCGCTTGTAGAACAGTTGCAAGTGACTGAAAAAGATGTGGTTTGTGGAATTACTGCTTCTGGTAGAACGCCATTTGTAATTGCTGTTTTGAATAAAGCGAAGACGCTCGGTGCATTCACTATTCTAATCTCTACTAATTCGCGTTCCAAACTCACTAATAGCGGTATTGATGTGGATGTGTTGATTTGTCCGAATGTTGGACCTGAGGTAATTGCTGGCTCTACCCGTATGAAATCTGGCACGGCACAGAAACTCATACTAAATATGCTGACGACTACCGCTATGATTAAAATGGGTAAGACATTAAAAAATATAATGATAGACCTTGCTTCAACTAATGAGAAGTTGAAGCAACGAGCAAAGCGTATTGTGATGCTTGCAACTGGCTGCACATTGGAGACAGCGACCAATGAATTAGAAAACGCAAATTATATCGTAAAGGATGCAATCAAAAATATTATCGGATAGTGCTTTCAATGTATTGTTAGTTTATGCAACTTTTTTTTGTGAATGGAGCAGGTAGATATTAGGTTACTTCTATGGGAAACGTTGCTAACAAAATCCCTGCTAGAAATGACGCGAATAGTAGCGAATGAATCATATAGAATCACCCCAAAAGTGTCAGATTTATTACACACATTATAATGAAGGCACTTACGTGGTTACTATAATTGCTGGAAATGGTGTTGCGTCCATAAATTTTATGGTAATAAAATAATAATATTTCATCTTATTATGCAATTCTATGAAAAAAATATTATATTGCATTTTATTAATCATATCCACACACTAATATGTCACGAAAATTAAAAATACACAGCGGAACACACGAAATAGGCGGCTCTTGCGTGGAAATATGGACTGATACCACTCGCATTATCGTGGATTTCGGTATGCCATTAGTAAATAATGATGCTCCAGAATTTAATTTCAAAAAATACGAAAAATTTTATTGATACGCTCAAAAATAAATTTGGATTTACAATACACGAAACTCACACCAGCGGTCACTCTGATATTCCTACATTACAAGAACTCGTAACTACTTTGAAACCCAAACATATATTGCCAATATATACACTTAATCCAGAAACATATAAAAGCACTTTTCAAAATAGCGATATTGTTTTAGTGGAAGATGGGGAAGAAGTTATAATGTAAAAATATTTAATATTTATCTGATTTATTTTTTCACAATTTACGCTACAGCATTTCCTTCTAATTGGCCCATAAGACACTGCTTATAAAATGAATTTTTCTCTTCATCAATTATTTTATCTGTATTAAATTCAATGGCATACTGCTTTACAAAATCCATAATTTCTTCCTTGCCAATACTACGATTTTTACTTAAATATACAGATAATTTTAATAATAATGTCTTTTGTTTTTGCAAAATTTCCATTGCTAATTCTTGTGTATCCACTATAAATTTCTTAACTTCTTCATTTATTTCGCTGTTACTATGTGTATAAATTATTTCTTTTTTATTACTTGCATATTGATTTCCATAATTGAGCAATTTCCCATTTGCACCACATTCGTAAAATGCGTGATACGCCCGTTCTGTAGCGATTTCAATATCTTTAGAGCCGCCCATTGTGGCATTTTCCTCGCCAAAAATAAGTCGCTCAGCAAGAGTTCCGCCCAATAATACTGCAACTCGATGTGTCAGATTTTTTTTAGATGTGTATAAAAAATAATCCTCAATAATAGTAAATCCGCCAGTATTGCTGTTTGCCGAAACTGAAACAATTGTTTCTGGTATAACCTTTTGTAAAATAATGGAGATAACGGCGTGTCCGCTCTCGTGAACAGCGCTAATTACCTGCAAATCATTATTTTTTGGCTCACGTAATTTTCCAAGTGTAAGCTGTTGTATATCATTGATATTATGGATGCTAACGTTATTTTTTATGCAATCTATTTTTAGTGTGCAAAATTCTTTTTCAAAATCCGGATTTTCTACCGAAAATATAAGCAAATCAATATCGCGTTTTTCTACAAATATTTCGGTTAATATTCTTCCAAGACGTGCATTAATAATTTGATAAACCGTTGTAAATACTGGTCTTGTGCCTTGTGTAGGATATACTCCTTCGCAATAAATTAATTTCTCAATACTTTTATCAAATTGAATATTTATGCCGTATAAATCATTAATTTTTTTGCTTATTTTTTCTAATTCCAATTTAATTATTTTATAAAAGGAATTTTCACTGAAAGTCGGATAAATAATATGATTATTGCCTAATCTCGCTATTTGTTCGCTACGAAATCGCTTCAATAACGCATCTTTTACGTCTGTAATATTAATTAATTTTGACTGCTCATGAAAATCATTTGCACTAATATCTGGGTCAAAATTCTTTGTCATAGAATATACTTCATCCAAATTTCCCATCACAAAAATCAATGACTTAGAGCAATCAACAACCTTTGGAGCTAAATCATTTTCATATAACTCTTCCAAATAATTTACCGTTTGTTGCCCATCCATTTTATTAAATTTATCGCGCAAATCTGAATTAAAAATTGTATTATCTTCTACAAACCTTCTTCTTGAATAGTCAATTAACATATCAGAAATAAAATACATTTTATTTTTATCTTTTTTATTATTATCCTCCTCCTCATCATAATGTCCCCAACATTTTATTTTTATTTCTTTTAGTATTTTTGTAAATTCTTTTTTACCATTTACAACAATTCCGTTGCTTACTTGAACATTATTATTTAACGCTAACTTCAATAAATCAATTATTTCACGAAATTCACATATATTATTGCTGAAGTCGATTAAATCAAATTTACCACTATCCAATAATTCCCAAAAATCCTTGCGTTCTTTTTCCATACCTCTTTCATCTATTGTGCGTGCGAATTGAAACTCATCCATACCAATAATAAAGGGCTTACCATTGCAACTATCGTTTATTTGCCTAAATTCTCGCACCAATTTATTCTGGGATGGCTCGCCCAAATCAAAATGGAAATAAAAATTTTTGTAATCAAGCAATTCAACTAATCGCTTGACTAATGAGGTCTTACCGATGCCTGTAAGACCCCATAAATTAATCAGCACGGGCTTTTCTTGCATTTCAGGAAAATAATACCACGATACAATGGTATCTGCGATTTGGTCAATTACGCAATCTATGCCCACGAACTCCTGTTTTAATTGGGCTACGGCGTTTTTAAGTTTGGTTTGCTTCTCTGATAATGAAGCTGAAAATTCTGAATTTTTCATATTTTTTTTTATTATGATATATGATTTAATTTACAAAATTAATACTTATTTATTAGAGATACAAATGCTTTTCGTAACTAGTTTATATATTAAATTGTTAGCGTATAAACTTGATTTATAAATTATCTGCAAAACTATCTATTCTTCATCGCCACCACTTGCCTGAGACATCACATAAAATGCGCCTCTGGTAATAATCTGAGCATCTTCGGGCAATTCTTCTAATGGATTTATCTCTATATATCCCAGTTCAGTAACTCCCGTCAACACTTCTACTTTACGAAAATGTGTTGCAGATGCTTCTTTGCTGGCGACAACAAATATATATTTTTTACCTTCAGAATTGGCTATGGCATCGGTAGGAACTGCTTGAACTGATTGGTTTCCCACATTAATCAGTGCAGAAACATACATTCCCGGCAACAAGTTATCCGGTTTATTGATACGAGTATGAATGGTAATGGATTTGCTGTCGTTGTCAAAGGATTTATTGACCGTAAAGACAGTGCCTGTAACGGACTTATTACCTTGATTTGTCAGACCTATCTCAACCGATTGCCCTTGCTTTACTTTGGGAAAATCCTTCTCAAAGACCTGTAAATCGCAATGCACCTGCGAGTTATCTGTTATTTCCATCAGAGTTGTTTGCATATCGGCATAACTCCCTGTTTTTACGTAAATTTTGCCTACAACACCATTGATTGGTGCGGTAATTGGAATGTTACGCACCAACTTTCCGGTGGCTAAATTCCGAACATCAATATTTAATTGATTTAATTGGAGTTCCAAACTTTTGAGGCGTGCTTTATCACTTTCATATTTGGACACTGCTTGTTGCAATATTTTGCCTGTTCCGGCATTTTTTGCGTCCAATTGCTTCTGTCGTTCGTATTCCTGCTCGCTCAAAATAGCGTCCTGCTTGGCTGTAAGGTAATTCTCCTGTATTCTCACAATATCAAGATTTTCCAATAGAGCCACTGTCTGCCCTTTATGAACAATAGAGCCCTCCATTACCGATATTTCGCTAACTATACCAGAAGTAAGCGAATTAACATCGGCTTGATTTTGCGGGGTAAGCACTAACTGCCCATTTGCACGAACTACGCTGTTGAGATTTTTCATTTCTATTTTTCCCAACGTTATACCGACCGTCTGTATTTGTTGTGCGGTCAGTTCTATTTCTGTGGAATGAGTTTCTTCCACTTCTGCGTTATCGCCTGATTTTTCGCTTCTAGTGCAGGATAAAAGCAATGCGATAATCGCAATAAATAATAAATTTATTTTTATTTTATTTGTTATCATTTTAATTTTCTCCTTTAATATAATTAAGAGTGATTATTGATTGATTGAAGTCGTTCAAAGCATCGGCATATTGCAGACGAATTGCTATAACCATCTGCAAATTCTGGATATATTCCATATAAGCGATTTCGCCAGTATTATATGCGGTTTGTGCTGTTTGCATAATTTCATCTGCCGAAGCAATGCCTGTCGTTTCGTAATATTCCAAACTCTGTCTTGCTTTTAAATACTCGTTATAATTCACAAAATAAGCATTTTTTAGTGATTGTTGCGTCTGTTTGCGTTCAATATTTATTTGCTCGTTATGGATTTCTGCTGTCTTGATTTTCGCTGCATTCGCACTAAAAAACAGGGGAATACTCAATCCTATCTGAAAGCCGGGGAGGTGCGTATCGTTAAACGAATAAGTGCCAAAAATATCGGGCATTAATTTATGTTGCTCTACACTAATTTGTGCTTCGCCGAGATTAATTTTCTGTGCGTAATAATCCAAAAGCGGATTTTTCGTTATATCCGTATCCATAGTTATATCAGCCATTTTTTGAAGCGATTCAAATGGTAAAATCATTTCAGGCGTGTTTAGCAAATGTTGCAAAGCGAGCTGGCTGTTTATCAAATCCATATTCGTATTATGCAACTGCAAGCGGTTCTCTTGTTCATATCTTTGTGCGTTGAGCAACTCCAACTTATTGCTCTCACCGGCATTAAAGCGGATAGTAGCATTCTCTATAAAGCCACTGTAAAGCGTGTCCTGCTGCTGTAAAATGCTAACTATTTGCATATTGCGGCATAGGTTAAAGTATGCCTCCGATACGCTACGTGTTATTTCGTTTCGAGTTACGAATTCCGATTTCTTTGCCAATGCTGTTTCCTGCTTCAGCATTTTTGACTGTGAAATATAAACCGTTGGAAATTCTATGCTTTGTGAAATACTTATTTTTTTATCAATCCAATCGGTTGTAAGTGGGTCTTGTTCGTATGAAATGCTTGTCTTTTCTGGGTTAAACGCCGTTCCTTGTAGTGCTTTCGCCTGTTCCACTTCCAACTTAGCGGATTGTATTTGAAGATTATTTTGCAATGCCATTTCTATACATTCTGGTAATGTCTTACGGATTTGCTGTCCATCCGCATTTCCAGCGAAAAGAACCGATAAGCATAGAAAAGTAACGAGTTGCACAATAGAAGATTTATCTTTTACCATTTTTTTGGTCAAATGAATTTTGCGTTCGAATAAAATATACAGCACCGGTAACACCAGCAAAGTCAATAGCGTTGCAGTAATCAATCCACCAATTACCACAGAAGCTAATGGTTTCTGCACCTCGCTACCTGCACTCGTCGAAAGTGCCATCGGCAAAAAACCTAATGACGCAACAAGTGCAGTCATCAATACCGGACGCAACCGAATCATTGTGCCTCGCTTTACTCTTTCGTAAATATCCGTTATACCATCTTCTTTTAGTTGATTGAACTGACCGATAAGCACAATGCCATTAAGCACCGCCACACCGAATAATGCAATAAATCCAACACCTGCCGAAATACTAAACGGCATCCCACGCAACCACAATGCGAAAATTCCACCAATAGCAGATAGAGGCACAGCGGTGAAAATCAAAAGCGATAATTTCAGTTTGCGGAAGGTAAAGTATAGCAATGCAAAAATTAATAGCAAAGCAGCAGGAACAGCAATTTCTAAACGCTCCACCGCTTCCTTCAGATTTTGGAACTCGCCTCCGTATGTATAGTAGTAACCAGATGGCAATTCCAATTCGTTGGAAAGTATAGTTTGTATTTCGCTAACGGTGCTTTCAATATCGCGTCCTCGAACATTGAAGCCCACATAAATACGGCGTAATCCGTCCTCGTGTCCGATTTCTGCCGGAGCGGTCTTATAGCCGATTGTCGCTACTTGACTAAGTGGAATACTGATGCCAGAAGGTAGCGGAATATATAGATTTTCAATACTTTCGAAAGAATTCCGAAGTTCCTTTTTTAGACGCACAACCATATCAAAACGGCGGTCGCCTTCAAATACCACTCCTGCTACACTACCAGCAAAAGCAGTGCGTAAAATATTATTTACATCGCTTATTGATAAGCCATAACGGGCAATTTGCTCGCGATTGTATTCCACCTGAATTTGGGGAAGACCGCTCACTTTCTCTACATACGGCTCATTTACACCATCTACATCCTTAATTAGCGATGCAACTTTATTCGCCTGTGAAGCAAGCACATCTAAATCCTCGCCGTAAATCTTAACTGCTACATCCTGACGAATACCGGTAATCAGTTCATTGAATCGCATCTCCATCGGCTGCGATATTTCAAAATGGATACCGGGGATATATGCAAGTGCTTCTTCCATCTTCTCCGTCATCTCTTCGCGGCTACTGGCTGTCTTCCATTCTTCCTTTGGAATCATAGATAGCATCATATCACCACGCTCTATTGGCATTGGGTCAGATGGTATTTCGGCACTACCAATACGGGTTACGGCTTGCTTTATCTCTGGAAAGCGTTCTTTCAAAATCTTCTCCGCCATACCAAATGTCTCTATTACCTGCGAGAGTGAAGTTCCTTGTGCCATACTAATCTCAACGGTCAAATCACCTTCTTCCAAAGTCGGAATGAACTCGCCACCCAATCTATTGAATAGGAAAAGAGATGCTACAAAAAGCACGACCATAGCCGTTACTATTGTCTTTTTCCAACGCAATGCGAAATCCAAAATCGGAGTGTATATACACTTTGCTATATTCATCAGACGGTCTGAAAAATTTTCTTTTGTCGCAATATGCTTTACTCTGCCCAATACCAATGCACTGAGCATCGGCACATAAGTTAGTGAAAGAATGAATGCTCCCAAGATAGCAAATGCAACGGTCTGTGCCATCGGACGAAACATCTTCCCTTCAATACCTACCAATGTAAGAATTGGCAGATAGACAATCAAGATAATGATTTCGCCAAATGCTGCACTTGTCCTGATTTTAGAGGCAGCAGCGTAAATTTCCATATCCATTTCTTTGCGACTTAGTTGTGTTTTTATATTCGCAATGCGTGCAACTATTGTCTCTACGATAATTACCGCACCATCCACAATTAATCCGAAGTCAATAGCACCTAAACTCATAAGATTTCCACTTACGCCGAATAGATTCATCATACCAATAGCGAAAAGCATAGACAGAGGAATAACCGATGCTACAACTAGTCCTGCACGGAAATTACCAAGCAACAAGACCAAAACGAAAATCACTATCAATCCACCTTCCAGCAGATTCCTCGCTATCGTCAATGTTGTTCGTCCAACTAATTCCGTGCGGTCAATAAACGGCTCAATCACAACACCTTCCGGCAAACTCTTTTGTATCTGCTGCATTCGCTCCTTGACATTGGCGATAACTTTTGAAAAATTCTCGCCTTTGAGCATTAGCGTAATACCTGCAACAACTTCGCCTTCGCCATTACGTGTAACTGCACCGTAACGCATCGCAGAGCCGATTTGCACATCAGCAATATCGCGTATCAGCACAGGTGTTGAGCCAGAATTTTTAATTACTATGCGCTCAATATCATCCAAAGTTTGCACTAAGCCAAGCCCACGAATGAAGTAGTAATTAGCACCCTGCTCAATATAGCTACCACCGGTGTTTTCGTTGTTACGCTCTAATGCTTCGTAAATTTCGGCAATGCTGATATTCATAGATGCAAGTTTATCGTTATCCAATGCAATTTCATATTGCTTAACGTGTCCGCCCCAAGCACTGACCTCAGCAATGCCTTCTGTTCCAGCGAGTTGGCGTTTTACAATCCAATCCTGCATTGTCCGTAAATCCATATCGGAATACTGCTCTTCATATCCTTTTGCTGGACGGAGAACGTAATGGTAAATCTCACCCAAGCCGGTAGTAATTGGTGCAAGCGATGGCTTACCCAAGCCAGATGGAATAAGGGCTTCGGCTTCTTTCAACTGATGGCTTATTTGTTGCCTTGCCCAGTAAATATCCGTTTCATCTTTGAAGACGATAGTAATAACGGATATACCACTACGGCTGATGCTCCTCTGCTCAATTACATCGGGAATATTAGCCATAGCAAGTTCAATCGGAGTGGTAATAAATTGCTCCACCTCCTGTGCCCCGAGTGTTGGGGCTTGTGTGATTATCTGCACCTGATTATTGGTAATGTCGGGTGTAGCGTCAATCGGCAGATTAATCACCGAAACAATTCCCCAAACGACTAAAACCAATGTAAGTATGCAAATAACCATCTTGTTCTCTATTGAGAACCTGATTATTTTATCAAACATAAATTTTCCTATTAATAAATAATAACTATTTTTAAAAATAATGATAGTGCCAAATTATTTAATTGACACAGAAAGCAAAATGTTGCTTGCTATTATTGATTAAGAGATTTTGGGAGGTTGCCAGATGTCGCCACAGAAATGCGAGATGTGATGTTGCGAATATGGGATAGGATTAAATTTGGAGTGTAGCAATGCAATGCCATCTGGTCCCTCCGTAAAGAGAAATCCGTGGCAATGGCTACAAGCGTGAAAAGGCGAGCAGAACTCGGAACAGCAGCCATCATCGCAATTAGAGTCGTTTTGGCATACTTGGTATGCAGCAACCTGCTGTTCCCACAATGGAGCGGTAACAGAGAAGCCGAAAACGAATAGAAGTAATATGACTGCGAAATTTTTCATAACGCAAATATACGCATTTTTTTTGTTTTTTTTGCAAATTTTTTTGGCGGTTCTTGTAATTGGCTTCCTACCATTGCATTAAGTTTCCACCACCTTTATCTCCTCCTTCGTCAATCCATATAATCCATATACTAATTTGTCTATTTTCTTTTCCAATGCGCTCGTATCAGCGTTTTGCTCTTTTGATTGCAAAATTTGTTCTACTAATGCAATGAGCGGCTGCTGTACATCGGTAATTGGAAAATTGTTTATCATATCTTTTGTAAATGTAATTCCGCCACAATAACTACTTGAAGCATACTTATTTTTGATATAAAACATTGACAATCTGGAATTAATTATTGCACACAAATATTTTAACAAATCGGAATTTTCGCTACAAATTACTAAAGTTGATTTTGCAGGTAAAATATTACCTTTGAAATCAATACAAGCATCTAATAGGTTCAACCCTTTAAAAATCACTTTTGGCTTAATCGCTTTTGACACATAAGATTTGCCAAAATTTTCAGTAAATTTTTGACGGCTAACAATCGGAAAAAGTAATTTTTTCCCTAAATATATAATTTCTTTTGTCCCCCAACGATTACCATATTTTTCAATGGTTCCTGTATTTATTAATTTGAAGTAATCGTTTTCATTAAAATCATTATTATTTTCAACGAATGGAACTAAATTATAAGCATCGCTTGTTGCACACGCACCTTCACAAATCGCAAAATCAAATATTTTTTTTGAAACCGATTTTTCTATTTTGTTGATTAACGCTGAATTTTCAGAAAACAAATAATCAATCAAATAAGGTTTATCAATTTCGTTCTTATTTGTAGTTGCAATAGTTTTTATCTCTTTTGTATTACCAAATTTTAGGGTTATCAAATTTTCAGAATTTTGAACAAATAAAGAAATAATTCCATCAACTCTTACATTTTCAAAAACATTACTTCCAACGCGAGCAATTTTATTCATTTTAGGAATCATACAAAATTCTCTAAATTTTTGTCCAAAAGGTTTTGATAACCATTTATCAGGCGTAATATAGCATAAAATATTTTCAGATAAATCTAACCCTTTTTCAAAAAATGCCATATAAATATCCCAATTTCCGGAAATATATTTGAAATTTTTGACAATAAATTTTCGTTCCCATTCAAGCCCTATATTAGTCATTGTTTCAGAATCGATATACGGCGGATTGCCAATAACCACATCAAAGCCCTCGGTTACTCCGAACATCCACTCGGCATCGAACCATTGTGAATGTGTATTTTGGTCGTATGGGTTCCACTGAGCAAGTTGTCGGATATCCTTTTCGGCGAAGTTATCCTTTAACAATTTCGCTAAATTGTTTCGTAATTCTTTGTCTTTGGAGCGTAGTTCCTTCTTTTGTTTAGCGGTTTTAGCAGAGAAGTGAGCAGCTCTCACTCTGCGTAGTTCCTCTCTAATGTCATCAACTTCGGTGCTTTCTAGACGTCCTTCTTTTCGCTGGATACCGATAAGTGTGTTAGCTACTACGAATTTTGTTTCTAGGTTAGGCAGCGGTAGCATCCCGAAGTTTGGCTTATTCCAATCGGGTGTTTGGTCAATGATAAGTGAGATAAAGAAGCGGAGTTTAGAGATTTGGACGGCGATTGATTGAATATCCACGCCGTAGATGCACTTCTCAATAAGGTTTCTTTTGATTTCGTAAATTTTATCTTTTGAGAGTTCGTTTTCCTCTATTATAGATACGATGCGGTTTAGGATGCCCATAGGGAATGCTCCAGAGCCGCAAGCGGGGTCGAGGACTTTGATTTGAGTAAGAGCGAGGTATGTTTTAACTTTTTGTTCTTTCCAATTATCGCCGACTGCTTGCTTTAAGTATGCGTAAATTGATTCGTCCACCATATAGTCGACGATTTCGCGTGGTGTATAGAATGAGCCGGTGGATTTGCGAGCGGACTGCTGTGTTTCGGGGTTATAATATCCGAGTAGGTTTTCGAATATTTTGCCGAGCAGTTCTGGGTCGAGCGAAACCACAGCATCGGTTAAAGTGTTCTCTTCGATGGTAAAATTGTAGCGTTTGAAAATATGGAGCAAGCCCCGTTCCTCTTTAAAGAATAGGACATTCGGCACAAAGGCGCGCTTTTGTTTTCCTTTTGCTCTACTGAATCCATCATAATAAAATATTTTGCCGTTGTCGTCTTGCTCTTTGTCCAAGCACTCGAATAGCCCGCCGTTGAGGAATGGGACTCGCTTGAAGAGAGCGATAATTTGTTCGTGTGTTTTGTTGAAGTAAGTGTCTTCCATCGCATCGCGGTAAAGTGTCTTTATGCCGTAGTTTTCGTTCCATCTGTCGCCGCCTTCTACTGCAAAATCTCGTTCATCGATTGGACGGTTGAGCGTAGCAAAAAATAGGTTTTGCAAAATAGCGTTATAGTAATTGCCGTCTTTTTTGCTTGTAGGTATGAAGTTTTTCAGGATGGAGCGGAGTTGCTCTTGGTCAAATATTTCGTCCGGCACAAGTTTCTTTTGCTTGATGAACCATACGAACATTAGGCGAATAATCAGTCGTAGCAAGTGCTCTTCTATTATTCTATCATCGGCTTCGGTTGCAGTATCATTTGGGTAAGTAACCTTGAAGCCATTGTCGTCCGACAATGCCCACAGATACCAGCCAAAAATATCATTATAGAATTCTTTAGTTAGTGCATCCACGGAAAACCGCTCTTTCAAATCCTCTATGCTTTCAATTCTTCCTTTATCCAATAGAAACTTTTGTGGAGTATTGTGAACAATATCCTTGCCAAGAATAAACGAACAGCGGCGTGGATTTGAATACTTACGCTTAACCTTACTGCCGATGGCTTCTAATTCCACTTGCACTAACGAAAAGCGGTATTGACCGCTTGTGTCATTATCGGGAATAAATGAAATCAAAGCCCGCTGGCAGCGTTCCTCTGCGAGCAAGTTAAACGCCTCCTTAGTTACACCTACACGTGCATCACGCTTCGAGTTATGGTGTATCTCAAACATTTTGATACCAAAGGTAGAACACTCACCAAGCCGTGTAATAGATGTTACATAG
This sequence comes from Ignavibacteria bacterium, assembly GCA_031261605.1. Classification (GTDB taxonomy): domain Bacteria; phylum Bacteroidota; class Ignavibacteria; order Kapaibacteriales; family UBA2268; genus WRLB01. Next base: position 38,066 of record JAISJI010000036.1, on the reverse strand, counting down.
TCGGTATTGAAACTAACTTCTGTTATTGGTTCTATTTTCTTTTCAAAATCGTTTGGAAAGAAATCGGCAAGCAATGATACGAAGCGCTGACGGTCGTATGTAGCCGTTAAATCATATTGGATTTGAGTAGAATTAATCATTTATTTTCCGTTATAAAATTCTTGCAATAAAATAACAGCAGCATTTTTGGTATTGCCGTGTTCCTCTGTATGTCTGCATTTCTTTGCGAGTTGAGGTGGAATAATATCATATATTTTAGCGTAATCTTGTTTGGCTAATTTATCTATTTCTCGCATTGAATACTCGTCAATGGCTCCATTATTAAGCATATACTTCAAGTCCTGATAATATTCTTCAGCATCTAAATCCCTTCTAATGAGTTCCAATTTATCAGAAACTTTAAGGTTTAGGTCTGCCTTTGAGGGTTTATCTTTTTTCGTCAATGGAACTGTTTTTGTCTCTTTCATCCACGTCTCTTCATCTGGAATATTATTATACAATTTCCATCCATTATCCGAAAACTCGTAGCCCTGTTCATCTTTAGTTGCCTCGAACAGTTTAATTGCTGCTTCTGTTGAAATGGCATAACTGCTATGCTTAAATATATAGTTATCGCCACTCTTAGCAAATTGGAGAACAGCGTTTTCTTTGCCGATGCGTCTAATCCTTGTTCTATGCGGTATTTTACGGGCTTCAGCCATATCCTCGGTGTTTTTTACTGTGTCGTAGAATGCTCTATAGTCGGCGTCCCAATTCTTTTCGCTATCCCACTGCCTCTGTATTTCATTAAATTGTTTCTCAAAGAATGCTTGTGGTGTTTCATCTGCCGTAAGGGTTTGTGTATCTTCGCCCAGAATGTTATGTATCATTTGCATTTTCAGCGTAGATATTTCTTTTGTCCGTGTTTCTTTTTCACCAATATCTGAAGGGAAGTAATTGTAAATAAACAGTTGAGCAAAGACCTTCTTGTTGATACGATTGATACGACCGACACGCTGTATAACCCTTGTAGGATTATACGGTATATCAAAATTAAATATTGTTCCCGCTCTATGTAAGTTATAACCTTCTGATATTGCATCCGTTGCAACCAATATATCAAAATCACTGGCTTGACTTTCGATAGAATATCCTGCATCAAAGTTTTTCTTTACTATCTCTCTATTTCGCTCGCTTGCATCTTTTGATGTATAGGAAAATACTTTTATTCACTTGATTTTAATTCATCAAACACCGACTCTACGGTATCTTTGTATTGGCTGAATACAACTATTTTTCGGTCTGGCTCTTTCTTTAATTTCTCTTTAATGATTTTTACAAAACTATCTAATTTTGGGTCTATGTCTATTTTGTTCCATTTTTCTTGAAGTTCTTTAAGATGGTTATAATCGCTGGTGACATCCTTCATAAAATCTTTATTCAGATATTCCAAAGGAATTTTAATAAGTCCTCGTTCTTTCAAATTCTTATATTCCGGTATTTCTTCCAATTCCATATCAGCATCATAATCAAGCAACCCTTCTACGTCCGGCAATCCACCTCGCTTAAACATCGGCGCCGCTTGGAGGTATCCAATCCATTCAATATATTTTTTATAATTCTCTACCATCCGCTCAATAGATAACTTAAATGCTGCTTGCGAACTCTCAAAACGCTGCACTAACATACGTCTCATAAAATTACCCATATTCTTCTGACCTTCACGGAAGTTAAAATAATCTCCATACTCTTTTTCAAGCAGGTCTCTTAAATTCTCCCTACGCTCCTCCTTACAATATACAGATGGCATAAACCTTGCTGCTTTGAAACCGCTCAGCAATGAAATGTCCTCGCCTTCTGTCCCTTGTTTAAACGAAATCCATTGCAAAGTATCATAATATAACTCGGCAATTTCTCCCAAATCATATTCCAATAATTCAGGCGGAGCGACTTTTGCAAACTCCATATTATTGGCGAGCAAATCCTCTCTATATGATGGTATTATGTCTAAGTCCAACCGAGAACGACGAATTATAACAGGATTGATTAACTCTCTGATTTGCTTGGATATTTGGTTGGCTTTTTCATCAGTTTTCTTTTTGTCTATTTTTTTATCCTTCTGCTCTTTCTTCAATGTATCGTATTCTTTGGTCAATCTATAGAATTCATCTCCCAATCTTTCAATCGCTTGTATAGTAGATTGGGCAGGTATTTGGAAAAATTTTAGCATAGCAAAAACATCGGCAGGTCTGTTGTTAAATGGAGTCGCTGTCAATAGCATAACCTTATTGCCAAGACAAATATTGTGTAAACACGCATAATCATATGTATTTTCATTGCGATATGTATGTGCCTCGTCTATTATCACCAGAAACTTCTCTTCATTATCTCTTTCCACTTGCTTATGATATTGAACAATTACTTTATCTAATTTTCCTCTGCTTTCAATTATTAAACTATTGAATTTGAAAGCGTTCTTGTAATCCTCCCATTGCTTTACCAAATGTGGAGGTGCAATAATAATTACTCGTAAATTCAAATGCTTAGCTACTGTTGAGGCAATTATACTCTTTCCAAGTCCAACTACATCAGCAATGAGAACTCCATTGTGAGCATTGATAATTTGAATAGCCATTTTTATTGCATCTATCTGATACTTCAGGTCTGTAAATTCGCTATTAGTTATTTCGCTCGGCGTTTCAATATAACCATTTGATTTAATTGAAAAATATTCGTCCAATACACGCAAATACATTAAATATGGAGATGGATTTTGACCAATCCAAATTTTATCCATCACTTGCGTTCTAAAGTTATCTAACCTATTCTTATCTAATATCTTATCAGCATTTTCCCACAATTCATCAAAAATGGCTTGACCTTCTTCCACATCCCTGCTATCATTTAATATCACATCTATCTCGTGCTGGTGCTGCAAACCGCTGGCTGTGAAGTTGCTCGAACCGGTGATAACTCTTCCTATGTCTTCACCATTGTTGTTCTTTTCTTCCAAATAATTAAATATATATAACTTAGCGTGATTGGGTTCGCTGGTCATTCGGACTTCAAGCGTCCCATTTTCTAATTTTTGGCGATACACATTAAAGGCATCAACGGAATTTTTATTGTCGTATGATGGATTTGAATTAAAGGTATCCACTAATTTTTTATAATACTTATCTCTATTAGTGATTTCTTTTTCTATATCTTTGCCAACAAGAATTCTAACTTTCTTATCTTTAAGTCCGTTATAAAGTTCGCTAAAACCAGAAAAATAAAAGAAACCCACCAGAATATCTACACTCTCCGTGGAGTCCATAATATTGCTAATGCGTTTCTTTAATGTATTTTTCCCTTCTTTATTGGTGACGAATTTGGATTTTGATTGCGACATAATTTGATTCCTTGCTTAATCTTATGTTACAAAAATAACTAATTTCATTCACTTTTCAACTATGTTTCCCTACTCATTTGCTTGATGAAGTGGTTGGCATTGAAATTATTGTCAGTAGTTCATCATCTTTAAAACTTTCCAACAAATTCTACGAGCCACTTGTTGGTCGCAGTGTTTTATTATATCTGATGTATTTGCTAATCGCTTCTGCGAGAGTGAAAATTTATAAAAAATACGCGAACGCATTGCAAATTATTGCGGAAAAAATAGTATCTTTAAATCCTGCAAAATTGAACTCGACGAAAGATTCAGCGGGTTTACTGATGGTTGGCGAAGTTTATATGCAAATAAAAACAACTTTTATCTGCATATAAATTATTACTAAAAATCATTAAAAATTATCCGCTAAAGTCGTCTCGAACCCTATTTTATAACATAATAACTTAACATCCTTATATATATGGAAATATTAGATAAATTCAACTCCCTGCTTATGTCTATACCCGAACTAGTGGATAGCGATACAGGAAAACTTAACAAAAACCGCACCGTTCAATACGCTTACGATGGTAATGAAACGCTGTTCAAACTCTTGCTATCGGCACCTGACTTCAAAGAAAAATTCTTTAAGAAAGTGGGTGAAGCGGTGGTATTTGATACTAAGAATTTTATGTTCTTTATAGACCAGAAGCAATTTCTGCCCGATAGTTATACCGCATTTGCAAATAAAATTGGGCTGTCGGTCGGAAATAAATATCTGCATACAAACAAAGATGTTGTGCTTAATTTCCCATATAAAGATTGCTACCTCGAAGGCGGTATGACTGCCGAAGACAAAGGACGTAAAGAGATATTTTTCAATAACATACTCGCACAAGACGAAATTACACAACTCCTCGAACCAAAGGTGCTGACAAATAAGAAAGTGTATGGTAAGCCGATTGCAGAGAAACTTACGGATAATAATTTGATTATCAAGGGAAACAATTTGTGTGCATTGCATTCATTGAAGAAGCAGTTTATTGGGAAGGTGAAGTTGATATATATTGACCCGCCGTATAATACGGGAAATGATGGATTTAAGTATAATGATAGTTTTAATCATTCTACGTGGTTGGTGTTTATGAAGAACAGGTTGGAGATAGCAAGGGAGTTATTGCGGGAGGATGGAGTGATTTTTGTGCAGTGTGATGATAACGAGCAAGCGTATTTGAAAGTATTAATGGATGAAGTGTTTGGAAGAGAAAATTTTATTACAAATTTTATTTGGAAGGGTAAAAGTGGTGGTGCAAATGATAGTCGTTATGTAGCAATAGACCACGAATATATTTTATGCTATTCCAAAAATGCAATACAACTTTTCTTTAATTTAGACAAAGATGCCAATGTTACAACAAGTTATAATTTGGAAGATGAAAAAGGGAAATATGCTCTTGATAGATTAGATAAACAGAGTATAAGATATTCCAAATCTTTAGACTATGAAATTAAAGATAATGAAGGGAACTCTTATTTCCCAAAACATAAAGATAAAAATAATCCTAATGCAACTTGGCGATGGGGAAAAGAAACCATAAAAGAACGATATGATGAACTGGTATTTAAAGATGGAAATGTTTATACAAAAAATTATCAAAAAGAAGGTGCAATACCTCGCAGCCTTTTATTAGATGAAAGATTTAGTAGAACAAGAACAGGGAAAACAGAACATTTTGCTTTGTTTGAAAGAACTATTTTCAATAACCCAAAACCAGAAAATCTAATGAAATTTATAATTGAAATATCAACCGAAGAAAACGACCTCGTTTTAGATTTCTTTTCGGGTAGCGGGACAACCGCCGCCGTAGCACACAAAATGGGTAGGCAATATATTGGTATTGAGCAAATGGATTATATAGAAAATATAACCATAGAACGTTTGAAAAAAGTAATTGATGGCGAACAAGGCGGTATCTCAAAAGCAATGAATTGGCAAGGTGGTGGTAGTTTCATATACTTCGAACTGAAGAAGTATAATCAACACTTTGAGGAACGTCTTACTGCTGCAAAGAATACAGAGGATTTGTTAGCATTGTGGAATGATATAAGGGAGAAGTCCTTTTTATGTTATAATGTGGATATATCTGCATTGGATGCGGATTTGCGAGACGCAGAGAGCGAATTTATGAAATTGGATTTGAATAAGCAAATACAGGTTATAATGGGTCTCTTGGATAAGAACCAGATATATGTCAATTTGTCGTCTTTGGAGGATGTGGATTTTGTATGCACAGATTCAGAGAAGGCGTTAACGAATGATTTTTATGGAGGTAAGTAATGGGTAAAATATTGGAAAAAGAGTTTTTATATGCGACCTTTGATAATAAGATAGCGGACAAAATGATAAGCAATATAGAGTTACCTCCTTGTATTATGGATAACTTACGTCATACATTGCGTCCTTATCAAATGAAGGCATTTCAGCGATTTATCTATTATTCAACCGAATATGATGAGCGGACAAATCCTGCTCATTTGTTATACAATATGGCTACGGGTAGTGGTAAGACGTTAATAATGGCGGGTTTGATGTTGTATTTATATCAGCAGGGTTATAGGAATTTTCTATTTTTTGTAAATGCGACCAATATAATAGAGAAGACGAAGGTTAATTTTATAGATAGCGCATCGGACAAATATTTATTTAGCGAGCGGATAGTAATAGATGGTCGGGAGATTAAGATACGGGAGGCGAACGGATACTGGAATGATAGCGATGATTATGCAATAAATATAAAATTCAGCACTATACAGCAGTTGCATCAGGACTTAGAGAATGTGAAAGAAAATGGCATAACGATAGAAGACATAGCAGGTATGAAGATTGTGTTGTTAGCAGATGAGGCACACCATTTGAATGCGGATACAAAGAATGGACAGCAAGCGTTTGCATCGTGGGAAAACACAATTGAAAGTGTAAAGGAAGCAAATAAAGATAATATAATATTGGAATTTACTGCAACAACGGATTACAATACTAAAGAAATAGCGAATAAATATAGAGATAAGGTGATATATAGATATGATTTGAAGGAATATAGAGAAGATAAGTATTCTAAGGAGATAAATCTCTTCCGTTTTCAAGGGGAATTGGAAGATAGAATGTTGTATGCTGTGTTATTTAATATATATAGGGGTAAAGTAGCGGCGGATTATTTAAGAAGTAATTTTAAGCCGGTTATACTCTTTAAGTCAAAGATAATAAAGGATTCGGATACAAATTATAAAATATTTCGGAAATTAATAGATAATTTAACGGAGGAGCGGGTAGAGCAGTTATTGAATATGCAGGTTACAGATTTAGAAGATGCAAATACAAATATAGGGAGTGAAATACGTAACTATATGAATAATAAAAATCTTTCAACGAGAGAATTAATTACAGAGATGCAACATTCATTTACTCACAATAATTGCATCGCAGTAGATTCCAATAAAAAGAATAATTATGCAAAATATATGAATACATTGGAAGATGCAGCAAATAATCCTATTAGAGCAATTTTTGCAGTGGATATGTTAAGCGAAGGATGGGATGTATTAAATTTATTTGATATAGTGAGATTATATGAAACGCGTGACTCTGGGCACAACAAAGTAGGAAAGGGAACAACATCGGAAGCGCAGTTAATTGGTCGAGGAGCAAGGTATTATCCCTTTATTACAGATGATAGTGATGATAAATATAGAAGGAAATACGACAATGAACCGGAGCATCCATTAAAGATAATAGAGACCTTGTATTATCATACATTGAACGATAGCAGATATGTATCTGAAATTAAGCAAGCCCTTGTTAAAGAAGGATTAATAGATGAATACACAAAAGAAATGAGAATGAAAGATAGTTTTAAGGAAACGGATTTATACAAAAAAGGTAAAGTATATACAAATAAGCAGGTTTATACAGGAAATGGGGAGATTATAGAAAAGAATACGCTTCCAATTGACTACCTACTTCCGACTTACAATGCCGTTGTATCTAAGGCGATAGAGAATGATATACTATCCAAAGAGCAAGTATATACTTCTTCTGGCTCTAAGAGTGTTAAATTATCGGATATTCCGGCACATATAATTCGTTATGCAATTAGCAAACACAAAAATTTCACTTTTGATAAATTAAAGGATAGATATAAGGATATTAATTCTATATCGGATTTCATTAATAAGTATCTGATAAACAGAGAGATAGTATTCAAAGGCAATATAAATAAAATATCTAATGAACACAAAATGTTAGCTGTGTATAAATTGTTAGGTGGAATGTATTTAGAACACAATTCACAGCCGAAGTATACTGGAAGCAGAGAATTTTTTGCGGCTGATTTTGGGAAAGTGTTTTTAGCAACCAAAAAATATGGATTAAGCAAGGCGGAGTTTGCAAACTATACAAGAAGCCGTATAAATCACAAGCCCGACTGGTATGTATATGAAGAACATTATGCAACCAGCGAAGAGATAGAATTTGTGAATTTCTTTGAGAGCCATTATAATGAAATAGCAATTAAGTATGAAGAAATATATTTGGTGAGAAATGAGCAAGTAATTAAGATATACAACTTTGATGATGGCAGGGGCTTTGAGCCGGATTTCCTGCTATTTTGCAAAGAAAAAGATGGAGAACATCAAATTTTTCAAGTGTTTATAGAGCCAAAAGGCAACAACATTCTGCAGTTTGATAAGTGGAAGGAGGAATTCCTCTCGCAAATAGATTATTCGGATGCTCGGACTAAATATTACATAACGGGCGTGCCAAAATTTTATAACAAAAACAAAGAGAAGGAATTCTCTGATGATTTGGTGCAGAAACTGAATGTGTGAATGGATAATATTCTCTAATATCGCCCTACAGGAAGGGAACTAACAAAAAAACTCCCACACCCGAAGGCGTGGGAGGATACACATAATGTTACTTTGCCTTCTTTAGGTCTGCCTTTAACTGCGCAATATTGGTTTTAATAGTCGCAATTCTATTCATATGCTGAGTGGGGTTGCCATTATTCTTTTTGGACTCTGCTAATTTTACTTTCTCTCGCTCAAGGTCACCTTGAGCTCTTGCTATATCATCTAAAATTGAATCTTTGGATTTTGAAAATAATCCCATTTTATACCTCTGTTGTTATTGGGTGATTGCCTACTCTACCAACTGTTCCTATATTTTCGGCAACGTATAGTTTTTTTTGATTAGGATATTCATTACTCTACAATATACTTTTTGGTACCATTTTCTGTCATTGTTGGTCTTTCATATCCCTTCTCTTCAATTTTATCTCTATATTCTTGTAATATAGTTTTCGGAGGTTTACTTATATGTTTGCTTAATTCATCAGAATACAACTTTTCTAAATGCCAATATGACGCAACTTGGCTAGACAATTTGTCCATTTTATTCCTCAATCTCATATTATCTTTGTCATATTTAGTTGCTAAATACATAAACAATCCACCAACCAATACACCTGATAAAGAGAAAATTCCATTAATAATTGTGTCATTCATTACCCATTCCCTCCGTTGGATTTTGTATTTGCTTGCTCTTTCTTTATTTTTAGCAGGATTTCCTTTTTTTTATCATTACAAGCCCCGAAATAATTATTGACTATCGCTTCACGCCATTTAAAGGGATCTATATCGGAGTCAGGTGGTATTGGTTCGTTGAAATAACTATCCCAAAGGGAATCAAATTCATCATAATCTGCAACACTCATATTTTCTTTAAGCCAATGACAGATATTAGCTATTGCTTCTGCCCTAATATCACCATCATATTCTTTAGTATAATCTTTAATATCACGAACTTGTTTAGAAGTTAATACAAAATCTGTAAGATATAAATTTTCTAAATTCGCTCCCAATTTCTTTTCTATTTCCATTTTCTCATTATCTTCCTCAGCTTGCTGTTTCTCTTCCTCAGCTTGCTGTTTCTCTTCTTTCGCTTTCCAAACTTCTAACTTTGCTTCCATTTCTTCAATACTCAAGCATTCGAATTTGAGAAGTTCATTCTCCTCATTCCAAGAACTAAAGTTATGATAATTTTTTGCCTCCTCTACAATTTTTGTTCGCTTAACTCTTTGTTCTGAAGTTGCAGATTCATAGATTTTGTTTCTCCGATTTTTAAGACGGAGTTCCTTAATCCAATCTCTTTTAATGAATGCTATTACTAGCACTACAGATAGTATAATAATAACCCCCTCCATCTTACACCTCCTTTTGAGTATTAGTTGATAAGTAGTTTATTTGTAATTCTTTTTGCATAAAGATGCCTCCTTATAATTGTTTGTAATAATTAGCATTCTTTTAAACAGCCCGTGGACTGTTTAATTTGCTATAACAAACAGAAGCATTTAATATGTTACCATTAGGTATGATAATAAGATGTGACACCACGAGCCAAATATATTTGGTTAGATTGTAACATTAATTAAATGTAAGAGTTGAGAGTGATGATAACACTTCTCTTCTTTATTTGTTATAGCATTACAAAAATAACATTATTTTATGAACTATCCAAAGATTGACAAATTTTTCTTAAATAAATAAAAAAAAGGCAGAAGCCATACGACCTCTGCCTTTGATTTTTATCCAATACCTACAACTACATTCCACTAGGAGCATCGGGCTCATCTGGCGAACCTGCGTTATTGTTTGGTATCTTTATTGAGCAAAATCCTGTTGCATTCTTTTAATTTAGTTTTACAAGTTCATATTAAAATATAGGAACTATAACTTTTGATACTTGGTTTGGTCTTTATCCAACATTATCTGCTGCGATTGCAAGTCCTAATGTAGGACCTATCCCTGGCAGTAACTATCTATAATACAATGACGACGCAAGTAGAGTTTTACCAATTGGTTGTTATGTTGCGTGGTCTTATATAAAGTATCAAGCAAAAACGACAGGTGATGTATATATGAAGGTAAGAGGATATAGTAGCAGTGATTATGGACATTTTGATTTAGATTATTGGCTCAAAAATGGTTATTATAAGAATGGAGATGGAGAAGACGTGGTTATAATGAGTTATAGCATTTCTCCGAATCCCACATCAGATATGGTAACGCTGGATGCAACAAACATTATGGGCGAAAGCATAATAGAGGTAATGGATTTGAGAGGGAACATCGTTTATACCTCAATGGTGGTATCTGATGGAACACTTGAATATACAATAGATATGAGCAGATTCACTGCAGGGGCTTATTTTGTTAGATTGACAAAAAACCTTTCATACGTATTGAATATGTAGGGAATGGCAGATGCTCAAAAGGAGTGATTGAATATAATTGCATCATAGAGACCAATTACATCATCTGGGGAAAAGCCATTGATAATTTTATACTTATGAATTTATTATCATTGACATCAAACATTGTATGGGTTAGGAAGTGGAGTAGTAGATAATTACCTATCTATAATGTTCATCCTTATTTCTGGCAGCAGCCAATCCTTTATTCAATAATTCCTCGGATATATCTATATCAAAGCCCGAACGCGGCATCCGTTCCTTCAATGTGAATAACGATAATGCCTCTTTGAATGCAACCTCTGCCTCTGCAAATCTGCACATATATAGCAACGAATGTGCCTTTAAACTTAATCCAAACAACTGGTTAGGCACTTTGGAGAGAGATTCATTTGCCCAACGCAACGCTTCCTCAAAATTCTTCTTTCGTCCGCTAAATTGCGATAACGTTGCCGTTGCACTTGCATATACGGAATCCGCCAACGAACCGCATTTTATTGCGAATAGGGTAGCGTCCTCTGCCTCTTGCCATAACTCCATTTGACCCAATGTCTGACCAAGTTGAAACCAAGCGTAACCATTTGTCGGCTCATCATTTACGTGCTGTATCAGCATATTATAGTTGCGACGTGCCTTTACGTGCATTTCCTCGCTGGATAAATTATAACCCAAATGCTCTATTGTAATATCCGACTGCAATGTCAATGCTTTAAGCTCTATCAGCGATGGTGAAATCTGCTCGTGAACTCTTCCTTTAAAGTTGATTTTAGGATAGCCATAATTACGGAATAGACGAGGATATGCTCCTCTGTGCATCTCCGCAGAGCCATCAAGTTGATGGTGGTTGCTCTCTATTATGCAATAATAGCCGCCAATATCCGCTCCGGCTGTTTGTAGCAATGCTCTGATGTGAGTATGAGAGGATGGCGTAACTCGTTCATCTGCATCAAGATACAATATCCATTTGCCTGTTGCGTATTTTATGGACTCATTTCTTGCAGCAGAAAAATCATCTATCCATTTGAAATAATGCAACTTCGCTCCATATTCTTCCGCTATCTCAATCGTCCTATCGCTCGAGCCAGTATCCACTATCACTATTTCATCTGCTATATCTTTGATTGAATCAAGACATCCCGGCAACATTTTCTCCTCATTCTTTACTATCATACATACTGAAAGAAGACCTGTCCTTTGCTCTGACATACTCTCACTTGGCTTATCATCTATTCTACTATCCATTTGCTTAATAAATTCCATAATCTCGGTATGCTCTGGGTGTGCAGCCAATGCTACTTGTAGAACACCCTTTGCTTGTGAGAATTGTTTCAACTTAAATGCTACATTGGCTATTCCTACCAAACAAGATGCATCATTTGGAACTATCGCCAAGCCCTTCTCAAATTCCTTAATAGAATTAACATAATCGCCTATTCCCATCAATGCTCTACCGATACGATGATGAACCATCTCTTGTGGTATGAATGTTGTCCCAACTAATAGCGAATTATCTGCTGGATGTTCCATTGCTTTCTGCATTCGCAAATATGCATCAAGAGCATCCGCAGAATTATTTTTTGCTGTCCAGAAATCGCCCAATAAGTAATTTGCATCTGGTTGGTTCGGCTCTATCTTTAATGAATGCTGTGCCAATGCTATCGCTCTATCTATATCATTAGCGTAATTGCGTGCAAGCACCGCCGTATTATTTAATGCTTCTATTTTCGTTTGATTATCATCGGGTATATCTGGAAGTATGGAATTATAATACTCGTATGCTTCTTTATCTCTACCTAACGCTTGCAATGTCTTTGCTTTATGGTTCTTATAATACACCGAATCCGTTGGATTACTACGCAATATATCCTCCAACAAATCAAGATTACGCTGGTTCTTCTTATTTAACTCCGCTACCGGTATATCATAACCAATATGATGGATACTTAACTCCGTCTTCGCTATCTTATATCCATTCGTAAGAATACTCCCCAATATCTGCTCATGAATTACACCAATAAAGTGAAACTCCGGCTTATTTCTAAATAGACGCATCACCATTGTTGTATTGGTATCCGTCTTCCCTAAAGAATTCCTCGCAGTAGATACCATATTGCACAGCAAGCCACCAATATGCTCCTTCGTATTATTTATAGTATTAACAACACTCTTGGCATTCGGAACTCGCTCATCGGCATCAAGGACAAGTATCCAATCCCCAGTTGCATATTTCAAGGACTCATTACGTGCTGCTGCAAAGTCATTTATCCAAGGGAAATCGTAAATCTTACAGCCATATTGCTGCGCTATCGCCTTAGTTTTATCGGTTGAACCGGTATCCACCAAAATTATTTCAGATGCTATAGAGCGAACTGATGCAAGACAATCGCCCAGCATTTGCTCCTCATTCTTTGCTATTATGCAGATAGATAATTTCATTATATCCCAAATTTAATTGTTCAAAAATAAAAAAAAATACGCTCATAATCACTATTTACTTTGTATTTACAAAAATAAATAGTAATTTGGTATTACATAAATGAATTTTATCAATTATTATATACATTTTCTATGAATAACAAAATAGACCTCAAATTCCTATTGGCTGTGGCATTGGTTATACTATCTATCGCATCAAGATTCCTACCACTGCCTCCTAACTTCTCTCCGATTATGGCTGTCGCCCTATTCAGCGGTGTGATTTTTGCTGACAGAAAAATTGCAATGATTGTTCCTATTGCTGCTATGTTTATCTCTGACATCGTCATCGGATTACACCCCACTATGCTCGCTGTCTATCTCAGCTTTGCTATCATCGCACTACTCGGTATGCGTATGAAATCCATTAATGCTAAAAATGTAGTCGGCAACTCTTTGCTTGCTGCTGTTATCTTCTTCGTTGTCACTAACCTCGGCGTTTTCGCTGCTGGCTGGTATTCATACACGCTCGAAGGATTAACTACTTGCTTCACTATGGCTATTCCATTCTTCCGTGCTACCCTTGCTAGCTCTGTTCTATACTCCGGCATCCTATTCGGTGGTGTGTATTTAGCAGAAAAATTTGCTTTCACAGCAACTGCTCCTGCTATAGAAAAATAGTTTTTGTTTTGGAAAGGTATGAATTCATACCTAAACCTCCTTTCGAAAATGGCTACAAGAATTAATCCTTGTAGCCATTTTTTTGCTCTTGCTCTATTCTTTCATTAATCTTTTCATTCTCAACTCTTTCAGCCGTCTTCTTTTTGAAGAACTGCTGTGTCGCTATCTCATCAAGGAAATTGGTCTCTTCTCTCGCTAAGTCCATTTTGTATTCCTCTAACTTCTTCTCCTTCAATTTTGCGATTACCTTCTCTTCTTTCATTGCCTCATTCAATCTACTTCTACGGGAATTCTCTATCTCTATAAGTTTTGTCTTCTCTTGCTCTCTAAGGGTTACCGTAGCATCTATGCCATTTATGTAATCCCTATGCGACTGCATATCGCTCGCTTTGGAGATGGTTATCGGCTTAGACAACGCAACTTGCTTCGTCTGCTGCAAATCGTCTATCTCTGCCTCCTTCTCGTAGCGGTAGCGTAATGCTATATTAAGTGCATTCTTTGTCTCTTCTACTTTGTCCCCGCGTATTTTGAGAATGGACTCTAACCTGAATCGAAATTTCTTTGCCATAAATTTTACATTTTATTACTTTATTCATTCCCTACTATTTCATACATCTTTTCTATTGTGCTATCTATCGGCTCTCCTTCTGTTACACCTTGCCTAAGGAAGTTAGTAATCGGGTCGTGCAATGCTATGGAGCGGTCTATCCTTGGATTCGTTCCATTACGATACGCACCAACACTAATTAAGTCCTCTACATCCTTGTAAGTAGCCATCATTTCTATTATCTTTTGGGTCGCCTTCTTATGCTCCGGAGTTGTAACATCGCCGCGAACACGACTTATACTTTGCAGAACATCTATCGCCGGGTAATGACCAGCAGACGCAAGATGGCGCGATAGAACGATATGCCCATCCAATATACCACGTGCGGTATCTGCTATCGGCTCATTCATATCATCACCTTCAACTAAAACCGTGTATAGACCTGTGATAGAGCCAATATCGGATGTCCCTGCTCGCTCCATCGTCTTCTGCATTAATGAAAACACAGATGGAGTGTAACCCTTTGTCGTTGGCGGCTCACCGATAGTAAGCCCCACTTCACGCTGTGCCATAGCAAGACGTGTTACGGAGTCCATCATCAGCAATACATCCTGTCCCTTATCTCTAAAATGCTCGGCAATCGCTGTTGCAAGCAATGCACATTTTATACGAACCAATGCCGGGGTATCACCTGTCGCACATACCACAACAGAGCGTTCCAAGCCGGCTTTCCCCAAATCTTTCTCTATAAATTCTCTAACCTCACGCCCACGCTCACCAATCAGACAAATGACATTTATATCAGCAGAAGCATTACGAGCAATCATTCCTATCGTTGTGGATTTACCAACACCAGAGCCAGCAAATATACCAACTCTCTGCCCCTTGCCAAATGTAATAAGACCATCAATAGCACGTATGCCAGTGGATATTGGCTCTGCTATACGCTTGCGTAATAGCGGATTTGGTGGGTCGGCGTAAATGGAACGAACCGAAGTAGTATGCACTGCTCCAAGGTTATCTATTGGATTGCCCAATCCATCTATCACTCGTCCGAGCAAGCCATCACCGACACCGACACTAAGTTGATGTCCCGTTGCTACAAGTTCCATTCCCGGGGATATGTTCTCTGTATTGCCGATTACCATTGATAGAATGCGGTTATTCTCTTTGAAGCCAACTATCTCCGTTTGTGTAACCTCATTCCCAAATCTATCTTTCAGTATACATATCTCGCCAATAGGGGCTTTAGGTCCTTCGCTTTCTATTACAAGTCCTACTACTTGTGTGATTTTGCCGCTCATCTCAATACGCTGTGTCTGGGATAGTCGTTGCTTTAATGTATTTTTATTTGTAAGTTCAAACATAAATTTTCTCTTTAATTAAATTTCTGGTTCTGCTTTTTCTTTTGCTTCTACAGCATTTGCATCATTTACTATTTTGTCCATCTGGTCCATCATATCATCGGATATTTCATCCACCTCCGGTATTGGATTATCCATAAAAGGTATCGTGTTGGCATACTCTTCACTGGTAATAGAGTCCAATTCCTGCCGTATTTTCTTTATCTGTGTATCTATTGTAGCATCTATATTCCCAGCCGATGTTGCCAACATACAACCGCCTTTCTTAATGCTTGCATCTGTCGTTATTGTAGTAGAAGCAAATGACTTTGAGTTCGTTGATAGAGAGGATTTCGCCTGCTCCAATATAGCAAAGTCCTCCGGATTAATCGTTATGTTAAACACTATATCATCGTTCAACTCTAACATCGCCTTGCTTATTTGTTCTAAGATGGTCTGTGACCTCTCGCCAATCTCCCTATCTATTATCACCTCTGCCACTGTGACAGCAAGGTCTATAATCTTGTTATTTATCTCCGTCAACTCTCGCTGGTAATGGCTACGCAACTCAGTCGCTAATTTGTCTATACGCCTAATGTATCTATACGACTCAAGTATCTGACCTTCCGCATTTAAGTTCGCTATCTCCTTGCAATCCTCATAGCCCCTATCGTATGCTTCTTGCACATACTTCTCTGCTATATCTACCTCTATGGTCTTCTTGCGGTCATCGTTGCGTATTACTTGCACTGGCTTCTCCTTGTCTGTCACTTGAAACACCTCTGTAAATATTGTCTTCCGTTCCTCTGGCTCTTCATCTGGTGGCAGTTCTATTTCTATATCCGGCTCTTGCCGTAGCGTATCCAATATAGCAAGGTCGGAGTAATTAGCAAATGCCTTTGTTGTCTCGGCAGCCGACTCTGCAATATATTCCTCCTTTGTGGCTTCTGGTAACTTATTGTCAAATTCGTCTATATTATCATCATCAATATAGGGCATTATCATCTCTATATTATCCATATCTTTATCTATAGCATCCGCCGGTATATCAAATCCGTCTAACCAACCAAGCTGCTCTCTTATTCGCAAATGCCGCTGCTCTATAATATCCGTAAGACGCTTCTCCGATTGTATTATCTGCAACTGCTTCTTACGCTTCGGTATCTTTAATACTATTTGTCCCATTTTTCACCTCTGATTTTAGGTTAAGTTAAACTTGTGGGTAAGTTTGAGTAAATTATACAAACACATCTTCTTTACCTCTACCGCCTATCGCTATCTCATCGGCTGCCTCAAGGGCTTTTATGGTATCCACTATACGCATCTGGGCTGCTTCTACCTCCTTCAATTTCACCGGTCCCATAAACTCTAACTCTTCCTTTATACCTGCGGATGCACGCTCAGACATATTTTTGAATATTTTGTCTCTCACACTTTGCGCCGACGCCTTTAACGACAACGCTAAATCCCGTTTATCTACATCACGCAATATACGTTGAACGCCCTTGTCATCTATACCTACAATATCCTCGAACAAGAACATCTTCCGCTTAATTTCTAATGCAAGGTCTTCGTCCTTTTGCTCTATTATGTCTAACAATGCTTTCGCGGTTGCTGTATTTGACTTATTAAGTATATTGGCTACAAGTTGCATACCACCAGTGGAAGCAAGGTTCTGCGACATCGTTCCTTCTGCTATCTTATCTACTATATCCTCTATTTCCGATATTATCTGTGGTGATACTTTGCCAAGCGATGCTATTCGCATTATTGTATCACCTCGCAAGTCCTCCGGAAACTCATCCAATACTTCGGCAGATTGGTCGGGAGTTAAGTGTGAAAGTATTAATGCTATTGTCTGTGGATGCTCTTTAATTAAGAAGTTTGCAAGCTGCTGTGGGTCTGATTTCTTAAGAACATTGAAGCCCTTTACGGTTGTCAATACTCTTATCTTCTCTATCATTTCCTTGGCTTTGTCTTCGCCATAAGTTCGCTCTAATAGCGTCTGGGCATAGTCAAAACCACCTTCTACCATATAGTTAGAAGCAGTGATTAAACTATAAAACTCCTCTATCACTTCCTCTATTATATCGGCACCGATGTCCTTCAAGTTGGTTATCTCTACGGCTATCTGCTCTACCTCTTCTAGTTCAAGGTCTTGAAATATCTTTGAGGCGGTGTCTATGTCCATTGTCATTAATAGGACTGCGGCTTTCTGCTTTCCTGTTAAATCCGATATGGTTTGTATTTTCTTTGGTTTTATATCTGTCTTTGCCATAACTTTTAATGTGAAAGTGATTGGTTAATTGTTTATTTATATATTTCTAAGCATTCTCTTCTTGATTGTAGAATACACGGAATAGTTTAACGGCTAACTCCGGCGACTCGGTGATAAAGTTTGTCACTCTATCTTTAAGTTCTAATTTTATTAAATCTTCTTCTGATATTTCCGTCTGCTCTGGTTGTCCGGATAACAACGCTGCTTTGGCTCTATCAAGAAGTGAATCGCTGGCTGCTTCTTCGCTCACATACTCTTCTTCAAAATCACCTATTATATCCAACTCATCCAACAACTCACCATCTAAGAACATCATATCCGGTAATTCTTCTGGAATAACCATAAAGTCCTCTTCCTCTAATTCCATTTCTTCAAAGTCCTCTTCAAAGTCATATAGTATCTCTTCTGCCATCATATCATCTTCATTAAATTCATCAAATACTTCCTCTTCTTCCTCTTCTTCCTCCTCCTCTTCTTCCTCTTCTTCTTCCATCGGTATCGTTATAAGTGAGCTATCAAACCTCTCTACCTTTGGTGCTTCAAGTTTATTCGGTAAGCCCATAGCAAGACGCATCTTCTCTCTCGCAAAGCGTGTATGTATTATGCGGAACATCACAAGTGCCGTTATAAATAGCAACAGCAGTAGCAAACCCATTCTCTGGTTATCCTCTTTGTCATACCACTTAACGCTATTAATTGCATTATACTCATTTACTTCTGTTATCTTATCAGCTAATAACTCTACAAATGGAACGCATAGCACATTTACTTGGTCGCCACGTTGCTCATTAAATCCTACGGCTGTCTTTATTGCTTCTTTCAAATTATTCAGTTCTTCATCTGAACGCGGTATTGATACAACAGAATCCAAACCACTTTTTAGATGAATCACATCCACTCGTTCATTCACTATTGCAGTAACGGTGAGACGTTTAATTGCTCCCGGGGCTTTTATAAAATGGCTATCTGCTTGGGCTATCTCATAGTTCTTTATTTCATTTGCTTTATTATTTGTCTCATTTATACCCGGCACAAACGACGTATCTACATTGCGAAAATTATCGGTAATGGTTTGCTCGCTTCGTTCTACTTGATGCTCTGGGTCATAATCGCGCTTCTGCACTTCCAATTGGTCAAAGTCCAATTCTAAATTTATCTTTACTTTGGAATTGCCTTCTCCGAATGCTGGGTCAAGCAATGTCTGCATCTTATCCGTATAGTAATTTTCAAATTTGCGTTGCTGTTCATTTTGGGTAGCAGTCCGTCCTGCTAATGAATTAACATCTGGTGCTGGCTCTGAAAGCATTCTTCCATTGTTATCCGTTACCACGACATTGTTAATATCCATTCCCTCAACGCTACTTGCGACTAAGTTCTGTATTCCTTCAATACTAATCTTATTCGCTTTACGCCCATTTTCAAAGCGCAACTTTATTGCTGCTGTTGGTGGTTTCTCATCTTGTTTAAATAATTTATTCTTGGGTATTACTAAATGCACCTTTACATCTCTTACGCCATCCATCGTTTTTATCATACGCGACAGTTCGCCTTCCAATGCTCGTCGTGAGTTAAGTTGTTGCACAAACTCGCTCATTCCAAGATTCGTTTTGTCAAATAACTCGTATCCTACATAACTATCTTGCAACAATCCTTGTGTGGATACAGCCATTCTCGTCTCATCTATTCTATCCCTTGGTATGACTATGGTCGTAGCGTTATCTATCAGTTGATAATCTATCTTTGAGGTTTTTAAATACTCCGTTATCCTTTGAGCATCGCCCGACTCAAGGTTGTTAAATAGTATCGCTGTCTCTACCGGTTTAGATAACGCAATTATTACTGCTATTATCCCGACTACTACCAACAACGCCACCCCACCAAGTATATACTTCTGGTTCTTATTTAGTTTTTCTAAAAACCCACGTGCCTGGGTTAATACATCTTTTGCCATTTCTTTTTATATTATTTTTGTTTATTGTAGGGATATACCGCTACATATTGTTTAAAGTTATACTTGCATTCTTAATACTTCTCTATATAGGTCTAAACCCTTAGAGCGAAGTTCCATCAATAACTGGAATGAGGTCTTTGCCTTCTCGCTTGCAATCATTACATCGTGCAAATCTACATCCTCGCCTTTGATAAATTTTTCTGTCATCCCCTTGGACTCTTCCTGCATAGTATTGACATCGCCAAGAAAGCCCTTCATCGTATCTGCGAACGAAGTGCCTGTGCTACTACTTTTTTCTGTAGTAGGAAATTTCTGCTGAACTAACGGCTGAAATCTATCTGCTGAATTTATAGAATTTAACATATCTATCTCCTATTTAAATTATAATTAGAATTATACTCTTGCATTTACAAGTGTGCCTTTTGGAATGCTAATCTGTGTTGCCTGTCCATTTCTATTGAACGATACATACTTCTCTATCTGAGCAGCATTCTCTGGGAATAGTTGCTGGAAATACTTCAATTCTTTATTCGTTATTGAAATATCCTTTTGTGTCGGAAGTTTAATCTCTTCCGTGTTGGCTACTGCTTTTTTACTGCGATTGCTTGTTGCTAATCCATTTGTGTAAGGATTGCTCGTTTGTAATACATTTATATTCATATATACCTATTTATTTGCGTTGTGAAAAAAATTACTTACTAAAATTATATATCAAGAGAATACCTTGCTATATTTTTGGCTGTGCTAATCATTTGGGTGTTTGCTTCAAATCCTCGCTGTGCGGTTATCATATCCACCATCTCCGTAACTATATTTATATCCGGATAGTGCACATATCCTTCTCCATCTGCATCGGGATGGTTTGGGTCATACACTATGCGTGCTGGCTTGCCATCTCCAACAATCTCTGCTGTTACAGAATCTTTCTCTGCTTGCGATACATTGAGATGAGCATTCGGTGCATGGCTACTATTCGTCCGCGACAGATTCATCTGGCTATCCAACTCGGTAGCAAATTGATTCTTGTTATTGGCGCGAGTGACTACAACTTGCCGTTGGTAAGGCGTGCCATCTATGCTACTTGTGGTATTTACATTCGCTATATTATTGGCTACTGCTGTAAGACGCTTGCGTTGGACGGACATTCCTTGTCCGGCTATGTTTAGTGTTGAAAATATATTTTCCGCCATCTTATCACCTATTGGGTTACTATATTATACATTTGGCTAATATTAGCCGCAAAATATCATCTATTGTATTTATATATACAACTAATAATTAGAATTTCCTGTTATAGATGCTCCTAATTGCTTGAAATGCTTGTTCATTGTTTGCGATACAAATTGAAATCTAATCTGGGTTTGTGCTATCTCTGCCATCTCTTTATCTATATTCAAATCGTTCTCACCTGATTGCATAACCTCTGCCGATGGAACTTCGCGTGTCTGTAATTCTCCCTTTGGGTCTGTATTCTTGCCCAATGGAATATGATGCGTGTTGGAAGTGCTACCTTGTAGAGTGCTAAGTTGCTCATTAAATAATTCCTCAAATTTAACTCGCTCTGGCTTATATCCAACAGTATTAACATTCGCTATATTGCGTGCCGAGGTCGTCATACGCAACGAATAAGCGTCTAATGCCTTATTCATCAAAGGTATCTTTTCTTTGAATAATAAATTTTCTACTTTCATAGTTCTTTCACATCTGTTATTTGCTTTTATATATGCAAAAATAGTGCCGAAAATAATTTTCTGCACAATATTCTACACCTTCCACAAAAATTATTTCCTATAATATTACATTTTTTTTCACTATTTTTGTATTACAAATGTTCTTTGAAACAATGAAAACTAAAAAATTATGCAAACAACAATGCAACACAAGGATTTGCACCTCTCCGACCTCGTATCCGGTGAAGATGGCATAATCACTAAAGTCCTTGGTCACGGCTCCTTCAGAAAAAGAATTACTGAAATGGGGTTCGTCAAAGGCAAAAAAGTAACTGTCGTTAAAAACGCTCCGCTACAAGACCCTATTGAATATAAGGTTATGGGCTATAACGTCTCGCTGAGACGCTCCGAAGCGGACCTAATTGAGATTGTCGCTCCAACTAATTGGACTGCTGAAGAACTCCGGGAATTCAATGTCAAAGATAGCGATGAAATCTTATTATCAACTGCCAATGAGCATACCAAAGTCATCAATGTGGCTTTGGTTGGTAATCCAAATAGTGGTAAGACGACGCTTTACAACTATGCTTCCGGCTCTCACGAGAAAGTTGGGAACTATGGCGGTGTCACTGTAGATGCTCGCCAAGCGAAGCTCAAAAAAAATGGATATACTTTCAACATCGTTGATTTACCCGGCACATACTCCATTTCGGAATATACGCCGGAAGAATTGTATGTCCGTAATCATATCATTGAAAATACGCCTGACATCGTAATCAATGTTATTGATGCTTCCAATTTGGAACGCAATATGTTCCTAACGACCCAACTTATTGATATGAATATCAAGGTTATAGTCGCTTTGAATATGTATGATGAACTGGAGCGAACCGGCGCCAAATTTGACTACGAGACATTAGGAAAAATGCTCGGTATCCCTTTTGTGCCTACTACCGCATCGAAAGGCATCGGCATAGATGCTGTGTTTGAGCGAGCCATTGAGGTTTATGAAGATAAAGACCCCATTGTTCGCCATATCCATATCAACTACGGCGAGGGATTAGAGGAAAGCGTCGAGCGAGTGAAACTACTGATAAAAGAAAATCCCGCTATTACAGATAAATACTGCGCTCGCGATATTGCTCTTAAATTAGTCGGTGGAGACAAAACAACGTTTGAACGCTTACAAATATGCCCTAACTTCAATGCCATAAAAAAACAGACGGAACAGGAAATATCACATCTCGAGCATCTTTACAAGGAGAAGCCAGAGACACTCATCAGCGATGCAAAATACGGCTTTATTGCTGGGGCATTGAGCGAAACATTCAAAGCCGGACCTGTAGATAACTTTAAGCAAAGCACCGCCATAGATAAAGTGCTGACAAATAGATTTTTCGGCTTTCCGCTATTCTTAATATTTATGTGGATTACATTCCAACTAACATTCTCCATAGGGCAAATTCCTATGGATTGGATAGATGGCGGTATTGAGATATTGAGCAATTTCGTTTCCGCTAATATGGCGGACGGAATGTTCAAGGACTTGCTTGTAGATGGTATTATTGGCGGTGTCGGTGGAGTTATAGTATTTCTGCCGAATATTATGATTCTATTTTTCTGTCTCTCATTTATGGAAGACACCGGTTATATGGCTCGCGCCTCGTTCATAATGGATAAATTAATGCACAAAATCGGATTACATGGCAAGTCGTTCATCCCATTAGTTGCTGGCTTTGGCTGTGGTGTTCCTGCTATTATGGCTTCTCGGACAATAGGCAATAGAAGGGATAGGATACTAACCGTTATGATGATACCGTTTGTGTCTTGTAGTGCGCGGCTACCGGTATATGTTCTGCTTATATCTGCATTTTTCCCAATTTATCAAGGATTGGTGCTGATTTCAATTTACATCATCGGCATTATAGTTTCTGTCATATCAGTTACTATTATCCAGCGGTTTATAGTAAAAGATGATACAGCGCCATTCGTTATGGAACTACCACCATATCGTATTCCTACGCTCCGCAATACGAGCATACATATGTGGCATAAAGCAAAACAATACTTGCAAAAAATGGGCGGTATAATATTAATTGCTTCAATTGCAATGTGGTTGCTAAGTTACTTCCCACAGAATGATGAAGAGCCAAATGTGCAAATAGAGCAATCTTATATCGGTCAATTAGGTCAATTAATAGAACCGGTTATCGCTCCTCTGGGCTTTGATTGGAAAATTGGCGTAAGTATCATTGCCGGACTTGGTGCGAAAGAAATCGTTGTTAGCACAATGGGCGTGCTATACCAATCGGAAGTCGAAGACGACGATACAGCGAACTTGCAAGTGAAATTGCAAGAGCAAACGTATGTAACAGGCAAGCATAAAGGTGAAAAAGTATTTACGCCACTTGTAGCGTTCTGTTTAATGCTCTTTGTGCTACTATACTTCCCTTGTATCGCTGCATTAGCCGCCATTAAGCGAGAGATTGGAATCAAATGGGCGATATTTACCGCTTTCTATACTACAGCAATCGCTTGGGTTGTCTCCCTTGTGGTTTACCAAATCGGCATACTGTTCTAATACAATATATTTACAATAAAATTTCCCTCTGTAGAGGGATGGCTGCGAAGCAGACGAGGTGGTTATAATATTATGAAGTTACAAAAAATTCTAATCTGGATATTTCTATTATTACTTGCTGGGCTATACACCAATCCATTACTCGCTGATGAATACACTAATCATAAAGTAAGTATTGGTGGCTCAGCAAATTGGAATATCTATCAATCTGACTTCTATTCATTGCCGGGAGTGCTAAATTCAAACATCTACGATAATGTTAAATGCGATTTTACTACCGGCTTTGGATATGCCATTCGTATCGGTTACGGTTACGAATTTACCTTGTGGGATATGCCTGCTACTCTTGGGGGCGACATTGTATTTACTGACCTCTCGGCTAAATATTCCGAAGATGCAAAATTTACTAATTGGATAGATGGCGATAACTATGGCGATGCTATTTCCCGTCATATACTTGATATTTCACTACAAACAGCGCTTCTAAATCCTTATATTTCGCTCTATCCAATTGATAAACATCCACTTAGTTTTCGGCTCGGTCTAAATTTGGGTATTAACATAAGCGGAAGCTACGACCAGAAGGAAGAACTCGTAAGTCCAGATAACATTGAATATTCCAATGGCTCCAATAGCATATATGTAGAAAGTGGCGATTTACCTGATAAATCCGCTCTATATGCCGGAATACAACTCGGAGTTGGCTATGATATTGCACAAATAGGTAATTGGGTGATAACGCCTAACATATTGCTAAACTATGGACTTACAAATATTGTAAGTGGGTTAAGTTGGCAGGCACATTCCGCTAATATTGGTATCACATTTACCTACAAATTCCCTGTTTATACTCCACCACCGCCGGAATTACCTAAATTGCCCGCTCCACCTGCTCTGCCTCTACCAAAACCACCAGAAGTTGCTAAATTGGAGCTTGTTGTAGATGCGAGCGAGAGGAATAATGAAACAATATATGTTCCGGTCAATATTGATGAGATAATCACAACACGAGTATCAATGCCAATACTTTATTTCAAAAATGGCACAGATACAATAATTTCTGGCTATGCTCCACAACTCCTTGATTTATTAAGAAATAACAAAAACATAAGCGTGGAAATTGGCGTTTCATATCCAGAATTATCCGATGCTGATGATTTGTCCGAAAAGAGAAAAATTGCAATCAATAGCTTTCTGCAAACCAATGGTATAAATGCTGTTACGACATTTTCATTAAAAAAAGACGAAAAACAACAAAAATATCCAGAATTGAACCAAGAATATGCTTATGCAAAGTTCTATGTCAATGGAAAATATGCGATTGTGGAACATACTCGCTTAGATACAGCAATCAACCAAATCGGCTCTGCCTCTCTCTCTTTGGAAGCGAAAATCGTTGCGGATGCCACTCCATATCAATATAAATTGGATTATTATATAGATGGCAGGACACAAAGCGTAATGGACGAAAAATGGACACTTACATTGAATCAATCCAATTTGAAATGGACTACTCCATCTGCAAAGTCAAAACTTGATATCCGATGCCATTTGCAAGATGCAGAAGGCAAAAATGCAGAGCAACACTTTGATTACACCGTAGTTCCTCAACTCATTGCAACCACTTACACTAACTCAAAGCCAGATAACGCTTGGACAGATGAATATGTTGTTGGCTTCTTTGGATTTGACGAAAGCGTTCTATTAACAAGGAACGATAATGCAATCAACATAATCCGTAAAGCATTAGCACAAGGCAAACTCATTGAAGTTGTTGGCACTACCGATGCTTTTGGCACTCAGCAATACAATATTCCACTATCGGTATCGCGTGCGAATGCTGCTATTGCTGCTATTGACACAGAACACAAATGGTCTTCACAAATTCAAATTGGTAATAGCAACAAGCCATCACATACCAATGGCACTATATACGATAGGCAACACGAGCGAGCAGCCATAATTAGAATTATGGCTAAATAATATTTCATTAAATTGATATTATATTTTAGGATTCAATATTTTGAACCCATACATAAATAAATAATATTTTTTTTCGTATATTTGTTGTTTCATTTATCGGGGGAAAGGTGGAGAACATAGATAAAGCATCTATTGGTAGCGTAGAAACGAACGCTACTGATACTCAGCATAAAGATACAGTAGACATTAAATTGCAACAAAAGGTATTCGCTATTTTGCTTATGCTATTTGCTGCATTGCTCTTCTTTGCTCTCATTTCCTATAACGAAAAGGATAGTTCTAACATACAATTCCAATTCAAAGAACTACTTGGCTTGTTCTCTAACAACAGCGAAATAAAATACAAACTTGATACTTCTGTTAATTTCCTTGGTCTATTCGGTGCATATATCTCTGACTTGCTTATCAACGGAACTATCGGACTTTGGATTATCCCATTTCCACTATTCCTATTCCTATGGGGCTTCCAATTAAATAAATTCGGCATTATCTCTCAAAGAATTGTCACCGCTACCACCAAATATTTACTATTTGCGGCGCTAATATCAATAATAATGGGCTCATTAGCCAACTTTGCAGCACTGCAATTTATGCCTACATATTGCTATGGGGCGATTGGAGCGTTCATTGGAAGCATTGTCTCTTCTGTGATTTCTCCTATCGGTGCTTCAATACTATTCATCGCCATACTATTCCTTCTTATTGCGAAGTTCACTAATATTAAAAAAAATGGTATTCTCAATACGCTTAAGAAAGTGAAAAAAAGTATCAATATGAGCAACATAATAGATAGCATTAACGCTATTGTTGCGAGTTCCGATGCCAAGCCAGAAAAGACAATACAATATGCTACTACATATCCAGATGCTAATGCCATCCCATTAATTACAACTATTGCACAGCCAGAGAAAAAGAAAGAGATTTTAGAAGAAGTAATTCAAGAGCCAGAACCAGAGCCAATTCAAAAAATAGCACCAATACCTACTGCTACTACAAATGATAACTTAATAACCAATTTCACAGAACCCGATATACCTGCATATCCTTATAAAGAGCCACTACATAGCGAAAGTAAAACTATGGATAACGAAGCACTACTGAAGGAATTCAAAGGAAATGTGAAACTTAAGATAAACAACAATCCACTTATTGAACAAAAAGAAGAACTTAATGAGCCGGTGGCAGAACCTATTGTCTCTGAACCCGTGGTAATAGAGGATGCTGTATTTACTTATGAGCCGCCGAAGGACATCGTATTACCAAAGCCGGCGGTCTATGTGCCGGATACAGAAGCCGATGAAGAAACAAAATACAATGTGATACCTAACCAGCCAATAGAAATTGATATACCTAAACCTATACCAATAGCAACTATTGCACCTATTCCTAAAAAAATAGAATTAGATGAGTCAAATATGAAAACAATAAAAAATCCGTTGAGTGTAGGAATACTCGACGAAAATATAAAATATACATCACCTGGACTTGACTTGCTTGAAGTTGGTCCAAAAGAGAACTTCGCTGGTGATGATGAGTTGCAGCACAAGGGTGCAATACTCCAAGAGAAGTTGGAAACATTCAATATCAGTATATCTAACTTGGAAGCCACACGTGGTCCGGTCGTTACCCAATACGAGTTCGTTCCTGCTGCTGGCGTTAAGTTAAGTAAGATAGAGAGTTTGGCTGATGACCTTGCGATGGCTCTTAGAGCACCAAGCGTCCATATCATTGCTCCTGTTCCGGGTAAAGGCACTGTCGGCATACAAGTTCCAAATAGCAATCCATCAGTTGTGAGCATCCGTAGCGTTGTCTCATCACCCGAATTTATTAATAGCAATATGGAACTGCCATTGGCATTGGGTAAAACAGTCGCCGGCTCTCCCTATATTGCTGATTTAGCAAAGATGCCTCACTTACTTATTGCTGGCTCTACCGGTTCCGGTAAGTCGGTAGGCATAAATACGATTATAACATCTCTGCTCTATAAGAAGCATCCAAGCCAATTGAAGTTCGTAATAATAGACCCAAAGAAAGTGGAACTTACGCATTATGCCGAATTAAGCAGACACTTCCTCGCTGTTTCACCTGACCTAAACACTGAGATTGTAACTGACCCACAAGATGCTATCACTGTGCTTAAAGCGACTGTCGCTGAAATGGAAAAACGCTATTCCATCTTAGAAATTGCGAAGCAAAGGAATATTAAGGACTATAACCAAAAAGTGAGAGAAGGTGTATATCGCAATGACCCGGTATTTGACCATAGAGCATTGCCATACATCGTTGTCGTTGTTGATGAATTAGCGGACTTAATGCTCACTGCGGGGAAAGAAATAGAATTGCCGATAGTCAGATTGGCACAAATGTCCCGTGCAATCGGTATCCACATAATCATTGCAACTCAACGTCCATCTGTTAATGTCATTACCGGTATCATTAAAGCGAACTTCCCTGCTCGTATCGCATATTTGGTAGCACAGAAAGTGGATTCCCGCACTATCCTTGATGCAGGTGGTGCCGATGCTTTACTCGGCAATGGTGATATGCTATACAATGCAGGTAATCAGGCACTTCGTATTCAAAATCCGTTCATATCCACAGAGGAAGTAGAAAGGGTTTGCAACTTTATTAGGGAGCAAGATGGATATAGTATGCCATATATGTTGCCATCTACTTCTGAAACAAAAGCTGATGGCAACAATATTGAAACATCGGGTTTTGACCCACTATTTAGAGAAGCAGCAGAACTCATTATTAACACACAGCAAGCATCTACATCTATGCTACAACGCAGAATGAAAATCGGTTTTGCACGCGCAGGTAGAATAATGGACGAATTAGAGTCCGCCAGAGTGATAGGACCACAGCAAGGTAGCAAACCACGTGCTATAATGATGGAGTCAATTTACGAATTGGAATCCCTTTTGTAATTTCGCACTCGTAATAATTTATTTCCCAAATATCCGTATATTGTCAGATGTTTATTCACTAATATTAAAATACAACAATGAAAAAAATAGTTAATTCTAAAAATGCACCAGAACCAATCGGTCCATATTCACACTCCGTATTAGCCGAAGGCAAATTGCTCTTCATCTCCGGACAAATTCCTCTTGATGCTGCTGGCAACTTAGCCGGTGATGATATTATCGCACAAACTCACCAATGCATTAAAAATATCAAGGTAATTGTGGAGGAAGCCGGCGGTAAACTCTCCGATGTTGTGAAGACCACAGTCCTACTTAATGATATGGCTAACTTCGCCAAAATGAATGAGGTCTATGATTCTTACTTTAACGCATCTAAGCCAGCAAGAGCTGCTTTCGGTGTTGTTGCTCTACCTAAGAACGTCCTCGTAGAGATTGAAGCAGTCGCTTGTCTTGACTAATCCAAAATTAAATATTCACTTTAAATATACAAAACAATGACAGCACAAAATGGCAAATCTGTATCGCTACACTACCGCGGCACTCTCACTGATGGCACTGTATTCGATGAATCATACGGCAGCGAACCACTATCTTTCGTTATCGGCTCCGGATTAGTTATACCGGGTTTCGAAAAAGGCATAATTGATATGCAAGTCGGCGAAAAACGAAGAATATTTATTCCTGCCGAGGAAGCGTATGGAAAACGCACGGACGAATTGATTATTGAATTCCCCAACGACAGCATTCCAGACGAAATCCATCCTCAAGTAGGTGACGTTATGCAACTGCAACTTACGCCAGAGAATGTTGTTGAAGTTGAAGTAATTGAATTAAAAGATGAGAGCGTTGTATTTGATGCTAATCATAAATTGGCGGATAAAGACCTGACATTCGAAATTGAGTTACTAAGCATTGACTAATGGCAGCAGAAAAGATTAAGCCACTGAAAAACTTCGGACAAAACTTTCTGCAAGATAAAAATATCGCAACCAAAATTATCTCCAAACTCGGAGATATTGCCGATAAGCAAATTATTGAAATTGGTCCCGGTATGGGAGCACTCACTGAGATTTTGCTCGCTAATGATGCCAAAGTAACTGCATTTGATATTGATTTGCGGGCTATTGAGTTTCTGCAGAACAAGTTTGCCGGTATGCCCAATCTATCTTTGGTTCATTCCGATATTAGAGAAGTCAAGTTGGAGGATTATATTGATACGAAAACGCTTGTAATTGGGAACATTCCCTATAATATTACTAACGATATATTATTCTGGCTGTTTGCTCATTCTGATGTCATACAAAAGGCGGTCTTAACTGTTCAACGTGAAGTCGCTCAGCGATATGTGGCTACTCCCAGAACTAAGGATTACGGCATTACTACGCTGGCTATGCAGTTGTATGGAAAGGCAAAAATAGAGTTTCATATTCCTGCTTCCGCGTTCTATCCTGCTCCAAAAGTTACGTCATCGGTGCTATCTATTGATTTTACTGATGCTCCACAATTGGATGTAGATAAATACTACTTGCTGAAATTGATTAGAGCGGCATTTTCACAAAGACGAAAAATGCTGTCCAACGCTTTGCAACAATTCCTAACAATGCAAAGTATTACAACTGACGCCATACCTACTAATTATGCAAAACTACGAGCAGAAGAATTATCTTTAACTGACTATATACGCTTATACAACGCATTATTTTTGCACCTTAACTAAACAAAAAAATGGATAAAATAGAATTACAAGTATTAGGCATTTCCACAACGACCGGAACACCTACAACATTCGCTCTTATACTTAGAGAAATCGGTGGTAATCGTAGCATACCCATCATCATTGACGCATTCGGAGCACAATCTATTGCTTTTGAAATAGAAAAATCCGTAACTCCCAGACCGATGACGCACGATATTATGAAGACATTAATATACTCCGCTAATATGACTTTAACGGAGATATTGATTAGCGATGTCCGCGATAGCACTTATTTTGCACGTATGATTTTTGCCGATGACGACATTGAAATTGACTGCCGACCAAGCGATGCAATTGCTTTGGCTTTGCGTTGCGATGCTCCGATATATACATACTCGCATATTTTGGACGAAATTGGTATGTTTGCTACTATGGACAACGAAAGAAATAATGATAACGATGCCTCTCACCATACACGCGGTAGAACTCGCTTAGAGCAGTTGCAAAATCAATTAGATAGAGCAGTTCGCAATGAAAATTATGAGGATGCAGCAAAAATTAGAGACCAAATAAAAGAAATTACAGATAGCAATTAACAAAATATTTTCCTTGAATTTGGTAAATAAAAAAAAAACACTTATATTTGTAATCTATCTTTGAGACAGTTTGTTTTCAAATAGAAGCCGGGGTAGCTCAGTTGGTTAGAGCACAGGAATCATAATCCTGGTGTCGGGGGTTCAAATCCCTCCCTCGGTACAATACAATCCGAAAAAAACAACAAACCGAAAATGCTGAGTTTGCTGTTCGTTATCAACGAATGAGGAAACCCAAGAAACCAAGCCCTCCGCTATTTTCCACAATATAATATCATTATGGAAACATTCCAGAACCTATACAAGGTTACTAAGACCTTGCGCTTTGAGTTAAAGCCAGTGGGCTCAACAGCCACTAACATTTCAAACAGCGAATTGCTAAAACAAGACGAACAGCGTGCTTCCGACTATAAGGAAATGAAGAAACTGATAGATAAATATCACAAGGACTTCATAGAACGCTCTTTATCTAAGGTGGAATTAGATATATCCGACCTAACGACATACAAAGAGTCGTTAGAAAAGAAGGAAGATACGCAAAAAATAAGTGAAAAACTACGAAAGCAAGTAGTTAGTTGCTTTGACACCGACAGATTGTTCGGCAAAGAATTAATAACAGAAGATTTGCTGGAATTTGTTGATACTGCTGAAGATAAAGAGTTAGTAGCAAAATTCAATAAGTGGACTACTTATTTTAATGGCTTCCACAAGAACCGTGAGAATATGTATACTGACGAAGAGCAATCTACATCTATAGCGTATCGCTTGCTTCACCAAAATTTTCCTAAATTTTTGACGAATATGAAATCTTTTGAGAAACTTAAAGCAAGCAATGCTGTTAGGGACTATTCTGAAATATTTGAGGATGTGGATATAAACAAACTTTCGCCATATTTCACTATAAGTGGATATAATAGCGTGCTAACGCAAAAACAAATAACTGACTATAATGCTATCATCGGCGGAAGGGCAGAAGAAAGTGGAGATAAAATTCAAGGACTTAACGAAAAAATAAATCTCTACAACCAACAGCAAAACGATAAGAAGGATAAGTTGCCAAAGTTTATTCCGCTATTCAAGCAAATATTAAGCGACAAGGAATCTTTGTCGTGGTTACCTGATATGTTTAGCGATGATGCCGAATTGCTAAATAGTATAAACGATGTATATTGCGATATAAAGGATAAAGCGTTAGAGGAAATTAAAAAATTGCTGTGCGATATGGATGAATTTGATTTGTCAAAAATATATTTGCGAAATGATACGAGTTTAACAAATATTTCCCAGAGAATGTTTGGAAATTGGAATAAGATAAGTGAAGATATTAAATCTCATTTATCTGAAAAAGACAAACAAAATAAAAAAGGAAGCATTGAAAAATATGAAGAGCGAATAGGCAAAGCATACGAAAAGCAAAAATTTCTATCTATAGAATACATTAATAAATGTATTTTGGTGAAAGATGAGGATGAACCGAAGTATAAAGATGTCATTGAATACTTTAAGTCATTCAATAATAAGGATGATAAAAATCTATTTGATATAATTGATAACCATTATAAAGAATTTGCTAATCTATATGAAAACAAGGATGATGTGCAGTTGCGTTCTGAACCTCTTCGCAAGCAGCAAATAAAAAACTTTTTGGATAGTATAAAGGATTTACAGCACTTTATAAAGCCATTATGTTGTAATGTTGATATAGATGCCAATTTTTACGAAAGATTTGATAAATTTTGGGATATATTAGATGAGATTACGCCTCTTTACAATAAAGTAAGGAATTACTTAACACAAAAGCCATATAAGGTAGAGAAATTTAAGTTGAATTTTGAGAATTCCACGTTACTAAATGGCTGGGATGTAAATAAAGAGCCAGATAATACAAGCGTTCTGCTACGAAAAGATGGTTTATATTATCTTGCAATAATGGATAAAAAGAACAACGGAATCTTTAAGGAAAAATTACCACAAGTAGGCGAATGCTACGAAAAGATAGATTACAAATTACTTCCCGGTGCAAACAAAATGCTGCCGAAAGTATTCTTTGCAAAGTTCAGAATAGATAACCTTTCGCCAGAAGATAAGATAATACACGCTGCATATAAGAAAGGGACCCATAAGAAAGGCAATTTGTTCAATTTAGTAGATTGCCATCGACTTATAGATTTCTTTAAACGCTCTATATCTAATCATCCGGATTGGAGTAAATTTGATTTTCATTTTGCTAATACGAGTGAATATGAAGACATAAGTGCTTTTTATCGTGAAGTAGAGCTTCAGGGATACAAACTTTCCTTCAGAAATATCCCTGCTGTGTGGATAGATGAAATGGTAAATGCCGGCAAACTCTACCTCTTCCAAATATATAACAAGGACTTCTCTACTCATAGCAAAGGAACGCCCAATATGCACACTCAATATTGGAGGATGCTTTTTGACGAAAATAACCTGAAAGATACTATATATAAATTGAATGGAGAGGCAGAAGTATTTTATAGAAAGAAGAGTATCAAAGACGAAAATACCATAATCCATAAAGCAAATCAACCAATAAAGAATAAAAACGAAAACAATGATAAACCCGAAAGCACATTTGGCTATGACATCATTAAAGATAGACGCTATACGATGGATAAGTTTTTATTTCACGTGCCGATTACAATGAATTTCAAAGAAAAGGGCATTAATAAGATTAACACTATTGTAAATCAATACATTAAAGACAATCAAATACAGCATATTATTGGAATAGACCGTGGCGAAAGGCATTTGCTTTATCTTTGTTTGATTGATTTGGATGGGAATATTATTGAACAACATTCGTTAAATGAAATAGTAAATGAGTATAAAGGTGAAGAACATAAAACAGATTATCATAAGTTATTGGCTACAAAAGAAGATAAACGCAATGATGCCCGCCAGAGTTGGGATACAATAGAAAATATAAAGGAACTCAAAGAAGGATATTTAAGCAATGTAATTCATAAAATCGCTTTAATGATGATAGAGCGTAAGGCAATTGTTGTGTTAGAAGATTTAAATTTTGGCTTTATACGAGGAAGGCAAAAAGTAGAAAAATCTGTATATCAGAAGTTCGAAAAAATGCTTATTGATAAACTTAACTACTTGGTATTGCATAAAGATGAAGAAAAATCAAATGAAGACGGTGGTTTGCTAAAAGCGTATCAATTAACAAACGCTTTCGAGAGTTTTGAGAAAATGGGCAAACAATCTGGCTTTCTTTTCTATATTCCTGCGTGGAACACCAGCAAAATTGACCCAATTACCGGCTTTGTCAATATGTTTGATACCCGATATGCAAGTATTGATAAATCAAAGGAATTCTTTGGTAAATTTGCAGATGTTAGATATAATGCAGAGAAGAATTATTTTGAATTTGTTGTGGATAACTATACTGATTTCAATGGCAAAGCAAAAGGTCGGCAAGATTGGATTATCTGCACTAACGGCGATAGAATAAAGAATTTCCGTAATCCTGATAAAAATAATCAATGGGATAGCGAGCCGAATATTATGCTAACGAATGAGTTTGCAAAGATATTGCCAAAAGAAAATATAAAAGAATTTATTTTGAAACAATCCGAAAAATCGTTTTTTGAAGAACTATTGCATTTGCTGAAACTTACACTACAAATGCGAAATAACATACCAAATACAGACACAGATTATCTTATTTCTCCGATTGCAGATGAAAATGGTAATTTTTACGATAGCAGAAAAGCGGACAAAACAAAACCCAAAGATGCAGATGCCAATGGTGCGTATAATATTGCACGTAAAGGACTTATGATTGTAGAGCGAATAAAAGAAGCCGAAGAGATTGGTAAAATTGATTTGAAAATACCGAACGAAGATTACCTTAACTATATACAAAATAAGTAGATGGACGAATATATTGCAATCTCTCTACTTAACGACTTCATTTTCTGCCCATATTCCATTTATTTGCATAATGTATATATGGGTGGAGATGAGGGTATTGTGCATTCTACTCCTCAAGCCACTGGAAAATCAGCACATTCTGCTATTGATAATAATCAATATAGCACAAAAAAATCAGAACTTACCTCTCTTTCCGTCTATTCCGATGAACTTGGCATTGCCGGCAAAATAGACATCTATAAAGCAGATGAAAAACTCCTAACCGAAAGAAAATATAAACTTACCACTATATACCAAGGGCAAATATTCCAACTCTGGGCTCAATATTTCTGTATGCTTGAAATGGGCTACCAAATTGAAAAACTTACAATGCACTCCATATCCACAAACCAAACTTTTCCAATAGAAATCCCAAGTGCCATTGAAAAATCACAACTTATAAATTTTATCAATGAATTCAAAAATTATAACCCAGAAAAGCCAATTAAAACTAATGAAAATAAATGTAAGCACTGTATTTATTGTAACTTATGCGATAAATCGGAGGTAGAAAATGTTTACTAATAAAGATATTCTTAATCGCAGTATTGTTATAGTAAATGGATTGGACGACAGAGCCATTAGGGTAATTACGGGCGAACTCGCTATCGTGGATACCAATGAAAATAAAACGCTTACGAAAATTCCTTTCCAGAAAATTCTCGCTATATTTGTTATTGGTCATACCACAATCACTACACCACTTATAGATAAATGCACTAAATTTGGTATTCCGCTTATAGTAATGAAAAGTAATTTTCGCATAGTATTTTTCTTCGCCATTACTGCCGAAGCAAATTATCTTTTGCGGAAAAAGCAATACGAATACCAAAAAGAAAACCTATTAATTCCTAAGGTCATTGTTTCCAATAAGATACGCAATCAAATACGCTTGCTCGAAAAAACTCGTCTTAAAAACGAAAGCATAGAATACGCAAAAAATCAATGTAATTATTTTCTACTATCTATATCAGAAATAGATGCTTATGATAATTTAATGGGAGTAGAAGGCAGGGCTGCAAAATACTTCTTTGCTGCATATTTTTCCGAACTTGGATGGAAAGGAAGACGACCGCGAACCAAAATTGACCCAATAAACGCAACTCTTGACATCGGCTATACCATTTTATTCAATTACATAGAAGCGTTTGTTCGAATGTTCGGATTTGACCCATACAGAGGCGTTTATCACCAACTTTGGTTTAAGCGTAAGTCCTTAATTTGCGACCTAATGGAGCCATTTAGATGTTTAATTGACCGCCAAGTAAGAAAAGCATTTAACACAAAACAATGTCAACTTACTGATTTTAATAAAGTTAAAGATGAATACTTTCTCAAAACAGAAAAGAACAAAGATTATTCAAAAATGTTCTATGAAGTCCTTGTTGAGCATAAATCCAGTGTTTTCAAGTATATACAGGCGTATTATAGAGCATTTATGCAGAACAAGCCAGCCGATTTATATCCACAATTCGATATATAGATATGTTAGTTGTTAGTTACGACATCTCCGATGATAAACTTCGGACACGATTTTCCAAATGGTTACAGAAAGAAGGTGCCATCCGCCTTCAATATTCCGTCTATGAATTAAATTATTCTTCGCGGCTACTAAATGTCATAAAAGTAAAGATTGAAACCACTTATGCTAAGCAGTTTGGTGGTGGTGATAGCGTTTTTATCTTCGAAACGGATTTGGACAAAACCATTAAATATGGAAACGCCATACATAGGGACAAGGATTTGCTATTTTTTTAGTTTTGCAGACCTTGCTGTTTATTTTTTTATGTTTACAAATTTATTTATTGTAAGCAGTGTATTTTCATTGTGTTAGTGGAATTTTATAGGAAAGCAAAAATGAGAGGGGGTAAAAAAAGTTTTTTAGTGATAGTGATAAATAGCGGAAAAATAGTTATATTGCGTTTGTAAAATAGTGATTAAGGTCTAGACCCCACTATAAAATTTCTACTATTGTAGATCAACGGAATAAGATAATGTGGAAAATAGGTCTAGACCCCACTATAAAATTTCTACTATTGTAGATTTCGTCTTCACCAAGAGAACCACTTGCGTCTAGACCCCACTATAAAATTTCTACTATTGTAGATGCATTTCAATTGTCTCGTGTGTCTCAGGGTCGTCTAGACCCCACTATAAAATTTCTACTATTGTAGATTGAATGACATGTATTACAAAATAACAGGTCTAGACCCCACTATAAAATTTCTACTATTGTAGATCATTAGTTGGTATTTCATCCTTTAAAGTCTAGACCCCACTATAAAATTTCTACTATTGTAGATTTGAAGTATCTACTTGTGATATTAATGTCTAGACCCCACTATAAAATTTCTACTATTGTAGATTGAATCAATTAATACTAATTTTCAAGAGTCTAGACCCCACTATAAAATTTCTACTATTGTAGATTATCTAAATTATCTCGTTCCTCTGCAACGTCTAGACCCCACTATAAAATTTCTACTATTGTAGATTGTGTGGATTAAAAACTTATGCTTACAGTCTAGACCCCACTATAAAATTTCTACTATTGTAGATTGTTTGTGATGAACTTGTTTGTGCATCGTCTAGACCCCACTATAAAATTTCTACTATTGTAGATCATTAATACTTGTTTTAACCCTGTATGCAGGTCTAGACCCCACTATAAAATTTCTACTATTGTAGATTAAATATATCAGCGATGATATTGAAGTAAGTCTAGACCCCACTATAAAATTTCTACTATTGTAGATTTGGTGGCTTTGTATCAATGCCTGCTGGTCTAGACCCC
>JAISJI010000025.1 GCA_031261605.1 Ignavibacteria bacterium | reverse complement strand
CCACTCAGCGTTCATAGAATTACTGATTTCTTCTATTGAATATTTTTCACGTTCTTTTTTTCATCGGAGGTTATTATGAACAACTCAAAAATCACAACCCTAATAATGGTGGCTGCCATAGCAGTTATCGCTTTCGTGGCAATGCCACAAACCGCTAAAGCCATAGCACCAAATGCTGGTGATTATGGACTAACTTGTACCTGCGTACCATGCACCTGCTGGTTTAGGCAATGCGTATGCTTCAGAAAAGGAGACCTAACCGTATACGGACATGCTAGTGGCACTGTAACAACGTTAGACGACCTCAGTATACCTGATTTTTCTAGCTTATCAACCCTAAAAAGAAGCAATGTTTATATTGGTGATGGCAATAATCCAGGAAATGGAACTAGATATATTAATGTTCCAATTACAAGTGATACCCTTACTGGAGACGTAGTATTGCTCATTGAAGCTGAGGGAGTAGTAGTTGTTCCGACTACAGAAGATAATTGGGACGAAATAATAAGATGCTTGGAAGATGCAAAAAACTATGCTGACGAAAAAGTGCTTGTTTATCCAAATCCAACAAGCAATACCTCATTCGTGAAATTGTATGAGGATTACGTTTCCACTTACAATGTGCAAAGTGTTAGCGTCCAGATTTACAAGGGGGCAACTTTAGTTGCTACATTGAACTCAAGTGACCCTAACAGCATTATTTTAATCGACGAAAGCATTATTCCCACCGGTGACACTTATTATGCAAATTGTAGCATTGTATACATAGACGGAACTAGCACAGAACAAGTAGATGTGGTGAATGTTCCATTTGTAGTGATTAAATAAAATAAATACCATTTATTTTATTTAATTGATAGGGGTTCAAAATTTTGAACCCCTACTTTTTTTTGCGGTTATGGAGAATTAAAGAAGCAAATATAATTGCACCTATTTTAACAATATTTTTTATTCTCTACTTTTTTCATTATATTCACATTTGTTATATTCATATTTATCATTACAACCTATGAAAAAACTCTCTCTCTACAATCTGCTTGCGTTACTATCTGTAACCATCGTCAGCATCCTATTCCTATCGGCGTGCAGTTCTGATAACAAATCCGCTGACTACGAAACCGCCGATAATGACCCACTTAATGCCCGCGTCTATACATTAGACAACGGGCTAAAAGTATACCTTACCGTATATAAAGACGCTCCACGCATCCAAACCTATGTCGCTGTCCGTGCAGGCGGTAAAAATGACCCCGCCGAAACCACCGGACTCGCACACTACTTCGAACACCTTATGTTCAAAGGAACGAAGCAATTCGGCACCACGAACTACGATGCCGAAAAACCTATGCTCGACCAAATAGAAGCACTATTCGAGCAATATAGAAAAACCACCGACCCAACCGAACGAAAAGCAATCTATCACCAAATAGATAGCATCTCACAAGAAGCAAGCAAATACAACATCCCCAATGAATACGACAAACTTATGGCTGCCATCGGTGCTCAAGGAACTAACGCATTCACATCCAATGACATCACTTGCTATGTGGAAGATATTCCAAGTAACCAAATAGAAAACTGGGCTAAAGTCCAATCCGATAGATTTAAGAACTGCGTCATCCGCGGCTTCCATACAGAACTCGAAGCTGTGTATGAAGAAAAAAATCTATCTATGACAAGAGACAATGAAAAACTATTCGAAACTATGATGGCTAATCTCTTCCCATTCCATCCATACGGAACACAGACCGTCATCGGAACACAAGAGCAACTCAAAAACCCTTCCATCACCAATATCAAAAAATTCTTCGAAACATACTATGTCGCTAACAACATCGCTATCTGTATGTCCGGCGACTTCGACCCCGACGAAGTAATTAAAGTAATAAAACAATACTTCGGCGATATGAGAACCAATAAAGACATTCCCGATGTTGTTACTCAAACCGAAACGCCCATCACCACTCCTATTGCTACTACTGTCCTCGGCAACGATGCCGAAAGCATTATGATTGCTTGGCGTGCTCCCGGCGATAAAGACAAAGAACGCACTATAGCACAACTTACCGATTACATTTTCTGCAATGGACAAGCCGGCATCTTCGACTTAAATGTTACACAAAAGCAACTCGCTCTATACCCAAGCGCCGGATATGACGCTCTTGTTGATTACGGTATGTATATTATGACCGCTCGTCCGAAGGCAGGACAAACACTCGACCAAGTTAAAGACGTTCTGCTACAACAAATGCAACTCTTACGAAATGGCGACTTCCCTGATTGGCTTCTCGACGCTGCTAAAAATAACCTCAAACTAAACTATACTCGCTCCCTCGAAAACAATTCACAACGTGCTCGTCAATTCCTTGATGCTTTCGCTTCTAACATAGATTGGAAGGACTACTCCGGCTACTTGGAACGCCTTGCCAAACTCACTAAACAAGATGTAATCAATTACGCAAATAAATATTACAACGACAACAACTACACCGTCCTATATAAAAAAACAGGTAAAGACCCCAACGAAAAAGTTATAGAAAAACCACAAATCACTCCTATCGCTGCTAACAGAGACAACGAAAGCAAATTCCTCGCCGATATTAAAAACTCTGTCGTAAAGCCAATCGAGCCAGTATTCCTTGACTTCAAAAAAGACCTTCAAGTTGGAAGCATCAATAACGTTATCCAATCCATCTATAAGAAAAATACTGAAAACGACCTATTTAACTTCTATTACATCTTTGATATGGGAAGAAATGCCGACAAAGTTCTCGCAATCGCATTGGATTACCTACAATACATCGGCACATCCGATATGACACCCGAACAAGTGCAAAGCGAATTCTATAAACTCGGCTGTAGTTTCAATACCTCTGCCAGTGAAGATAGAACATATATAATGCTGGACGGCTTGCAGGAAAATATGGACAAAGCAGTCCAACTTATGCAGAAAATGCTCAGCGACCCT
Source organism: Ignavibacteria bacterium (assembly GCA_031261605.1). GTDB lineage: Bacteria > Bacteroidota > Ignavibacteria > Kapaibacteriales > UBA2268 > WRLB01. Next base: position 3,156 of record JAISJI010000025.1, on the reverse strand, counting down.
GTCCCTAACCAAGACGCATTCGACAACCTCATCAACGATGTGATTAAGAAAAGAGCCGATAGCAAACTAAATCAGAATTCTATATTCTACTCGCTCGCACGTTATGCTGCTTACGGCAAACTAAATCCGCGCACTTATATCCTCAATAATACGGAACTCAAAGCACTTACACCAGACATCCTTATCGCTAAAATCAAGGAACTTAGCAAATATCAACATACCATAGCATACTACGGTCCTGCCGACCATACCGAAGTTACAGCATCCATCGTTAATTATCATCCTATCTCCAATGACCTAATTCCGCCTTTGCCGAATATGAAATTTGAACCAATTCAGCCAAAGGAAAACTTAGTATTCTTCGCTCCTTACGATGCAAACCAAGTCCTCCTATTTATGCGAAACGATGAAGGTAGAAAGTTCAATGCTGCCGATGCTCCTATTATCAGTATGTTTAACGAATACTTTGGCGGTGGTATGAACTCTATCGTATTCCAAGAAATACGCGAAGCACGCGGTCTCGCTTACTCCGCTTACGCATACTATATGACGCCAAGCAAAAAAGATGAATGCTACACCTTCCAAGCATACGTCGCTACTCAATTAGATAAAATGGATGATGCTGTGAAGACATTCCAAAACATCATCAACAACATCCCTATGTCCGATAAAGCATTTGACCTCGCTAAGCAAGGACTCATCAACCAATTACGGACTTCACGCACTACTAAAAGCGATATCATCTGGGCATACCTCGACGCAAAAGACCTCGGACTATCCGAACCTACAGACAAACAAGTTTTCGAAAAAGTCCAACAACTCACTCTTAACGACGTCCAAAAGTTCCAAGAGCAATATATCAAAGATAGAAAATACCATTTCGCAATCGCTACTAATCCAAAGACCATCAACTTCAAGCAAGTCGAGCAATACGGAAAAATCACTAAACTATCTCTACCGGAAATCTTCGGCTACTAATCAGTAATGAAATACTATAAACTTTCTATCCTAATCATAATGATAATTGCCAGCCAAATCCCTGTTCTTTCACAGGGATTCGACTGGCAATATTCTGCTCGTCTACCTTTTGATGCTCCGCATTACTACATCGGCATCAGTGCTCGATACGGATTAAATTGGACTACCGGCAACATCTCCTTCCTTGAAAATAAATTGCGTTGTCCCGACTTCTATGACGCTACCGGCAATGGATTCAACATAGGTATCGCTACTCAATACTGGCTCGATGACAGCAGATACGCACTCCACGCCAATCTATACTACTCCAACCATTCGCTCAATGCATCTATCATTGACCGCGTGCCACTTACCTCAACTCTCACTGCCGAATACGAAACCAATCTCAATCTCTCATTCTCCCAACTCAACCTCCTCATCGGAGGTAAATATAGAATCCCATCTACACATTTGAATATCGGCGCCGACATCGGCATCGCATACAACATAAACCGAACTTTTGATGTAACCGAAACAATACTCGGACCAATAGAAGTTCCACCATTCCAAACTAATCCACCATCCTACTCCCGAGACGTCATCAACGGAGAACTAAACCAAATGCACGCTCTATACATCAATCCAAACATCAACATTAGTTACGACATACCTCTCGGCATAGGCACTTACATAGAGCCAATGCTTTCGCTAAATATCCCGCTTTATAGCATTATGAACGGCGATAATGTGCATAATTACAGCATCCAATTCGCTATCAACATCCTCAGAGGCATCAAGTAGCATTTCGTCAAATTACCCGTTAAGCACTGTAATTGTTGGCTTTGGCGACAATATCTTATGCTTAGCAAACTCCTCTCTTATGCGAAAGTTCACTCGCTGGCGAACTGATGAGAATACACCAAAATCACTATCCAATACAAAATAAGTCAGCACAAACTGTATCGCTCCATCCGAATAGCCCGTCCAATGACATCGCACAAACTCTATCAACGCATCCTCTGCACATACGCCCTTGCATATCTCCTCTATTGAATGCAACTGCTCATCTGTCGTGCTCGCCACCAAGTTCAAATTAATATCTCCACGCCGTCTATTCATTCTGCGGAAGTTATGCAAGTCCGAACCCGTTATCTTGGAATTCGGAACAACCACCTCTTCACCCGTGTATTGCTCTATCCTAACCGACTTAATCCCTATTTTCTTAACCGTCCCTTCTATTCCACCAATGGATATGTAGTCCCCTATCTCTATCGGCTTATCGCTCACAATAGACACAAAACTAAGTAGGTCACTCAAAAATGCTTGCGACGCCAATGCTATTGCAACACCACCAATACCAAGTCCTGTAAGTATCGCCGTTACATCTATACCCAAATTGGACAGCATAAAAAATACAGCAAAGCCCCATACTACCACCTTTATCACCGGTAATAGCAAGTATAACGAATTAGCACGTGGGTCGCTACCATTGGCTTCTCCATACTTTGACTTAATAAGATACTTTATGAAATCCAGCACCATCGTTACGATAAAAAATGTGCAGAGAACTACCGCTCCACCATCTATTACACGTGCAACAGACGCATCATAACTAAGAAATCGGATGGATATAAAAAATGCTATCACCACTTCCAATGGAACAAAGGCACTCTTCTTCCGATGTATAAAATAATCTATTATCTTATCATCGGCTGTGGAATTCGTCTTACTTGCAAAGTGCTTCCCTATCTTCAGAACCAATGTTATTATTGGTCCTATCAGCGATAGAATGACGATAAACACAAGTATTGCGATAATATAATCCAACACTGTGTTGCTCAAAAGGGTCTTTCCCATAAAGGGAATTGACAAAAAATAATTGTATATGCTATTCATAGTTTAATATATGTTTGTTATAAATACTCTATTTATTTATTTATTTACTCCCCCTTCCTTGTAGGGCAGGAGAATATTGATTTAATAAGGTATATTCCTCTACTTTTTATTGTTAGAATAGGTTGCAAAAATAATAAAAAAAGTTTAGGTATGCAACAATTTGTTAACACTTCCGTATGGAAATGGCAGTGTTAAAATATTGAGTATTAGAATAATTTATACCAATGAATAAATAAATTTATACTAATTTTCAACATCTTACGGCTCTTTGAAAACCTTTTGCTCCGACGATTAAACCGCGCC
>JAISJI010000023.1 GCA_031261605.1 Ignavibacteria bacterium | reverse complement strand
AGGTTTAACAGAAATTTCGCTAATTGGAGCAAAATCTTTCTTAATTTTACCACTAACTCTTGTAATTGGAGTAAAATCTGCTACTGCTGCTGCCATAATTATTATATCTTGTGTAGAATATTCGCCTTTTACAGCAGTAAACATATCATTTGCACTAATAACTTCTATAAATTTATCAACATTTGGTGCTTTTATTTCAGTTTTTCCACTAATTAACGTAACGCTTGCTCCAAGTTCTTTCGCAACTGATGCAAGTGCAAAACCCATTCTTCCACTACTATTATTCGTTATATAACGCACATCGTCAATCGCTTCACGTGTAGCACCAGCCGTTATAAGCACATTAATTCCTGATAATTTTTTCGCAGAATTTATAGTACTATATATAGTTGTTAATATAATTTCATTATCAGGTAAGCGACCTTTACCAATCAATCCGCTGGCTAGTTCACCCGATGCTGGTTCTATAACGCTAACTCCTCTATTTTTAAGAGTATTTAAGTTATTTTGTGTAGCAATTGCTTCAAACATAGTCCAATCCATTGCAGGTGCTATAATGAATGGCTTATTTGCAGGAAGCGCTGTTGCAATACACGTAATCGCTGTATCACATTGACCAATAACTAACTTAGATATAGTATTGGCTGTGCAAGGTGCAATAATAAATGCATCACACCAATGAGAAATTTCTATATGCCAAGCACCTTTTCCTCTAATTCGCTCGTCAAATACATCACTTATAACAGGATAATGTGTAAGTTCCTCAAGAACTGTCAAAGATACAAAATTCTTTGCTGCACTTGTAGCGACGACTCTAACTTCTGCCCCACTTTTTATTAAATCCCTAACAATCAGTGGTGCTTTATACGCAGCAATTGAGCCAGTTATGCCAAGAAGTATTCGTTTTTTATTAAAATTCATTTTAATTACCTCGTTTGATAATCTTCAATATAGCAATTTATTGGGACTTTTTTTATATATTGAGGGAATATAATGTTTTATCTACCAAGAAATTATGAAATACATAAAGCATTTAATGGTATTAATACCGAGCGGCGAACCTCCGTAACATTTGATTTTGCATTTGACATTATTCCTTACACAAAAAATGATTACGAGGTAATGGAATTTGTAATTATACGAAATAAAGAAAAATAATTAGACATAAACTATGAACATAATAACTGCAAGTAATATCAATAAAACATTCAAAAATAAAGGCGAAAATGCTAACCATATTTTGAGGGACATCTCCCTATCTATTGAAAAAGGAAAAATAACCTCGCTTATGGGAGCATCAGGAGTTGGGAAAAGCACATTGCTTTATATACTTGGGACGCTTGAGAGTATGGATTCGGGCGAAATTACTATTAGCATCGGCGATACCACTTATGATTATTCCAAATTGAATGAAAGAAATATTTCGCTGCTTAGGAGTAAGCATATCGGTTTTATTTTTCAATTTCATCATTTGCTTCCAGAATTCACGGTATTGGAGAATATTATGATGCCGGCGTTGCTATTGAATTTGCCGTATAAGGATGTGAAGGTTCGTGCAATGGAATTGATGAAGCAGTTTGGAATTTTGGATACTATGGAACATAAGCCGAGTAGTATTTCTGGGGGAGAGCAGCAACGAGCCGCTATCGCACGCGCTATGGTGAATTCACCTGATATTATTTTCGCAGATGAACCAACAGGAAACCTCGACTCAACCAACACAGATAATGTAATCCATTTGATTAGCAAAATTAATGCGGAAATGGGAATTACATTCCTCATCGCAACTCACAGCCAGCAAGTAGCAGAGCATTCGGATACAATAGTTAAGATGAAGGATGGGAAGATAGTTTAGTCAATCATTTCGCTTTCTTTTTTATCCAAAAAGATTTCAGCTAACATACAGCGAGCACTCCCACCACCATTTTTCTCTATCGTAGCCAATTCTGTATCTATGATATTGTTATATTGTAGGATACGTTTCACTTGCGAAGGTTGCAATGAACGTAGGGCTGTGGAGGACATAACCAAAAACTGTTCGCCGGTGATGTTTCTCACTTGTAGCATATTGCCAGCGAAGGAATTCATTTGCTCCATAGATATTTCTATAACATCTTTATTCGCCTTGATAAGTGAAGAGATTACGGTTGTTTTCTCGGTTTGGTCAGGTATAGAATCTAAACAAATGATAGCGTATTGTTCTGCTATGGACATCATTACATTTGTATGATAGACAGGATTTCTGCTACAATCAAAAGCATTGAAGGTGATGCTACGGTAGTTTAATTTATCGCAAAAGACCGACAGCACATCTTTATCTGTTCGCTCGGATAGGCAGGCGTAAGCAACAGCATTATCCCTATCCAACACCATAGAGCCGGTTCCTTCCAAAAACTTATTATCCTTTTCGTAATACGTAAAATCAAATGTTTTATTGATAACAAACTTCTCCTCAATCGCTTTTAAAAAATGTGGCTTGCGTTCTGCTCTGCGGTTTTTTGCGAACATAGGATATAGGCAGAGGGTATTGAGGTTCTTATGTGATTGGTGGAACGAAATCCAGTTATTTGGGAAAATGGAATCTGGAGTATAAGGAGATGGCGTATCTTCAAGAACGAGCACGTCAATATCATATACACGCAACTTCCGAACAAAATTAGAAAATTCATTAGCCGCTTTCAGTTGTGAGAAGTCGTCATTGCCTGATACTTGAAAAGCGTTATTGATAGCAGTTTCTGGATTAAAGCCGAAGTTTACTGGTTCTACCATTAGGAGATGAGACGTATTTTGCATTTTCTTATTTCCTTTTTGTTAAACTTGTTTTTAGAAGTATCGTCTTTTCCACTTCTGCTTCTTCGGCGTTCTTAACGCCGGCGTTATCGGTATATACAAATGCAACAATTTTTAAATGGTCTGGATTCCAATCGCAATCAGCAGGCAATGTATATTCAAATAAGCGTTGCGACATAAAGCCAAGTGGAATATTGCCATCATTAACGGATTCACCCCAAGTGCCATTGAACGAGTAGCGTAGTGCGTGATTATTTACATAATTCGTAATAATACTGCCATTACTGGCATCGCCACCACTTTCTGTTTTTTGCGCTTTCACAACGCTATCCTCCAGTATCCAGACGGATAATTTGTTCAACTCGGTTTGGGAAGCAAGGTAGTTCAAATTAACTTCTGCTGTAACTCTGCGACTGGACTGCTCATACCAAGCTTTCACTTCAATTTTCACTTCCGCTGCTTTGTATAAATCCCAAAATTGTGTAATTGCTTCGTTCCACTTCTCATTCATAAGAACCAGCGAGTTCTCATAAGTGGTTCTATTGATGAGTGCGCAAGGTTGTCCGTATAGAGAAATATCGTAAAAGTCGTATATTTCATTGCCTTCCTTAGTTCGGAAATCGTAATTTAATGGAGGATTTTTATCGGGGTTAGCAAAGCCGAGACCAGCGTGAATCCCAACAGCGATAATTTTATCTGGATATGCTGCCTCTAATTGCGTAATCATAGCAGCACCTTTAGGACAATGGACGCACTTTATACCGGTAAATTCTTCTATTAGAATTTTTGGCTGAGTGTTATCTATCGGTGGAATTACTTCGTTGCCCTTAGTATATGGCTCGGATATTTCATCGCAAGAGGCGAGAGTGAATAGTAGAGCGAAAGAAAATAGAATAGAGTATATGATATTGCGGTTCATTTTTTCTCCATACAATTATAAATAGATTATACAACTTACAAAAAAAAAACATATTATGCAAATAAAAGTGTGTGTGACAGAATAAAATGCGAATAAATTTGTCAGAATTTGCATTTGTGGTAAAAATGTATTAATTTGCTTAAAGTGAATATCGTTCAATGTATCCGATACGGCGAACACAACTAAATACTAACAGTAGAAGAGAGGTAAAATATGCAAACGCAAGTTACATTCAGACACTTTAAGGGACATCATCCCGAATTACATACCACTGCAGTAGAATTAGCTGCTGGTTTTGCAAAGTACTACGACGGCATTATAAGCGCCAACGTAGAATTTATTAACGACAACGAAAAAGTTGTCAGCTTCATTGTGCAAGTGCAAGGAGCTATATTATCATCTACGGATTCCTCGGATGACTTTCATAAGAGTTTGCTTTCGGCAGCCGATAAGATGAAGAGCCAGATAATCAAACACAAAGAAAAGCACTAAGTGAGTGATATTTTTGCTGAATGGACTATCTTTTATTGGATAGTCCATTTTTTTGATACGAAATTGTGGTGAGAATTACATTTTCTCTGGAGCGGATACGCCAAGTATAGAGAGACCGTTATGCAGTGCAATGCGAGTAACATTGGCTAAGTGTAGACGTGCTTTCATTAACTCTGCATCGTCAATGATAATGCGGCAATTGTGATAGAATAGATGGAATGCGGAAGCGACTTCTCGCAAGTATTCACAAAGAATATGTGGCTCCGACTTATTGGACGCCGTTAGAATTGACTCTGGAAAGCGACTCAATTGCTTTATCAATGCTATTTCAGATTCGTCTGTAAGCAGCGAGAGATTTGCTTTAGAGTAATCAATATTTGCATCGGGTAGTTTATCAAATATAGAGCAGATGCGGGCATAGCCATATTGCAGATAGAACACGGGATTTTTATCGCTTTGCTCTTTTGCGAGAGAGAGGTCAAATTCTAAATGCGTATTTACACCGCGCATAATAAGGAAGAAGCGAACAATATCCTCTCCAACATCATCCAATAGTTCATCCAGAGTATAACTTTTTCCTGTTCGTTTAGACATCTTTACTTGCTCGCCATTTTCAGTAAGCGTAACGAATTGGTGGATTACAACTTTTACTTTTTTGTCATCCAAGCCAAGCGCTTTAACACCAGCGAGAACATCCGGCACGGTAGCAATGTGGTCTGAACCAAATAAATCTACTACCAAATCGTAGTTGCGGAGTAGTTTCTCTCTGTGGTATGCAATATCGGGCAATCTATAAGTTGGCTCACCACTGGATTTAACAATCACTCTATCGTCTGTAAGCCCCATTTTAGAAAGTGCGAGCCATACTGCACCATCTTTTTCATAACTTAATCCCTTTTCTTTTAACTCGGCGAGCACTTGCTTAATCTTTCCATCCTTATATAAACTATCCTCATTAAAGAATGTATCTTGGTTGATATTCATTCTTTTGAGTGTATGTTTAATCTTGTTGAAGCACCATTCCTCGCCGAACTTCTTTATCGTAGCCATATTATCATCAGTTTCGGCAAGCAATGTTTCTCCATATTTATCTATGAGTTCTTGAGCGATGAGTTTCACATATTCGCCGTGGTATCCATCTTCTGGGAATGCAAATTCTGGCTCTTTGCATATCTGCATCATACGAGCATAGATGGATTTGGTGAGATTAGTCATCTGGTTACCGGCATTATTGAAGTAGTATTCGCGTGTAACTTTCCATCCGGTCCATTCATATAAATTGGCTAATGTATCGCCAATAGCAGCATTTCTGCCGTGTCCCAGATGTAGCAAGCCGGTAGGATTGGCACTGACATATTCCACATTGACTGATTTACCACTTCCGCCATTTGTCTTACCGAAGTCCTTTCCTTGCTGATGTATATCGGCGAGGATATTATGATAATACTTATTTGCGAATTTGATATTGATAAAGCCAGCACCAGCAAGCGAAATACGTTCTATTATGGAATTGTCGTATTGCAGCAATGGAATCAACTTCTCCGCAATAGCACGTGGATTAGATGCCAATGGCTTTGCTAATCTCATACAGATATTAGTAGCGAGGTCGCCGTGTTCGGTATTCTTAGGAATATCAAAAAATATGTCTAAGTCCTGCAAATCGGCATTTGGTGTATCTTTCACGAGAATAGCGATAGCATTTGCAAAGATATTTTGTAGAAGTGTATTGTTCATTGTGGGTATAGTTAGTATTAAAAAGGACGAAACAATGTTCGTCCAAAGTAAAATGAATAATAGAATTATGTGCTGGGATGGTAGGATTCGAACCCACGAATGCCAGATCCAGAGTCTAGTGCCTTACCGCTTGGCGACATCCCAATGTTAATGATGATATAAACAGGAGTGCAATATACACAAAAAAAATAATTTTTTATGCAATGCGTCTATTTTTTCTTTCCTAATCTACCCGTCTCGGGGTTAAGCAGGTGGAATGTAGCATCTTTCCATAACTCCTCTATATTGTAGTATTCCCTTATAGGAGCAAGCATAACGTGCATCACAACATCAAAGAAGTCAATTAGAATCCAGTCGCCAGAACTTTCGCCTTCCACTTTTGGTTTATCTACTCCTGCACTTTTTGATTGTCGCAAGACGAAGTCCAATATTGCTTGCGATTGATTATCCGAATCGGTGCTACATATAACGAAGAAGTCCGCTGGTGGTGTATCGTATCCAGTTAAATCCATCACGACAATATTGCCGGCAATTTTTTCATTAGCAAGTTTTGCTACAAATTTAGCGAGTTCCTTCGCATCTTTTGGAGTTGAAATTTTTGTAGTATTCTTTTTCACTTATATCCTTTTTTCATATCAATAATACAAAAATACAAAATTATAGTTATATTACAACATTACTAATTAAAAAAAGTTTATTAAAATGGCAAAAAAGCAACGCATCAGTCGTTCATTTCTAATCGGTATATTTGTATTAACTGGTTTAACATTACTTGTTGGCTTCTTATTATGGATGGGAGCGACACAATTTTTGCAGGACTATGACTACTATGTAACTTACTTTGAGGAATCGGTAGGGGGCTTAGAGAATGGCTCATCTGTTAAGTATCTTGGGGTCTCCTGTGGATTAGTAGAATCAATTAGCATTGCTCCCGATGGTCGTCTTGTGGAAGTAGTATTGAAAGTGAGGAAGGGATTAAAGATAAGCGATTCGCTTATGGTAAAACTTGAGATGGCTGGATTAGCCGGTGGTAAATACATCCAACTTACTTCTGCTAAAGATGCAACACCCAACCAATTTAAATTGGCATTCGAACCACCATATCCTGTTCTTCCATCTGCACCATCACAATTAGATGAATTAGCACTATCCGCTGAAAAAATTATTAGTGATATTAAAAATATTCAATGGAAACAAATATCAAATGGATTAGTCGGAACACTCGACGGAGCGAGTAACATCGTCAATAATAAAGACCTCGCAGGAATTCTAGCAGATTTGCATCAAACTACACAAGCAATTACTGCATTAGTGGATAAAATATCTGGAAGTAGTTCAGATAACTTAGAAGCTACTACTGCAAGCATCGCTCAAACGGCAAAGCAAGCAGAAAAATTTGCTGCTACTATGAATACTAAAATAGATAGCGTAGATATTCCGCTATATTTAGATAAAATGTATACCGATTTTAATGGAACAATTAACACCGTTAATAATGCAATTGAAGCCGTTACCACAAAATTCCAATCATCTATGCTCGGAATAAACATAATTATGGAGGAGTTAAACCAAACCAATAAAGCAGTTCAAAAGACATTACGAAATATAAATGAATCTCCGTATATGTTCTTAACAGAGCCACCACCAGCGGACGAAGTTAAGCAAAAGAAATAGAATTTACCTATTTACGCTCTCCATACCGAGCAACATACCAGTCAATTGTTGCTATCATACTTGTTTCAAAGGCAGATTCTGCTCGCCAACCAATATCCGTTCCTATTTTTGTCGCATCTATAGCATAACGCCTATCATGTCCTAATCTATCTTCCACAAATGTTATTAAACTTGCCGGCTTTTTTAAGTAATCCAATATAAACTTTACTAAATCTATATTACGCATTTCACAATTTGCTCCAATATTATATACTTTCCCTACAACACTTTCGCCAGCAGTTAAAACACTCCATAAAGCACTACAATGGTCTAATACAAATATCCAATCCCTTACGTTATTGCCATCACCATATACAGGAATTGGCTTGTCAAGCAAGGCATTTGTTATTATCAATGGGATAAATTTCTCTCTATGTTGATAAAAGCCATAATTATTTGAACAACGTGTAGTAACCACCGGTAAATTATACGTATCAAAATATGCTTTTACCAATAAATCTGCCCCTGCTTTAGAAGCAGAATAGGGACTACGAGGACTAATTATGCTATCTTCCGTAAATTTTGCGCCATCTGCATCAATCTCTCCATAAACTTCATCAGTAGATACTTGAAAATACAAATTATCTCCGCCAATTCCCCAAAATTCTCTTGCTTTTTGAAGTAAAACTGCTGTCCCTAATACATTCGTCTCCACAAATAAGTTCGGATTTGCGATAGAATTATCAACATGCGTCTCTGCTGCAAAATTAATTATTCTATCTATATCATAATCCGCTAAAATTCCACCTACCAACGCGCCATCACGTATATCACCTCTAACAAAATGATACCTCGACGAACTAATTTCAACAATATTCGCTGCATAAGTATTACTATCTAAACAAATTACTTCACAATCCGAGCAATTCGCAAGAACATATTTGGTGAAATTATAGCCAATAAAGCCATTTCCACCAGTAATTAATAAATTCATAACTCCTAATATATTAAATTTAACTCATTTCCTTGAGGGTTCAAAATTTTTGACACCATTGTGTTATCCATAAATCGCCTCTGCAATATACCAACTTTTTCGTAATTTCCATTTATTTTATTTTTTTTGCACTTTTTTTTCGTTTTATTTGCATTTTATTTGGTAGATTGAAAATAATTCATTAGTTTTGTAGTGTTCTATTTCACTAACACACTAACATACTAATTATGATTTCTATTCAGAACCTTAATTTTAAGTATAATCGTAAGAACTCTGTGTTTTCTGACATCACGCTAAACATCGCCCAAGGTAATATCTACGGGCTCCTCGGCGAAAACGGAGTTGGAAAAACTACTCTTCTACGACTTATCAGTGGCTTGCTATTCCCCGATTCGGGAACTTGCCACACCTTCGGAGCGGACGCAAAAAAGCGAATCCCATCTATGCTCCAAAAAATTTACTATCTGCCGGAGGAAATTTCCATCCCACCAACAAAAGTATGGGATTATGGAAAAATTTACGGACAGATGTATCCTAATTTCTCCAACCAGCAGTTTGCTCAATATCTTACGCTCTTCAACATTGATGCGGAAAAGAAAATGAGCCAACCTCCCACGGACAGCAGAAAAAAGCAATGATTGCATTTGCTTTGGCTTGCAATACCGAACTTCTAATGATGGACGAGCCAACTAATGGCTTGGATATTCCATCTAAAAGCATCTTCCGCAAAATTATTGCCGAAAGCATTAATGAACAGCGGACGATTATCATTTCCACGCATCAAGTGCGGGATTTAGAAGGATTGATTGACCCAATAATTATTTTGGAAAACAACCAAATCCTTCTAAACAATACTCTTGCGGAAATTTCACAAAAACTGAAATTCGTGCAAAGCCCCACTCCAAGCGCTACTGCTCTATATCAAGAGCAAATTCTCGGCGGAATTCTTGCTGTTGAACCAAACACCGATGGTATTGATACTAATATCAATATAGAAGTGCTTTTCAATGCGGCTATCAAGAATAAAGAGAGCTTCAAACAAACTTTTATCAAACCAAATTTCAATCAGGAGGTGTAATATGAACGAAATATTTGATATAAAAAGATTCCTAACATTCTTAAAAACAGACATCTACACTAATAGAATGAAACTGGCTATCATTCCGGCGGTGCTAATACTAATTATACTAATGTTAAATATTGGAAATGATATTCAACTTCCATTAGAAGTTCTATTAACATTAGAAAATATGATAATCCTTGCTACACCAATTCCAATTCTATACAATATGTATCACAAGAAAAAAGGACTGAATTATATGATGTTGCCGGCTTCTCAGTTTGAAAAATTGGCTGCCAGCATATTGCAAATCGCAGTAATCATTCCACTCATAATCCTCGGCATTTTAGTATTGTATACATTTGTGAGAATCAATCCCAATGTTGCAAATTCCATAAATTATAAAAGTGAGTTGTGGAATGCCGTAATTGACACAATACAACTACAATCAATTGTGTTTTTTGCTATGTTCTTCTTCAAATCCAATAAAATAGCGAAAATGGTCGCTACTTTTATCATCTGCTTCATAACATTCTTTACATTAGGCACCAACGAATTTACAGCCAACATAATAACTAAAAACATTATCCCATTATTTTTTGATGTTGGTAAGGAAACATACATAAATCACGGAGCTGTAATTATATCTTCACCGACAATTAAACTATGGGCAAAAATTGCGGCTAACATACTCTTCCCATTACTACCATACACCCTCGCATTTCTCAAATTACGTAAAACTCAAGTATAGGAGACAAAATGGAATACAAAACTGATAAACCTATATATATGCAGATTGCCGACCACATTTGCGACCAAATATTATACGCAAATTGGGTGGAAGAAGAACGAATTCCTTCTGTCCGCGAACTAAGCGCCCAAATGGGCGTAAATCCAAATACTACCGTCCGCACTTTCGAAACTTTGGAACGCGAAAACATTATCTACTCTAAACGTGGCATCGGATACTTTGTCGCTCCAAATGCAATAGAGAAAGTAAAAGCAATATATAAAAAGGAGTTCTTTGAAAGCACTCTGCCCAGCATACTCAACCGTATGAGTATGCTGGGCATCAGTATGGAAGAATTGACATTCTTCGTAAAATAGTGCCTACAACTTCTTACTTAACTCGTTCAGGATATACTTCTCTTGCTCTGTCAGTGAAGCGTATCCTGAACTTGATATTTTATCCAATATCGCATCCAATGTATCTTGTGTTACTTTCTGACCTCCAAAGTCATTGGAATTTATATTGATACGCTTATTTGATGATGTTGACGATTGCTTTACATCCGACTTTGACCAAAAAGCATTAAAGCCCGATGCTCCCTTCTTTGACGCACTACCAAATACATTCCCACCATAACTACCCGTATATTCATTACTTGGCATTCCAAATTTCAGATACTTGCGTGCCACTTTGAATATCGGCGTCTTCTCCCCAAATTTAAGCAATAAAATACCTGTTAATGCACCACCAAAGTGTGCAAAATGTGCAACTCCTCCTTCCAAACTAAATATCCCAAGAACTACAGATATGCCCATCATTCCAAATGCAAAGATGCGTGCAGGTATCGGTATAAATATAGGAAATATCATCAGCTTCCTATCCGGATAAAGCAAAGCATAACCTATAATTACTCCATAAATTGAACCCGACGCTCCTATCGTAGGTGCCATTGAACCCAACTCATAACTTACTAACATATGCACCAAACCCGCTCCTATGCCCGACAGCAAGTAATATACAAGAAACTTCGCACTTCCCCACCGCTCCTCCAATTCGCTCGCAAACATCCACAATGCAAATAAATTGAAAAATAAATGGCTAAAACCGCCGTGCAAAAACTGATAGGTTATCAACTGCCACGGATAAAACGATATTTCACCCACTCCATACACAAAATAACTCTCTATCGGCTGCAATGCAAATATGCCTATTATCACCTTGTGTAAGCCAGAACCAAGCACACTATCTAATACAAATATCAATCCGTTCAATAACAACAGCGTCTTTAATACCGGCGTTAATCTAAGAAACATAACTATCCACAATTTAGTAAAAATGAAATATAACTATTATTTGCGATATAATTATTATTTACTCCTATTTTCGTATATTTACAATATGAATACACTCAAGAAAATCTTACATTACATACTAATAATCGGTTCAATATTTATCGCCACCGCTTGCATACAGGAAAATAATGACCTCGTCAATCCTCCGCTAATAACACAGACAGTTAAAATCCGATTCCTTAACCTCGCCGGAGACGAACAACCTCGCACGCTAACATTAGAACGCACAGTCACTTACGACAACGTGCCATTCAATACTCTAACCACTCCACAACCTCCTCCATACGACTCCATTCTATTGCAAGTCCTAAATGGTAGCACTGTGGAATTCTCCAGCTTCCAAAAGTTCAAACTTGCGCGACTATCCAACTACGTTATGATGGCGCTACCTTCCGCTTCAAATGCAACAGAAAAGAAAGAAGTAGATACACTTATTGCTCTCCAAACATCAATCATTAGACCACCGGACTCCGCTCAATGCTATATAAAATTCTTCAACGCAAACCCTGATGCAAGTGCTACTTACTCCATTAAATCCGGATGTCCCAACGGCGAAAATGTATTCATTGACAATGCCATCACTGCCGTCCAATATAAGCAAAGCACCGGCGTCCAAGCCGTATATGAAGGCAAACGTGTCTATTCCATTATAAAAAATATTAGCGGCGAATCCGCTTCTACAAAACTAATCGGCATATTTGAATTTGACCTAGTTAGACAAGGACAATACGCTATGGTAGTCAACAAAAGAGACGAACTATACTTCATTGACGAACTATCCACCGAGCCCGTTACGCTTGTTCCGCAGCAGCCAATCGCCGCAAGAAGTGCATACGTCCGTGTTGTTAATCTCTCCTCTGAACCCATTACCGTTGCTAAATCCTCCGGCGGAGAACTTACTACTAACCTCAATCCATTCTTCATTGACAAATACGAAACAATCGCCACCTGCGACCAAATGAGTTTAGACAAACTATCACTCATACACAACGGCATTACCACTGACTCTACATTCTTCTCCTTCGATGTATATAAGAAATACACCATCCTCGCATTTGATACAAAAGACAAAGCAGCATCTAAAATAATTCCCGTCCAACCTATAAACGATAGATTCCCCATAAGTGCTGACAAAGCAGTTATCCGCGTTGTAAATGGCAACTACGACGCTAGCGGTATCACCGTATCCATCGGTGCAAGAACCGCTAACAACGACTACGGATACGAATCCGGCACCACGCTCGCTGTCAACCTATTGGACGGAGAGGTATCCAAAGACAACTCCGTCTCCGGTGGCTATCTACCTATATCTGTCTTCTCCGCTACCGAGCCAACAAAGTTCCTCTTCAGTTCAAATATACACATTGAAAATGGTAAAGAATACTTGCTGGCTGTGGATTTTAGCAATGACGAAGGGCGTATGTCAGTCATTGAAGCATCCACCGAACAAGCCAATATCAACTTCGAACAACACAGCATCTTCATACAAATAGTCAATGTCGCCAATGGAGAACCATACATCACATTCTCCTTGCCAACCATCATAGCCAACGGGAAAATCATACAAAACACCTCTGTCGCTACATTCATCCCAGAAGGAAGCAATACTATAACTCTCAACGGAAAAACACATTCCTTCACCACTACCAAAAACAAACGCTCGCTAATCGTTGCTACTGCAAATGCAAACAACGCCGATATTTTTGATATACAATCTGCATCTATGGATGCAAATGCAACCACGCTAAAATGGCGTTTCATCAACGCAAGCGACGACACGCCCACTCTACAAGTCATCTCCGACTATGGCACCGGACACAACATCAAATATATGCAGCCATCCCCCACTTTCGAACAATACAAAGACAGAAAATATACTTTTACATTCAAAAACCAAGACACCGATACCGAACTACTTGTTATCGGAGACCTCTTAATGACGCTAAACAAAAACTACACTATCCTATTCTACGGAAATAAATCTGTCGGCTACAAAGTCACAATTCTACAAGAATATTAATAACACTATCCAATAATTACAAACTATGACTAAACAACAATTAGCAAAAGAAATCTTTAAAATATCACACCTCACCGGCGAATTCAAACTACGCTCCGGCATCATTAGCAACGAGTATTTCGATAAATACCAATTCGAATCCAACCCAATAATTATGTCCGAAATCGCAATCCATATCCGAGAAATGCTCTCATTCAAATACGACATCCTCGCCGGATTAGAAGTCGGCGGTATCCCTATCGCCACTGCACTCGGACTCCTAACCACCAAGCCAATGGTATTCGTTCGAAAAAAACCAAAAGAATACGGCACAGCAAAATTTGTTGAAGGTCCCGATATCAACGACAAAGACCTCCTCATAGTTGAAGATGTTGTTACATCCGGAGGACAAATCATCCTATCCGCCGAAGACCTAAGAAAGAAAAGAGCAAAAATTGACAAAGCAATTTGCGTTATTGATAGACAACAAGGCGGTAAAGAAGCATTAGAAAAAATTGGCATCAAACTCTTCCCACTATTCACTATGGAAGAACTAAAAGCAAATGCGTAACTTGCAATATGGACATTCAACATAAACTCATCGCCGGCTTCATCAATGAAATCGCTACTAATTGGCGTAGCCACGACTTCGAACAACTACTACAATCCGTCAATAACGAAATCATTACGCAAGCATACACCGACGCTCTGGAGATAATAGAAGCACAACACAATCTGCTTAATGGCACTGTCGTTAGTGAATTCCTTACTTTTGATTTCGAACGAAACTTACGCTTCGCATCAAAAGTCCCAGATGGAACAATCACTACTACCTCTGCGTTAGAAGATACCGAAAAATTAAACCTATTCTCCACGCTACTCGGCATAGAATCTAAATCAATCGCCTTCTGCGAAGTATCAGGTAACTCTATGCTAAATGCCGGTATTACCGATGGCGACATCGTTATCGTCAACCAAACCGACAATGCTAATGACGGCGATATTGTTGTAGCAAAAGTCATAGATAAATACTACGTTAAAAAATACAAAATCATTGATAATAACATCTGGCTATATTCCGAAAACCCAGAATATGCTCCTGTCCGCATACCAAACACCACCGACTTCACAATATTCGGTCTGGTCTGCAATGTCGTCAAAAGCATTCATAAATAAAAAAACCGAATGTGCAATCACGCTACATCCGGCTTTCTACATTGTTTTCTGGGTTATGCTTATTCCTTGCCACCAAGTGTCCAACGAGTGAAACTTAGTATCTTCAAATCGCAACCACATTCCTTCCCTATCTCGGCTACTACATCCGAAACTATCTTCTTACCATCCTTAACGAACGCCTGTTGCATCAAGCAAAAGTCCTCAAAATACTTCTCTATCTTACCTGTAGCAATACGCTCAGCTATCTCCGGCTTCTTACCTTCTGCAATCGCCTTCTCTATCTCTATCTCCTTCTCTTTCTCCAATGTCTCCTGAGTCACAACCGACTTATCAATATGAAGCGGATTCATTGCTGCTATTTGCATTGCTATATCACGCAATAACGACTTCCCGTTATCAGTAAGTTTATCGCAAGATACCTCAACCAATACCGCTAACTTGCCACCAAGATGTATGTAACTTTCTATATAGCCAATAGTTGAAAGACGTTTGATTCGCCGTATCTCTATCTTCTCGCTAAATTTTGCAAGTATATCGTTGTGAAGATTCTCCACCGCTACACCACCAACTGAGCATTTCATTAACTCTTCCGTTGTTGTGGCTTCCGAAGTAATCAGCGCCTCGCCAATCTGTTTTACATAATTAACAAACCCTTCGTTCTTTGCTACGAAGTCCGTTTCACTATTTACTTCTGCAAGTATTGCACGCTTACCATCCAACGATGTGCGGGCTATGATTGAACCTTCTTTGGCTTCTCTTTCTGCTCGCTTTGCAGCCGACGCAGCGCCTTTCTTACGAAGATATTCTATTGCCGATTCCATTTCACCGCTATTTTCTTCTAGCGCTTTCTTGCAATCTGCCATTCCTGCTCCTGTCTTCTCTCGGAGCGATTTTACCATTTGAGGAGTAATATTAGACATTTTATTCCTATAAATTTGAAAAAGAATACAATATAACTATATTTTACTAAAAAATCATTATCGATATCGTTTTTTATGCAAATAATCCTACTTTTGCTTCTCCCTATCTTCCCAAGCAACATTCTTCCTACGAAAAATAAAGGATACCGGGCACCCCTCAAAATCAAACTTCTCCCGCAACACACGCTCCATAAATCGCTTATACGAATCCGGTAACAACTTCGGACTATTGCAGAAAAAAGCAAATACCGGTGGCTCTATGCCAACTTGCGTAACATAGTTAATACGCAAATCTTGTCCTCGCACTGCTGGCGGTGGTGTCCGCTGAAACATCGGAATAAGTGCTTCATTTAACAAATGCGTCTTTATGCGTGTCGCTCGCTTCTCCTGTATCTCCTTCGCCAACTTCACCAAATTAGTTATCCTCTGCTTCGTCAATGCCGAAATAAATACTACCGGTATGTAATCAAATGTCCGCATCTCCTCCTGAAACTTCTTACTAAACTCAGACGCCGTATTCGTCTCCTTCTCTATCAAATCCCACTTGTTAATCGCTACTATCATACCCTTTCGCTCCTCATCCACCATATTTATTATCTTCTTATCCTGCTCCTCAATTCCACGCTCCGCATCTACCATTATTATCGCTACATCACAACGCTCTATCGCTCTGTTCGTCCGCAATATTGAAAACATCTCTATATTCTCCTTTACGTGAGAACGCCGCCGCAAACCAGCAGTATCTATCAACACTATCTCTTCTCCATAATACTTCATAGTAGAATCCACAGCATCTCTCGTAGTCCCAGGTATCGGCGTTACGATACTCCTATTCTCACCAAGCAAAGCATTAGATAACGAGGACTTACCTGCATTCGGACGACCTACTATCGCTATCTTCAACCGCTCATCATACTCCTCATCACCTATATCACTCAAATTATCCGTTATCGCATCCAAAAAATCACCCGTATTCAACCCATTCGTCGAGGATATTGGATACGGCTCACCTATTCCAAGCGAATGAAATTCATAAGCGTAGGTTTGCTGATGAGAATTGTCACATTTATTAACAACAAGCACTATCGGCTTATGCGAACGCCGTAATATCGTTGCTATATCTATGTCAAACGGCGTCACTCCATCACGACCATCGCACACCATCACTATAACATCCGACTCATCTACTCCAAGCATCGCTTGCTCGCGTATTGCGGTCTCCATTTCATTCTCACTACCGGGAACAAAACCACCTGTATCTATCACTGAAAACATCTTGCCATTCCACTCCACCTTTCCATAAATACGGTCGCGTGTAACACCCGGCGTATCTTCAACTATGGCGTTACGCTCTCCTATCAATCTATTAAATAATGTAGATTTACCAACATTTGGACGACCTACTATCGCTACTACTTGCATAAAATTCCTTTAATTTAATTACGCAATATACCACTTTTTAACCTAACTATTACCATAACCACCTAATTTATAAACTCCCATTACGAAGGAGAGGGAAAAAGCCCCCACCCAACCCTCCCCACCGGCAGTGTTAAAATATTGAGTATTAGAATAATTTATACCAATGAATAAATAAATTTATACTAATTTTCAACATCTTACGGCTCTTTGAAAACCTTTTGCTCCGACGATTAAACCGCGCC
>JAISJI010000021.1 GCA_031261605.1 Ignavibacteria bacterium | reverse complement strand
GGCGCGGTTTAATCGTCGGAGCAAAAGGTTTTCAAAGAGGCATAAGATGTTGAAAATTAGTATAAATTTATTTATTCATTGGTATAAATTATTCTAATACTCAATATTTTAACACTGCCCTTTTGTTTGGGGTGGGGGTTGGAGGAATTGCCTACTCTATATGTTTTTGGCTACGCACGTTTTTTTTGTGTGGGTATGGTGCCTCTATATTTTCCAGCATCATTTACATAACGAGTATATGTTTATATCCTTTGATTACCTAAGGTGCACATCAATTTGAAGATGTCATTCAGTGCAGCGAGTATCGAATTGCTAGATTCAATATGATTTTTGATAATCACATCATTATCGTCTTGCATATCTTTGCGGAAATCATCCAGTGCTTCGACCGAGAGATTCTGACATTCTACCATCTGTTGCAGAATCGCATCCCCCCAAGTATTAAAACACTCTACCATCTTTTTTTCGTTCTCTAACAGCGATTCGGCGATGGTGACGCAGACTTCTAAGGCAGCGATGTGAAAATCTACGACAGAATTTCTGACAGCGAGAATCGAATTCCGATGCACCCTTTCGTATATGCATTTTTGGGAGCAATACCATACTATATCGTCATCACCACTGCCATCAACAGCATCATTATTGTCAACATCATCAACGGCATCATTACCGGTTATTATATCGTCAAATTTTTTAAAACGATCAGAACGTAGTGGTAATGCAATAGGTTCACCATCATCATTAGTGGGAATCTCTTTTCCGCACCATTCACAACAATAAGTATGTGCCATATATTTATCTCCTTAATTATTTTCTAAAAGCAATTTTTAGTATTTCTTTCAGTGCATCTCTTTTAATTACTACATTCGAATCAAGCATTATTTTGATTTGGTGCTCATCAG
This sequence comes from Ignavibacteria bacterium, assembly GCA_031261605.1. Classification (GTDB taxonomy): domain Bacteria; phylum Bacteroidota; class Ignavibacteria; order Kapaibacteriales; family UBA2268; genus WRLB01. The sequence goes on along the minus strand of JAISJI010000021.1, from coordinate 5,246 downwards.
CAGGTTTTGTAACCTCTCCTCTTTCCAATCCGTTATTAGCCATAATATCTAGTATTTTTGCTTGTTCGTCTTTGGATAAATATCCGCCAGCGACATAAGCTTCAGGACTACATCCATTATTGATATGTAACTTAAATTTGTGCATCATAAATGCCTTGTAATCGTTATTCTCCAAAAAAATTTGCGCGGCTTTAGGTCTAATTGTAATTGTTGGATCTACCTCTTTAGCGATTTCCAATATTGCTTCCGCAATTTGTTTCTGCCAATTTTCCCAACGCTCAGCATATTGCCCCCAGTCGATAGTAGTTGATAAAGTATTTGTTGTGTTATTTTGCATAAAGATGCCTCCGTATAATTGTGTATAATAATTGACAGCATTTAAAACAGACCCACTATCACCAATAGGGGAGAGGGTATGAACATCCCAACTTTACATAATGGAGTTTATATTGAAAAATGTAAGTGCTGAAATATGAAGATGTTAAGTTTTTGATAAGATGGAAAAATTGAGATTTTGGGAGATTTTAGGATGGAGTGGCGTTGCTAAGTAGCGATAATACAAGGAGTTAGACGTGGCGTCAATATAAACTCCATTATGTAAAGTTGCCGATGGAGTTAGGAATGGAGGATAAAAACAGAATGTTTATGAATACAATTTAATATTTTTCCTTTATATAAAAAAAGGTTTTTTTGCAATGTGGATAAGTTTTTTTTGTCTGAACCTTGATTAAGCAGATTTGTCTGATTGACTATGATTCCCCCTTCCTTGTGGGAAGGGGGTTAGGGGGTTAGGTTGAGAGCTTCCTTGTGGGAATGGGGAAAGGGAATTTTAAATTGCCAGAACCATATACCAATGGATGTGTTGGGATGAAATCTACACAACCATCTCCCATTTCAGCCGCTTCAAATACAACTCCGAGCAATGCAATACAGCAGCCATCTCTTTAAGTGACACCTCCGGATACGCCATCAATACCCGCTTTATATACGCCGGCATCTCTGTTATTTTCGGCACGTAAATACTGGTAGAGGTGAAATTCTGCATCAGCATCCAAGCCGTATCCACATCCATTACCGATGCTACATATTGCAAATCGAGAGGCAATTCATCCAATTGAGGCATTGGCAGTTCAATTTGAGTTAAAACTTGTTCATTCATATTTTCTCCTTGTAAGTTAAATTGTGTAATTTTTACATACAAAAATATGTAAAAATTACATAATAACAAAGAAATATTTTGCACATTTACATCTTTTTTGCATTCTATCATTGTCAGCGAGGCGCCTCTTCGTAAATGGGAATAAAAAAATGATTGATTGGCACAGCAAATAGTAATTTTTTAAGATTTTTTTTGTATTTTAGGAGTTTTAAATAAACGAGGATATATTATGAGTAACTATAAAATAGCTGTAATCGGTGGTGGTGGCTGGGGAACTGCCCTTGCTATGCTTATATCTCAGAAGACACCGGTAGCATTGTGGTGCTATGAGACGGAGATAGTAGATGAGATAGAAATGAATCGCACGAACGATGACTTTCTACCGGGCATTACTATTCCCGATAACATTACGCCTGTCAATGATTTATCCGTCATTAGAGATGCCGAAGTAATAATCAATACCGTGCCTACGCAACACATTCGCTCGGTCTATGGTAAGATAGATTTTTCATTAGAAGGAAAACTTATCGTCAATGGCACTAAGGGCATTGAAAAGGGTTCGTTGATGCGAGTATCGGAAGTGTTTCGCGATACCGTTGGCACAAATCCGGACAAATATGTATCGCTTAGCGGTCCCAGTCACGCCGAGGAAGTAGCATTGAACCAACCAACAGGCGTAGTGGCAGCATCTACGAATATGGAAGTGGCTCAAAGAGTTAGAGATATGCTATCTACGGATAATTTTAGAGTATATTCGGCAACGGATGTTGTTGGCTGCGAATTAGGAGGAGCAATAAAGAATGTAATAGCGATTGCTTATGGTATTTCACTTGCGCTTGGTGTAGGTGACAATGGACGAGCAGCGCTTCTTACACGCGGTTTAGCGGAGATGACTCGCTTGGGAGTTGCTTGTAAAGCAGATGCTCAGACCTTTGGCGGTCTATCCGGCTTAGGCGATTTAGTTGTAACTTGCACGAGCAAGCATAGTCGGAATAGAGCAGTCGGCGAGTTGTTAGGCAAGGGAATTGGAATGGACGCAATACATAAGAGCAATAAGATGATAGCCGAAGGAGTAGAGACGACCGAATCAGCAAAGCAATTAGCAAAGAAACTCGGAATAGAAATGCCTATTACCGAGTTAATATATAATATTATTTACAACGGGCATAGTCCCAAAGATTGTGTTAACTATTTAATGTCAAGGGAGAATAAGAATGAAGTATGGTAAATTAACCTTACTCCTACTGCTCTGTATTATCGCAACGGTCAGTTTGCAAGCACAGGTTCAGCAGTGGGCAAAAACAGTAATAGAAGCATCCAGCTATAATAGCGGAAATGGCTTTGGAGGCAGTTCGTATGCCCCACAGCAAGTGCTTGGCTCGCCAAGTGTAATGGATGATTATGGTGAAAGCTTTTGCGCTTGGTCGCCGAAATCCAATAAGCGTAACGACTACATCGTTGTTAGTTTTGAGAAATCTATGCAAATAGAGCAGGTCGCAATAGCCGAGAATTTTAATCCGGGGGCTATTGTAAAAGTGACTGTCTATGGCGAGGGTAAGGAGCAAATGGTATATAGCAACTCCGACCCAAAGCCAATACAGCAGCGCGGTCGTATGTTCAATATTTACTGCGACAAAACGCCCTTCAGGGTGGATAGAGTGCGTATAGACATCAATACTTACAAGTATGAGACGCTGTATCAAATAGACGCTATATGTATCAGCGATAGCAAGCAGCCGGTAGAATTGAAGATAAACCTATCTAACGATGTGTTAGAGGTGAGCGACCCAGAGAATTTGGGTCCGAATATAAATTCTAAATACTCCGAACTTGCACCAGTGATAACGCCGGATGGTAAGAAAATTTACTTCACTCGCGAGCGACATCCAGAGAACCCCGGACAGCAGAGCATTTGGTCTTCCGAGATAGATAAAGATGGGAACTTCGCACCAGCAAAGGTGCTTCCTAAGCCACTTAATACGCAATACCACAACTTCGCAATATCTATATTGCCCGATGGCAACTCTATGTTAGTGGGCAATGTGTATTATCCCGATGGCAGATTGGGCAATGGCTTTTCTATGACATATAAGAAGGGCGATGAGTGGTCTTTCCCAGAGCAAGTAAAGGTAAAGAACTTCTTCAATACAAGTGGCAGAGGTAGCTACTGCTTAGCAAGTAGCGGTAAGGTATTGCTTGCATCAATGCAGAGGAGTGATGGATTTGGTGGCAATGATATGTATGTTAGTTTCTTAGATGATGATGGCGTTTGGTCTGAGCCGAAGAACTTAGGTGCAGATTTAAATACAGCCGATAGAGAGGACTCACCGTTCCTCGCAGCCGATGGCGTAACACTATACTTCTCCTCATCGGGTCATCCGGGTTATGGTAGTAGCGACATCTTCGTATCTAAGCGATTGGATGAGACGTGGCAGCATTGGTCAGAGCCAGTGAATTTGGGAAATAAGGTAAATACAAAGGAATGGGATGCTTACTTCTGCATTACCGCATCAGGTGACTACGCTTACTTCGTATCAATGCAGAACTCATTGGGCAACGAAGATATATTTAGAGTGAAATTGCCACAAGAGTTACGTCCGGAGAAAGTAATTATGGTATCCGGTAAGGTTATAGATAAGAAGAGCAAACAGCCGGTCGCTGCAAGTATCCATTACGAGCGATTGTCAAACAACCAAAGTATGGGACAAGCAAGAGCAAATGCTGCAACAGGTGAGTATAAGATTGCTTTACCGGCAAACGACAAGTATGGCTTCAGAGCCGAAGCTGAGGGCTACATCGCTATAAATGAAAATTTGGATTTGACAAAACTTAAATCAAAAGAGGAAGATATAGAACGCGATTTGTATCTGGTTCCATTAGAGAAGGGACAGGAATTGGTAATGAATAATTTGTTCTTCGCTACCGCCGAGTATGAGTTATTACCGGAATCCTTCCCAGAGTTAGAGCGATTGGTTAAGTCAATGAAAGAAAATCCGAATATGCGGATACGCGTATCTGGTCATACCGACAATGTAGGTAGTGCAAGCAACAATATGACACTATCCAACAACCGAGTAGCATCAGTAAAGAAGTTTATTGTTAGCAAGGGTATCGCCGAGACACGCATAGAAGCAAAGGGTTATGGTGCAACAAAGCCAATAGCCAGCAATAAAACAGATGAAGGCAAAGCAAAGAACCGCAGAGTAGAATGCACAATTATTTCGGAATAAAATAAAATTAAAATGAGATACATAGCATCATTAATTTTCGCATTGCTATTAGCATATAGCAATCTGTCAGCAGATATATTATTGGATACATCAGTTGTTAGCTCTCCAACAACCGGCGCATCTACTGATGGCTTGCAGTATAGTCCGGAGCAGGATAGCGCCTATATTGATGCTACACGCCTTAGTTTGAATTTTATGTTCTGGCTACGGAATGGGCTTGATATGTCTGAGACATATTGGAGCAACTGGCTTAACCAGTATCAGAATACTCCAACAAACAATCTCCTCGCCTCCTTTGAGAAGATGCCGGCTAATATCTTTGCACCGCTGTCATCGGAGTTGGTTCAGTATCAACTCAATAAGATGAATGCGCTGTCAGTCCCGGGCGTTACAACTTTTTCGGAGAATGGAATGCATATAGGATTGCGTTCTATCGGCGTTTTTCTCGGCTTGCTCGAGGATACCTCGCCGGACATAAAATATACGTTGCATATAGAAGCCGATGTAGAGGTGGTGGTATATTCAGTGAATGCGAAGGTGATAGCGATTATTTTCCATGGATACCAGAAGCCCGGAACATATAAATTTACTTGGAATGGCAGAGATAATATGGGTAAGAAAGTGCAACAGGGCGACTACATAGCGGAGGTTCGTATTGGAATAGAGCGATATGTGCGTAAGCGAATTGTGATTGAGTAATGTGTAGAGACCACACTAAATCCCCTTCCCACAAGGAAGGGGGAGGGCAGTGTTAAAATATTGAGTATTAGAATAATTTATACCAATGAATAAATAAATTTATACTAATTTTCAACATCTTACGGCTCTTTGAAAACCTTTTGCTCCGACGATTAAAC
>JAISJI010000020.1 GCA_031261605.1 Ignavibacteria bacterium | reverse complement strand
TTTGAGGATCCGGATGCCAAGTGGTGTCGGGCAGATTATTATTAAGGGTATCAACAAATTCGATTGTTCCATCACTTACCCTATATAAAAGCCAGTTATTGTAATCTGCCACAAATACTATATCTGAGTATGGTCTAAATCTTGGAGGTAGAGGACCACCAATCCAGAAGAATGAATCCCTTAGATGTGCTACAAATTTTATTTCTCTTGTGTTCTTATTCATTATGCCAATACCCAATTCCATCGTCAAGTAAATGTAATCGCCAGACAGATAAAAGGAGGTGTAAGATAGGTGCGGTGCCGGCCAACCAGGCAAATGTGGCGCTACAATTGGGTCCTCTTTGCTAGTATCTTCTATAGGTAGATATATAACTTCAAATGCTTCTTTTGGCTGTGAAAGAACATAAGGATTGGATACTGTAAGTGTGGTTAAAGCAATAATTGCCAACGTTATCATTATATTTTTTTTGGTTATTATTTTTTTCATTTGTTCACCTTTGAAAATATAGGGTGAGAGCGAGTCCCACCCTAAGAATTAGTTAATAAATTATTCGCAAGTAGCGTAACATGAAATATCATCAGTATGGCAAACCGTACAAGCTTCCCAGTCAGTGCTATCATTACAATGTGCAGAACATTTAAATGTATATGGGCGTGTAGAATTTATGCATTGAACGGGAGTAATAGGAGTAATAGTTCCATCAGGGTATCTTACATCGCCCGCCATTCTGTAACATATAATCACTTCAGTAAAACAAATATCGTCACTCTCGGGGTCGCATCCCTCCGTATGGTAGGCACCTTTACCACAACCACCAAAATTTGGGTCATAAATAGTTTCCATCATACAAGTAGGATGCCCTACCTTAATTACGGTGGCATTTACCGGACCGCAAGGAGGAACTGGAGTGTTTGACAGCAAAGCAATCCGGTCCATAATATACATAGTATACCAAAGGGTGTAGTTAGGGTAAAACATTTCGATTAATTGCTCTGTTCCGCATTCGTTGCTATCCATAATAGTATATGAGCTAATGAATATTTCCAATGTATCATAATCATTCATTCGCCAGCAATATTCCAGCAAAACCATACAGTCAGTATTCACCGAGTATATACCGCCCACCGGATTGGGAATGGTAATAGTTTCTGGTCCTTTCCAAGCGCTGGAGCAGTTGCCTTGGGCTGGGCATTGGGCGAGTGTTGTTGCAGTTGCGCAAAAAGCGAGTGCAACAAAAAGCATTATAATTCTTAACGGAGACGATATGTTTCGTGTCTCCGTCCTCCTTTTTGGTAAGTTAGATTGTTTAGAGAATGCAGCAGTGTATGTGCATTGCGATTCGAATTTTTCAATTGGTTTCATTTTTAACCTCTTAGAATAAATTAATGATATATAATTTCGCCATTCGGCATAGTGTAATATACTTCTTTTTTTTAATAAAACAAAAGAAATGATTATTTATTGTGAAAATATTAGTATATTGTGGGTGTCTTATAAAAAGAATATTTAAATAATCACAAATATATCACTATGAACAACAAAATGGAACGCATCCTTGTAATAGGAGCGATTGGACAAATCGGCTCTGAACTCACACTCGAACTAAGGAAAAGGTATGGAAACAATAACGTTATCGCTTCCGATGTCCGCAACAGTCCGCCACCTGCTATTAAAGAAAATGGCATTTTTGAAACAATAGATGTTATGGATAAAGAGGCACTACGCACGATTATCAAAAAGCATAACATTGATTCTATCTTCCATCTCGCTGCTATTCTGTCGGCTGTCGGCGAAAAAGACCCGCAACTATGCTGGAATATCAACATTAATGGCTCGCTTAACGTCCTAAATCTCGCTGTAGAGATGAAGTTGAATCGAATTATAATACCAAGTTCTATGGCGGCTTGGGGTAAGAATGTAGAGAAGGAGAATGTTAAACAGGATAGCGTTTTGCAACCTACTTCAATGTATGGGGTTACGAAAGTTGCTGGCGAATTGCTATGCGACTACTATGTTTCAAAATTTGGCTTGGATTGCCGTGGATTGCGTTATCCGGGTATTATCTCCCACGAAACATTGCCCGGTGGTGGAACTACCGATTATGCTGTAGATATATTTTATTCTGCGGTAAAGGGCGAAAAATATAAGTGTTTCCTCTCTGAAAATACTATGCTGCCGATGATGTTTATGGGCGATTGCATTAAAGCAACGGTAGAACTTGCTGAAGCGGATTTCAATAATCTTATACATCATTCCAATTTCAATGTTGCTGCTATGAGCTTCACTCCAAAGCAATTATTTGAGGAAATTAAGAAGTTTCGTCCTGATTTTGAAATTGAATATGTCCCTGATTTTAGGCAAGAAATTGCTGATAGTTGGGTGTATTCTATAGATGATTCTGCTGCTCGCAAGGAATGGAATTGGAAGCCAGATTACGACATTACCGCTATGACAAAACGGATGTTGGAGGTGCTTACAGAGAAGCATAAGAATGGGTTAATATAACGAATTGATATTATTAGATTTATAAAATGGATGCAAAAAAAGAAAAACAAAATCGCATAAGAGAACTCGCAACCAAACACAACGCTGTGATATTGGCTCATTATTATGTAGCCGATGAAATACAGGAAGTCGCTGATTTCTTAGGGGATTCTCTTTATCTCGCACAGCAAGCGCAATCTACTGATGCGGATGTAATATTATTCTGTGGAGTGAATTTTATGGCAGAAACGGCTAAGATACTCAATCCACAGAAGATAGTTATCGTTCCAGATAATACTGCGACTTGCTCGCTTGCGGAATGTTTAGATGCTACTGATTGTATTCAATGGAAGCAACGCTTTGATAATCCGTATCTTATCTCATATATTAATTGCGCTACCGAAGTGAAAACCATTTCCGATGTAATTTGCACTTCATCCAACGCCTTAAAAATAGTTGAATCCGCTCCCAAAGATGCTACATTGCTCTTCGCACCGGATGTAAATCTGGGCAATTGGCTCAATAAGACGCTTGGAGTCAATATGCAAATTTGGAATGGGCATTGCGTTGTTCATCACAATTATAAATTGGGTAAGTTGATGGAATGTATGACATTACATCCAAGAGCGGAAGTGATTGCGCATCCAGAATGCCCAGAAGAGATACTGCAATATGCGGACTTCGTTGGCTCTACTACCGGCATTATTAATTATGCAAAGAAAGGCAGTTGCGATGCTTTTATTGTTCTTACGGAAGTTGGCGTGTTGCGAACATTGCAAATGAATTCGCCAGAAAAGCATTTCTATACAATTCACTCCAATCCACCTATTTGCGTGAATATGAAGCGCCATTCATTAGATAAAGCTATCTTGGCACTAGATACATTATCGCCACAAATAACTATGAACGAAGACATTAGATTAGCTGCATATAAGCCATTAGCAAAAATGTTGGAATTGAGCAAGTGATATAGTTAAGTCGTATAAAACGAAGCGATTAGAATGAAAGCCGAACCTTGGGCAACAAGCGTTTGGCTTTTTCTTTTTCATTGGTAGGTAGCAAATTATGGTTTAAACGAAATACTTTTAAGTTGTTTAATTTACTGATTGAGTTGGGGAGTGATGCTATTTTGTTATCTGTAAGAAAGAGCAATTTGCAATTAGCTAAGTGGCACATTTCTTCCGGTATTTCGGATATATTGTTGTTGGATAAATCAAGCACAGTGAGATTACTTAACTGCTTAATGGATGGACTGATAGATTGAACAAAATTATTTGATAAGTTTAGATTTTGCAAACTCTTTAATTTCATTACGATTTCAGGAATGGCTTTTAGATTGTTGTAAGATAGGTTTAATTCCTTCAATCCTTGTAATTGTATCATCTCATCTGGTAGTGCGATGAGATGATTGCCTGATATATCCAATAACTGCACTTGACGCAATATAAACAGGTTTTTTGGAATAGTTCTGGTTTTTGAAAACGACACCTGTAAATCCTTTAACGCATACATAGACGCCATAGACATAGGCAATTCCTCAATCGCATTATCGCTAATATCCAAAGAAGAAAGCCGTGTAAGTTTATTTATTTCAGTATCCAACTTGTCCAATCTATTAGAACGCAAATCCAATACTTCCAAAAATTGCGTATTATACAATTCTTTTGGTAAAATGGTAATCCTATTATTAGCGAGATATAGTTTTTGCAAACTACTCAGTTTCCATATATCCGCTGTGATAGCAGTAATTCTGTTATTAGAGAGATTGATAGACGATAAATAGGGGAGTTGGATTAGTATATCTGGAAAGATAGAGAATTGATTGTTGTTGAGTTTTATTTCTCTTAACTTCGTCAACTGCTTAATATCATCAGGCAGCCAAGCAAGTTTGTTATTGCTAAGGTCTAAGTATTCCAAGTTTTTCATAGCAAAGACATAGGAAGGTATAGCAGATAAATTTTCACCAGACATTACAAGCCGTGTAGTTGCACTATTGGGTTTGTAGCTGGTATTTACATCTGTTGCTGTATTGGGTTTACTTACTGGAATCGGCTGTATTTTACTTCGCTGCTGTCCTATTGCACCATTTGTAATAAGCAACGAGATACAAGCAACGAACCATAATCTATGTTTTACCATAATACAAATATAACAATAAATTATGAAATAACGAAAGAATGGCGAAAGTAAATATACTTCCGCCATTCTTTCATTACCAACAATGCCTATCCAATAATATCAATCAATATCTATGGATACTTTTTGTGGCTTCTCTTCTTCCAACTTAGCGATAGTGATAAATAACTCGCCGTTGCTAAATTTGGCTTTGATGTTGTTTTTGTCTATTTTGCTACCGAGATTGATAGTTCTAACGAACTCACCTCGTTTGATTTCCGAGTAAAGAACTTTTCGTTCAACTTTCGGTTCGCCTTCTGTAGGTGTTGCAGAAGTTGTGCATACAGGTTTTTTGCAACCTTTTATTTCTAATTGGTCTTCGTTATTGACCAAAATAGAAATGTCGTCTTTATCCACACCGGGAACTTCCATTGTTACTTTGTAGCATTTTTCTTCTTCAACAATGTCAATATGTGCATTGATACCGCTATTTGCGGTAGTGAAGGCATCCTTTATGCCGTGCATAAAGTCATTTACTCCATCTCTAAAGAAATCCAAATCCATAACTGGTTGATTTATATCTATTTCCCTTCTGACTGGAGTAAAGAAAGGGTTAAGTAAAGTGCGACCCAATGGGTCTAATCTGAATGTAGTCATAATGACCTCCGTTTATTTATTAGTGTATGTAATGTAATCGTTTATCAAATACACTAATACGCTAACGAAAACCGTGCCAATTCTCAAAATCTGCCAAAATGGCATAAAGTTATGTAAAAAAATGTAGTATAAAGACGAAATGTCATACTATATTGACAGAAAACGGAACGTTTTTGTCAGTAAAATCTGCCATTACTTGATTTAATACCTATGTGATGCACAGGGAATATTGGATTAGTCAGCGATTGCTGGTGTTTTACAAGTGTTTTTTCGGAGCGGTCGCCGCTGACCAAATAAGTATGCCTTTAATGGAATTCTCACTACAGGTATTGCTTCGAATCGAAACCCTATACTTTATCTATTTAAGCCACCAAATAAAAAATAAATTATTTAAAAATTAAAAACCAAAGAACGGCTTTTCAAAAAATGCTATTTTTCCTTTTAATACATCTATTTCTTCCCAATTATCCGTTTCAAATTCTATACAGACAACCCCACAAGCAGACATACTTCCAAAATCCTCATCTCCGGTGTATTTCGCTACCAAATGAGTAATTACCGGATTGTGACCAACAAGCAATAGCACTGAAATATCAGCCGGTTGCGATGATACGACTGAAGAATAATATTTGATGCCTTTTTCGTATAAACCCAAGTCACCAATTATCGCTTCAAGCGGTATATTCATTGCATCGGCAAAGTATCTGGCAGTGGAAAATGCTCTGATAGCGGAGGAGGTTACTATTTTATCTGCTGTAATTTTTTGTGCTACTATTCCTGCTATTTCTTTGGCATTGTCAATACCGATAGTGGATAGCGGTCTATCGAAATCTCCGAATGAAGATAAGCTAACCTCCGTGTTTGAGTGTCTGACTAATAAGATTTTTTTCATAAAATCTCCATTGCTATGGTAAGTAAATTTGATATTCTATGCAATCGTTAGTTCCTACTTGAAATGTTAATGTTGAATTATTGTTTAGCATATCTTTTATTTTATGCTGAAAGGCAACATCGGCATTTGGAATGAGGACTATTGTATGCGTAGAATATAGCATAAGTTCGTTAATTTTATTTAATTTTGGAGCATTTTCATTTTTGTATTGCTCTAAATTATCTGAATATTCCGTAACTATTTTGTAATAATTGCCATTGGCGTTGTTGTGTCTATATAATTCACGTTGCTCATCCTTTGCAACATCAATTATTACTTTCTTTTGGAGATTTTCTAATGATACAAGAATAGCAACACTATCGGCTGCAAATATTTCGCTTGCGTATTGCGTGAAATCTACTACGAAATCGAATTGATGTGGGAGTAGTGCATTTGTAGCAATATTTTTATCATTGCAAAGTAGAGTATAATTGAACTGTATCTCTGGTATATCTATAAAATAGTTGTCGTCCTTTTCTATCGTAAATTGAATTGCTGCTGGCGAAATTGTAAATGAGGAGTCGCTGTTAATTGTGCTATTATATACAATGTCGTAAGATAGATTTCTGCTAATGCTTAGAGAAAAACTTGTGGCATTCACTATGAACGGAATTGCTTTCTGTTCCTCAGGAATTTGCACTTGTTGCAGCGATGCAGAATATATATCCAATCCACCGATACTTCCGGCTCTATCGGATGCAAATATCAATGTTCCATCTGCAAGCATAGCAGGGTCTGTTTCATCGTATTCTGTATTTACTGATTCAATTGGGTATGGCTTAGACCACTTTCCATATTCAAAAAAAGAGTAGTATAAGTCGTAGCCACCTTTACCTTCAAAGCCATCGCTTGCGAATATTAGCAAGTTGTCTGTAACGAAAAATGGAGTTATTTCATTACCTATTGAGTTCAATTCATCCAGCGGCATTTGCATATTCCAGATGCCATCCAATTGCAATGTTGCATACCATAAGTCCGCTGTTTTATTGACAGAGCCCTTAGTTGTGGAGAACACAAGCACGCTACCATTGGGAGATATAGTTGGGTGTGATGAAAAGCACGCCTCTACAAATTCCGGCACTTCAATAGGAGCAGACCACGTATTGCGTTGATACGATACTTTGTGTATATTCATAATTGAGCCGCAATCTGTGTGCCTGAATGCACCAACTAATGCGTGCTTCTCGTCTATCAAAGTGAAGTATGCTCTGTTTTGTCCTTTTTCATTCAATGGCGAGCGTAGCAGTAGCGAATGTGTGATATACCCAAATGTATCTATCCGAGCAACGTAATACTCCGAATAGCCATTAACCGTAGAATTGAAAATTATCTCTTTTGTCAATCGGTTATAGTATGGAGCAAACTCATCGCCTTTGGTATTCAGAACGGTTAGATTTATTGGTGTTTGGAATCCATTGGTTATCTGTTGCTCAATATCAACACTATACAACTTATCGCCACCATACAAAATACCAGAAAGCAGTAGCAATAGCGATATACATAATATTATTAATTTGCGAACATCCATCAACTAAATATAACTAAAATCTAACAATTCATTAATAATTATTTTCAACATAAATCCACAAAAACGCCACCAGCATCAATAGAAAGTGCTATCAATACTGATGGCGGATATATGAATCCGTTCCGCTATTACGACCAATTAATAGACGTATGGCGTAGTAATGACTGGGCTTTTACCATCTCTGCTTGAGTAAATTGGTTGCGTCCAAAGTTCACTGTCTTCAACTTTTGCAATGTAGCAATGCTATCAGGCAATGCTTTCAGGTCGTTGGAATTCAAATCCAATTCCGACAAATTAGTTAAATTACCTATATTCTCAGGCAATTCAATAATGTCATTTTTATATAGAATTAACTTGCGCAGTTTATGCAAATCACAAATACTATTCGGCAGGTGAGTGAGGATGTTGCCATAAGCACGCATTTTCTCTAAATTCTGCAACTTTCCTATTGTCTCCGGCAACTCGTTAAGATGGTTCTGGTGTATCTCTAATTTTTCTAACTTTACCAAATCGCCAATGGAATCCGGTAGTAGCTTCAGGTAGCAATTACAAGCATTCAGACGCTTCAAGTTAGTTAGATTGCCGAAAGAATTTGGCAACTCAAGCAATGGGTTCTCGCCTAATATCAACTCCTCCAATGATTGTAAATTGCAGATTTCGTCTGGCAGACGTGATAGTTCGTTGTTGCTCAAACCAAGCACCTTAATGCTTTTTAGGTTACCAATTTCCTTAGGTAATTCCTTAATTTGATTCCAACTTAGTATCAGAACCTCAATGCCCGTGAGTTTGGATATGTTGGCAGATAATTTAGTGATGTTGTTGCCGCTCAAATCAATCTTCTTAAGCGACTTCATTTCAAACAAAAAGTCAGGTAAATCTGTAATCTTATTATTCCAAATGAACAACTCGGTAAGGTTGGTAAATCTTGCTATATCCGCAGGGACCTCGGTTAGTTCTTGGAAATGCAAATCTAATCTTGTTACTGCTTCCGGTGTTTTTAAGGCAGTAGCAAGGTCATAATAAAAAATTGGTTCGGTATCCATTTCGGTTTCTCCAATAAAAAATTAATAATAATGTATGCAATATACAAATACTTTATTTAAATATTGTTATAGTGTGTTTCATTTTTTTTTAGTAATTTTGTAATCTATGAAAAAAATAATAAATCCGGGCAATGTTTTCCTAAATCTTATTGCTCCACCAAGTAAGAGTATTGCGATTCGTATGGTGGCTGCTACTTTGCTTTCGTTGCGTAATGTTGGCGATAGTGCATCTATAAGCGATTTCCCAACCTGCGATGATGCTCTTGTGGCTCTCAATATAGCACAAAATTTGGGCTATGCTATCGAAAGGGATTCGCTGAATAATGTAACGATTACACGGACGAATGCCAATATTGCAGATGCGATAAGTTGTGGTGAGTCAGCATTATGCTATCGTCTCTTTCCATATATTTCGGCATTTTTGGGGTATAAAATTGATTGGATAGCGGAAGGAACTTTACGCTCAAGAGTTGGGAAGTGGCAAATGCCAGAGATAAATACCGGCGTTTATGATATGGATTGTATCACCACATCTCAAGAACTCTCTGCATCATTATTTGCATTACCTTTATGCAAAGAGGATACTCGTATCACCGCAAAAAATTTGCGTTCAAGTGGCTATATTGATTTGACGATTGATATTTTGCGGCAGTTCGGAATAGTTATAGATAGAAATGGTGATGAATTTACGATAGATGGGAATCAGACGTATAAGCCCGCAAATACTACAATAGAAGGCGATTGGAGTTGTGTTGCAAATTTATTTGTGCTTGGAGCAATCGGTGGGACGGTTACAATAGCAAACTTAAATAAAAATTCGCTCCAACCAGATGTCGCTATCCTCAATCTATTCAATGACTTAAATATAGCGTGTAGAGAGTTAGCTGAAGGAGTATTTAGGATAGGAAAGAGCAATTACAATGGCTTCGAGTATGATGGAAGCAACACGCCGGACCTTATTCCGCCATTGGTGGTGCTTGCATTGAATGCGTTAAGTCCATCAAAAATTAGTGGAATAGATAGATTGGTAAATAAGGAGAGCAACCGTAGAGATGTGCTACTCAAGGTATTTAGTATGTTTGGGGCTAAGATACGAATATGCGACGATGGCAATAGTTTTGAACTTACTCCCAGCAAAATAAGTGGTGGATTTGCCGATTCCCACAACGACCACCGAATAGCAATGGCTGTTGCTATCGCAGCCCAAGTAGCGAAGAAAGCGACCACTCTAACCGGAATAGAATGTGTTAATAAGTCCTTTCCCGACTTCTTTAACTACATTAGATAAATTAGAAAAACAACTCCTTTACATAACCCCATTCCTTTATTATACGCTCCTTCTCTGAGGCGGAGAAGTTATTCCCGAAGAGGAATACGGATTTCAAATTCTTCATCTTTCCTATATTTTTCGGTAGTTTTGTGAGATTATTATTGTATAAATATAGTGTATCAAGTTTTACCAAATCACAAAAGGACTCCGGCAATTCCGATAAATTATTATTATACAATTTCAACTTAGTTATCTTGTTCAGATTACCAAAATCATTCGGTAGTTTGGTCAATTTATTGCTACCAAGTTCTAATACTTGCAGGCGAACTAATTTCGTAAAGTTATCGGGTAACTCGCTGATTTCATTCTCATTTAGCTGTAAAGTAGAGATAAATATATTTTCTGCAAGCCCATCAGGTATATATGTTATTTTGTTATCAGTAAAATCAATTTGCACCAAATTCATTCTTTCTATGTTATCGGGGAATGCCACTAATCTATTTTGCATAGCAAAGAACCAACCTAAGTGAGTTAAATTACATAGAGTTGCTGGAAATCGCTCCAAATAATTATTATTCGCATTAAGCACGCCAATATCAGATAGTTTCTGTATAGAATCAGGCAAAGATGTTAGTATATTGTTGTTGATAACTAATTGGCTTAGATTTTCATAATTCAGCAGACGAGCATTTAACGATGTTAAATTACAAAAACTTAGGTCAATTAAATTGTCTTTGTATTTGCTTGCATCAAGATTTGGATAGTTCCTCAGCATCACATCTAAGCCATCGTTTTCAATTTGAGGTGAAACATATTCGGTATTTTCACAAGCGGTAACGACTAACAGCAAAATCACATATACGTATATGGACTTATAGAATTTTGTTTTAATAATAGCATTGATTTTCATAAATTTAAAAGATTGTTATGCTATGTAAAATTATAAGACAAATTCACGAATTATAAAGTATAAGCCAGAGATAATTAATACTATACCAAATAGTCGCTTAAAGAAATCTGCATTCATTTTTACGGCTAACCGAGAGCTGAAATTGCTACCAACTTCAATTCCTACTGCAATCAGTATAGCAGCCGTAATATGCACATTGCCAGCATTATAAAATTTCATAACTCCAAAGATACCAGTAGGAAGAAACATCGCAGATAAAGATAAAGCGACTGCGTTCTTGGTAGGTATTTTGAATATGCTAATGAGTGCTGTTGTTATGATTACTCCGCCACCAATGCCGAACAAGCCAGCAGACATACCGGATAGAAGACCAATGATAATGAAATAATAGAATGGAATAGATTCGGCTTCACTTAATTCTTGATATGGTTCAGGTGGTGCCGGCACGCCCTTGATTTTAGCAATTAGGACTTTGTATGCAAACAATGGCTTAATGTATTTGATGCCCATACAAATTTGAAAGACGCCAAATAGTTCCTTCATAATTGACTCTGATATACGTAGCGTAGAATCTGCTCCAAAGTAGCAACCTGCCAACATCCCAAGAGATAAGAACGCAGCACCTCTCAAATATAGCATTCCATTTCGTTTGTAATTATAAAGGGCATAGAAATTAGTTGGTAGCAATAATGCAGCAAGCGATGTGCCTGTTGCCTCTGGATAAGTCCAACGAAAAAACAACATAAGCGCAGGTAGTATGACTATGCCACCACCTATACCGAACATACCAGCAAATATACCTGCTCCAATGCCTGTTAAAATAATATTTATAATAAAATCAGTTTCTACCAAAATAAGATAATATAAAATAATGAAAGATTAATAACTTAATATAAACAAATGCGTTATTCTATTTTTGCATCTATTTTTCCTCGAATGCCGCTATATCTCACCAACTCGGCACCGGCATTACCTATTACAACTGATGTTGCGACCTTTACAGGGATTTTTCGCTCATCATCCGTAATCCAAATGGTAATGTTATTGGTAAATTTGAATAAGCCACCAGCTGCTACGCCCGGTTGAACAACAATAGTTTTGAACTTTCCAGCCGGAACTTTTATTACTTCTCGTTTCACTATTTTTACGGGCAATGTATATGTTGTATCTTTATAGAAATTGGATAGGATGATAACATCGCCAATTTTTTTATCCGACAAATCCATTGTGCGTGCCAGATACATATTTGAAAGAATATCTTGCACATATTCCATCACCTCGTATTTCTTATCACCTACATTCGCAAAATGATTTATCTGGTCAAAACTTGCTTTGAAATCACGTTTGAAACTTCCTTCACGAAGCATTTGCTGAAATTCATAAGGAAAGATACCACCTACATCTATGATTGTTCTATACTTATCGTGTATCGGATGCAATGTCTCGACTAATCCTTCTGAATCTACCCAGAAGTTCACTTCATAACATTCACGTTTCTCGCCATTAGGCAGTGTTATTGTGCGGGCATTTTTATTTATATATAATCCACCGGAACCGCCAACTCCAGATAATGGACCTGATAACACACCTACTTTGTATTCCAATCTCTCGCCATAACCGAAAGCGTCATTTTTTACATAACGAAATTGGTTTTGGCAATAGACAGAAGCAGTAGAGAGTGCTAAAAGCAATACTATTGATATTAAGACGTGTTTTTTCATATATTTATTTGTTTTACTCCTCATATTTTCTGCACCAACACCCGCGCAAATTTCTTCTTACCATTAATATACGGATAATATTCTTTATCCTGAATAATTTTATATCCTTTCTCTAATAATCCATTTAATATTGGACGAACAGATACTGCAAAAGTTTTTTTATAATCGCTTGGAATATAACAATCATCTACCATCAATATTTTTGAATCATCATATTTTTTATGTTTTTCAGGTATATCTTTTAATGGCATTATTTTTAAGTGCTTACGCTTTGGTCTATCATTTATTGGAATATTAGTATACCAATGCCCTGAAGCATCTACAAGCTGCCTTTTGGGATTAAAATAATAATCAACACGATTATATCCAGCCCATACCTGTTCGTTTATAAAATATGTTATAAATGTTGGTCTGGTAATATTTGCAATATTTGATATAACCAAAAATTTCTTTCCACTCTCAATAAGAATTTGCCAGTATTCTATTGTTTTTGAGAACGGCGGATTGGTGCATACTATATCTGCCTCTTCATTAAGAATTTTTAATGAAAGTGGGTCATCAAAACTACCCGTATAACCTTTGGGATATTCTTTTAATTCTTTGAATCCATTTTTAGTAAATATGTAAGTATATACATATCCTTTTGCTCCCTGATTAAACAAGTCAATTCCGCCACCATAATGGGTGCATATTAATTTTCGCAATCCAAGTTCTCTAAAGTTCCGCATAAAATATAAAGAAAACGCAGATGATTTTCTTTCATCGGTATCTACAGCATCATCACAGTTGCAAAATACGCATTTATCCTCCCAAATATTTTTGTCATACATTTCTATTTCTTTTTCCACATCTTCATATCGGGTATAAAACTCATCATTCTTTGCTTTTTGTGCATTTTGCAACAAATCCTTTTGAGAGAGACCACGTTCTTCTAGTGATGGCGTAGTTTTTTTTACTATTTTTATTTCTTGTTTTTTCTCTTCTTTTTTAATAAAGATTTCTTTTATAAATAATGGATGTGATTTAATAAATTTTACATATTTATTAAGCAGTTCAGGATTATAAAAATATATTTCCTTGCTCTTTACTTCACGTAAAAAAGAAAATTCGTCTTTTATCGCATTTTCTACAGCGGACATATCCACAACTTCGCACGTGAATAGATACTGGTAAATATTTTCTTTAGATTTACCAGTCATATTGTTATACTCCTTCAGTCGTCTATCCAAATCGTTGGTCTTGCCTATCTTGCATTTAGATGGCTCTAACGATGCCTGAATGATATAGATATATTGTTTTTCGTTTTCGTCCATAATAGTTTTTGTATATTGATGATACACAATAATCTTGCTGCTCGTAAGTGGCTAGGCAGTAACTATAGCACATCCATTACTTCACCATCGGAATTTTAATATCAAATTTCTTCGCATTGTCAATAGCACGCTCATAGCCAGCATCCGAATGACGTATGATACCCATAAATGGGTCATAGTTGAGGACGCGAGACAATCTACTTGCTGCTTCATCAGTGCCATCAGCACATACAACCATACCTGCGTGCAACGATAGCCCCATACCGACACCACCACCGTGATGTGCTGAAATCCAAGTTGCTCCGCCAATCGCATTTAACGCAAAGTTGAGATATACCCAATCGGCAATGGCATCAGAGCCATCTTTCATTGACTCCGTCTCTCTGTATGGAGATGCTACTGAGCCACAATCCAAGTGGTCTCTACCGATTACAATCGGTGCAGATACTTTGCCTGTCTTCACAAGGTCGTTGAATAGCAAACCTGCTTTTGCCCGCTCACCATAACCAAGCCAGCAAATACGTGCTGGTAGTGCTTGATAGCCGACTTTGGCTTGGGCGTTCTTTATCCATCTGTGCAAATTCTCATCGGGGAACAAATTCATTATCGCTTCATCTGTAACAGCAATATCATTCGGGTCGCCAGACAATGCACACCAGCGGAATGGACCTTTACCATCGCAGAAGAGAGGACGTATATACGCAGGAACAAAGCCAGGAAAGTCAAACGCATTCGCAACGCCATCATAATCACGTGCAATACCACGTATGTTGTTACCGTAATCAAATACAATAGAGCCCTTATTCTTAAATTCTAACATTGCCCGAACGTGCTTGCCGATAGATTTGTAGGTATCTTCCAAGTATTTCTCTGGATTATCTACACGCAATTTATCGGCTTCCGCTTTGGTATATCCAGCAGGGTAGTAGCCGTTAAGTGGGTCGTGAGAAGATGTTTGGTCGGTTACTATATCCGGTATAATGCCAAGTTTCAGCAATTCCGGCAATACTTCGGCAGTGTTGCCAACGAGACCGATAGAGATTGCTCTCTTCTCTGCTTTATACTTATCTACTAATTGCAGAGCATCCTTGAGAGTGGTTACTTTCAAATCGCAATAACCATCGTGGATACGCTTATCTATTCTGGCTTCGTCTATCTCTACCGTGATAGACACCGCACCAGCAAAAGTAGCAGCGAGTGGTTGTGCTCCGCCCATTCCGCCCATTCCACCGGTAAGTAGGAAACGACCAGCGAGGTCTCCGCCAAAATGCTGTCTGGCACATTCTGCGAATGTCTCATAAGTACCTTGTAGGATGCCTTGTGTGCCAATGTATATCCAGCTACCAGCGGTCATCTGTCCATACATCATTAGACCTAGTGCATCAAGCCGTCTAAACTCATCCCAAGTAGCCCATTTTCCGACTAAATTGGAATTAGCTATGACTACACGCGGTGCTGCGGTATATGTTTGGACAACACCAACCGGCTTACCTGATTGCACAAGTAGCGTCTCATCTTCGTTAAGATTTAATAGTGTATTGGTAATGGCATCAAAGCATTCCCAGTTACGAGCAGCTTTGCCTAATCCACCATAGACAATGAGTTCGCTCGGCTTCTCTGCGTTCTCTGGGTCAAGATTATGGTGAATCATACGATATGCAGCTTCTATTTGCCAATTTTTACAATGTAATTGTGTGCCTTTTATGGCTTGAACAGTTCTCATAATGATTAGTTATATTTGTTTGGATTAATTTTTAGCGCTATTTGCCTTCTAAATTAAATATGTAGTTAAACCCGAAAGCCATAGTCACTGGATTATATGTGCCGTTGTTATACTCTGAGCCAACAATTGCGTATGTGGCATTTATACAAAGATTCAATGTCCCAACTTTTGTTGTGTTCAATGGTATCATTCCTCCCAATCTTAGGTTCATTCTAAAATCATCCTCGGGCATATTATTAACACCGAACATTTTGTTATCGTCTACCCAAGTATCTAATTGAGCGACACCTATATCAAATCCAATTGTAAATCCTTCTAATAGGAACAATGGTGATATAGAAATACATTTTTGGTTGATATAGGACTTCTCTTTTGTCTCATATAGTTTCAATCCAAATGGGGTGTTAGAGTATCCAACTTCAAGTATTAATCCAATTCTACTATCATCCGTAAATGGGATATATCCCAAAGCAGCAACATCAACTCCTTCAAGGAAATGAGGCGTATTTTGCACACCTTGCGGAACTGACGCTGCATTCATACCCGCCTTTCCTGAAATACTCAAGCCGATACTATACGGATAATTGGCTCTATCCATCGATAGTGCGGTGTGGGTTAATAAAAAAGTAGTAGCAATAATAATTGCAAATGTGAATAGATTTCTTTTCACTTAATTTCTCCAATAAGTTTATATATAATGTGGATTTATCATATTGGGTTCTATGATAAATTAATCTTAGTTATCTATGGCTTTAACAGTTATAGTGTTGTTACAAATTACTAAAAAAACAGAACATTATTTATATACATCGCTACTTATTCATCAACTTTTCCATCTCATCCATATATCTTTCCATTTTATTTATCGTTGCCGTTATTGGTGCTGGCTTAGACATATCTACACCGGCTGTTTTCAATAAATTAATCGGAGTATCCGAGCAACCACCACTTAGGAATGTAAAGTAATCATCTACGGCGGGTTGTCCCTTTGTTACAATGCCTTCTGATAGCGCTTGTGCTGCTGCGAAGCCAGTGGAATATTGATATACATAGAAATTGTAAGTAGTGAGATGATGCACGCGAGCAAATGATAGACCTTCTTCCCAGTCAGTAATCATTGCTTCTCCCCAATAATATTGGTATCGCTCGTTGAATAGCGACACTAACTCATCAGCCGATAAGTATTCACCTTTTGCTGCCTTCTCGTGAGTCATCATTTCAAATTCAGCAAAACGTGCTTGACGGAAGAAAGTAGTTTGTGCATTTATCAAAAACTTTTCCAATAGCGAGAGACGCTCTGTATCTGTCTCAGCATTCTTCAGCATATACTCTAATAACAATGCTTCGTTAGTTGTAGAGGCAACTTCGGCTACGAAAACAGAATAATCTCTATAATGGAACGGCTGCTTTGCTTCTGTAAAAAATGAATGCAATGTATGTCCTATCTCGTGAGCCAATGTAAATACATCGTCCAAAGTTCCGGAGAAGTTAAGCAATATCCACGGATGAACACCACAGCCAGAAGCATTGGAATATGCACCGCTACGCTTGTTCTTTGTTTCAAATACATCTACCCAGCGGTTATTGATAGCACTATCATACGCTCTAATGTATTCCTTTCCTAATGGACGCAACGCTTCGCGAACCATATTAACTCCTTCTTCAAATGTGTATGTGCGTGGTGCTTCTTCAAACAATGTTACGTAAGTGTCGTAAGGATGTATCTTGTCATATCCGAGTGCTTTGCGCTTTATTTCGCCCCATCTATGTAGCGTTTTCACATTGTCTTGTGCCGTTTTGAGCAGATTTGTATATACTTCTGTTGGGATATTATTCTCATAAGTAGCCATTTCCAATGGAGAATTGAACTTGCGGATGTTTGCTAATGCAAGGCGTTCAGCAACTTTACCATTATACAAGCCCTCGAATGAATTAATATTTTTCTTATATCCTTCATACATACCCATATAAATGCGTTGGCGATATGCTCTATTCGTATCATACAACGCAGCACGATAGCGTCCGTGCGATACTTGTATGTCGCTACCATCGGTATCTTTCACATAAGGTAGTTGTAATTCGGCATCGTTAAGTATGCCAAATAATTTATCCGGCAGTTGCAATACTGGTCCCATTTTGGCAATCACTTCCTCTGTCTCTGCCGATAGCGTATGTGGCTTCATTCTGAATGCTTGCTCTAAGTTGAACTTGTATTGCTGGAGGTCTTTATTTTCTTTTATATACTTCTCAATGGTGGAGTATGGAACGGCAAGGAGTTCCGGTGAATAAAAAGCAGTTTTCGCTTTTATCTCACTACCGAGTGCCATTGCCCTACTTTCCAATATCTGATTTTTGCTTATACTTACATCTACATCCGAGAGCAGCATAGCATACATAGCCAAGCGGTTATATGATTGCCAGATTGCGTAGTAATCTTTAAGTGCAGAAAGTAGGTCTTTTGCGGAAGTCGTTATCTTGCCTTTATGCACAGCAAAATTATCGGCGAGTTTCCCTATGCGAACATAGTCAGAGTCAAAATCTGCTTCCGTTTTATACAAATCGGTAAGTTGCCATTTGTATTTGTCTGCTATTTGGTCGCGTGTTGGTAAATCTTGTGCCATTGTATTAGTGTAAGTTATTAGTGATAAAAATAAAACGAACGCAATCGTCCAAAATGATACTATAGAATGTTTTTTCATTGTAGTTTAATATTTATGATTAATTATTGGCTTTTTACGGTATATAAGATAATAAAAATTTATTAAACCACAATAATAAAACCGCTTATGTGCATAATAATATAGATAAAAAATATGTGAAAAAATTGGCACGGTATTTGCATAGCAGTTAGTATTGTTAGCACAATATTCTACCACATATCGCTGAGACATACAAGTTAAGGCGAATGTGGTTTTTTTTTGCTTAAAATTCTCCATTTATACGCCTGATTAAGTTTGGCACAATTATTGCCGATAAAATGTATATAATTAAATACATTGAGTGAATTATGAACAAAATTACTTCTTTACTAATGGCATTTATATGTCTTGCAAGCATAAATGCACAAGTCATTCGCTTTGAACGAACGGATGTTGATAGCAAGGACGCAAATTACGTAACCGCTACATATTCCTTTGGGATAGACATTCGGATTGACAGCATCGCTAATTGTAGCAACGTCTCTTTTGAACTAGCATACAACAGAGTTAATTATGTAAAATTCTCCGAATATAGCAAGTCAGAGGATTGGAACATTAAGAACGATTGGAGCAAAGTAGTTACAATAATTGATGCGAATACTGTAGATAATCCTTCAGATAGGGGAATAGTAGCCATTGAAGCAGGAACAGGAATGCCGGCTGATATTGATTCACCAGACAATCCCAAAATAATACATTTGGAATTTGTTATTACACCTGCCGCTATTCATAGCGAGGTGCTAACTTTCAGTATTAGTAAAATAAAGGCGACTTACTTCAAGGATACCATCGTGCAGTTAGTTATTCCAACGACTTACAAAGTAAATTATTACGTGCATAGTTATGTTAATGTATATCCAGGAGATGTGAATTGCGATGGCGTGGTGGATGTTTTTGACAATAGCGAAATATCTAAATATTTAACAGAACCCGGAATTAAAGCACGTTCATTTAAACGTAAAAATGCAAGCAATTTATGGATACCACAGCCATGTATAGCGTGGGATACATTGGCTGCAACATTCGCTGATTGCGATGGAAACGGTGTTGTTACTACTTCCGACTTAGCCGTTGTGAAACTCAATTATGCAAAAACACATTCTGCACCTTGTTCCACTCAGGCAGCACCTTCTGCAAAGGCAATCGCAATGCTACAAAGCGATATTGATATAACGCCGAACACTAAGATAATACCAATCAATATAGATATGACAGAGACGGATTTCACAGGAATAGCGGGAGTTATTGATTACGCCGCACAGCCGGATGTAAAGGTCAAGGGAATTAAAATAGGCGAGTTTTTTAGCCAAAAGGGCTTCTTGCATTATTACATTAATGATAAAACGAATATCACAAGTTTCTATGTATATGATGATATGCCTACGAAGCATAGTAACGTTGTCGCATATCTATATTTAGATACACCAGAGCCAACAGCAGTAAATATAGCGGACTTCATCGGCTTTGATGACAATGCAAACATTAAGCAATTACGCCAATCCACTACTTCAATTACATTGCCAACAGATGTTCCCAAAATATACTACAATAACCATACTTTGTATCTCCCAGCGAGCGACGCTCTGCAATCAATACAAGTCGTAAATATACTTGGTGCTGTGGTGAAAACAATTCCTGCAAGCGTTAATGAATGCACATTAAATTTACCTAACGGCTTGTATCTCATAGTCGGAATAGGGGAATACACGACTATAATGGTAATGGATAATTAAAGATAATTACTCTTCTTCCTCTTTCTTGCCATCGGGATGGAACTTCACAACATACAATTTGTTCTCCTCCGGATTGGGATTATCTATGAAATGAATAATTTCAAATTTGTCGGGATACTTAACTGCTGCTGGGACTTCCGTATGAAATGCGTGCGAATACCAAGCATCAAGTATAATATATTCTGTGCCTTTTTCGGTGAAATACTCTACCACCTCCTCCGGTGTTGCATCCCAAGCAGGCATCGGAATACAGCGTCTCTTCGCATACCACCAAGCAAAATCTTCACGTCTGCTTGCTATTTTTGCATCTGCTGGCAAATTCTTATCTATCCACAAACACGCATCAAAGAATGAACGTATTCTATGCTCCTCAAAGTTTTGATGGCAGTTGCAATCCGGCTCTAAGTAGGTGTAGCGGGTTGCTGCTATTTTTGCATTCTGCTCTATCCGCTCTGCATACGCTGTCGGTATCAATATCGCAAGAGAGGCAATAGTTACAATTGGAATTACAAATTTGCAAAGTTTATCCTTCTTCGCTAATCTAAGAAAGAAAGTGAATGTGCTACATATTCCCCATAACACAAACAGCAAAAATAGCGGCATCTGTGGAACCCAATACCGCCCACCAGATACCTGTGGGGTAAGCAAAAGTATTCCCCAATATCCAACCATAAGCCATAATAAAAACAAATACTTGCGTTTTATATTGAACAACCCAATAACAAAGAACGCAAATACAATAAATCCAATAATTTCAGTTCTACCAAATGAAAAATTATCCAAATTGCGGGCATATTTTGTAACATCAAATTCAATATTGAAAACAGCATTAGGTATCCATCCTCCTGCAAGACGCACAAAATTAAATTGCGGGCGTTTTGTTAACAACTCGCCAACGCTACGTAATGAATCTTCCTGATAGGATGCGTTTTCTGTGCTAACTCTAACATAAAAAAGCGTTTCTGCATAACTATTCATTTCTCCATTAGTAAAATGCCAGTCACTTGTTTGTCCAGAATTTATAACATTTTCATTCCGCACATCCCACAAATAATAGCATACAGCAAATGATGCAAGAACAAATACAGCGGAAATAATTAGGGCTATGTTCCTAGTATTGTATTGTATTGTATTGTATTGTATTGTATTGTATTGTATTGTATTGTATTCCCCCTCTTACCACTAATAAAATTCAAGAGGAGTAAATTTCCTGCAGTAGCAATAAAAGACACCGGTATCGTCATTCCTACGTTGCGAATAAAATATGCGGCAATGATTACAATAGCATTCAGCACTACAAGAATAGCGAATCGCTTCCAAGTTATATTCGCCTGCTCTATATGCTCAAATAAATTAATCGCAAGCCAACAACAGAATGCAGTAAAGCATATATAACACGCCTCGGAGAAGCCAATATAGCCAAATCCAAGATAGTTAGGATTAGTGATACACAATCCAACGGCTGCGACTGCAAGAAAGACATTGTTAGTCATCCGATAAAAAATGTTGTAAAATACCAATGTCCCAATACCCAAGAATATACCCGACATCACGCATACTGCAAAGTATGATTTAAAGCCCAATAGCATAGCAATAGCAATGATTACCGGGTATCCCGGTGGGAAATGGACGTGTGCATTTTGTTCTTCGGGATATATCATAATATCAATAAAACCAGTGCCTTGCGCCAATGATTTCCCTAAGAAATAGTAATTATTCACATCAATTACAGCGGTAACTTTTGCATCAAATTGCAACACCAACAGCCATATATACGCAATAGCAACAATAGCCATCCCTATATAATACAGATATTTAGACGACTGCATTGTTTGGAATATGCTTTCTTTTGGAGGGGGAGTGGTGGTGGTCGGTTTATTTGTTTTAGGTTTCTTATTGGTATTTTTGCGAGCCATCTGTAGTATAATTAATTTTCTATAATAGCAAATTTACAAAAAAATATGCAAATTGCAGTAATTGGCTCACAAAAAAATGCTTTTGTTTGTCTTTATCATATAAAATTCGTTTTTTATGCGTATATTGCTATGTCTTCAATGACCTTATTAGATAAATAAACCAGCATAATGAACGACTACTTATTTAATGACGATTTCGATTTTGATGAAGACGATGATGATTTTAATCCTTCTCCCGAACTCGATGAGAAAATACGTAACTATCACATCGCTCTAAGACGCAAAAATCGCAATTGGACTGACCTACCGACTGCCGATATTATAGAGCATTTGGTGGAGTATTGTCTTGTGAATGAAAAGTATGACGAGGCGTTGGATTTCTGCAACCTATGGATTGAATACTACCCACAGGCATACGAAGCACACAATACACGCTGCTATACATTCATTTGCTTATCCCGATTCCGCGAAGCAATAACTGCCGCTGACGATGCTCTCGAATTATCTCCATACGAGACCGAAGCCATTATCAATAAAGCAATCGCATACGAAGGACTCGGCGACCCCGAACAAACATTAGAACTTATCCAGCAAGCATTAGAATTAGACCCCGATAACGAAGTATTTTTAGAATACCTCGCCAATATCTACCGCACATTAGATATGATTGAAGAAGCGTTAGATGTTATGGAAGGTCTTATCGAGCGATTCCCTGAAGAGCCCGAATATTACGCCTTCTCTGCTTTTTGTTGCGACCTATTAGATGACTACGATAAATCCATTGACTATTGCAAACAAGCCATTGACCTTGACCCATACAACGAACACTATTGGTTTAATCTCGCTATCGGATATGCAAGTGCCGAGGAATACGAGGAAACTATTGATGCTCTAAAAATGATGCTCGCTATCAACGAAAAATCATTCTCTGCACTACTCACTCTCGGCAAAACATATTCCATCTTAGAGGATAGCGAGACCGCTATCAAATACTTGCAACAAGCATTGATACTTAAACCAAACGACATAGATGCTATTATGCAAATCGCAAGTGCATATATGCAGGAAGAAGATTATACGCAAGCCATAAATTATTTCAATTACGCCTTGCGGACACATCCTCTGCACAATAAAATAATTTTTGGACTGGCTATATGCTACTCTTCCATCGGAAAGTTGGATAAAGCAATTCAGTATTTTGATAAAGCAATTGAAATAAGACCGGACTACCCGCCATTCATTTTCTTTAAAGCCGATTTGCTTTGCTTATACGAAAGATATGCTGATGCGCTGGAACTATACAACCAACTGCTGGCTATGGATGCGAACAATGCTACTTACCACTTCTTCGCTGGTAAGTGCTACTTCTATTTGGATGACAACTATAGCGCTATAAGATGCTTTTCATCTTCTATAATGCTAATTACTGCTGCTTGCGAGGTGATGGAGGAAATTGATTTGATTGCTGACTGCTTTTTCTGGCTATCTAAAATATATGCTCGGCAATCGCTATTTGCTGAATCTGTTTCATTCTTAATTAAGTCATTTGATTTCTGTCCTGAAAAGAAACTTCAATATTTATCTGAATTCCCAGAACTACTTAACAAGCAGTTCTCTAAATACAACAAACAACTCAAACAAGAAGAAAAACGCAAAAGTAAAAAATAACCATAAACATAAAATCAATATGAAAAACAAACTACTTATTCTAAATCTCTCTCTTATCGCATTAATGTTATTTTGCGTTGTGCCGATTAACGCACAAGAAGGAGCATTGCAAAATCGCCTGAATGATAACAACAATCTGTTTAATTTGCCACCAGATATTAAACAGAAAATCGATACATTTTTCACGGATATGAAAAATAAAAACTATCGTGCCGGATTGGATAAATTCCTTACAAATAGCCCAATCTCTAAGAAAGACCCCGATTTTAAAGAAATTCTTAGCCAAATTGGCAAGGCAATTGATTTGTATGGCGAAATCAACGGATACGAAATAGTTAGCGTGAAATCCGCTGCAACAAGTTTCTGCAAGGTCAATATTATCGGGCTACATAACAAATATCCCACCCGATGGGAAATTAACTTCTATCGCTCTCCAAAAATGGGACTAGTCATTACCAATTTCAAATTCGATGATGTAGCAGAAATTTACTTGGACTAATTCTTCACTTAACCATTAACAACAACATCAATATATACTATGGGTCAACTTTTCAAAAAACAATTTACAACAAAAAAAACTAAAGAAGAGACACGAATAGTCATCAACAACATAATGACAAAAATGCCAATGCTCAAAACATTTGTGCAAAAAGTGGAATGGCAGGGTGATAACCTTGTATTCTCTTCTACCATCGGAAATGGCTTCTTCGCCATAGATGATTATTCCGTATCTGTCGAAATTAATCTTAACTTCCTCGGACAAGCCGCAGCCGGAAAATTAGAGGAAACATTAGATGAAGGAATGAAACAACTTACTGAATAAATTCTTCATAAATACAAATAAAATAGGCAGATACTACAAAAAAGCATCTGCCTATTATCATTTATTTACTACGCCATCTTAAAAGAATTTGGATACAAATTGCACGCCAAAATATCTCCCCACTTCGTCCGAATACCTTGAATTGCGAAAAATATCCTTAAACTGTATCTCTATTATCATATTATCGTTAGGCGATAAACGCAATACACCATTGAGCATTATAGTTTTGCTTTTATCCTTCCATATCTCAACGTGGTTGTCATTAAGATTTGGATTAATCTCCAATGCCAATGCTACAAAGCGAGTTACTGAATGCTCTACACCTGCATAAATATTGATACCACGATTGTCCTCATCCTCAAAAGAGTAATTAACTCCTCCATTTAGCGAAAAAGTGCCGAGTGTCCATTTGAAACTCTTGCTAACTGCTACATAAAAATCTGGGGGAAGCTGTTCGTTGCGTTTTTCATTGCTTATATACATTCCCTTTCCTTGAGAATTAATGCCCAGTGCTATCGCCGGAAAACCTTCATCCTCATTGATTATACGTGCTTTAATGTGAAAACCCGGATAGCGTTGCATTGTCATTGTATTGCTACCGATTACTCCATTGCCACCATAACTTATGCCAACATTCAGGAACTTAAAGAAGGATGCTGTGAAATCTAAAAGAAAGCCACCATTGCTAATTAGTTGTGAATTAATGGAATACGAGAGATTCTCAAGCATTCCTGCCGATGGCATATCCACTATATAACGTGGCTCAAATTTCTCTAATGCTGTCTCTGCTGCGACAAGAGAAACACTTACATTCGTAAGTAATAGTATTGATAATACAATTAGTGATTTTTTGTTCATAGGAACTCCAATATATTTATAGAATTAATTTACAAGTTTTCTTTCGCATTTTTTATCATAAAATGCAATCGGTTATGCACATTTACATCGCTCACACCACTATCAAAATCGAGGAATAATAGATTCATATTCGGAAACTGTTGCTTAATTTTCTTCTCAATTCCTTTGGATATTATATGATTTGCAATGCAACCAAACGGCTGCAAACTAACGACATTCTGGACGTTATGCTTATTGAAATTTCCTATCTCCGCCGGTATCAACCAACCTTCTCCAAATTGTGTAGCAAGTGAAATTATTTTTTCTGCTTCCTCTGCTTCCTCATTTATATCGCCGAACTCTGTCCATAATTTATAATTTGATGCAATTTTGCTGACTTCCGCAATTATCTTATCTATCTTATTGTGCAATGTGGTAATCATTATATCTGCAAAAATATTCCTATTTTCCAAATTATGCTTCACATCCGATTTCCTATTCACAAAATATTGCACAAAGAAGCTAAGTATCGGCGGCATAACAACTTCCACATTCTGCTCCACAAGCCAATTCACCACTCGCTTATGACCAATATTATTGTATTTCACATATATTTCACCAACTATTCCTATCTTTGGCGGGTTCTTACTCATATCTATGATTGCATTAAATTCGTCTGTCGCTCTATGTAGCATCTGCTTTAATCCCTTAATATCCTTGCGCTTACATAGTTCTTGTGCTTCTTTTATATACTTATCTCTAAGCGGTTTCGCTTGACCTTTTTCCTTCTCGTGAGCAGCAGCGGAGTAATACATTTTAGAAATAGAGTCCGCATAAACTGCCGCATAAATCGCTATTTTCAGCAATGGCTTATAATCCAATTTGAACTCCTGCTGGTTGTTCATTCCATCCGAAAAAGCAATAGATATAACCGGTATATCCGTATAGCCAGCGGCTATCATTGCTTTTTTAATCAGCATTATGTAATTAGTAGCACGACACTGACCGCCTGTTTGCGTCATACCTATAACAACATTTTTCAAATCGTATTTTCCCGACTCCAACTCGCGTATAATATCACCTATCACAAGCGTTGCCGGATAACATATCTCATTGTTTGCATACTTTAAGCCATACTCAATAGAACGCTCATCGCTTGGCTCAAATGTGTGCATCTTGTAGCCCATCATTTCAAAAAATGTTTGCACAAATGGGGAATAGAACTCAGAGAAAAATGGCACCAATATCGTCTTCTCTCTATCTGCCGATGTAAAATTTGGAGTTTGGGGCATTACATAATTCGAAAGCCCATTTGCATTGCGGAATTTAAGGGACTCTAATAGCGAACGAACCCGCAATTTTATTGAACCAATATTGCTTACATCATCCACTTTTAGTAGCGTTAAATTCTTTCGATATGACTTCAATATCTCACTTACTTCATCAACCACAAAGGCATCAGGACCACAACCAAAAGACGTAATTTCTATGAAGTGCATATCGGCTTCGCTTTGTCCTACAAACTGCGCTGCTTTAAGTATTCGATTCGTATATGTCCATTGCGAAACCGTGTTTAACTCCGAAAATTGCGTGTAGTCATCCTCTCGTATTATGTCATCGCTAATTATATCCACACCGAAATCCGCTATCATATCCGTCAATTTATGTTGTATCAACTGGTCTGTATGATATGGACGACTCGCCACTAATATTACCGTTCTACCTGTTGTCACTGCATTCTCAAAGATACGCCGGCAATTCAACTTCAAGGCATTCTTGTATTCTGTCCATTTCGCTAATGCCGTTGCAAACGCTACTTTGAATACAGATTTGCGAACGCCGTATTGCTCTAACATATCCCAGCAAGCACGATACAACAATCTCTCATTATCAAAATTTATAGAGGGTGCATCCAACGGAATATTATACTTCGTTGCCGTATCTATTGAACTTTTAATTACCTCTGAATAGCCGCTAACGATAGGGCAGTTGTAGCTATTCGCAACATTACTATGCTCCTTCTTTTCATACACAACAAACGGAAAGAGTATCCTATCTACCTTCATTTCCAACAAATCGTGTATGTGTCCGTGCATCAATTTCGCAGGAAAACAAATGTTGTCCGACATTACAGAGCCAATACCTCGCTCATATTGCTTAAATGTAGATGGAGGCGACAGCACCACATTTATATCGCATCCTTGCAAAAGCACTGCCCAAAATGGAAAGTTCTCCCACATATTTAATGCGCGTGGTATGCCGATTGTCAGTTTGCCATCCATAAACGGCTGTTCTGCAAAACTATTTAGCAACTCCAATTTGTAGTTGTAATGGTTCTCACCTTTTACATTTCCATCGCCTCTATTGGTATATACCTTCTCGCATTTATTGCCTGAATAGAACACCTTCCCATTGCTAAATGTATGCTTGCTGATAAGGCATAAGTTCTCGCAACCCTTGCAATTATGCTGCTTGGTCGTGTAGTCCATTAACTCCGGCATAATTGTATTTATGGTCGTATTCATCTCTTTATCCTCCTTCACATTCACCTCATTATTTCCGGTATTGCACCTTCATATTTTTCTATAAGTTTATTTATGTCTGTTTCTATCAAATGTGCTATCTTAAATATTTTCTCCTGAACCTCGCCAATACAATTCACCTCTATCTTATACTTCTCACATATCGCAAGCATTTGCTTCTCATCTGCTGGGCGAGTGGAGATAATTACTCGTCCTTGTGTCTCGCCGAATACATAAGATATATTGTTATCTCTGAGCGATACCGAGCAACCAAGTTTCCCATCTATACAACTTTCTGCAAGTGCTATCGGAATACCACCTTCTGTAACATCGTGTGCCGATGCTATCGCTTGCTTGGCTATCAACTCCAATAATGCATCTACCAATCTTGTCTCTGCTGGTAAATCCAATGCTGGTGTCTTTCCTGCTACTACATTCTTTATTACTTTCAAAAACTCGGAACCACCCAACTCGCTCTTATTGCAATCGCCAAGTATGAATATGCGGTCTTTCGCTTGCTTAAATCTCGGTGTCATCGTCTTAGTTATATCATCAATGATGCCAAGCATACCAATTACGGGTGTTGGATGTATTGCGTGGTTTTGCGACTCATTATGGAACGATACATTGCCACCAGTAACCGGTGTATTGAACGCTCTACAAGCATCGCTTATTCCGTGTATAACTTCCTTGAATTGCCAATATACCTCCGGGTCATACGGATTACCAAAGTTGAGGCAATTCGTTATTGCTACTGGCTTTGCTCCAACACACGCCAAATTTATCGCCGCCTCGCTCACAGCGGATAAGCCACCAACGTATGGGTCTAAGTAAGTGAAGCGACTATTGCAATCTGTTGTAACAGCAATGCCTTTCCCGGGTATTTCCTTCAATCTTAAAACCGCACTATCGCTATGTATGTTCATCGTATTGGTGCGAACTTGCGAGTCGTATTGTTCATATATCCAACGCTTAGATGCAACTGTCGGGCTTTGTAGAATAGTCCAAAAATGCTCTTTCGTTCCTATTTCCTTATCGCCAAAGGAGACATCATATTTATTCACTTCATCTAAATACTTCGGTTTAACGGCAGGTCTATCATTTTGCGGAGCACCACCACCTAACACCAATGTGTCCGCTTTTAACTCTGCTACATACTTTCCTTCTCTGTATAAATGCACCAATCCATCATCGGTAACTGTGCCGATACGAACTGAATTAACTCCCCATTTGCGACAAATCTGATGCGCTACATCCTCCTTATCCTTATCTATAACGGCGAGCATCCGCTCTTGCGATTCCGATAGCATAATCTCATAAGGCGTCATCCCACTTTCACGCATCGGCACTTTATCCAAGTCAATATCCATTCCCATTCCATTCTTTGCAGACATCTCAGCAGTTGAGCAACTTAATCCAGCAGCTCCCATATCTTGTATGCCAACAACAACGCCGGCATCAATCAATTCTAATGTTGCTTCAAGCAATGTCTTCTCGGCAAATGGGTCGCCCACTTGAACCGTTGGACGCATATTCTCAGTCGCATCATCAAATTCACGCGACGCAAGTAAGGATGCACCATGTATGCCATCTCTACCGGTTGAGGAGCCGATATACACAACCGGATTACCTTTGCCGGCTGCTGCTGCTGTGGCTACTTTCTTTGTATCTACAATGCCAACAGCCATTGCATTCACCAATGGATTATCCATATAGCAGTCGTCAAAATATATTTCACCACCCACCGTAGGAACTCCAAAGCAGTTGCCATAATGTGCAATTCCTTCGACAACTCCACGCAGCAAAAATTTAGATTTATCCGAATCCAAATTCCCAAAACGCAACGAATTTAATGCTGCAATAGGTCTAGCGCCCATCGTAAATATATCGCGTAAAATACCACCAACTCCTGTCGCTGCTCCTTGAAATGGCTCTATCGCCGATGGATGATTATGGCTCTCTATCTTAAAGCAGATTGCATATCCATTGCCAATATCTACTAATCCTGCGTTCTCTTCGCCTGCTTCAACCAATAAGTTGGCTCCTTCCTTTGGCAACGTCTTTAGCAATTTTATGGAGTTCTTATAGGAGCAATGTTCGCTCCATAAAACTCCATATATACCTATCTCTGTATATGTTGGGACGCGTCCCATTATGTTTAGTATTTGCTCCCATTCGTCTTCTGTTAATCCTTGTGCAAGAGCTACTTCTTTAGTTACTTCTAATTCTGAATACAATTCCATTTTTTGTGCTTAGTAATTAATTATAATTTGTGAATGAATTGTAAATATACTAATTTTTATTGAATTATCTTTCGTTTTTTTCACTATATTGCAATATGATTTTACAAATTATAGTAAATTGTGCTATATTAACACTCGTCTATATCCTAACTAAAGACATCACATCCAAATATATCGCACTAATTCCTACAATTATTTCGGCTGTTCTACTATGGACAATTGAACTGGCAGATATAAACGCATTGATAGGACTCTTGCTCATAATGCTGGCTGCATTAATAATATTCCACTATTACGATAGAATGGCAAACAAAAACTCGCAACTGCGTGGTATAGTTCCTATGGGTATATTCATTGGACTATTAGCAATCATCCGTATTGATATGGCGAGTTATATGTATGGATTATTCTTTTGGGCTATGTTCTGGGCGGGAATGGCTGATGTGGAAGGATTGAAACTGACGCTACCTAATAGAGCAATCAGGGGATTTGGGCAAGGTGTATTCTTTACTACTATTGTTGTTGCTACTCTCGTCCCATTTGTCGCATATTATATTTCGCAAGGAACTATCGGAGAGGTATTGGATACTGCTGCTGCTGTATTTGTGGATGGGTATAGAAATATGAAACTGCCAAATCCATTGACCGACACACTATTCAGCATTATATATTATAGTCCTATGCTTGTGGTATTGGTTTCGGTCGCTATGCTAATTGTCCGAAACAGACGCAGAATATTGCGTGCCAATACTCCGCTCTTTTGGAAGGAAATGCTAATTATGAATCTATGCTGGAACATATTTAACTATGCCACTCTCACACCCGACATCGCACATACAGTTCCATCTATGATTTTTGCATCTATGCTACTACCGCTATTCTTGCGGACAAAGTAAATCAAAAATTCTATCAAAATCATCCTTAGAGTAATACTCTATTTCTATACTACCGTGGTCATTCGTCTTATTGAATATGCGAACATTTGTTCCGAAACGGTTGCGTAATTTGTTCTGAAAATCCTCTATTATCACTTGTTCCTCTGTTGTAATTACAGTTTGTTTATTTTGGGCTTGCTTTTTCTTTCCGTCCTTGCTTACAATAATTTTATCCGACAAAATATTTCGTATCAATATCTCAGTTGCACGAACAGGCAACCCTTTCGCAATAATATCGTTCGCCACAGAAATCATTTGCGAATGCTCATCAAGGGCAAGCAATGCTCGGGCGTGTCCCATACTTATCTTCTTACTTAGTAGCAAGTCCTGAACCGGAAGAGGAAGTTTCAGTAGACGGATGAAATTGGCAACCGTAGAACGCTCTTTACCAACTCGTTCTGACAGCTGCTCTTGTGTATATTGAAACTCCTCTATTAGCTGCTTATATGAATTGGCGATTTCCAATGGATTGAGGTCTTCTCTCTGTATATTCTCTATCAGTGCCTTCTCTAATTGCTCTGCATTAGAAGAGATGGAAGTAACAATGGCGGGGATAACAGAAAGATTAGCCAATTGGTGTGCCCTGTAACGCCGCTCACCAGCCACTATCTCGTATCCACCAATAGTTTCCTTTACCGTAATAGGATTCATCAAGCCATACTTCAGTATAGAATCCTTCAATTCAATTAAACGCTCTTTATCAAATTCACGGCGAGGTTGCAATGGATTCACAGATATTTTATTAACATCTATGTCTATCACTTCGTATTTGGAGGAGTGTTGCGTTCCTTCTGTTTTATTATTTAATGCGTTATCTATTGTTTTGGATTGTATGAGAGCGCCGACTCCCTTACCTAATCCTTTCCCGAGACCTGATGGTTTTGCCATTTAATTCCTATGTTATTCTGTTATGTGTGTGGATATATGAAAATTATTTCTCAGCCCAAATTTTGACTAAATGAATCAATGTATCTACCGTCTTCTCTAATGCAGTAATGGATACCCACTCGCTACGACTATGAAAGTTCTGTCCGCCTGTAAATATATTCGGTGTAGGTAGTCCCATTTCAGATAAGCGAGAGCCATCTGTGCCACCACGTATCGGCTTCCAATATGGATTGACGCCAGCGCGTGTCGCTGCTTCCCATAGATAATCCAATCCTTGAGTTGCATTCCCTAAGTAGTCCAACATATTGCGGTATTGCGTCTTTACTTCCAATTCTATTTTCGCTTTTGGATACATTTGTTGAACTTCAGCGATAACATTCTCCAATATCTGCTTCAATTTCACAAGTCCATTAGAGTCAAAATCGCGAAGTATAAATTTGATTTGAGCAGAAATAACACTACCACTGCAACTTGTCGGATGAATGAATGGCTGACGGTCATCGGTAGTTTCCGGAGCCATATCCTTCGGGAGTTTAGCAAGAATATCACCCATAACTCGTCCTGCATTTATCATTATATCTTTCGCAGAACCAGGATGTATATCTCTTCCTGTAATAGTAATCGTTGCACCATCTGCACTAAACGTCTCTTTGTTCAATTCACCGGGCATATCGCCATCTACTGTATAAGCAAATTTCGCACCAATCTTCTCTAAGTCAATACATTTCGTTCCACAACCAATTTCCTCATCAGGAGTAAAGCAAATGCGTATATCGCCGTGATTAATGCTGCTATCGCTTAGAAGCATCTGTGTCATCTGCATTATTGAAGCAACGCCGGACTTATCATCGCTACCGAGTAGGGTAGTCCCATCGCTCGTTACGATAGTATGACCGATGCAATTCTTCAATTCCGGATTTTCGGATTGACGTATAACAACACTATTATCGGCTGGAAGAACAATGTCGCCACCTTTGTAATCCTTTATTATTTGTGGCTTTACATCTTTGCCACTTGCATCTGGCGAAGTATCCAAATGTGCCAAAAATGCAATCGTTGGAACATCTTTGCTTCCTAAATTACTCGGTATTGTGGCATACACATAAGAATGCTCATCTACCGATGCATCTTTTATGCCAAGTTCCTGCAACTCTTCTACCAATAATTTGGATAAATCAAATTGCTTCATTGTGCTTGGTGTTGTTTCTGATGCGTCATCACTTTGGGTATCGATAACTACGTATCTAAGTAATTTGTCTAATACGGAATCGTTTTTCATTCCGGAACTCCTGAATTTAATTATATATAATATGAGCGAGAAACGGGGATTGAACCCGCGACATTCAGCTTGGGAAGCTGACACTCTACCACTGAGTTATTCTCGCAAAGCGTTTTTGTTTATTATCTGAGCATAATATACAGTTTTTTACTAAAAAAATAACGATTGTATTGAAAAAATATTATATCTGCTATAAACGCCCTCCCCTTCGGGGAGGCAGTGTTAAAATATTGAGTATTAGAATAATTTATACCAATGAATAAATAAATTTATACTAATTTTCAACATCTTATGCCTCTTTGAAAACCTTTTGCTCCGACGATTAAACCGCGCC
>JAISJI010000019.1 GCA_031261605.1 Ignavibacteria bacterium | reverse complement strand
AAGTCGCAAACGGAGCGAATAGGATATTTGGAGAAGTTATTGACGAGCAAGGAAAGCGAGTTTAGCAAG
The DNA here is from genome assembly GCA_031261605.1 of Ignavibacteria bacterium. GTDB lineage: Bacteria > Bacteroidota > Ignavibacteria > Kapaibacteriales > UBA2268 > WRLB01. The sequence continues at coordinate 2,775 of JAISJI010000019.1, read as the reverse complement.
GAGCGAAGTGGTTATATAGGTAAGATAAATGAACTCAATGATAAGATATTGGATTTAAATATTTTGAGCAATACTTGCAATGCGGAGAAAACGGCATTAACGATACGATTAGAAGAGAATAAAAGTTTCATAGAGCGTTTATCGGCGATGCAACATAAGGAAGAAGTAGAGGAAGTGCCGGGTTTGGCGGACAGGGGCATAGCGATGATAGATGGATTTTTGGGTGATGGAGCGGGTTCACAACTTGTCAATGGCTTAGCGGAAGGAGTAGGTAATGGAGTGGGGAAACTTGTGGATTTGGGAATTAGTTTAGCAAGTAAAAAACTAAATCTAAACCAGACACAAGTGTCGCAGACACAGCAAATACAAGCACCACCGATACCAGCAATTAAAGAGCCAACGGCAGAGAATGAACAATTACAAAAGATATTAGAAGGACAATAGGATGTCAAAAATAGCGATAGATACGCCTAATTACATAATTAGAATGCTTGGAGCGGTGGATTATTCAAGTATAACGGATACGCAGTATAATGATTGGTTAAATACTATAAAAAAAAATATATCTAATCATTTAAAAAAACGGGCAAGCCCAGCAGTGTTAAAGTCGGTAAGATACCCACTTCGTCAGGACTTTTGCGATATAATAAATGGTTATGATTTTAATTCACTTCCATTTACGAAAAAGGCATCAGCGATAGCGATGGCGAGGGTATGGGCGAACAAAAATTTACCATTATTGCAGGAGTTATAATGATAGAAATAGCAGGTGAGAGTATGTTTGGGGATAGGACATTGATGGTAGTATTAATTGTATTGTGTGCTGTTTTAGGCAGCGTAGTTGTTTATTGGCTTAAAGAACTTTACAATCAATTCAAAGAAAGCAACAAGAACATACAATTAATTTTAGAGCGGGAGGTAGTGAGAGACAAGGACATAGAGATGCTTAAAACGGATGTCCAAACACATAATAGAACATTGATGCAGCACGGTGAAATACTTGCCAAGCACGATGAAAAGTTCAATTATTTAGAGAAGGAATTATAAAAAATGATAGGAAGTATTAAAGAAAAAATAATAGGTCTTTATGGAGACCACAAAGAAAAATTAGTAAAAGCATTAGTTGCAGTAGTAATAATTTTGTTTGGAGTAATTGTTTGCAATGTAGCGATGATTGGCATATCGGAGATACAGACACTTTATTTTCATATTTTGATGGTGTTATTATGGTTAGGGACATCGGCGTTAGGCATCTGGTTATACGGGATATTCAGCATACCGAGAGCACTTGCAGAGGGAAAAGATAAAGACCTTAATCAAGTGGAGCGATTAACGATACTAAAAATCCACACAGCGATAATATTGGCGAGTGCGATATTGGTATTTAGTTCAACATTTATTTATTATGGAAAAAAGAGCGATGAAATGGGAGAAAGTATTGATGGAACAGAGCAAATTAACTAAAAAAAGTATTTTGAGACAAAACCAGATGCAACGGCAGCAGCGAGCCAAAGCAGAAACTTAATTAATTTATTGATGCTAAATTTTGCTTTTGACCAGATTATATGGGTTTCATTATCATTGAGCAAATTTTCTAATTGAATAAAAGAATTATAGACGTTTTGGTATAGGTTGAGAGAAAACACTTTGTTCTCGTTAGTTTCAAGCAATTTGGCTTCTTTGAGTTCTTTATTGATTTGGTGGATTAATTTTTTGTAAGCGATATAAAACTCACCATTACTGATTGTAGTTAAGTCAATGTTTTTGGTTCGTTTTTGAAACGTTTTAATTAATTGTTTATGGAACTCAACGTTCAAAAACTTGTAGCAATCAAGGATTAATCGTTCAATATGCCCGTTCGCTTTTGTTAATTGGATTTCGGAATTATTATCATTTGAAGAATTAAAATATCTTGCAATATGGTCGTTAAAAGCCCTGATTTCATTTAACAACTGAACAGGAATACACTCATAACGGACTTCTATTTCACCAATAAGTGGCTTAATAAGGGTATTGTATGAGTTGTAGAGAGCAGATAGTTTGTCATTAGGATTATTCATTTTTTATTTAATAGCATCAATATAATTGTTTAGTTTATTTTTATTGATGTTGAAAATTCTACCGAGTGAAAGATACACAGAACCACGCCCAATCAAACGCATATCGTTTGCAAAGTTAGTTAATTTTAGGCGTTTTCCTATTTTTCTTTCTATATGGGAATGAATATCCTCAATATCCATACTTACGAGAGTATCAAATGGAATGCCGACATTTTTGCTTATAGCGTTTTTTGAATCTTGATTTAGAGTAAAATTAACAGGCAAATTACTAATTGTGTTTGTATCCATAATTACAAAAATAACAAAAAATAACTTAATAAACAAATAAAGGAGAAAATAAAGATGAAAAATATAATACTACTTATTGCTTTTTGGGGATTTGCGGTAGCAGGACAAGCCCAGATTAGATATGAGTTGCCCTGCGACAAACGATTATTTGATAGTTCATTGGATACATTGAAAGGACTTGTAGGGACTCAGGAAGCAACGAACAATAACGATGGAGCAAAGATTAATGAAATCCAACTTATCTGTGGAATACCGATAGGTAGTGCTTATTGCAATGCAACCCAATATTACGCATTCTTTGTTTCAGCGAAAGAGTTAAAAATGGATACAATGAATTTGCCTATTCCCAGAAATGGTCTTGCACAAAGTTCATTTAACTATGCAAAGAAGCAAGGAGTGAAGACGGAGTATAAGGCACAGGTTGGCG
>JAISJI010000016.1 GCA_031261605.1 Ignavibacteria bacterium | reverse complement strand
TAATCTCCGTAATGTAGTGAAACATCTTTAATTATAACGTTGTGAGCGTCTACTACTTCTAATTCCATACGATATCCTTGATTATTGATACTGATGGCATCAGTGCCTTGTTTATCACCTTTCAATGAATGATACCTAAAATTTGGGTGTAGTTTAACAATAGTAATATTTTCGGCATTTTGTATAAATTGGAGCGTATCTATAACATCCCAAATGACCGATAGCGGAAAATTATACTTATTGTTGGGTGCAACAGTTTCGTAGAGTTTACAAAGTTTTGCGTTGTTTATTATTATTTTCATAAAACTCCGATTACAAATATAGTAAAATATATCCAAATATTTCCTATCTAAATAGTTTTCCAATTTTCAAAGAACTTATTTATGCAGTGGCGGTGGGACTTGCACCCACATTTCATACAACCCTATTTTTCACCACTTCCAACTGCTAAAAACGCAAAGAGCAGAGTTTCGATTTGCTAGTGATATATGTGCGGTGAAACTCTGCCTTTGCTATGTGCTTTCTGATTGCACATATATCGTAATACAAAATTAACACTTTTTTTCTAATCCACCAAATATTATATCATTTTTTTTTACTTTTTTTTTTAATAAAAAGTAAATTTATATAATTATCAATAACTTAGCGAAAAAAATATTTTTTTGGCACGATATTTGTTTGTATTTTTATACCGATAACATAACTACAATGGAGATACACTATGGCGAAAAAAACTACTCAAATCCAGCAAACCCCCGAAGGAGAGCGGTTAGAAGCCGTTATTATCAAGTATTTTGTGAAACAAAAGAAACTTGCAGACAAGATTGGTATTGTCCCAGATACGCTGAGCAAGTATATTACAGGCAGGATGGCTATAACCAAAGCATTCGCTCAGCAACTACAAGGCAAGGCGGGCATCAACGCCGACTACATACTTAACGGCAACGAGCCAATGATGTTAGAGGAGGCATTAGCAACAATGCCACGTCCCCGCTTTGATGCTCCGGTGCCTTTGCGGATGGGAAAGAAGACGCTACACGGCATAACTAAGCAGTATTCTATTGATGGTGATGATGTGCGTGCGGAGTTGAAGGACGAAGGCGAGGCGAATGTTGCGAGCATTTTGTTGGGTGATACCGACCCGCAACCTGTGATTTACAAACTCTCAAACCTTGCGTATCGTATGCGATACATTGATAGATACAAGAAGGAAGTGCGATTTATAGTTGATGAGCGGATGGAAGTAAAGAACGGCAATACCGTGATAATAGCCAAAGGAGAGCATTTTTATTTGTGCAAGATGGTGGATGGCAAGGCGATACACGAGGCGTGTGGTGATGAGATTGATATGGATGGAGTGGTAATAAAGGGCGTGGTGTTGCGAGCGATTGTAGATATGTAAAAAAGCCGAAAGCCCGCTGATATGGCGGGCTGTCGGTGCTGGGTGTGGGGGGGGGAGGTTGGGAATAATAACTTAGTAGAAACCATCCTATTGTAATTCTGTAATTTTGTAATCTAATGTTGTCTTCCAATTAGTTCCTGTTGGAGTGAGAAGTGGATAATTTGTTCTCATTATCCCATCGGCAGCATTCATAAAACCTTCAATAGTATACCAAGTTATCTTTGTACTTGTAACTACGTAGTCATTCCCAAAAGCATTATTATCCAATAAAGTAATGTTCAATCCAATGTCTGTTTTCGTCGTTATCGGAATTTCAATAGTGAATTCAGAATTTATTGTTATATACCCCCCTACATATATACTCACGCCTGATTTGTCAACAAATCCACTATTAGCAATAGAACTATCTCCGTTAGTTACCCAAACTCTATATTTGGGATTAATGTAGTTATAACTTCTATCTGTTCCCAATAGTTTTACTCTGTCAAATCTAATGGAATACCTTCCTATCTTTTGAGCCCAATTATCAGCGGCGTATAGTAAGTCCTTGCCTGTTTTTGCCAAACTTCCATCAACCAAATAACTAACCCTGAATGCTATCGGATAACCAGGATTTCCTTGTGTATAGTCCTTGCCTTCGTTTATTGCTTCAAACACCCCATCAATTCCATTAATGGCTTTGACGCTTGAATTGGCATTGCCCCCTATCACTTGGGCTGAATATTCATAAGTTTGAAGTTTGCTTGTTTTTGAAGCAGAATAAGAACCGCCTATGTTTTTGAATCCTAATTTGATTTGTCCTTGCATTTCTTCATAACTATCTGTTGAGGTTACCTTAACAATGATTATTCTACCATAATCCACACCAGAAACAACACATAGAGGATTATCTTTCCCTGTTTCCTTTGCTAACTTATTTACATCTACATCGGATGCAAAAATTCTGCTTGCTACACAATCCGAACCATCCATTGTAATCGTGTAATAAACTTGCTTGAAATACAACAAAATAGAGTGTTTGGTATAACTTTTTTCTTCGCCATACATTCCACTTGCTCCGAGAAACCCCCACCCAATATCTAAACCTAAGTCCATCATTGATTGAGCTGAAGAATAAACACTACTTAATTGGTAATCCATACAAGTTGCTATTGGTTTTTTCTGCGCTATAAGTTCGTTCAAAGCATTATTTACATTTGAAAGATTAGGATTATCTACAGAAATAGAACCACCGCCGTAAGGCATCGTTAGTGTTATTGGTTGTCTGCTATACCCATAACTTATTGGGCTTAACAAACCTTTTTCAATGTCCTTTCCCCTAACTATTGAACCAGGATAAAGAGTTCCGCCATTTTGAGACGTCACATTTACTATGTCCGTATATTCTCTGCTGGAGTAGTAGTCGGTAGTATTGGAGGTATAATATATACCGCTGTTATTGTCCACTTCTGTTTTTTTAGAAGTGCTAATTGGATATTTTTCTGTTACAATAGAATGGTTCGGCAGTTTTCCTGCCCACTCCACCAACTCATCCACATTCTTGAAACTCGGAGTATCGTTATCATTCGGGTCATTGCTATCCGAACACCCAACAAGCACCAACAACAATAAAATAGGGAAAATAAAACGCTTTTTCATACTATTTGCCCTCCTCTACAACCGCTGCGGATTGCAAAACAAATTTACAATACTGCGCTTCCTCAACACTAATGTCGGGGTCTTTGAAAACCGCTTTCTGACCCGCTTTCGGCGTGTAAATGTCCTCGCCTCTGTCGTTTAGAACGATACGAAGGACTTTACCTTTTTGGTCTTGCACTTCAATTCGCCACACAACATTGGTGTAAGTCGTGTATTTCGCGGTGTTGCGAATGTTGTAGTGAAGTGCATCGCGATGAAATGCACCTCCACGAATTACTTCCGGCGAAAACGCTCGTAAGTATTTTTCGGGGTGAGCGACTTCGTCAGCCATTGCTTTTTGTTGGGCTTTGGTTGGCTTTTTAGCCGCTGCATCAAGCGGGGATACGCCTGAAAATAATAGCGTTGCGATGAGCGCTATGAGTAGGAATGAGTAGTTTTTTCTCATTTTTATATCCGTAATGTGTGAATAAAATAATTCTAATTACGTAACTTACGAAAAAAAAAAACTTAGCAAAGAAATATAAAAAATATATTATGATAATTGTTTTAAAAATAATGTGTATATTGGCGGGTTACTCGTAGTTATTAAATAAGTCATTGTTATACAAACTTGCAGTATGAAAACTCAAATCCCAATCCTTACCCCAAACAAGTTCTCCACTGTCTATCCTAAATTCCTTAAAGCGTTCTAAATCCTTGTATTTATTGTATTGCGGATGTGGATATTCCAGCAAAAACTTACCAAAATCAACAACCTGCGAAGTCCCATCGTTAAACGAAACTTTGATGTTGTAGCGGTCAATATATTCGGCATTTGTAACGTAAATATTCATATTATAACCTCGTTGTTATTTTCTCTGATGTAATTGGCTGTTTTAGAATTGAAAACTGAAACCACTTAAAAGCAATGGCGCTACCATAAGAAATAATAAACTTCTTTATTTTGGGTCTATCTTTTTGGGGTATAGGGGTTTTACCTTTGATAGCAACAAAACTAACCTCTGAAACCACCCCGCTTTCAAAAGAAATATCAACCTTACTCTCGCATCCGGCGGACTTAACGTGGCAATGCAACGGCAAGTGGTCGTTTGGATGTAAGAAGAAAGTAAATTCTAAGTATTCATATATTTTCGGCACAATGCCACCGCAATTTATTTTATAAAAAAGACAATATAGCAAAAATCTTATAAAAAATTATTATTGATACAAAAACTTTTGCTAAGTTGCGTTTATTTCATATTTTTTTTGTAATTTGCAGTTTCGGTATCGCATTTGCCGCCTCTTTTCGCTTGGCATCTATAACTTTGGCATAAATTTGCGTGGTCGCAATCGAAGAATGCCCCAGCATTTTTGATAGCGTGTAAATGTCTGTTCCATATGTCAATTGCAGCGTTGCAAAGGTATGACGGGCACAATGAAATGTAATTTTCTTTGAAATTCCTGCTTTGATAGCCCATTTTTGTAAGTGATAGGATAACATCGCATTATATTTGATGGTTGCAAAAATTTTGTTGCTGTCAGATTGCTCGCCCAATAATTCTCTCGCCTCTTGCGAAATGTAGTGATAGAGCAGGTTTTGGGTCTTTTTCTGGCGAAAAGTTATGCGCCATTGCTCGCCATCCAGCGAAATATCTGACCATTTGAGTTTTTGAACATCAGAAAAACGCAAGCCAGTCAGACAGGAAAAAAGAAAAGCATTTTTGAGTAATGGCTTGGAACACTCTGTATTTGCAAGAGTTGACAACTCTTCGTAACTTAGATAGTTGCGTTCAGATTCAGTGGCTTTTGGGATTTTAAGATTTTTGATAGGCGATTTGGGAATGATTTCATCTCTAACTGCTTGATTGATGCACGCTTTGAGCGTTTTTATATAAATAATTATAGAGTTATTTGATAATTTCTTCTTAGATTGCCAATATTTGATTAATTTTTTGCAAAAATCCACATCAATCTGGCTGAACATCAAATCTTTGCCTGCAAATCTGACAAAATTTGCGAATGTTGAAGACCAATTATTATCAGAATGTTCATCGGCGAGGGCTTTGAAGTAATCAATGAAATTAGCATCTGCGTTCTTTTTTGGCTGAACTTCGTTGTCGGAATTAGCGGTAGCGAGTTCTTCTTTTGCGCGAATAGTTTCTGCGATTTGCATCATATCTTTGTTGTATTGCTTATCCACAGCGGATTTGGGCTGGTCTATGAGGTATAGGTTCAGATATTTGTAAGCGCGAAGGTATTTAACTTTTCCATCGGGTGTAGAAATTTTGCCTTTATAGTATTCGAGGTAAAGTGAAACTTTTCCAGTAGAGGTTTGTTTTCGTTTTCTGATTTTTATTGTCATTTTGTTGTGATTAATTAATATACAAAAATAGCAAATTAACAACAAATTAGCAACAAAAAACAGCAAATTAGCAACAAATTAGCAATAATAATGAAACTACAAAAACCTGCAAACCCCTTGAAATAGCAACTAATTGCAACTAAATATTAATTAACAACAAATAGGATGAACATTATTTTTAGAAATCTTGATGGCTACGAAGTGATTGCACCAAATGTCGCAGGTGCCGATGTTAGTGAAGACATTGTATTTACCGTGCGTGCTATGACCCAACTGCTGCAAGAACTCGAAGACGCACATCCATTCGACGAGGACGATATGGAAAGCAAACCATTTTTCATTCGCCTATTTATGACATCAAACCAGATGCAAGCGAAAAAATTCGCCATCCAATTCGATAACATTATCAGCGAAGACGACCGCATATATGAACTACGTAAAATCAAAGTAATTATTGACCGAAAAAGCATATTTTACTTTATGGGAGTCCTGATTGACTACATAAATACTGATACTTCCAGCGGATATGTCTTCATTGAAATCAATGACGATAACTTAGAAAAATTGGATATAAACAACAATACAAATGCCGACAAAACAACTGAAAATGAATAAATTTATGCAAATAAAAAAAATATTTGCAATTTAATCATAAATATTTATTATATTGCAACCCAAACGAACTATTAATTTATTAATAGAAATATTAATAAAGACGGAGAGAACTAATGTCAAGAACATTAAACAAAGTAATGTTAATTGGAAATGTCGGTAAAGACCCAGAACTAAAACACACACCGAGCGGTATTCCAGTTACCTCATTCAATTTGGCTACCACTGACTCTTGGAAAGATAGAGCAGGTAACCTACAAGAACACACTGATTGGCATTCAGTTGTTGCGTGGCGCGGCTTAGCCGAAGTATGCCATAAATTAGTAAAAAAGGGCGCAAGAATCTATGTTGAAGGTAAACTGCAAACCCGCAATTTCGAAGATAAAAACGGACTTAGAAAACACGTCGTTGAAATCTTAATCGATAATATGTTGCTACTCGACGCTAAACGTGGCAAAGAAGGCGGAGACGACAAAAACTTAGACATTGATAACTTCACTATGTCTTCTTTCGAGGATGAGGACGACTTCCTTTCTATCCTCTCAGATACACCGCCGTCTGATGATGATGTTTCTATTTTCTAATATATAGCACCATTATAAAAAAGAGCCGCATCCTTACAAATACGGCTCTTTTTTATGATATGCAAGCGAACACAAATCCTTTGCGACTCCTTACTTGCCTAAGAACGAATTGACAATGCCAACCGCTAATGCTGTTCCAAATTTACCCTTTGAAACAGAACGACCTATCTTTGCCTGCCGGCCTTGACGTGTCGTGGGAATGCCAGTTTTACGCGCTATTTTCTGCTTTACTTTGGTAACACCAACCGCACGCTTAAGCGAAAAACTTAATCCCGGTATACCCAAAAATCCCATAAATCCTCCTATACGATAGATAAATAAGTTCTGAGTTCCTTGATTTTCTTTTCCTCCCCAGCAGTCATACCACCTGATGCTTCTGCCATTGCTGTCATTATCTCAGCAACAGCCAATTTCATCTCGGCATCCGACACAACAAGTTCCTTGAGGCATTCTAACGCCTCATTTTGCGTCTGTGTATCGGCAAACATCAGATAAATCAACTCTGAATACATTTCAAAGCCCAATAGCAAATCGTCATCTATTACTTCTTTAATAGAGGCAGCTAAATTATGCTTCTCCGATACATCTAACTTGCCATCAGCAAGCCCCACAAGCATCGCTGGAAACATTAGCAGAATAGAACTAAATTGCTCTTCATCTAAAAAAGTTGCACGTCGAATCCGGTAATTTTTGAAATAATCTTGTAATTCCATAATTTTCCTTTAATTAGTTAATAATACTTTATTTGTTCTCCTTCAGCTTCTTATTCAGACGAGCGTGTAGCATCATTTCTACTTCGTTCATCCTATTTATGCCTAAGGATTTAGCGGTCTTGGAAATCTCTTCCCATTCTTCGCGGGTTATCAAGCCATCTTCTACTGCTTGATTGATTTTCTCTTCAAATTCGGCTGGTAATGCCATAATTTACCTCTTGTTGTTTATTGTTATGTGCCTACTCTATATGGTTTTCGGCTTCCCCAATATCATATTATCTCCACAATATAATACTTTTTTTACTACTTTACATTATTTTCTATTGCTTTCAACCCATCATTTTTGAGTTTGTTGATTTCCTTCATTCCGCTATCCAACACCTTTTTAATCTCCTTCAACGTATTGGATTTTAAAGCATTAATGTCCGCTATAGATTGATTTTGATTCATTCCTTTTAGTCCCTTATCCTTTGCAGAGTTTAGAGAATTACGAATGTTCCCATCTGCCATTCTTATATTGTTCAATATCTGACCACGCAAACCTATTGCAGTGCTAATACCCTTGACATCCACACCATTGACTGCATTAAACGCATCACCATTGACTTGATTTAATCTCTCCCAAGCATTGTCGTAGGCATCTTCAATAGAATCGTATGCTTGGTCATACGTCTGAAAATTATTCTCCACATCAACAATTGTCTCGGTAACTGTGGTTTTTGATTTACTTTTAGAGTCAGCATCAGACGCATTACCCTTATTCTTTTTGAACTTACCAAGCACTTTATCTTCTGCTTTCTGGGTTACATTAGATAATTTTCCACCTGATATTTCATCAGCAGATTCAATAGCACCAACTACATCCCCTTTAGCAATATTAATAAGTGCCTTGCCGAATGTTGCAAATTTTGACATTTCTATCTCCTTATTTTTAATATTTATAATTATCCAGCAACCATAATCGCTACAATTTTCCACTTCCCATTCCGTAATAAAAAACAATATCTATAACCAGTTTCGAACCCATTCCAATCATCCATCTCTGCATCATATCCACTACCTGCAAAACCAACACCCAATACATAGCAATCCTTTTCGTTAAAACCATATTCGCTTCCGTCCTTATAGAAAGTAATTTCTGTAGAAAATCGCTCTGATGTCGTATCCGTCTTTTTTTTCCATTCGTATTTATATTTGTTTTTTGCATTCAATCGTTTTATTCTATCATCTAACAATCCACCCAACAAGTAGTTATATTCTTCAGACAATATCTGTTTTTTGGAAACATTATCATCCATATATTTAATTGGAAATTCGCAATATTCTATTATTTTATTAACGTCGCCGACACTCGCTACAAACTCTATCCAAAACTCATCAAAAGTTTGCTCCTTCTGGCTTTCTACTGCTCCAACTTGCGAACTATCACCCATTATTTGCTCAACATTCTCCTTTATATCCTGCACATCGCCATAAGCATTATAAATCTTTGGTATCCAAGTGAACCACGATACCACACCTACTACTACAACCGCTGCTGCTGTTGTAGTTATTATTGTAACTTTCTTTTTGGAGGTCTGCTCAATTCGCTTCCCTCCAGATTGCTTTTGAACCGGAGGAACATAAGAATTAAGGTATTCCAATTCAAATGAACCTTTCTTACCTGCTCCTCTATCGCGGGCTTCAAAACTTCCGATTTCTATACCGAATTGCTTGCTATGCTCAACAAGTTTGTCAAAATACTCCTTTGTCCACATCATTTGAAATGCGACCTTGCTACCATCGGCAAGAGTAAGAAGTTCTTCTTCTTTGGTGAAAAACTTTAATTCCCATTGGGAATTGCCATCTTTTGCCGATTTATAATTATCTTTATCTTTTACATTGACAAAGATATTTCCGCTTATATTATTGGTCAAATCAGCAGGAAATGCCTGATTTAATTCCTCCAATGTAGCATTCGGAGTGATTAATAAATATGCATTGGCGATGCCTAATGCTGTCCTATTTTGTGCCTTTCCATAGACACGAACTTTTGATAATTCTGCCATAATTAAATTATACCTCTTGTTGTTTATTATCTGCCTACTCTATATGGTTTTCGGCTTCCCCAATATATGTTCACATATTATTTTCGTTTCTTGCGCTTCACTGCCTCATCTATTGTTTTGCTTAAATCATCTACAGCATCGGAATGCTGAAACAATGATGAAAAATCATAAACCACATTACCATTATTATCTATTTGCAAATTGCTAGATGCAAGATACTTGCGACTCTTCTCAATAAGATAATCCTCTATAACTGAGCGTTCGGAGTGGCTTTCTTGTATTAACTGACCCACTGTGATTATACCATTATTCTTCTTCAACAGCAACCAAAATATTTTATCAAACTGCTCTTCAAACTGTCTTTGCTCCCATTCCTTCCGCAATTTACCCCTATATCTCAATACAAACCAACCAATTAAAACTCCAGCTACCGCTCCTAAAAACATAAACAAATATGCTGCACCGCTATATTCATTTTTCTTATCCAAAATAAAAATAAAAATAACATCTAAACAGCAGAACGACAAAATAAATGGAATAGTTGCGTATGTTTTTAACTCTTCCAAGCGTTTTTCAAACTCCACCTCTTTGGTCTTAAAGAAAAGTTTATTAATTACTTCATTTATCATAATTGACTATAATCACTAAGTTAATTTATTTTTATTAATTTTAGATTTACCAAATATACTACCAAATGCCCCACTTACTGCTTTGCTTACATCGTTTGCAGTACTCGCAACTGTATTGGATACTACGCTGGCGGTGCCACTAACTGCCCGACCAGCCACAGAAACACTTTCGCCTGCTATAGAAAGAAGAACACCATCATTAGAATCACCACCAATAAAAACATCTCGCGCTGCATTACCAATAGAGTTGTTCCTTACCGCTTCCATAGTTCCATTTATTAAACCAAATGCTAAAGGAACAACAGGTACAGGTATAGCATTTCCAACTTTTTTAAATTTACCACCAATTTTTACTATTTTTGCGAATTTTTTACCAAATTTCTTAGTAAATACAGAATAAAGTTTGCCACTGGACAATTCATTAACATTATTAAATATATCTACTGCTTTTCCAACACTTGATTTTGCATCATCAAACATTGATTTAATCCCTTTGTCGGTATCTATTCCTACGCTTTTTAATATGCTAAGAGCATCTTCCCCCGTTGCGCAAGAATAAACTAATGTTCTAACTTTCTCATCTTTTAAATCATAGCCCGCAATATATGCTATTGCGGCTATCATTCTCATTTTAATAAAAGTATTCATTGCAAATTCACTAGGTAGTGCTAATGCCATTTCTCCCAATAACAGAGCAATGTCAAATTCAGAAACAGCCATATAAACCGCTGTTTTTGAATTTTCATACCTAATCAACGAATTTGCTTTTGCTGCTAAAGAATCTTTGGTTTTTAAATAACTTTGTGCTATTTGTTCTGCAGAATCAAATTTCGGAATGCCTTTAATAGCTGATTCATATACAGCATCTAATGCTGTATTAAAAGCAGTAACATCCAATTCTTCTAAATCAGCATCATCAGCTGGAATTGGGCTATTTGCTTGCAATTTGCTCTTTTCATCATTAGCAAACTGCTTAATCACCAGCATCGCATTAAGATATTGCTCAAATTCGCCAACATCAATACCTGCTTCAGTGGCATCTTCAAATAGCATACTTTTTTCGCTATCGGTCAAGATATTATCAGCAAGTGCTCTGTCAATCATTTTTAAAATACTATTACTATATTTTGTATTAGTAGTATCTAATGATTTCTTACGGATGAAAAGGTTGGCATCAAGAAATTTCTTAAATTCGCCAATATCTAATCCTTCGGCAGCTGCTTCATTAAAAAGTAGCTCTTTTTCTTCAGATGTTAAAATCCCATCTTCTAGTGCTGCCGCTACTAATTTTTCTAATTTTTCGCTATACATAAGCGGTCCCTTTGTATTAAATTATATTTCTGCCTACTCTATATGGTTTTCGGCTTACCCAATATTATTTTTTCTACTATATTACACTCTCTTCTCCAACTCTTCCGCTATCGCCTTGGAAATCGGCAGCCCCGTCTCTAACTCTACCCATAACCACTGACCATTCGGATTGCACTCTAAAAATACATATCCACCAGATGGAGTAACGATAAAATCAAAACAACCAAAATTCAATCCCATTCGCTGCAAAAACTCAACACACTTTCCCGATACTTCCGCCGGAAGCTCATATATCGTATGCTTCATTCCATAATTATAGCCCTGACGCCAATCCACTTTCCCCTTGTCTTCAGCAAGCAACTGTGAATCAATTTTGCAAGCAAATACCTGCTCGCAAACCACAGTTATACGCAACTCATATTCCTTCTCTACGTAATTCTGGACATAACTCACCGTCTGCAAAAACGCCTCTTCCGGCATTTCACAAAGCAAATCTGTCTTTACTTTCTGTGCATAAAACACATACTCCATTTCGTCCCGTTCGTTCCATACATTGTCGCTATCTATGGATTTAAGAATTATATATTCATATTTCTTTGCGAAATTCAATATTTCACTTTTTCTATTAGAGAAGCACGTGTCAGGAACAAGAAACCCTACATCGCTTGCAATACGGGTTTGTAGCATTTTTGATGCAGCAATTCTATCATTTGCAATACTCCCAATAGAAAAAATATCTTTGAGGTAAAATCGCAAAAAACGCAGAAACCCAAGTGCTTCCTCCCGATTATGCTTGTCTATTTCGGGGGTGCTAGTGATTGGTAGGTCTTTTGGCTCTTCGGGACGGCGCTCCCAAATCGCAGTTATATCAGAGCCCAGAACAGACAAGCCATTCTGGGTATTCTTGATATAGAAATCGGTGTTCCCGTTTTCACACCACCACGAAAACTCGTAATCGGTAAGCAATGCCTCCGTATTCAATCTAAAAACAGACACCTGCTTCTGATTAAATAACTCAATTACAGGCGAAGGATGAACATCCTCCTTATTCGTTATGATTAGGAGCATATTACTTCACCGGCTTGCTGTCATCTATAGCATTCTTTGCATCGGAGGTAGAACCAGTTCCTTTCTTTGTCCTAATATGCCTCAAACTATAAGTGCCAATAGTCCGCATATTAAATTCAATAGTTTGCGACATCGGGTCATAGATTTCTCTGCCAAAACTATCATCTGCTTCCATAATCCTATTTGGAACAGTGAAGTTCATTAATAACGGCATCGGATAACCGTTTGGAGTTTGATTTAATTGTTGCATATTGCCTCCTAAAGTGATAAAATGGTTTTTAACTCGTCGATTTTTTTCTGTTCGACTGCAGAAATTCCATCTGATGTCTCAGCCATTGAATTCATCAGGGCTATTACCAATTCTTTGTCCTCTGCATTCTCTTGAAGATATTCTTTCAAGCAGCCGAGTGCTTCGTCTCGCCTTGGCTTTTGGGCGAGCATCAAATATGTGAGTTCTGAATAGGTCTCATAAGCAACCACTTCATCCTCTTTTGCTATTTCCGCAAGCGATGCAACGAAATTTTTCTTTTCGTCTTTATCTAAATGCTTGTCGGCATATCCTACCAAAACCGCCGGATACATTACAAGCATTGCTGTAAATTCTCCTTCGTCCAAGCAGGTCTTACGCTTGGTTTGGTATTCATTGTAAAATTCAGTTACAGTCATATATAACCTCTATATTAATTATATTTCTGCCTACTCTATATGGTTTTCGGCGACCCCAATATATCCTTAGACGCCTCCGGTCTGGCATTCCGGTTTGAGAGGCACACTCTCACATCTAAGATTTCGTAGCATCCTGCTACAGACGACTCGCCGTCCCAATCGTTACCTCATTGGGCACAAGCTTCTTGTTATCCTCGTCCGCTATCTGGACTTTGATACCAAAATGCTCAAGGAACTACTTCTCCGCTTCGCCAACTTTGTCGGATGCTTTGATTTTAAGTTTTCCCGCATTTTGCTTGACATTCCTTGTCTGACGCTCGTCCAACGTCTTTATCGTCATTCTACCATCAGCAAGCGCCGAGCCCTTGTAGATACGCAATGAACAACCAAACGCCTTCTTGAACCTCTTTTGAATTTCGGATATTGTCATCGTATCCTCAATTTCAAATGAGCCACTTGTAAAAGTGTCTTTTACGGAATCTAATAATCCCATAAATACCTCCTTTGGATTTGTAATTAAAAAAATGAGGCAGGCAGAAACCTGCCCCGTTAATTGTAATGGGAAATGAATATCCTATTTCTTCCCTGCTGCAGACAAAGTATCCTTGTCGTCTGACAATGCGGTATTGTCTTTGTTTGCAACTTGCACTTTGATGCCAAATTCATCTTTGAATCGCTTTTCAAAGTTGCCGACGAGCATTGCAGCAGTTGCAGAGAACTCGCCTTTTCCTTTGGCATCTTTTGAGCGAATTGCAGCGAGTGTTTTGTCGTCGTCTGCGAATCCGACTCCGTGGTATACTCTAAGAGTGCATCCGTATGCCTCTTTGAAGTTTGCTTTTAGCGATTTTACTTTCATCAAACCGCTTACTTTTAAGTCAGCCATTATAGCTCCGTGTTTTTGTTATTTGCCTACTCTATATGGTTTTCGGCTACGCCAGTATTATGTGTGTGTGTGTTGTTTTACCGTGATACTACTGCTACTAGTATTGATATTAGACCTAACAAGACAGACATCAAACTTATCTTGAAACTAATTCTTACAACTGAAATAGGATACTTCCAACAAAACATAAAAGTATTTGTTTTTTCAATAGATAGATTTGCGTCGTTATCCTTAATTCCTAAAAGGGATTTGTCTCGTGGAGTTATGCCTACTTCATCTTTTTTAATCCATTTTGCGTTTCCACTTATTGCCATTCTATATATTGAAATATCTCCCGATTTGACTTTAAGTATTTTGTGATTCTTAGAAAAATTATGGTTTTCAAGAATAATTTTATCGTCATAATCAAAAATACTCTCGCCATCATCTAAATAAACGAATTTGTCATTAGGATTTACACCATTCGCATCAACTTTGATAATTTTGATTTTCTTTTGCCCTTTCAATGTATTATCCATTACTTCTTCTCCTCCTTTGGTTTTAGACACCACTTCTCAATGTCCCAATTGCTATCAGACGGAACTCTTGCTATACTATATAAAGTTTGCAGTTTAGCAACAACTACATCTTCATCATATCCAAACTTTTTGGCAAATGCAACAACCCTATCAACATACGGCTTACTAACTTTGTTCAGTGGCGAAGTGCCACTACTACTAAGCCAACGTCGATACATTTCTTGGAGTTGTACACACATAAAATCAAATAGTTCCTTTGATATTGGTTTGGATGGGTCTGGTGCTCCCACGGCTCCTGCCGGCGAACCTTCTAATTTTGCGATGCGCTCCTCTAAGCCATCGACTTTCTTTGACAATTCTTCTAATGTCATTTGTTTGTCTCCTGAAACACCAAATACCCGACTAATCAGTGTTCCTATTTCTTTTATCTCGGCAACATCGGTCTTGCCGAGGGATTGTTTATATAAGATTATTATTTTACTCTAAACTCAACCCTACGATTCTTTTGTCTACCAGATTCCGTTTCATTATCTGCTATTGGCATTGTAGAGCCGTAACCCTTATGTGAAAGGCGACTTGATGCAATATTATGCTCAATTAAATAATCATAAATTGCTCTTGCACGCTCCTCTGATAGAACTTGATTTCGATACGCATCATCGCCGGGGTCATCACTTGTATGACCGCTAATTTCAATCTTTAAACTTTGGTCTTTACTAAGTGCATTCACCAATTTTTCTAATTCTTTGAATGACTTGGACTTCAGTTCTGCTTTGTTATATTGGAACTCCACATTGCGAAGAACTATATTTTTATTCTTCTCTATTGTGCCTGTGAAGTCGCTGGTGATGGAATTTCCTGATATGCTGGTAACAAAGAATTTGGATGCTTTGCTTACTTCGCCTGCCGGACATCCACCACTTAATTCTACGATTAATTGCCCTGAACCATTATTGAGAAGTTGCTTTAAATCTGCATCAAATTTAGCAATTTTAGCAATTTTAGCAATTTTAGCATTCTTCTCTGCATCAGATTCATATCCGCTAGTTTCATTAATGCTATAGAAATTCGCTGATTTAAATTCATCAATCATAGTGACGGGCATTCCTTTTTCATTTAATATTGAAGCAGAAATAACTATATCGCTTCCTAATAAGGATTTATCTGCTACTTTGATTGCTTCTAATTTTACAGAAAGACGACCCCAATTACCCTCTGTAACAATCTCATATTCCCCATCTACAACTTTTAAGCAGTTAGATAAAGGACCTGCAATTTCTAACTTATCGGGAGTAACAATTCCATCATTACTTTGCGAGCATTCATCTATACACAAAACGATGGAAAATAAAATTACAATAATGATAAGAATGCCGAATATTTTAACCACCGTCATCTTACACCTCCTTTTTCTTTAATAATAATTGAAATTGTATTGTATTTTTTTTGCATTGGATGCCTCCTTATATATTGTTAATATTATTTTACTTTTTCTCTTCCAACTCCGCCTTCAACATCAACTTCGCCTCCGCCGGCTTTATACCTTCCGTAGACGCTGCCGCCAATATCGCTTGTATCTCCTCATTCGTAAGCACACCATCCGAAATCGCCTCTATTATCGTATCCTCTATCTCCCGCTTCTTCTGTATCTTCTCCATCACCATTTCGTAATTATTAACTATCGCTCCCACCACCAAATTCAATAATAAAAACGCTGCAAATACAAACCATACTATATGATAACCCGTGATTACCGCCGGAGATACACTTATCAATCCCGCTTCACTCGCACTCAAAAGATGATACCGAATTACTGCCCAATCATCACCCGTTACTATCCTAAACAACGTAAACATCCCCTCACTCAAATCACCATAAGGGTCAGGGGCACTCTCATAAGCGTCTTCTTGCAAATGCTCGTATCTCCCTTTATTTTCATCACTTAACTGCTCATAAGCCGGAAGTTGAAATAGATATACGCCCGTTATCGCAAATAAATACAAAAATATAAAGAAGAATAATGCATTGTAAAATAAAGCACTTACAGATTGCACCAACACCTCTATTATCACCTTTATTTCATTTGATACCCTCAACAAACGCAACACGCGGAACACCCTCAACACCCTAAGTGCCATAAATTCCGAACTATCAGCAAATATACTCTCCGGAACATAACTTATCAACACCAGCACCAAATCAAAAATATTCCAACCATTTGAAAAGAAACCTCTTACGCTCTCTCGTGCAAAAAAGCGCATCCCTATCTCTATCGTAAATATGAGAAGACAAATGAAATTAATATCTCGCATCATTGGAGTTGTGCCGTATGTCTCAATTCCAATCAACACCGAATTCACAAGTATAACTACGATAATCGCAAATTCAAACCACTTCTGCGTTAATAGCAAGTGGCAAAGTTCTTTTAACTTATTCATAAACATACTACTTCGTTTTCTCCTTCACTTTCTCTTTTACTTTTGTAGCACCGCTCTTAGCGGCTTTGCCGACTTTTTTTGTGACATCTGCTGCTTTATCGAGCAATTTGTCTGCAATTTCATCACGTTTCGCATATTTTGCAACTTTAGATTTTTTCGCTTGTAATTCAACGGGTTGCAATGCCGATGATACAAAGAAAAGTCCCATCATTAGGGACAAAACGATTACTAATTTTCTCATTTTATTTTTTTTGTTTAGTTATTGTTATCTTAATTGGCTTATTTTCTATTGGTTTATCTGCTTTTTTTGTGTATTTTCTTTTTGCTTTCGGAGATGCCACTACGGCTTCCTCTATCTTATCCGCTAAACTATCCCTACCGAGCTGTTTAACGTAAATCACTGAAAAATCATATATTACATTCCCATTGCTATCTATATCCAATGTCTTACTAGCTAAATACTGCTCGCATTTCATATCCAAAAAATACCCTAACTTCTTCAATTCTATATGCGTCTCCAGCAAAAGCATCGGAGCAGTAATCAAACCATTATTCTTATCCAAAATACGCCAGAACAACGGGTCTAACTCCGACTGCAACTCATCAAATTCATAATCAGAAATCAATTTCCTACGCTTAATAAAAATAACAACAAAAGCAATGACGGACAATATACTACCAAGTATGCTTACTACCCACGCTCCTACTGGTTTGTCAAAAATCAAATCCAAAATTCCGCCGGTAATCCAAGCGGGAACTAGAAGACACATTACAATATAAATAGGACCAAGAGAATATATATCTTTCTTGCCTTCAAATTCCTTCTCTTTTTCATCTTTTGTTTTTTTCGACATTTTATGTATATTTGTATTGTGATTATTATTAAAATGGTAAAGACGCACAGAACCCAACTTTACATAATAGTTATTATGTTGAAAAATATAAGTGCTGAAATATAAAGGAGTTAATTTTCTGAAAGGCAGGAAATTGGAGGTTTTTTGGATTTTTTGGGGAAAACAGCGGCTGGAAACGCTTATTTGGCGGGCAATTCAATATAATAACTATTATGTAAAGTTGCGAGCGATTTTTATTGATAAATAAGGCAAAACCATAGTATAGTATAGTATAGTATAGTGCAATACAATATAATGCTTTATTTTTATTTTTTTGTTATTCTGGCATATTTTTATTTTTCCACATTACTTTTTCTATAACAATGCCTTCACACATTCTAACACCTCTTCCACTGATAACTCCTCTATTACCCCATCTTCTATTGAGGGTATAACCATTTGCGATTTGCTGCTCAATGGCTTAAAACGAGCGATGCTCCAAGGAATATTTTTGGTAAGGGCGACTACTGGAGTGTCAAATGCGGCTGCTATATGAACTAATGATGTGTCGGTAGATATTAGTAAATCTGCGCGAGATACTAACACATTGATAAGGGATAATTTGGATGGGGGAAAGTGATATATTGAAGTGGCGGTGCATATCGCTGATGCATCTGAAGCATCGTCCGGTGCGGATGATAGAACTATCGGCTTGCTAACCAATGGCTGCAATGAATGTATTAATCCTATCCATTTTGCATTGCTCCACATTTTTGTTCTATTGCTGGCGGATATATTTATTAATATATACTTGTCGCCAACAATGTATTTTGCGAGGAATGAATTGACCGCTACTACTGCATCTGCATCCAATACAATCTGCGGTCGTCCGGCTTTATATATACCAAGTGGATGCAAAGCATTCGCTACTTTCTCCACAAAGTGCAACGCAAAATTCTCTGCATCACTCGGCACAGATACATCAAAAGCGTGATGGGTTGCATCATTAAAGCCAATTTTTACTGTTGCATTGGCAACACGTGCCAACATATAACTCTCGTGAGAGAAGTGGTCTTTCGGGTCTATATAATAATCCAACTGCAAAGACCGCAGTTGGATTAGGAAGCGAATTAGTTTAAGTGGCTGTTTATCATATACTAACACCCTGCGAACATCAGGATTGTTTTCCACAATATTACAATTGGAATGCCCGGCAATGAAATATATATTGGCATCAGGATAACGCTCTCTAATGGGCTGTATCGCCGACGTAACAAGTATCATATCACCTATCCTACCGAGTTGCACCAATGCCACATTCATATTGCTATTTCAATATTAGTTTCGCAAATTCTAAATCTATCGGTGTGGTAATTTTTATATTAGTCGGCTCGCCGTCAATGAAATACACTTTGTAGCCATTAAACTCCACCAAAGCAGCATCATCTGTCCCTCTATATCCTGCCTTAGCCGCCTTTTCATAAGCATCTACCGCTACATTAGACCAAAACGCCTGCGGAGTTTGCACTTGTATCAACATTTCACGTTCCAACGTCTTCGTCACATACCCCTTGTGGCTAACTTCCTTTATCGTATCCACCGGTTTAAGTGCTGGAACTACTGCACCATACTCCTCTGCCGCTTCTATCAATTTATTAAGTAGTGCCTGAGACGCAAATGGACGAACCGCATCATGCACTAACACTAACTCTGACTCTTGCACCGCCTTCAGATGCAAACCTGCATTTACGGACTCTTGACGCTCCTGACCGCCGATAGTTATTTCCTTTACTTTCTTGCAATCAAATTTCTTTATCAAGTCCTTGGTATAAGAAAACCACTCGCTATGAACTGGTATCACTATCGATTCCACATCGTCTATGTTGTCAAATAACTTGATACTATGAACAAGCAAAGGTATATTATTTATTTCTATATATTGTTTTGGCAACTCTCCGCCAATTCTTTTTCCCAGACCTGCTGCCGGGATTATTACTGATGTCTGCATTTTTATTTATTAAATTTTATTTTTGAATTATATTGACTCGCAATATACACATATTTTGCGATATTACTATCATTATAAGTAAGAATGTGATTAAATTATTTGCCTGTGCTACCAAAGCCACCGGCTCCTCTTGCAGTCGCATCCAATTCATCCACCTCATCCCAATCCACATACTCATAGCGAGCAATGACCAACTGCGCTATCCTATCGCCTCGTCTCACCACAAAATCCTCCTTACCAAAATTCGCTAATATCACACCTATCTCTCCACGATAATCGCTATCTATTGTCCCCGGTGCATTTAAAGCAAATACTCCATTCTTCGCTGCAAGACCGCTACGACTACGAACTTGACACTCATAACCAATCGGAAGTGAAATCGCTAACGAAGTCGGAATTATAGCAACTCCACCAGCACATAGCACTACATCTACCGACACAGCTGCATACACATCCATTCCAGCAGAGCCAGCCGTTTGGTATTGCGGAAGTGGCAGGTCTGCAAATTCCTCCTTTGTCCGTGTAATTTCTACTTTCATATTTTCTTCCCCCGTATTATTTACTTAGATAGATTAATTTTCGCTTGCTGCAATAGTTCATACGGATTTTCATCCCAAAAATATCCATCAGGAATAAAATCTAATAACTTATATTTCATAATGTAATCGTTTC
>JAISJI010000001.1 GCA_031261605.1 Ignavibacteria bacterium | reverse complement strand
GGAGCAAAAGGTTTTCAAAGAGCCGTAAGATGTTGAAAATTAGTATAAATTTATTTATTCATTGGTATAAATTATTTTAATACTCAATTTTTTAACACTGCCTTCCCCGAAGGGGAGGGGTTTGGGGTGGGGTCTAATCCCTCTCCCTTTATGTATGAATTTAGGTTGGAGTATAGCATTAGTTTTTTCGGTATTAGTCAGAATAAACTAAAAAATATTTATTATTTCAAAAAAAAGTGTTATATTACACGCCACTCTTACTATTATCTATAATTTATTTTTTTTATAATATGGAATTATTTCAAAAGTGTTATAACTTCACTCGCGCTGATGAAGCCAAAGAAGCAAATATTTATCCCTACTTCCATCCTATTGACGAAAACGAAGGTCCCGTCGTATCCATTTACGGAAAGCAAATGGTTATGGCTGGCTCTAACAATTACCTCGGACTTACCGCACATCCGCTTGTTAAACAAGCAGCAAAAGATGCCATTGACAAATATGGAACCGGATGTAGTGGCTCCAGATACTTAACCGGAACAGTCGCTCTCCATAACGAACTCGAAGAAAAATTAGCAAAATTCCTCCAAGTAGAAGCCGTCCTAATGTTCTCTACCGGATACCAAACATCGCTGGGAGTTATTAGTTCCCTTGTCAATCGCGGCGATTACATAATTATGGATAAAGAAAATCACGCTTCACTAATGAATGGCGCTATTACAGCAAAAGGTATGGCTGCCGAATTCAAACGCTTCAAACATAGCGATATGGATGACCTCGAGCGCGTCCTCGCTACTATTCCACTTGATGCTGGCAAACTAATCGTTACCGATGGCGTGTTCTCTGTCACCGGAGAAATATGCAATTTACCAAAAATAAATGAACTCGCAAAGAAATATAATGCACGTGTAATGTGCGATGATGCTCACGCTGCCGGTGTTATCGGCAAAGGTGGTAGAGGAACGGTCTCATATTTTGATACCGAAACCGATTTGATTATGGGAACTTTCTCTAAGTCATTCGCATCTCTCGGGGGCTATGTCGCTGGTAAGGAACGAGTGATTAACTACATCAAACACACAAGTGGAGCACTCATTTTCTCCGCTTCACCTACTCCTGCATCCATCGCTGCAACATTGAAAGCACTAGAATTACTTGAGCAAGACCCCGATATGCCAAATCGTCTCGTAGCAAACAGCAACTATATGCGTGATAATTTTAAGCAACTCGGCTTCAATATTTATGAATCAAAAACCGCTATTGTCCCAGTTATTCTTGGTGATAGCGACCGTGCATTTAAGATGTGGCGAATGCTTTTTGACAGAGGTATATTTGTGAATGCGTTCATACCGCCGGGTGTTCCGGAGAATATGAGTATGATGCGAACGAGTTATATGCTCACTCACCAGCGCGAGCATTTGGATAAGATATTGGATGCATTCCAGAGCATCGGTAAGGAATTGGGATTGATATAACCATTTAGGGATTTAGGTTGGAATGAACTTTTAAATAACAACAACAAACAAAAATGCCGGCAGAGAACTTTACCAACACCTTATACACCAACGACAACCTATTTATCCTAAATGGCTTGAATAGCAATTTGGTTGACCTAATATACTTAGACCCGCCATTCAATACCAATAGAATATTCTCTGCACCAATAGGTAGCAAAGCAGCGGGCACAAGTTTCAAAGATATTTGGAGTTGGGCGGATGTGAACGAAGCATATTTGGAAACGGTAGATATCCAATTCCCCGGATTGATGGATTTCATAGTCGGTGTCGGGCAAATACACGGCAAAGCGATGGCATCATATTTGACTTATATGGCTCAGCGAATGATAGAAATGCACCGCATACTCAAGGACACCGGCAGTTTATATTTGCATTGCGACACTACCGCTGCTCATTATCTGAAAATATTATTGGATAGAATTTTCGGTAAAAACAATTTTAGAAATGAAATCGTGTGGTGTTATGAAAACAAAATGAGTGCTGCCAGAAAGCAGTTCCCAAGAACTTACGACAGCATATTTTTCTATTCAAAGAGTGCGCAATGGAATTTCAATGGTCTAAAAATAAAACGGGAAACATCAATAAAACAAAGCAAGAGAGAGGTTAGAGACGGCAAAAATATGAGAGCGAGAGACGAAAGTGGAAATTTAATTTATATGACTTCAACCGACAAAAAAGCCACAGACGTCTGGACGATTCCTTATGTCGCCTCCACTTCCAAAGAGCGAACCGGCTATAAAACGCAAAAACCCCTTGCTCTTTTACAGCGCATCATTAAAGCGAGTAGCAACAAAGGCGATATAGTTATGGACCCGTTTTGTGGCTGTGCAACGACTTGCGTTGCTGCTCAACAACTCGGTAGAAAGTGGCTCGGTATTGATATTGAGAAGCAGGCGGTTCAACTTCTAATTGATAGATTGAGCGATGACGCCGGAATGTTCACGGACTTCATAGCGACAACAAAAATTCCAAACCGCACTGATATTCAGGTCGTTCAGCCATCGCAATCGGTAAAAGAACGCTTGTATAAAGAGCAAAATGGGAAATGCAATGGCTGTGGAGCGGAGTTTGAAATGCGGAGTTTGGAAATAGACCACATTATTCCGAAAGCGAAAGGCGGTGGTGATTATTACGAAAATTATCAGTTATTATGTGGCTCTTGCAATAGAATCAAGGGTTCTCGCCCAATGGAATACCTATTAGAAAAAATTAAACGCCGAGCATTAAGTATGCTCAAAGTTATTTTTGAGGAGTAATCTTTCAAACTGATGCTACAACAAAAACTATGAAAAAAATAATTATAGGAAACGACCACGCTGGATACAACCTAAAACAAAACGTTATCCAAGCACTACAAAAACACAATATCATTGATTGCGGATGCTACTCCAATGCATCCGTAGATTATCCCGACTTCGCTAAAGATGTCGCTCTCAAAGTAGCCACCGATGCCGATGCTATTGGTATCCTCATCTGCGGAACTGGAACCGGTATGGCTATTGCTGCTAACAAAATTCGCGGAATCCGTGCTGCCAACTGCTACAATGTGGAACTTGCACAACTCGCTCGCCAGCATAACGATGCCAATATCCTATGCCTCGGAGCACGCTTCGTTCCTAACGATATCGCTATACAGATTGTCCATTGCTTCATTAATACTGACTTTGAAGCCGGCAGACACCTTAATAGAATTAATAAAATTGAGAATAATAAATATGAACATCAATCCTAAACCCGATACTTCTCTCGATGAATTTATAGACGACATCTATTATCAAACGCACATACCGATTGCCATCTTTGACAAAGATGGCTCGCTACTTGCTACGTGCGATGAAGTATGTATTTGCGATAAAAATTTCGAAGAAGAGGGCGAGCATCATTGTGCCGTCTTTACCTTAGATTTTACCGCTCATTTATTTGCAGGAAAGCAGATAGAAGATATTTGCGAACGGTGCAAAAGAACCAGTAGTAAGATTGTTACCGTTGGTGACCAGACATTCCACATTGTCCTTTTTCACTATAACTTAGCGAACGACAAGCCCTATCCATATCCGGATGCCTCTAATTATCCGACTGCGCCGATGCTCACACCGAGCGAGCGATTGCAGATATATGAAGTTGTGGAGGAGAAACTAAAAAGTATGTTCCAATAACTCCGGTTTTTATTGTCTGAGCAAGGATTAAACTTTCAACCCGTATTGAGAGTGAGAAAGGACGGATTAATTTTGCTCTTATATCCAAATATTGAAAAAATAGTGGTATTTTAAACGCTGGCGTAATTGCTCTGGACAAATTTCCAAAAAAATATTATATCCAAATGAATCAATACTTCTTATCAATATCTGGACAATGGTGGCTGCTTGTCGCACTGGCACTTGTGGCTATTGGCTTCTCCATTTTTGCATACACAAACACTATTCCGCAAATCGCAAAAACAAAAAAAATATTACTTATATCCATCCGCTCTATAGCGCTCTGTATCTTACTATTCGCACTTTTTGAACCAATATACACATCTATTCAGTCGTTATTCTATAAACCGAAACTCGCTGTCTTGCTTGACAATAGTCAGTCAATGGCTGCCGATGACGCTTCTGGTAATAGAGAGAAGCGATACAGAGCATTGATTAATTCTATTGATTGGAGCAAATTTGACGACAACATTCTATTTTACCAATTCACAGATGAATGCAAGCAAATCCCCGTTCTATCGGACTCTACACTACCTCTTAATGGCAATATGACAGACATCAGCAAGGCGTTCCAAACGGTGAACTCTATCGCTGAGGTGCAGAATGTTCGTGCGATGCTGCTTGTATCCGATGGTGCATTTAACGTTGGGAACAATCCGGTTTTTGATGCGGAAAACTTCGCAAAGCCCATCTATACCATCGGCATCGGTGATACTACTGACCCGAAAGACCTCTCTATCACTTCGATACTGACTAATGAAATCGCATATATTGATAATCCTATACCTATCACGATTAACTTCACCTCTGTCGGCTATAATGCTCAGGAGGTGAAGATTACGCTCTCGGATAATGGGCAGCGGCTGTCTGAGCAGATTTTCAATGTCAATAGTGAGCGGACCAATTATACCGCTATTTTTGAATACAATCCGAAGGTGGAAGGAACGCGTAAATTGACTGCTACGGCAACTACTCTTTCGGATGAGATAACGGATAAGAACAACACGCATAGCGAGTATGTAAAGGTGCTAAACAATGACCGCACTATCGCTATCTTCGGTGGGAGTCCGAGTGCAGACCTTGCTTTTATCAAGCGGACGCTTGCTGATGAGCCGGGAGTGAAGATACAGGAATATGTTCAGAAGCAAGGAGGAGCGTTTTACAACAATCCAACTCCGCAACTGCTTGCAACTGCTGATGTTATTGTTCTATGTGGTTTTCCGATTGCATCCACACCGGCGAATGTGCTCCAATCTATTGCAGGGGAACTCGCCAAAGGGAAGTCGTTGCTGTTCATAGCCGGTCTTAATACAGATTACAATAAACTTAAAACGCTTGACGAATATCTTCCTTGGACGCTTATATCCAGCAAGGCGAACGAGTTCTCTGTCTCTACAATGATTAATACCGATGCTCTGAGCAATCCCGTATTACGCATCAATGGGAACGATGAGGATGTGGATTTATGGAATAAATTACCTCCGATTTTTAGGACAGAGACCTTTGTCAAAGTGAAGCCCGAAGCGGAAGTGCTGTCTAATATGAAAGTGAATAATGTTGTGATGAAGGAGCCGCTGCTACTTACACGCGACTTTCAGAATATGAAATGCGTTTCTATTATGGGCTATGGTCTCTTCCGCTGGAAGTTGCTTGGCTATGCTGCACAAACGAAATGGAACAACAATAGTGAAGTTCCCGACCTCTTCGAAACTCTTGTGGATAACTCGTATCGATGGCTTTCGGTGCGAGATAAGAATAAGCAAGTGAATATACGGACGGTTAAGAAACATTATAATCAAGGGGAGAAGGTGGAATTCATTGGCGATATATACGATGCGGCGTTCGTTCCGATGGAGAATGCGAACGTTCGAGTATCCATTAATAGCAATGACATTAAGCGTGAAATAACGCTCACGTCCATCGGCAATGGTAGGTATCACGGGATTGTGGATGGTCTTTCGAAAGGTGATTATCCATTCACAGCGACTGCTACTCTTGGTAGTAGGAATCTGGGTAACGATGATGGTCGGTTCAGTATTGGCGAACTCGCTATTGAGTATCAGAACTTGCGTCAGAACTCCGCTTTGCTCAATACCATCGCTGCTCGAACACTCGGTAAATACTATGATGGCACGGATTTAAGCACGCTCATAGCCGACATCACCAAAAACGATTCCTACACTGTGCGTCCAGTGCAAAAGCAATCCGAGACGCTATTATGGAATGCAATACCGCTATTGATAGCAGCCATTTTGCTATTTGCAACGGAGTGGTTTATTAGGAAGCGTTCTGGCTTGTTGTAGGGGATTTTTCGTTCAACATTCCACAAGGAAGGGGGAACAATGGTTGAAGTAAAATCATAGTCCATCATCCAAATCTGTTTAATCATAGTTCAGACACAAAAAAAGTTATCCACATTGCAAAAAAAACTTTTTTATATAAAAAAAAATGTATTAATTTGTATTCATAAACATTCTGTTTTTATCCTCCACTCTTACCCATATCGGCAACTTTACATAATGGAGTTTATATTGACACCACGTCTAACTCCTTGTATTATCGCTACTTAGTAACGCCACTCCACCCGAAAATCTCCCAAAATCTCAATTTTTCCATCTTATCAAAAACTTAACATCTTCATATTTCAGCACTTACATTTTTCAATATAAACTCCATTATGTAAAGTTGGAATGTGCTGAGCCCTCTCCCCATATTGATATATATGATGAATATTCGAACAAAAACACTCCTTTTCATACTTTTACTGCTGCCAGCATCCGCTTTGGTAGCCGGCAATTCATATATTTATGAGGGACGTAGCACGAACGCA
>JAISJI010000046.1 GCA_031261605.1 Ignavibacteria bacterium | reverse complement strand
AGAATAACAGAGATATGATAGATTTGGGTTATAGTGATATTAGAACTATTAGAGGTGCAGTTGCGTTGGCTAAAAAATTTGTTGGAAAAGATTGGAAGTCCAAAGTTAATAGAATTTTGGAATAATATAAAACATAATTAACAGAAAATGCAAACAAAACCCATAACAGAAGCCAATTACACAATATCGGATGGCGATGCAGGCATCTATGAGACGGTTGACTATATGTGGAATTACGCTTTACGAGATACCGCAGAGAATGCAGTTAAGAAGTTGGTTAAGGCATTAAATGGTAAAAGAGATATAGATACAATTTACAATATCTATACTTGGGTATGGAATAATGTAAAATACGAGAATGACCCACCCGACCGAGAGATGATAACAGCACCGATACATTTTGTAAATGGGAACAGGACGACAGGTGATTGTGATTGTATGACTACACTGCTTGTTTGCTTGTTAGAGAGCGCAGGTTACGATTGTGCTATAAAGGTAATTGCTTGGCGTTTGGATGAATTTACGCACGTCTATGCTGAGGTTTGGCATAACAATAATTGGCTTACACTTGACCCGACACTAAAAGAAAATGGATTTGGCGAGCAGGATAAAAAGATACGTCGTTTTAAGCGAATAACGAAAAAAGATATGCAAAAATTAACAGTATTATCGGACACAACTAACGCACACAAAGAACTTTCCCCGCCTCGCAGAATACGAAAATGTAGAGCGGGTAATAAAGATGACAATAAGAATGTAAATAACATCAACATAAACTTCGGAACGAACGTAGAGAATTCACACAATCCGAGTAGTTATAGGAGCAATAGCAGGCAAGTTGGAGCAAGCGAATTACCGCAATTAACGCCTACTTATGAGCCCCAAAAGCCAGAAGCGGTTAATGTGCCTATTATCTTGAAGCCCGTAGTTAGTGGTGGAGTTACTACTTTTGAACCACAAGGAATAAATACATTAATTGGCTCACTGCAAGGAGCAGAAACAACCACACCAATTATTGCTACAAAAAACGATAGAATAATATATCAAAAAACTAATACACCGGCTTATGTTCCTCCATATAGGGACAGAGGCAAGGGATATATAGAATTTCCATAGAAGAAAATTATGACAGAAAACCAACAGAATTGTGAAACAAAAACCGGTATTAGTGGTGCTTTATGTATAGCCAGCAATGCAACCGGATTATCCGAAAGTATAATTGGCATCGGCGGAATAGCGGTGCTTGCGGGCGTTTGCTATGCAGGATATAAGTGTAGCAAAAAGAATAAGAAACCAACCCGACTAAAAGACGATGATTTGCAAGCAGCAAAAGAAGCGTATAGAGAATTAATAGGCGAAGAATATTATACGGACGCATCTTTTGAAGAGGCATATTGGGGTAAGTATGAAAACGGGGAAGATTTTGTGGATGAATTGATAAGAGATGGTTCTATGTCTTGCCAATGGTTAATAGATGAATTTATTGACTATAAAGAAGTGTGGGAATTTCTCAGAAGATACGAATTTGATTTTGCAGATGGTTATATATTTAGACAAATATAATTAAAATGAGCGAGCAAGAATTCCAACAACACTTAAACAAACTCACGGTCTTAGCAGATTTGAGTGGAGAGCGGGTAGAGAGCATTACTGCTGGTAATGCAATGAATGCGACTGAATTGGAGAAGGCGATAGTTTGCATAGCACTTTACAATTATTCACATCAAATAGAAATGAGTAGCGATGATTTGCTTAGTGAGGCACTGGATTGCATAAGTTCAACGGCGAGCAGACCAAGCGGAACTATAACCACGACTCCCATACTTGGCAGTATATTCAATGAGGATATAAATGGGAAGGTGCGTAAGTATGTAATTGTTTGGGTTGAGCCGACTTATAAAAGCACCAGCGGGATAACGAGTGGTGGCAGGACATTCAGAGGTATATTAATACAGGACGAACACGGCAAGTCAGTAGTTCCGAGTGGTTACGAGTTTTCTGTTGATGAACTTACATACAACACAAGCACATTCAAAGGCAGTTTCATAACATCTTTTCATAGTGTTGATGTAGGAGATGCCCGTAGCATTGTGCTTCCAGAGGGTATAATAGTTGGTGATAAAATAGATATAGATGTAAAGTTTAACGGCTACAAAGGACAGAATTGTTTTAATTTAGAATCAGGAACAAACTCTGATATAGCGAGCATTCCGACGGACGACTGTCCTGCTGGCTCTGTTAGGGATAGTTCGGGTAATTGTGTAGCAAACGTAATAAATGCGGGTAATGCCTGTTGCAGTAATCCGACAGTAATACCGACTGACCCGATGCAAATGCTACCTATCAGCGTATTTTTCAATGATATTTCTAAGAATAGTATTATAAATAAGTTAGTGTTATCGGATATAATGTCAAAGAAGGGTGACAGGTGGGTAGATGAGAACTATCACGGAGCAGCGATGGGTATGCTTCATCCTTCGCTTGATAGCGGGCAGCCGACGGGCTTCGGATTTTTTAGAGGCGAAAAGGTTCAGGGCTATGAACAAGCAACAGGTAAGCCAAAGTATAATATATTTTGTATTGGTTATGCTTGGAAGGTAAATTTTGCGAGTGTTATAGCGAATGGACTTTGTGGTAATGTGGATACTGGAACCGACAAAAGCCCATCTCAATGGGCTTACGAGATAATAAAACAGAATGAGGATGAAGACCAGAACGAATTATCTAATTTCCTTTATCAGCAGGAGCGTGACGGCGTAATAGAACTTTGCGAGATACGGAGTGAGCAAGGCAACCACGATGCAGCGTTCAATGATTTTGCGGTAGCAAGTATAGATAAAAACGGATACGCACAATTGGGTAATGGCGGACATTGGGTCTGGGTTCCTATTGATGCGGGTGGTGGTAACAAACGTCAATCACGTCTAAATATGCGTGTTCAGCAATATGCAGCACAGCAAACGGCGATGCATTTTGGTATTCCAACGGGTGTCCGTAACTTCAAAAACAACACAGCAGGTAAAACTTGGCTGGGCGTGGGCTGGAACTTATCAGGCATATTAGAACTGTTAGACCAAGAGGATAACATTGGACGAATATTAGTAATTATGCTTGACAAGGCGACTATTCCTTCTAAAACTAATTGGATACAGACCTTTATGTCTGTTATAGAAATTGCTTGTTCAGTAGCGACTTCGGTTGTAGGGCTGCCCGGTGTTGGTGGTTCGGTTGTAGGAAAATTGATGCGGGATGCTGTTAGTTATACAAGTGCAGGTATTAATCTAATTAGTCCTGTGAAGAATATTGTTGAAGGGAAGGCGAATCTAACTACGGCAATTAATGCACTTACAACACTTTACCAGATGGGATTATTAATAAGCCCACCGGAAACAAAAACGGTGTTATTACCAAACAATTCGGGTGTCTTAACGCCACAAGAGATTTACGATGATACTACGGGTTGCTTTGGATTAAATACAATACTCAACGGCAAGTGGGCGGATAGTTTTAAGAAATTAGAGCAGGATTTTGAGAAGACCTTTAAGGATATAGATAGGGCGAGCGGTGGTATAATAACATATATCAAGGAGCATAAACTTGGTGCTCCATTAGCCCAAATGATGGGCTTGGGTAAGGTATATCACGGCTTGACTACTCAGCCCGTTTTGGATTACCTTACGCAAATAGCGGGGTTTGAGCAAAACGAAGTAAAGCAATACTATAACAACCTCAAGAATGGTATGAACCGTGCATACAGCGAAGCAACGACAATTAAGCCACCATATTATAAAACAGGTATTAAAGCGGACAGTTTGAATACAGCCATAGCATTATGGGAGAATTTTAGGACAGCGAGTATAGGTGATGTATTGCAGGAGTTCTATACGACAAAAGTTAGCAAGAACATACAGGATTGGATGTTAGGTATGGGAGTGAGTGGTGGTAATTTTTTACAAAGTCCGATGTTGCGTGAGGTAATGTTAAAGACGGCGAGTGGAGCAATGCTTGGCTCAATGCCAAAGATAGAGAACATAATCGGTAGTGCATTCAAAATGAATTCTAATTCTGCTTATGGCTCAGGTCTGGATTGGACTCTTGATAATTTGGGGGCTGATGCACTGTTTGGAATGGTAAAGAGTGCTACTGGTTTCCCGACAC
Source organism: Ignavibacteria bacterium (assembly GCA_031261605.1). Classification (GTDB taxonomy): domain Bacteria; phylum Bacteroidota; class Ignavibacteria; order Kapaibacteriales; family UBA2268; genus WRLB01. The sequence continues at coordinate 8,783 of JAISJI010000046.1, read as the reverse complement.
GCAAGGATGAATTGATTGAAATACTGAAACAAAGTTTCTTAATAGATGCAGGAATAGACCCGCTTGTGGGTCCAACGAGCGAAGATGACAGAGTAATATTACCAGAATACATAGACAAAGAAATACAGGAATGTATAGCGTGTTCATTCATAAAGAGCGGCATAAAGACACAGCGATGCGAGCAGGGGCAGATTTATAATTGGGTGACAGGTAAGTGTATCCGTCCGATGTTCAATGGCTATTCACCAAGCAATTGCTATAATGCTTGCGAGCATCAAAAGCAATTCACGGGGACGCTTCCTACAGGATTAATACAAGGTGATGATGGTCGTTTCTATTATGATATAGATAATTGCAATGCAATAAATACGGCATTAGTAGCATTGGATACATTAGTAGAGGGTGTTAGTAAAGTATCGGGAGGATTAATCAATGAGTAATATGGAGTTTCCGGGCTATCAACCGCTTTTAGTCAAGACGGACGATGGCAATGGTGATAGCATAGAACAAGGATTTTGTGATTGTATAGATGCGGGTAATAGTGATTTAGAGAAGCAGGTCGTTTGCGAGGCGTTATTACATCTGAACAAAACCCTCAACTGCACTAAGAGCAATACGAGGAGAGAGTGGCACGATGTAGTAGAGACGTTTGTCAGCAGTCATCAACCATTTGACTGTATGCTTGATACTTGTGCTTTGGTGGTTGCAAATATTCTCACAAACGCTTATAGAAAGAGCAATGCAAAAACGTTAGAACTCTCCAAAGCACTTGATGGTTATAATTGGGCAGCAAGATTTGTTGCTGGCGGGCTGTATTATTATGGCTGGACGCAGGGTTTGAAACCGATGCCCGGTGCTGTCTTTTTCAGGGATAGTTTAAGTAATCCGAATTTTCAGCACGTTGGAATAGTTGTCTGCTTAAATATGGATGGGACATTTAGCACGGTAGAGCGTAGTGGTGATGATGTTTTGATGTATAAATATACGCTTAGTTCGTGTGCAACAACGCTCTATAATTTTACAACAGCAAAGCCAGCATCAGCAAGGAATTTATTTGGGTATGGAATGCGTTTTTTGTATCCTCCAGCGAATACGAATGCAGTAACGACAAGTGATTGCAAGTGTAAGCCACCACCGAAAGAGCATATATGTCCTGATGGCTATTCATTGCTTGAATATAGAGATGATGTTAATGCTTGTGATTTGGACTATTGGCTGGATGTATATCCCGATTACGATTTGCATTTGGATTACGACAAAGATGAGCGTATATGCTACATCTGCGGTATGGAGGCACATCCTCCTTTTAAACCGGACGAATCAGAGAAACCAGAAATACCGGAGAAACCAGAGCAACCTGAAACTCCAGAGAAACCAGAAATACCAGACATTCCACCAAAGCATAGTCCTTGTGAATGTAGCGAAAATGAGCAAGTTATAACACTACAAGCCCCAGCGAATGGCGATTGTAGTAGATACAATAAAATGTCTGAATATGCAGATACAATATTCACAAACAGGAACGGTGTATGTTGTGGTTGTGATAAAATAGGAACAGAACTTTGCATAGAGGAGACAGATTTTTCAAAGATGCATCCACAATACCGTCAGGCAATATGGACTGATGATGGTTGGTATGTGTGGAGTGGAGCGGGCTTTGGCGAACACAAAGCGGGTATATGGGTAAAGATTAGTAACCCTTCAACTTGCGAGATGCAAGCGGTAGAGTGCCCAGAAGTATGCGAATGCGAGCAGAATAAGCAGGATATTAGAGCATTGGCTCAGCGGTTATCCGATTTGGAGAGTGGGACAGACACAATAGTAGGTAGAGATACGCCCCAAAATAGCAAGGATTACAGCATAAAGTTTGATGAACTATTTACACGAATAGATGACTTAAAAAGTGCAATAGACGATGTTGCAGGAAACAGCGGAAAGGGCAGCACAGATTATAGGGAGCAATTAGTAAAAATAGATAAAGATATTTCGGAATTGCTTCAAAGGGACTGCTGGAAGTCAATAAATCAGCCACCAAAGGATGACGATGAGGATGCTGACAGTAGCGGAAACATTGATAACGTAAAGATTGCTTATAAGGACTACGATGCACAATTTGCGGAGTTGCGAGAGTCAATAGCAAGTATTCCCAAACATTGTCCTGACCACGTTTGTGCCAAAAGCACTGATGAAAGCAGCAATACTACAACAAACGACAAGGATTATGACGCAAGATTAGATGAGTTATTTGCTAAAATAGAAGAGTTGAAAACTGCCAATGGCAGTTTAGAAAACACGATAAAGAACATAAAATTAGAGATACGAAACGATGCGGGCAGCACGGTAAATATATACAATGAATTACAGGAACTGAAGCAACTCATTAAAAGTATAGAAGTTAAGAACGAATATAGTATTAATGGTGGAAGTTGTAGCGGTGAAAACCAAAGCATAATTCTAAAGGATTATAGCAATGATTTAGAGGTATTAAAGCAAAAGATTGATGCTCTGCCGAAGAGTTGTAATTGTAATTGTAGCGGTGGAGATAGCGGAAATAGCCCCTGCAACACTTGCAGTAATTCCACTTGTAATTGTAATAATGATGTGATATTTGCGGAGTTGCGGGCGATGTTGCGTGATATAGAAAAGAACCAAATAACGGGTTTTTCGGAACTTACGCATCGGCTTAGTGACTTAGAAAGTGTCGTTGGCAATACTAATTCAAACTCTAATACTAATTCTAATGCAAATTGGAGCAATAATCAGAACAGTGCAAATGCAGACAGTTCAAGCACTGCGAGCAATAATACAGATTTGAAGAATGAAATTAGCGATGCTCAGAGGCAGTTACAGCAGGCGACACAAACGCTTGAAAATCTTGTGAGTAACAGCAATACAAACGTTAATAATAGTAACAACACAAGTGCTTTGGAGCAGTTGCAAAGACAAATACAGAACGCTACACAAAATTTGGAAGTAGTTGTAAATGCCAATGTTAGCAACGACAATAAGAACGATACTTACACGAATGCGTCTGCAAATTCAGACAGCAATGCTAATTCTACAAACAATAACACGCTCAATTCTAATATTACGAGTGAATTAAAGAATATGTTGGAAGCAATAAACGATGTGAAAACGCTATTAAATAATGAGAATAATAATGCTAATAGTTCAACAAATTCAAATGGCTTAAATTCTACGAATACTAACTCTAACACAAACTATATAAGGTAGTTACAGCAACAAATAGATTACTTAAAATTGCAGGGGAAAAATATTAATATGGAAGGAAGTTACGACACAGAGGACGGACACAATAACAATAATTACTATGAAATGTCAGCAAACACTGATGGATACTATATAGATAATAGTGGCGATATGTTAGAAGAATATTGTATAGAGGAATAATTAATTAAGAAAAGGGAAATATAATGAAAAACAATTTACAATTAGGCAACTTTGACAAGTTTAACAAACGTTCATCGTCACTTTCAGATGATACTAATTGGCTTGAAGTATTAGAAAAACACGGGCAACGGGCGCTTCCCTGTGCATTTGCATCCGCTCCATTGGAGTGTGCTTTGAAGGAAGTAGGTGTGCAGTTTTGCGATGAATTACCGGAGGAATATCGGGAAGCGTGCAAGGCAGTTTCAGCAACAATAAGTAATGAAATTAAACCTAATGAAAGCCAAGTAAAAGCCGTTGAAAGCATAGAGAAAGCAAGGATAGAGCAGGCGATGAAGGATGCCGAAGGTATTTTACAACAATTTGGGAATATTCCTTGCAAAGAACTCACGGATGAGCAACGTTCAGAACTCTCAGCCCGTTTAGAGAAGGCACGTGAGACCTTTAAGAACTTGCAGATGGAGGATGCGTTAAACGGCGTGCTTAACAAGTTTAAGTGTGATTTAGAGTTGCATTGCGAAATGGCACCGAACCCAATAGTTGAGGAACTTACAAAGAATAATATCCCTATTCCTGTTGGTCTTCCGCCGACCGTATCGGTCTGCAAATACGAGCCGAGAGTCAATAATTTATTGCAGTGGGGAGTGCCAGCAGGAGTAGGTGGAGCAACAGGTGCAGGTCTGTGGTTTGCAACCAGGAAGGCGACACTTGGACTAATCGGTGGTGTTATCGGTTTTGGGCTTACAAAATATTTAATAGCAAAAAATGAATAGGAGAAAAGCGGATATGAAAATGAGGCATATAAATAGATATAACAATCTTAATGATGCAAAAAGCCGTATGAATAAAGGTCTATCGGTAATAAAGACGCAAAAGAAAGAGATATTTAAGCAAGTAGGTATGATGACACTCGGTTCTGTTGCAGGTGGTATGGGGGTGATGTTAGCGGACAAATTGACCTCTAATAGTTCCAATACTTTACAGTATGCAGTAGGCACACTTACATCGGGTGCAATATCGGTTTTGGGATTTTCTTATGACAAGGATTATTTTGGTATGGGTGCGGCTTCGGTTGCTTGTATGCAGGCAGCGAATACAGCGACGACATTACTTTTTGATAAGAGCATAGCAGAAATCATAGCACCAAAATAGGAGGGTAAAATGAATTTGAGCGGAACGAGGATAGAGGCAGACAAAGTGAATATCATAAAGGAAGTGAAACGTCAAAAGCGTGCTAAGCAGCATAGGAGAACACCAAACGGAGAGATAGGAGCAGAAAAAAGCCATTCCTTTGCAAAGAATTTGCGGATGAATGCAAATAGGCATCTGCTTAAAAGTTTGGCATTGGGAGCAGTCGGAGCGGTAACGTATCCGCTAATACCAACGGTGATGCAAGCAGTTACTAAAAGCGATTGGAATGGTTACAAGGGACTAATTACCGGTGTTGCAACGGCATCATTGCTTGGATTAGCAACGGGAGAGCCAGCGATAACTGTTGGTGCTTGCAGTGCCGCAGGGACACATTTACTTTATTCAAAATGCACTGGAGCGATAGAGCGGATGACAGGAACACAAATATTTAGGATGCACCCGGAGAATGTAATTTACAGAGACCAGTTAAACGAAGCATTGGCACAGCCAGTTTTAAGTGATGGGAAACCACCGCAGTCCTGCACGAGTTGTGGAAAATAGAGCAAAAATACTAATTAAAAGAAATCAAAAAAAATGATAAAAATAAACAACAAATTAAATAAAAGGAGAGAATTATGTCAAGACATTTGGCAGATGCGTTAGGTATCAGTATAGAGCCGACGCCCGAAGGCGAGAGAAATCGCATAACAAAAGACAAATTAGAGACCTATGGTATTGTAGGCAAGGACTCAGAAATACTGCCTGTTGTAGAGGTAAGTTCTATCTCAATTCCAAAGAACACTCCGATTACAACGGTGGAGTTCTTTCAAGAGCGAAACGCAAATACAGTGCTAAGAAATGTAGAGTTTCCAAACAAGAATAAGGCATTTAACATTAATTGTATAGCGGTAGAATTGAACCTGAATCTTGGAGAGAATATGCAGGAGACGCTTGCGATGATGAACTTTTTCTTAGAGAACTCGGTATTAAAAACGAAGTGGATGCGGACAGAGCAGTTATCAATTCCACTCAAAGGGTGTGTTCCGTTTGTGATTGAATTTGATGGGGAGAAATACACGACCCGCATAGTGCGTGATGGTTTTGTGATGGAAGAGGGTATAAAAATACCAATGAATGGCGAGTTTGAAGCAACGATACATCCTGCTCAGGGCTACAAAACTCACCAGTCAAATATTAATCCAGCACCGAACGCAGAGAACGAAATCCGATTAGTATTAATGGGCTATTCAATCCAGACACCAGTTGTTTAGTGCCACAGGCATAGCCCGTTTTTTACAATAGATTAATTGAAGCAATAAAACATACGACACTAAACAGGAAAAAGAAAAATGAGTGATATAACTTATCCAACTACCCGCTTAAAACTATTAGAGAACGCCAACCCTTTTCATTACCAGACATGGACTGCGGAGACAGAGATAACAAAGGTCGGCACGACAGCAGAGATAGCAATACAAATCCACAATAAGCCCTTTTGGGTAACGGATATGTTGGCGATGGTGCTTGATGCCAAAGGTTGTGAAGTGCTTGAAAGCCCTACATTTCCTAAGGATGACCTTGTAGTGCATATAAACGTTGCAGGCGTGGACTTTACAAACGGCTCCATACCGCTTACGATGTTGAGACCAGAAAAGACGGATAGCCCGCTAAATTCGGGGCATTTGATAGATGCGAACCAGAAAATAGTGTTTCGTTTTGAGGCAAAGCGTTTGCGTGCAAATCCAGATGGAGTGTGCAATTATCCACTTTTATTGAAAGTGGTATTGAAGGGTTACGAGTTTGATGTAGGGCAGAGATAGATGTTAGAAGATAAAATGGATTTTAGAAAATGCTATCCGTTCAGCGAGACGCTGATGTTGTTTAGTGGTAACGAGCGTAAAAGCGAAATTAGTGATATGGACGCTCTTTTCAGTTACTTAAACGAACTTTGTGAGGACACAGACAGCCCGAAAGTTCAACGTTTGTTACCCATTACATCGCTTGAGATGCTTACCAATAGAAAAGAAATATTTTTAGAGAGCATAGAGTTCTGTGGATACGACTTTTCGTGGCAGGATATGCCTGCAGTAGAGGGCAAAATAGCATCAGTAGAATCTGTTTTTGGTAGCACAATAACGGCACTTTGGCAACCGAATTTCTTCCGTCCGAGTGTTAGAATTGGAGGTGAAGACGTAACGAGCAACATCTACAATCCCACTCCGGGAGCGGAGTTTCACGACTTAGGTATCGGGTTCCCATTGCCGTTTTGTGTGCCTGTAAATAAAATAATTAAGGATACAAAAGACATAGATATCTACGCTTCTTACGCACAAGCATTTAAGGACGAAGTGGGTTTATGGAAGTATAGGAATTACGCACTTCAAGCAATAATTACCTTCTGGCATAACCGGGCATAACCCGCTTTTTTACAGAGCAAAACAATAATTAAAATACAACCAAAAATAAATGGCAAAAAACAATTATAAACCCAAATTTGATAAGCGAAAATATTATGCAATCGGAGCATTGCAAGCAGGGACATCGCCGACTGATACACCTCTCAAGTTCTCTAATAAGCCCGTGCCACCGCTACACATAAGCGGTGCTGACCTTATTGCAGGCAAGATGAACACTGCTCCTGAATTCTTACAGAGCAGTAATTGTCAGTTCAAAGTAGGTAAATCTGTTTATTTTTTTGAAGTGGATTACGAGAACGATGGCGACCTGATATATAAATTAATTTATACTGGCTCACCGCTTTTAATTCCGCAAACAACTCTTTCGGATGGGAAACCGCAGGCAATTGTGGATGGCAGACCGATAAATATTAGTCAAATTTTGCCTCCTGTGAAGGAGCATTCGGCGGAGAATAAGGAGTTTATAAAATCGCAAGGCGACCAAATTAAGCAACTAACAGAGATTGGGGCTAAGGATAGAAAAGAGTTCGCAAATGAACGCAATACTTTTTTATTGAAAATAAATGAACTCAACGACAAAATTGTGGACTTAAATATTGAAATCAATACTCTAAAAGCCGACAAAAATGGCTTAGAGGCACGTCTTGAGGAGAAGGAGAGGTTTATAGAGAAGTTATTACAGATGCAGGCAGAACTAAAAAACGAATTAAAAGAAGAGTTGCAAAATAGGAGTAATGACAATGATGTATCAGATGAACCTATGGGATTAGCGGACAAGGTAGGAGCAATGATGAACGGCATAGATGCCAAGATGGGCGATGGAGCAAGTTTATCAATAGCCACACACCTTTTGGGAGAATTAGGCAAAGGATTAAATAAACTCGTGGACTTTGGTGTGGATTGGGCACGAACAAAGGTAGCAGTGCCACAAGTGTCAGTGCCACCTCCAATTACTCAAGCACCGCAGGCACCTGTAACATCGGAACCACAAGAGCAACCAGAACTAATATATCCACAGCCCGATGTAAGCAACGATATAGAAGCAGTTAAAGAAATATTAAATAACAAATAAGGAAACGAAATGGCAAAAATAGCGAGCGATACCCCTAAATACATAACAGAAATGTTGGAAGCGGTGGACTTTGAAAAGATTACACAAGAGCAATATTTAGAATGGACTATGTTAATCATCGGCAATATCGGGCAACATATAGCAAGACGGACAGAGCCAGTGGCGGTTACGGACTTAGAATACCCGATAAAACAGGGCTTCTTAGACATAATAAATCAATACAACTTTAATACATTGCCGAAGACTAAACGTTTGGCAGTTGTGCCCTTAGCAAAGAATTGGGCGAATAATAACTTGCCACTTAAACACAAAATTAAATAACACCCTTCGGGTGTTTTATACTGAATATTATAGAAAATATGGATGGACACCCTTCGGATGTTTTACACTAAATATTATAGAAATAAATTATGGATGGAGAACTAATAAAGATGCTTGATGCGAGCCCGTTGGCAACGCTCATAATGGCAATAACTATCTTTGTATTGTTTTCAATAGCGATATATTTTGTGCGGAAAACGCTTGACAAAATTGATAGCATTGAGAACTCAATAAAAGAACTATTGGCGGATATACGTGTGATGACGAACAATATGGACGCTACAAATCAAGCAATGACCAATGTTCACGTGCGTCTGGAGAGCCAAGCAACGGACTTGAAAGACCAGCAAACACAACTCAATCGGCACGATGTCCGTATTGAAATTTTAGAAAATATAATTGAAAAGTAAAAAAATGAAAGAATTAATTAAGCG
>JAISJI010000071.1 GCA_031261605.1 Ignavibacteria bacterium | reverse complement strand
ATCAGTTGTTATGCGGTCATTGCAATAGAATCAAGGGGACTCGCCCGATGGAATTTTTGCTTATGAAAAAGAGAGCCAAAGAAAAATTATTGAAAAACGAAGTAATTTTTGGGGAGTAGGTTTCCCTAGTCCCTCTCATTTTGGGATGTATTAGGATGGGAGCAATAGAGGCATACACAACGCCCTTTGTAAATTATTATTTAGAGGAAATAAATAGATGCTACAACTCGTAGAATTATCCAAAGAGAACGGCAAACGCATTGTCCTCAATAAAATATCCTTAAAGATAAATGACGGAGAATTCGTCTCCTTCTTAGGACCATCCGGCTCCGGTAAAACCGCGCTTCTCCGCATTCTCGCTGGCTTAGAATATGCCGATAGCGGTCAAATATTCCTGCGTGGCGAGGACATTACCAAGCATCCACCAAATAAACGAAACATCAATACGGTGTTTAGTTCCTTCTCCCTTTTCCCCGATTTAGACATATACCACAACATAGAATTCGGGCTTAACTTCAAAGAAATTAGCGATGACGAAAAGCACCGCATCGTAAATTACGCAATAGAAATGTTCGGTCTTATTCCATATCTATCTCATAACATTAACGAACTCAACCACTTAATTAAATACAAAATAGCATTGTGCCGCGCATTAGTAAATAATCCGTCGGTGCTACTTTTGGATAACGCAATAAAATCGGTTGAGAATAAGGATAGATTGAACCTTAGTTTAGAACTAAAGCAACTACAACGCAAGTTGAAAACCACCTTTATCTACATAACAGACGACTTTAACGTTGCCTTTGCATTAGCCGATAAAATTGGGATACTCCAGCACGGAACACTGCACCAATACGCTTTGTCGCGTGAGATTTACGAGAAGCCGGAGACGTTTTTCGTAGCTAGTTACATTGGCTCAATGAACTTCTTCTATGCACGTATTTTGGGCGAGGACGCAAAGGTATATACCGTGGAATTAGACGATAGAATACAAGTGCGAATGCTAAACACAAGGGAGTTGGATACAACCAGAGAGTTGTTTTATGCAATACGCCCAAAGCGTATGCTACTTACCGATGACGGCGAGGTGGGCGAGTTAGAGAACTGCATTTCCGGCGAAATTGTAAATAGGGATTACGATGGAGAATACACACGCTATTTTGTGAAATTGGCTTATGATAAAGTGATAGTGGTATCCATTTTGAACTACAATTTCCTATTTAGCAACGAGCCGATAAAGAATTTTTATGTAGGCGATAAGGTATTTGTAAAGTGGAATATATTGGCAGGCGACTTGGTTTATGCATAAAAAAAGGAAGACCAAAGTCCTCCTTTTCAAAATATCTAATAAACACTAATAAGAATAAACTTTTTCATAAGTAGATATGAAAAATTTATATATTAGAATGTGTGTGCTTACGTATGCGGAAAGAGAGGGATTCGAACCCTCGGAACGCGTTAACGTTCACACGCTTTCCAGGCGTGCCAGTTCAACCACTCCTGCACCTTCCCAATAACATAGGAATACAAATATAATGAAATAAATGGAGAAAACAAAGGAATAAGAAAAATGTTTGTCTCACACTGCCTTCAATTACAGATTTTATTGGCATCCGCTTTGTATTATGTTAAAAAATAATTAATTTGCAGTATGAAAAAACTAATCAATATATTACTCCTTGCAAGCATTTTTATTGCTATTCTGGCTTGTATGTCTCCAAAAGATATAAGCAACAATGAGCAAAACAATGCTATAATTGGCGAAGAACAAATTGCATTTATTACATTCAAAATATATAAAGATGCTGCTAAAAATACAAATGCAATACAAATTCTCAATAAGAATATTGTTGCCGGCAGTTTTAAAAAAGATGAGTCAGATGCAATAAATTATGATAATTATTTGGACTTCCAAATTTATGAAAATGGGAAATTGGTCGGTTCTATAAAAATTGAGCATCCATTATATAAATTTGTAGAATATTTTGATGATAATGAGTTTCAATCGAGTATTATAAAACTTGACGAGCAAGATTTTTTTATTAGATTACCAATCAAAAGCAACTTAATTCAAATTATAATCATTGAAAAATTGCAAGACAATGCTCCCAATGAATTAACAACTATTAACTTGTAAATTATATGAAAAAAATCCAATTACTATTATTCTGTGTCGGACTAATTATATTCAATTATACCTACGCACAACCGACTAAAATAGATACATTACAATATAACGGAGATATTAATAAATTCATTAATATTGTGATAATGGGCGATGGCTATACGGGAGCAGAGCAAAGTAAATTTGTGGAAGATGCCCAGAAAATGTCGGATTACATATTTTCTCTATCACCTTGGAAAGAATACCAAAATTACTTTAATGTTTTTGCTATTGAAGTGATTTCGGCTGAGTCCGGCATCTCTCACCCCGCAACAAGCACTGATGGCGATTGCTCTGAAGTGCCTAAGTCCACTGTTAATACATATTTTTCTACCCGTTTTGATTATGGCGGTATTCATAGATTAGTCGTTCCGACTAATTATCAAAATATATCTAGCGCTTTGGCTGCATATTTTCCTCAATACGACCAAGTAATAATACTCGCTAATTCTTCGTATTATGGCGGAAGCGGCGGAGCAGAAGCAACCTCTACAACTCATAGTAGTTCGCCTGAAATTGTTGCTCACGAAATAGCCCATTCATTTGCTTCTTTGGGAGATGAATATTATGCTGGCGACCAATATAACCGCGAAAAACCAAATATGACACAGGAAACCGACCCAACTTTAGTTAGATGGAAAAATTGGCTATACACCAATGATATTGGCATTTATCCTTACGGAACAACAGGAAATCAGGCGCTATGGTTTAGACCACACCAAAATTGCAAAATGCGCTATCTGGGGAAGCCCTACTGTAATGTATGTTCGCAGACGATTATAGAAAAAATTCATAAATTAACTAATGTTGTATTAAGTTATAAACCAGTTGTAAATGATGTATTTATGCCTGAATATAACGATTTTACATTATCGCTTATAGAGCCAATTCCTAATACATTGAATATCCAATGGCAATTAGATGACAACCCTTTGGATTACAATAATATGGATACAATTAGAATAACACATCAAGAGTTAGAGGATGGACTGCATACATTGTCGGCGGTAGTGGTGGATACCACTGATTTATTGAGGGTTGATGGGCATTCTGCAGTTCATTTTAGTAAAATTGATTGGACTATAAATAGGTCTGTGCTTGTTATGCAAATTCAACTTTCCCCGAAAAATCTTACGTTGCTTGCTGGTGGTGATAGCGCAACGCTAGAGTATTCTATACTTCCGTCAGATGCGACAAATAAGGTAGTAAGTTGGACATCAACAAATCCTTCTGTTGCCTCGGTTAATGATGGTGTAGTTTTTGGTCTTACCGAAGGCGAAA
>JAISJI010000070.1 GCA_031261605.1 Ignavibacteria bacterium | reverse complement strand
GGAATTAATTCTGTTGCTTTAAAATCTTCGAATATTCTCGACTCATCACTCAATCTATCCACCAAAATATTAACGGCGTTTGTCTCAATATCTATCCCAATCCATTTTCTATCTAATTGCTGGGCAGCAACACAAGCAGTCGCACAACCGCAAAATGGGTCTAAAACTATATCACCTACAATGCTACTTGCTTTAATAATGCGTTGCAACAACGCAAGAGGTTTCTGTGTTGGATAGCCGGTTTTTTCTTTGTTACCGCCAGTTAGATGAGGAATATACCAAACATCTCTTGGTATTCCCTGATTAATATTAAATCCCTTTTTGTCGTCAGAAGTATCAATTATAGTTGATGTGCTACCTGCAAAATGCTTATTGCTCACAAAACCTTTTGCATCTGCGTATTTAGCCCATCTCTTTAAAGTGTTTTCGCTTGCAGGGTAATCTGTTCTGTCTGGGTGAATTTGATGCAAATTACTTTTTGCGTAACATAAAAGTGTATCATGGTCTCTTCCCAGATGATTAGCAGATGCTTTTAAAGTTGTTTTGTAATGCCATACAATTTCATTTCTAAAATTATTTTTGCCAAAAATTTCATCCAATAGTATCTTCAAATAGTGACTCGCAGTGGGGTCGCAATGCAAATAAATACTGCCGGTGTCTTTCAATACGCGGTGCATTTCTATGATTCGCTGTGCCATATAGGTCAGATACGCAGCCATCGCTTTGCTATGAATGATGCCAACAAACGCAATAAAGTCAGGCAAAGATGGATACTCTATTGCCATTGTATTGAGATATTCATCATTAACATCCTCCCACGACCATATATCTTTGAAACTTGTGCCTGCTGCCCTGCTTCCGACGGGTGCAGAATACATTCGCTTTGTGTTGAATGGTGGGTCAAGATATATCAAATCCACTAAATTGCTATTCAGTCCATTTAGGATGAACAGGTTGTCGTTAGTGTATAAGGTGTTGGTGAAAGATTCTTCTGTCATATTGTATTTGTCGTTGTTATTTAAAAAGTCCCTCTCCGTCGAGGAAGGATTTAGGGTGGGGTCTCTTGTGGTGACTATTTACTTCGCCAACTCCTCCATCAACAGATGCGTGGGAAGACCTGTAACACCCGGATGGTCTTGGTTATTGACTGCTTTGTATTTGCACATCTGGATGTCGTAAAAGCAATCGGTGATGGTCTGAGTAATCGTTCCTGTTCCTATATATCCTAATATGCTTCCTCCATAAGTATCACTTTCAATGACTCCCGCATTAATACATTTGATAATGGTATGCGTTTTTGTTCCACCTGCTATACCAACAATTCCTCCAACCCTAGCAATTCCTTTTACAAAACCACTATTTACACAATTTTGAATAGTGCTTGAATTATTATTAAGAAGATTTGCTGCTACACCACCTGTATACAAATTTCCAATAATTGTTCCCGTATTTGTGCAGTTAGAAACTATTGCTACACCACCTCCACCAACATTGGCAGCAATACCACCTGCAATATCACCGTATATTAAGCCGTTATTTGCACAATTAATTATTGTTCCATCATTCCTTGCAGAGATTCCCGCTACTATAGACCCTTCAATTTGCGATAAATTAACGCAATTTGATATCAATCCCTTATTGACCGTGGAAATAGCGCTAACAGTAGAATTCAATGCTGTATTAATTACCGCCCCATCTGTTATAATATTCTCAATCTCTCCGCGATTACAACCAAAAATTGCTCCACCTTGATTTAGCACATTAAAAGAAATTGCCAAGTTAATTTTATGATTATTGCCATTGAAATTACCATAGAAACCTTTATTCAATGGACTACCATCATAAGTTCCAACCATAGTTCTTATACTATCAATAATATCATTCATCAATAGGAAATATTTATCTATTGAATAATAATTTCCATAAAAACAACTATCGCTCAATGCCTCCATATCTGCCTTGCTGGTAATCTGATATGGGTCGGCTTGTGTTCCACTACCACCGCTGAATTGTGCGGATGCAGTTATTGTTGTAGCGAATATAATTGCTACGATGAGTAGTATTTTTTTCATTATTGGACTCCTCCATATATAATCGTAGTAAATCAGATAAATCTGTTTAATCAAGGTTCAGACAAATGCAGAGCAAGCCCGCAATGACGGATTGTTGTTTTCTCATTCCTTTTTGGAAGGTCCAAGCAATCACTCGTCATCTATAATTACATCGTCCAAAATCCTCTTCTTTGATACAAAATCATCCACCGGAACGGTGACTTTTGCTACCTTAATTAATTTTCCAAATGCGTCATATTTTATCGTATCATATACCTTGTCAGTAAGATTATAGAGTGTAACTTCTTTCTTAAAAACATCTATTTTATTAAGTTTTAGCAATTTATCATTCGCTGTAATTGTAGAATTAATTGGCGGAAAATTCTTTAACTCTTTTTCGTAAAAATCATACTCATAAGTCATACAACACTTTATTCTACGGCAGTTTCCGCTGAGTTTCGCTGCGTTGTTAGATAGTTGCTGTAACTTCGCATGCTCTACTGTAACCTTCGGAAAGTCCGTCAAAAAACTTACACAACACATCGGCTGACCACAACATCCCAAACCACATCCAATTCGCTTAATTTCCTCCCGTGTGTTAATCTGTCGCAACTCTATACGCGTCTTAAACTGCCGTGCAAGGTCTTTCACAAGTTCGCGGAAATCCACACGCGATGGGGCTGTAAAGAAAATCGTTACCTTATGCCTATCAAATTGCCATTCCGTATCTATTACTTTCATATCCAAACCGAAACTTTTGGCAATTATATTTGAACGGCTAAGCACCTCCAACTCTTCCTGCTGGTTAATATATTCCTTATCCAAATCCTCTTCCGTAGCGATGCGAACGATGGTTTTAAGCACCGTTTTACTATAAAGTTTAGATATTATTTTCTCGTTGGATACCTTTACAAATGCTACTTTGCCTAAATCAAAACCGGTCTCGGCTGTTACAACAACCTTGTTGCCTATTTGTAAGTCCAACTCGTGATAGTTAAGAAATATCTCTCTCCGATGTCCCTTAAAATCCACAAATGCAAAGGATTGTGGATTTTCTATCTCTACATCTTCCGGCACTTCCCGAAACTTTTGCTCATCCAATTCGGCATCAGTAGAGTAATGTGCTATTGGGCAATCTGCTATCTTGCAAGTGGTATAGCAATTCGCAGGGTTACATTCGGATACGATATTCTTCTGCTTGAATTTATCTGCCACTTCATCGCTGCGTTTAACATCTTCTTTTGGAGATTGCTTATCTGCATCTTGCTTATGCTTATGTTTTTTGTGGGGCTTATTAGTATTTTTGTTTGGGTTTGTATTATTCATTATTTAAGTCGTTTAATTATTTGCCACTATGGCGGTTATTCAATATCTTCTTTGGAATACTTTTTGCTTCCTTTTTGCGTTTTTTTTATATTCCAATGCGATACGGCATCTTTCCAAGGTCTATTTGGGTTGTCCGCTAAAAAATCTCTGATGTAAGCATTGTATTCACAACTTGGCATTATTTCTGTTTTGTAATTTTTGTCTTTCTTCAGTTCATCAAAACGCTTCCACTCGGTAATTGCATCGGCTAAGGTCTTACCAATATTGCACTTAGTCCATTGAATAAGTTGTTGCGTAAACTTAAAATACTCGCCTATTTCCTTTTTCATAAACGCACGAACATTCTCCGTATTCCTATAATTATCAGTAATTATAGTATCAAGCGTAAGAGTGGCATTATTCCAATCAAAATGGGAAGTGCGATGCTGTGCAGTTGGCTTTACTATTTCGCCTGTATGTAAGTATCTTATAATTCTATTGCTTATCTCTATCTTACCACCTATTGTAGCAATACCGATAGATTTACAGAAGCGAACAAGTTCCTCTTTGAGCCAATAGTAATCTTTGAACTCATCCACAGAGATTTGGTCATTTAATATGGGTCGTTGCATAATATATTTTTCATATTTATTTTACTCCGACAAAAAAAATTATTTATAAATCTTAATATTATTTTCACTTGTATAGAGACGATAATTCTATGGTTTCCCACACATCTCCACATCTTATATCACCTGATACTGATATATGCTGCAATGCTGTTCATTCTCATTAGTTTAACTTCCACTCCACTCTTCCCAGCCACCCTCAAAGATAAAGAGTTTCGTGTAGCCAAAGTTCTCTAATAATGCTACTAAGTCGTGGCTCAATTCACAAGCACCACCATCGCAATACACAATGATATGTTTGTCCTTTGGCAACTGCAATATCTGTTCTATAACTGCTGTCTCCTCATCGCCGGGGAAGATATGTATAGCATCTCCAATATGTGACTTTGCGTAATTCTCCGGTCGGCGTGCATCTATAATAATGAACTTGCCACTCCCATACTCGCTAACGATACGCTTCATCTGCTCTAATGTTACGCTCGGGCATTCGTTTCCACTTCTACGTGCATTCCGCTTTATCGCTTCTAAATCCAATGTATCCGGCACCGAAATAGGAGTAATCGCAGTATCCGTAGTTGGTTCTATTTCCGCTGTCTTTGCCGAATCCACAAGTTTGCTTAGCGAATCAAATGAATGCGTATCCACCTGTTCAGCACTATCAGCACCAAACAAATCCGCATCATTTACTACCAATAGCGACTTATCTTTTGGAAAAAACGGCAATCCATCCGGACGCATAACATTGTAAATACACGCTATAGCAACGGATACTGCCACGATGATAATTATATCCCTTATTATTACTTTATTGCTTTTTTGCATTGTTTCCTCCGATATAATTTATTATTTCATTGTATGCCATATTCAATTCATTAGTTTTCGTATGATAAAACGCCTGCTCTTGTGGAGTAGCATTCGGATTTTTATCTGGATGATATTGCTTTAACTTTGCTTTATATACCGCTGTAATAGTATCCACATTGTCCGTGATACTAACTCCCAGAACGCTGTATGCAGCGGGAGCATCTGTCTTTATTGGTGTAAGTGCATCTATAGCATTACGCAATTTGTCCTCGCTATCATCGTGTAGCACAGCATCTATATTGATATTCGTTGTTGGCTCGTTGTTGAAGTTGCGATTGACCTTTCTAATTGTATTAAATCTATTTATGATGCCCATAGTTTTGTATGTTTGTTTTTAATGTATTGTGTGGTAACTACTCCCCAAAAATTACTTCGTTTTTCAATAATTTTTCTTTGGCTCTCTTTTTCATAAGCAAAAATTCCATCGGGCGAGTCCCCTTGATTCTATTGCAATGACCGCATAACAACTGAT
>JAISJI010000017.1 GCA_031261605.1 Ignavibacteria bacterium | reverse complement strand
ATAAGGTCTGTCAAGGAGTCGCCGAGGTTATTGATATTATCTTTCATCTCGCCAAACTTGCCTTTGTAAGCGGCTGTGATACGCGGTGTTAAGTCGCCGGTAGCCATTGTAGATAGCGTCTTACCAGCATCATTAATTATATTATCTGCATTTTCTACAATACCATTCACGCCTTTCAAAAGCACTGACCAAGTATTTTCTACCTTGCTCGCATCGGCGCGAGTGCTAAGAACGCCATTCCCAGCGTCTGTTGCTATGGTCTCTATGTTGCTAATAACCACTGTTAGAGAGTCAATACAAGTATTTAAGTTGTTCTTAATCTTGTTAAAGTCGCCGTGGTAAACGTCTGTAATCTTCGGAGGAGTGATACCATGAGCGATTTGTTCTACATAATCAGCAGCCATATTTAGAGGACCTACCACATCGTCCAATGTGGTATTTACGCCAGCAATGATGTCTTGGTAACTACCTTTATGCTTGCTCGCATCAGCGCGTGTGCTGAGATTGCCGGCTGCTGCTGATTTTGCAAGCGAGGATGCATCCACTGCAAGCGCCTCAATCGCATTCACCATCGTCTGGAACGCATTGAGCAATACCCCTGTCTCATCTTTAGAGTTGGTTGACAAATCCAATCCTTCGAGCTCGCCGATTGCAACTTTCTCTGCTGCTTCTACTGCTTTCTTTAGTGGCTTTGTGATACCGGTAATGATAAAGATAGCGACTACAATAAGGATTATCAGAACGGCAACCATCACAATATATAACGTCGTCTCGGTTGCTTCTGCTCTCTCATCCGATGTCACATACACGTATTCGTGAATTTGCTCATCTGTATAATCAACATAATCGGCAAGTGCATTTATTGCTGCGCCCATTTTGTCTTGATAAAAACCTGCTCTGTAATTAGCGGCAGAGTCGTAAGCATTGATATGCAACAACCTTTCCAATTCCGCACGTGCGGTTCTAACATCATTTATCGCTGTTGAACACGCTAGAACCTTTGGTTTACCTCCTTCAGAAACACTCGCTAATAATGTGTCAAATTGGGACATAAGGTCATCAGCGGCTGTGTGAATCCTATCAAGATACACGTCTGATGCTTTTTCGTCGTGCTGAACAACGATTGCCATTGCTGAAGCGCGGGCGATTTCGTTCAGGTTATTCAAGCACTCATTTGCTGTATTCCCATTCTTAATTGGCACATCTCCAACATAAGTGAACATATCGTTGACTTCATCAAGGCCACTGATACTGAATACCGCTGATACTATCAAGCCGAGCACGGCTACTACAACGATTAATACGATTTTAACTCCAATTTTCATAAATTTTTTCCTTTATAATAAATTAATAATTTCTGTAATTTCTTGATTGTTGGGACGGGATGCAAATATATAGCACCTCAATCTGTATGCAATATACAAAATAATATACAAAATACAATCATTTTATATTTTTCGCACTATTTCTATTATCGGAGAAAAATAACTGAACTTTAATACAAAAATACTTATTTTTTTAGTTTTTTTGCGTCTCCTTTTTTGGCATAAGCCCTGATACGAATACGTGTGGTAATAAAATTTGTTTCATAGTTAAAAAAAATATAAAATAAGCAAAAAAAAACTGCTCCATTACGGAGCAGTTAGACATATTTGTAAATATTACAATAATGGGAATAAAAAAAATATTCTTATGTGTAGCTGTTGGAACTATGGAGGTAATCCCTTGTCAACTACGATTGCAATTTTTATGATACAAAATTACGGAAATTATTTTAATCTGCAAAATAAAAAGTGCATTTCTTGCATTTTTTTCGCAAAAAAGTTTTCCACACTACTTAACCACTGAGCCATCAGCAATATCTTTCTCTGGTGTGAGGAAGAATAAATTGTGAGCGGAATCGGATGCACAGAGCATCATTCCTTGCGACTCAAGCCCCATAAGCGTTGCTGGACGTAAGTTTGCAACCACCACGATACTCTTACCAATCAATTCCTCTGGCTTGTAATGCTCTGCAACACCAGCAAGCACTTGTCGTCTTTCGTCGCCAACTTTCACTTGCATCTTAATTAATTTCTTTGACTTCGGCACCGCTTCCGCCTCTAATACCTTACCAACTTGGAGTTTCATTTTAGAGAAGTCATCTATGGAGATTAGTCCGTCATTGCTTTCTATATGCTGAGCATTATGCGTTGGAGTAGCATTGATGCCGAGTTTTGCTATTTGTTGCTGTATCACATCATCTTCATAAGGTGAAAACAGAATGGTCGGCTCTGCTATCTCTGAACCCTCTGGGACAAGGAAATTCACTGCTTCGCGTATGAAATTCTTTGTAGGAACACCGCCATTAGACATTCCTAAAATAAGACCAGAGATGTTGAAGAACTTCTGTATCTTTGCAGATGTATATGGTATGATTGGCGAAAAGAATATGGAGAGCGAATATACTATTTGAGTGCACATAAACATTGTCTTATGGCACTTGTCGGGGTCGCTCTTAATGGTCTTCCACGGCTCTTCGTCATTGAAATATTTGTTAGCAGCGCGAGCCAAATTCATTGTCTCAGCCACTGCCTCTTTAATTCTGAAATGCCTATACATTCTGCTTATTTTGCGAGCGCCAACAGAGAATGCGAGTAAAATATTGAAGTCATTGAGCGACAATTTGCTTTCGAATTCGCTGGTATAATATGTATGTAATTCCTCTTCTGTTCTATCTTTATACATTAAGGAAAATAGAGCGAAATCCTTAGTTATGGATTGCAACTTGCTATAAGAATCTGGTAAAATAGGCACTCTACCGCCCATATTCTTATGGACAAAGGTCAGCACTCTATTTACGTAGTTGCCAAGTATAGCGGCAAGTTCATTGTTGTTCTTTGCTTGGAAATCCTTCCAAGTAAAATCGGCATCCTTATTCTCCGGTAACGAAGTAGCGAGTGTGTAGCGTAGTGCATCCACTGCTTGGGTGGTATTGAAGTCATCAATGAAGTCCCTCAGGTCAATGCTCCAGTTGCGCGATTTAGAGAACTTTTGTCCTTCTAAATTTAGGAACTCATTCGCTGGAATATTATGTGGCATAATTAATCCGCCAAACGCCATTTCCAATGCCGGTAGCATAATAGCGTGGAATACAATATTATCTTTGCCGATAAATGCAATATGTTGCGTGCTTTCATCCTTCCACCACTTCTTCCAGTCATCTGCTTTTACACCTAATCCCTTCTTCTCTTGCACCATTGCCCATTCCTTTGTAGCGGTGATATAGCCGAGGACAGCATCAAACCAGACATATAAAACTTTACCTTTGGCTTTCTCTTTATCCACACCCTTAGCGTTTTCTATACTAACTCCCCAATCCAAATCGCGTGTAATGGCTCTATCGGCGAGTCCCATTTTGAGCCAACTACGGCATTGTTGTAGCACATTCTCTTTCCATTCGCCAGCATTGCTCTCTATATATGTCTCTATGAACTCTTGGAATTGCCCGAGTTTGAAATACCAATGCGTGGTCTTCTTAATGGTGGGAACGGTGTTGCTGACAACCGAAATGGGATTTTTTAATTCCGTCTGCTCATAGTAAGCACCGCATTTATCGCACTGGTCACCTCTTGCACCTTCCTCACCACACACTGGACAAGTTCCCTCTACATAGCGGTCTGGGAGGAACATTTTCGCTTTTTCATCATAAAATTGTTCTTCTTCTTTCTCTGTGAGGAAGCCATTTGAAAGCATCTTTTCAAAGAAAAATACAGAGTCCTCGTGATGCAATTTGTTAGATGTGCGTGAGTAGAAATCAAAACTCATACCAAACTTGGCGAATGCCTCAAGATTTGCTTTATGATATTTATCTATTATCTGTTTTGGTGGCACTCCTTCCTTATCTGCAGAGATAGTGATAGCCACGCCGTGTTCGTCAGAGCCACAAACATAAAGGACTTCCTTTCCGGCAAGTCGCATATAGCGAGCATAAATATCGGCTGGTAAATATGCACCTGCAAGATGCCCTAAATGTATGTAGCCATTTGCATAAGGTAATGCTGATGTAATTAATGTTCTTGACATAGTTCTATATTTTAATTCAGATTACAAAAATTCATTTTACAAATTAATACAATTTGCGATAATAATTACTACTATGAATTAGAATTATTTTGATTGAGTGTAGCAATTTTTACAAATAAAAGTATTATATTGGATACTATTCGTTTAAAACTTATATTTTAGATTTATATAACTATGACAAAACTTGAAAATTCCGCTCACAGAGCATTAGTAGATTATATGGGTTTGACCGCCCACGAAACACTTTTAGTAATATGTGATGAACCTACCCGAGAGATAGGTATCGCTCTGCAAGACGCAGGTAGGAAGATATGCTTAGAATCATATTATTTGGAGATGAGAGAGCGAGATATTAATGGACAAGAGCCGCCTGCAGTGGTAGCCGAGTTTATGAGCAAAGTAGATGTAGTAATATGCGCTACATACCGCTCCTTAACACATACAAACGCACGCAGATTAGCCACAAAAGCCGGCGTCCGAGTTGGAACAATGCCCGGAATAACCGTTCCAACGCTTAACAGATGCTTCTTAGCAGATAGCGATGAGATAATAGAAACCAATAATAAATTGGTAGATATACTTGATAATGCAAAGGAAATAGTGCTTACCACTTCATTAGGCACTAATGCAAAATTCTCTGCTGTGGGCAGAAAAATAATTAGTAGTACCGGCGTTCATAGAAATATGGGCGAGTGGGGCAACATACCTTCCGGCGAGGTCTATTTCGCTCCAGTTGAGGATGCTGTGAATGGTCGTCTTGTGATAGATGGCTCAGTTGCAGGTATCGGAATGCTTAACGAGAACATAATTATTGAAATTAAGAATGGAATGATTTCCTCTATACTCGGCGGAGAGCAAGGCACTCAATTAGATGATATGCTTACAAAAGTTGGTGGCAAAGCCAAGGCAGTCGCTGAGTTTGGTATCGGCACTAATCCAAAAGCAGACATCTGTGGATTAATTTTGGAAGATGAGAAAGTGATGGGCACTGTCCATATCGCATTCGGCAACAACATATCTATGGATGGTTCTATCAATGTTCCTATACACATAGATTGCATCATCAAATCGCCAACATTTACAGTAGATGGTAAAGTAATAATGGATAACGGTAAATTGCTAATAGATTAACAGCAGAGACAGCATCAAATCAGGTGGGAACAATATAAAGCAATTTGGCATATAGTATTCATACTATTTACTGGTGGAATTGGTAATATTATGTATGCAATTAGCGTAAGTGGAAAAAGGAAAAAATATATACAATTACATTCAATATAATTAACTCTGCAGCCAAGCACAGAGAATAGCATTCATATCATCATCGGGAAGTCCTATCATTCGCTCCAAGACATCTTAGCGGGTATCAATGAATTGCTTGCTCTGGTCAATCAGATTGCGGCTGCAAGCGAGCAAATCAGCAAGAACGTATCTTCAATCTCAAAGGGCATACTTACAAAAAGTATGCCCTTTCTTTTGCATAATTATCAACAAGCGGACAAAATATTGTGCTATATGATATTTATTTGGATAAAAATCATTATTTTTGCAAATTATTTTTTACACTTTATTTAAAATAAATTAATTTTTAGGAATAATTATGCCAAAGTTTGCTACTACAAAGCCCAAATTCACACTATCGTCAAAACCTGCAACCACCGCAAAGCCCAGCAATACCAATATTTCGACCGCTGAGAAATCAAAATCTACAATATCAAAAAAGCCGGCACCTAAATCGGCTACTACTACCTCCAGAACCACTACTAGTAGTAATACCACAACAAAGAAAAATACCTCAACGGCTAAGCCACAAGCCAAGACATCAGTAAATACTGATAATAACAATGGTTTCAAACCAACGACTGATGCAATATATGGAGTAAAAACAGCTCGTGCATTGCTGAATTTTAATATCGGAGATGAGAAAATGCCTCGCTCTATAATCAAGTCGATGGGCATATTGAAGAAAGCTGCGACGCTCGCAAATGAGGAATTGGGGCTACTTTCCAAAGATAAGTCCGTGCGAATCACAAAAGCAGCAGATGAAGTGATTGAAGGAAATTTAGATAAGCATTTTCCGCTTTCTGTATGGCAGACCGGCTCCGGAATGCATTCTAATATGAATGTTAATGAGGTGATTGCGGCGCGTGCTATTGAACTCGCCGGAGGTAAGGCGACCAGCAAGACGCAAATTGACCCGACTACCGATATTAATATGTCGCATAGCCACAATGACGCATTTTCGACAGCGATGAATATTTCGGCTGCAATGGAGATGAAGAGTGTGCTTATTCCTGCGGTGAAGAAATTGCAGAATTCCTTTATCAATAAAGCGAAGGAGTTTGAGAGCATTTTGAAAATAGGCAGGACACATACGATGGACGCTTTTTTAATGACCTTTGAGCAACAATTTAATGGCTATGCAAAGTTGTTGAGCAACGATGTAGAGAGATTGGAAAAAGTATTGACCGCCTTTTATCAACTGCCGTTAGGTGGAATGATAGTTGGAACGGATATAATAGAGACGAACCAGAAGTTCGCACCAAAAATAGTGAAGCAGATAGCGAAAATCACGAAATTTCCATTTGTGCTAACGACAAATAAACTTACGGCAATATCTTCTCAAGACATTATGGCGAATGCTCATAGCAC
Source organism: Ignavibacteria bacterium (assembly GCA_031261605.1). Classification (GTDB taxonomy): domain Bacteria; phylum Bacteroidota; class Ignavibacteria; order Kapaibacteriales; family UBA2268; genus WRLB01. Next base: position 99,570 of record JAISJI010000017.1, on the reverse strand, counting down.
TATTAAGGTGCTTGCGACCTCGCTTCTAAAAATATCTAATGATATAAGATTGCTTGCATCGGGTCCTCGTTGCGGTTTTGGTGAGCTTATTTTACCGGAGAATGATATGATAGACCCATTATTTGTTGGAAAGAATAATCCGCTACATTGCGAGGCGGTGTCAATGGTATGTATGCAGGTCTTTGGAAATGATACGACTATTACATTTGCGGCAGCGAGCGGACAATTTGAATTAAATGCTTATAAGCCGGTGATTATTTACAACTTTTTGCAATCTATAAAATTGCTCTCCGATGCTATGAATTCCTTTGAGAAATATTGCGTTAGGGGAATTAAGGTAAATAGAAAGACGGTGCAGAATAATTTGGATAACACTTTAGTGATAATTACTAAGGTTGTAAATAATGTGGGTTATGACAATGCTGTTAAGATAATGAAATTGGCTCATAGGGATGACCTGACTCTTAAAGAAGCAATCGTTAAGTTGAATATTATGTCTGGCGATGAGTATGACCGCATAGTGAAGCCGGAGAAGTTACTTGCCGGAAAGAAAAATTAATTTAAAATAAACTATAAACAATTTTTTGCAATTATATTAATGCCATTATGAAAAATAAACTCTTATTACTTTTTTCGCTGTTTATAATTACCGCAATTTCGCTACAAAGCGATGATAATGTTGGTGATGTAACGCGTTTGTTGCGTTTTCCAAATTCTTCGAAGACGCAAATTACTTTTAACTATGGTGGCAATATTTATGTTGCGCCAATCGCTGGCGGTCTCGCTACTAAGCTGACTTCCTTTGCTGGAATTGAGCAGATGGGACGCTTTTCGCCGGATGGGAAAACGATTGCCTTTGTTGCGCAATACGATGGTAATCCAGAGATTTACACAATTTCTGCAACCGGTGGCAGTCCAAAGCGAGTGACTTACGCAATGGACCAATCCAAGGACGTTGCCGATAGACAAGGTCCCAACAATATCATTATGCAATGGACTGGCGATGGCAAGCAAATTTTGTATCGGGCGAGAAAGGATTGGTGGTCTATAGGCACGGCTAAGTTATATAAAACTAATATAGATGGCTCGGGCTTGCCAGTGGAATTACCTGTGCCTAAGGGCGGCTATGCGTCATTGTCGGCTGATGGTAGTAAGATGGCTTATAATCAGATATTTAGGGAATTTAGGACTTGGAAGCGCTATCGTGGTGGTCAAGCAGATGATATTTGGCTCTATGACTTTGGAACAAAAGAACTTACGAATGTTACAAACAATCCAGCACAGGATATTATGCCGATGTGGTCTGGGAATAAAATTTACTTTGCGAGCGATAGAACGAATACGATGAATCTGTATTGCTATGACCTAAGTAGTAAGCAAACGAAGCAGATAACGCATTTTGACAAATACGATGTTAAGTTTCCTTCGCTTGGAGCGGAGCATATTGCATTTGAGAATGGTGGCACAATTTACTTAATGAGTTTGGCTACGGAAGAAGTGAAAGCCATTGATATTAAAGTAGTTGATGATGAGATAGCGGCTAGGAGCGAGTTAGTTAATGTAAAGAATAGAGTGTCAGCGTTAGGTATTTCACCGGATGGTAAGCGTGCCTTGCTTAATGCAAGAGGCGAGATATTTATTGTGCCTTCTACAGTTCCGAATGCACAGAGTGTAACTCTAAATATTACTAATACTTCTGGCGTTCACGAGCGTAATGCAACGTGGTCTCCAAAAGGAGATTGGATTGCATATATCAGCGATAAAACGGGGAATGAGGAAGTTTGGGTGATGCAGCCGGATGGTAAAAATGCAACGCAACTCACTAATAATTCAACTGCTTACAGATATGGCTTGCAATGGTCGCCGGATGGCTCTAAATTGCTAAATAGCGATAATGCACGTAATCTCATAATTATAGATGTTGCAAGCAAGACAGAGAAAGTTATATATCATTCATTGAACTATGCGATTCAGGATTTTGATTGGTCTCCGGATAACAAATGGATTGCATATAAGAATGAGGATGAGCAGGGATTTGGCATTATCTACTTATATTCATTGAAGGATGGGAAGAGTTATGCGGTTACCAACAACTTCTATAATAGCGATGATGTGGTGTTCTCCAAAGATGGTAAATATTTATTCTTTGCATCAGACCGCGATTTCAATGCAATAATCAATGCTTTAGAGTGGAACTTCGCATATAGCACAATGGGCAGGATTTATGGCATTTGCTTGCAGAAGGATGAGCCATCTCCTTTCAAGCAATTTGTGGATTACAATGCGCCGGTAGTGGAAGAGAAGAAATTGAATAAGAAGGAGAAAGAAGTGGTTGCAAATGCAGATATAATAGTAGATTTGGATGGTATAGAGAGCCGATTATTTGTCTTACCGGGCAATACAGCGAGGTATTATGGATTGAAAGCGATGGATAAATTGTTGTATTACTATCGTGATGGCACGCTATACTTCTATGATTTTGATGGAATGGAACAGAAGGAAGTAGGCAGTGGATATTATAATATTACTTTTACACCGGATGGTAAAAATGTTCTCTTCAGCAAAGGTGGTGGAGAATATTATTTGAATAAACGGACGGAGAAACTTAATACGAAAGATGGTTTGTTGGATTTGTCTGGTATGACAATGAATTTAAATCGCAAGGAAGAGTGGCAGCAGGTATTTAATGAGAGTTGGCGTCAGTTCAAGCAATTCTTCTATGATGCGAATATGCACGGAGTGGATTGGCAAGGGATGCACGATAAATATGGCGAGTTGCTACCTTATGTTACGCATAGGAACGACCTTACATATATTATTGGCGAGATGATAGGCGAACTGAATGCTGGTCATTGCTACGTAACGAGTGGTGAGATGCCACGTGTAGCACAAGTAGGTATTGGTCTGCTGGGCATTGATTTGCAGTTGGAACAAGGAACGAATATGTATAAGATTACTCGCATCCTACGTGGACAAAATTGGGATAACACCTTGCGTTCGCCACTTACAGAGCCGAGTTTGAATATCAAAGATGGTGGCTATATTATCGCTATTGATGACAATAAACTTACGCCGGAGGTTAATCCGTATTCGTATCTGGTTGGTAAGGAGAATAAAATTGTGAAACTTACGATTAACAATACAGCATCGGCTACCGGAAGCCACGATGTGTTTGTGAAGACAATAGACAACGAGAGCGAATTGCGTTACTACAATTGGATTGAGGATAGAAAGCACATTGTGGATAGCGTCTCTAATGGGCGTATCGGATATGTTCATATACCCGATATGGGTGTTGGCAATGGATTGAACTGGTTCGCTAAGTATTGGTATCCGCAAGTTCGCAAGGAAGGTCTTATCATAGATGACCGCTATAATGGTGGTGGTAATGTTTCGCCGATGATTATAGAACGCTTGCGTAGGGAACTTACAATGGTGAAGATTGGTAGGAATAACGCTACCGAAGGAACTATACCGAGTGCGGTGATGACTGGTCCGATTGTGTGTTTGATTAACGAAAATTCTATGTCCGATGGCGATATGTTTCCATTCCAATTCAAAGCGTCCGGTATCGGTCCGGTTATTGGGAAGCGTAGTTGGGGTGGTGTAGTTGGTATTTACGGCTCATTGCCATTGCTTGATGGCAGTAGCATCAACAAGCCGGAGGTATCTAACTTTGGTGCGAAGAGTGGTAATTGGGAACTTGAGGGCGTTGGTATGGTGCCGGATTTTGAAGTGAATAACCATCCAGCCAAGGAATATGCAGGTATAGACGAGCAGTTGCTCTTTGCGATAGACAAGGTATTCGAGTTAATGAAGACCAGCACAAAGACGAAAATACCGCCGGTGCCACCTTATCCAATTAAGAAGTAGTAGATACATAAAAAAAATGCCCTTCGAACGGGGGAATGTTCTTAGGGCATGCAGCATAAAGAGGAAGAGACGATTTTCATCGTCGAGCGAAAAACGAGGCTCGAACTCGCGACCTCAACCTTGGCAAGGTTGCGCTCTACCAACTGAGCTATTTTCGCTTGTATCAATTTTATGATTTACAAAATTAATGAATTTTTACGACCTGTGCAAGAAAAAAGTGTTTTTTTTGCACTTTTTTTATTTTTTTGCACAAGGGAAAAAAGAAGCGACCTATTTCAGTCGCTTCAGTTTTTATTACGGAGATAATAAAATTTACGATAAATCTTTTGCTACGAAAGGTAGCAGAGCAAGATGTCGTGCATACTTGATGGCTTTAGCAAGTTGTCGTTGTTGGAACGCAGTTGTGCCATTGATGCGCTTTGGTAAGATTTTGCCTTGGTCGTTGGTGAAGCGTAGTAATGCTTTACCGTCAAGGTAATCTATGGTTTTGAGTTTTTTATCTTCAAATGGATTGGGGCGTTTCTTTTCAACACGGCGTGGTTGTTGCTGTTGTTGATTATTGTTATTGCGACCTCCGAAGCGGCTGTTGTTGTTATGTCCTCCGTATTGCTGGGTGTTACCCATTTGCATAGGGTAAAGGGAGCGACCGCCGCCGGCATTTGGACCACCACCCATAGGTCGGAATGATGGATTTGGGTTATTGAATTGTTGATACATTATTTAGTTCTCCTTTGGTCCATAATATCTTTGGCTTTCTCAGCGCGTTTTTTGAATCTATCTACACGACCAGCAGTATCCACGAGCACCTGTTTACCGGTATAGAATGGATGCGATTTAGAATCTATGTCTAGCACCACTCTGTCGCTTTTGTAGCAAGAACGAGTATGGAAAACTGTACCGTCAGTCATAACAACTTCTATGTTGTGATAGTAGGGATGAATACCTTTTTTCATTGAATATCCGTTTATTTATAATTAGTTAATATCAATATTTGATAGTTGGTTAAGGTCGTCGACTTTAACTACTTTTTCTAAGAAGCGAGTAGAGCCGATTTCACTTGAGAAGCCCTTAATTATCTTAACAGGGATACGGGTATCGGTTTTTTTGCTTTTTAATTTATCGGAGAATGTTTGGACTTTTGCCATTGTTTTATCTCTATATTATTGGTTAATAATTTGTGTAATAAGTTTACAGATTACAAATATAATGTTTTTTTTTCAAATTACAACTATCGGCGTATATTTTTTTCGGCAGTATTTAGAAAATATATAATAGGGGGTTCAAAATTTTGAACCCCTACGTAGTCGTAAATTCATTTGTTATCGGTTAAAAATCTCCGCTTTCATACGCATTTCCGCTGGATAGCGGGATATTTACGATGAAGGTAGTTCCTTTGCCGACAGCCGATTTTATATGGACACGTCCTTTGTGTGCTTCGACAATTTTTTTCACTACCCATAGCCCGAGTCCGCTGGATGTTTCGTCTCCTGTGGGTCTAGCGGATAGTTTGGCACCTCTTTGGAAGGCACGCTTTAAGTCCTCTTCGCTCATTCCTTGCCCATTATCAGCGAAATCAAACTGGATGTTATCGCCATTTCTGGTGACAGAGATAGCAATAGAACCGCCGAACTGGGTATACTTAATTGAGTTAGAGATAATGTTTTCGAACACTTCGCAAATTTTTGTTACATCTACATTAAATTGTGGCAAGTTATCTTCTACATTTATGCTGATAGTTTGGTCTTTATTCTTTGCATTGATAGAGTTGCGTCTGGCGACTTCGGCGACGAGTTGTCCAGGGTTTGCGTTTTCTCTAAACATCTGCACCATCGTTCCTTCTAATGTCAACACCTTGGATATTTCTTGCGACAGCGATACAATTTGCTTAGTTGAGGTAACTAAATCGGCTATGATTGCTTGCTGTTCCTCGTTGTTTGTGTCGTATGTTCTAAGCAGTTCTACCAGCGATTTGATTATCGTGGTAGGGTTTTTAATGTCGTGTATGATGAGTGCGAACAATTCATTTTTTTCTTTTTGAACGGCTTCTAGTTCTTCGTTTTTTGCTCTAAATTCCTTTAACTTTGAGTCCAATACAAAATTCTGCTTTCGTATATTGAGGCAATTCATATTGAGATTATCTATCTGTTTTCTCAGTATTTCTATCTCATATTTTGCCTCATTGAGTGGCTCACACTTATCGGGTTGCTGGCAATTTGTAGATGTTGTTTCCATTATGATATATGTTATGGTGTGTTAAATTTGTAAATGTTCCAATTATTTGTAACATTTATATTCATAAACATAACTATTTTTTATTAAAGTATAACTATATTAATCATTTTTTTTGCAAATTTATTTCACAAGCCAAAATTTTTATTATATGAGTGGGTATTCGCAAAAAAAATGTTCGGTATGAGTAGAATATTCGCATTTTTTATTATATTGCACATTATTATACACACAAAATAATTGAATGAAGCTAACAAAATACCTAATTACCATTTTTTTATTTTTCACTTTGCTTTTTTCAGCAAATGCAACACCTTTTTATACTAAGGACTTACAGATGTTCCAAGTAAATTCTGCGTCGCAACCACTTCCTTTTTTTGCATACCAAAAGACAGATGGCACAAAAATTGCCCCAGATAATGTAAAAAAGAATGATACGCGGAGCACGCCTACTAATACTGAGCCAAAGCAAAGTAATAGTATAAAGAAAATCTGGGAAGGAACAGATGGTCTGCTCAATGTTGAGGCGGATATTGCTGATGATAAGGATGAAGTGAAAATCGTTGTGTATAATATGCTCGGTAAAGAAGTTCGCAAGGTGTTTCAAGGAATACCAGCGGAGAAGAACGCCGAGGGTCATTACCTCTTTAACTCACAGACCAACATCAACCTTCCGAAGAACGTGTATATACTTGTTATTCAAGGCACGACATTCAAAATTGCAGACCGCTTTGTAATTGCGAGATAGTATTTGCTATTTGCAGGTGGTCGCCAGCCCGCATCATTTTTTTCATAGTAACTCAATTTAATTAACAATTCTGCCGATTAAATAGTAATACAAAACGTCTATTATGAAAAATATAATTCAGCTATTCACCAATATCAAGCGATATATTGCACTGAGGCGTAGAGCAAATAATTATTTGTATCTACAACGCCTTTTTGTATTCGCATTACTATGCTGTGCATCTTTCAATCTGTTTGCACAACATAGCGGTGGTGGCTATGCTGGAAGTTGGAACTTCAGAGATATGTCCGCCAGAACCATTGGATTAGCCGGCAGTTTCACTGCTATTGCAGATGACCCTATGGCTATATTCTACAATCCGGCGGGGCTTAGCAATTTATCAGAGACGCCAACCATTATCTCATCTATAAGTATGCTTGGGCTTGGTCGTTCTAATTCTACGTTCGCTTGGGGACAAGAAGTTATTGATGGATTGGGTATTGGTATTGCATTCAACAATTTCTATACTGGAACATTTACAGCAAGAGATGCGATGGGACACGCTTATGGCGAGTATTCCAATAATCAATATGCTATTGCGGCATCGGCATCATACAAAATTGCGTATGCGAGTTTTGGTGCCACGGCTAAGTATATTACGGATAATTTGCAAGGAGCGGAGACGTTTTCCAACGGCTACGCTGTGGATTTTGGTGCATTATTTGATATGGGTATGTTCCGATTTGGCGTGCAATTACAAAATGCTTCCGGCTTTCTATTTTGGAATACCGCCGGCAGTGATATTATGAACTTACCTTGGCGTCTGAAAGCCGGCATATCTACTAAAATATACACTACAGTGGAACGCTCCACAGACCGCTCCACTGTTACTGGCGAAATAATGACCGACGAAGGCGATAAGGGCAATGCTCTAAACATTGGCTTGGACTTTGCATATACGCAATATTCTGTTGCGCCGGTGGTGAGCATCGGTATGGAATACGAAGCACATAAATACATTACATTCCGTGGTGGTATGGGTATTTATGGCGATGTATATGGACATCCCGAATTATTTCCGATGAACCAATGGGCAGGTGGAGTATCAGTATTTCCGGACATTGATTTCCTAAATGAGACACTTCCATTCAAATTTTCTATTGATTACTCTGTAGCCAACGAACTAGTGAATGCTACAGGTATCAATCACACCATCGCACTTACCATTAAGTTCTAAGTGTATCTATACTTTCTCTAATTTGTGTCCCATTTTATTCTTCTTTGTCTCTAAGTAGAAGTGGTTGTGTTCATTGGGGGGGAGTTCAATGCTAACGAGTTCGGATACTTCTAGTCCGTAACTTTCCAAACCGACACGCTTCTGTGGATTATTAGTCATCAATCTCATTTTTGTAACACCGAGCGAACGTAGTATTTGCGCACCTATGCCGTAGTTGCGTGGGTCTGGCTCGAAGCCCAATTTCACATTTGCTTCCACAGTATCCAATCCGCCGTCTTGGAGTTGGTATGCTTTCACTTTATTGAGTAATCCGATACCTCTGCCTTCCTGTCGCATATAGACAATTACGCCAAGTCCTTCTTTATCAATTTGTTCCATTGCTTTATGCAACTGGTCGCCACAATCGCAACGCATAGATGTAAAGACATCGCCGGTTAAGCATTCGGAATGAACACGCACAAGAATCGGCTTATCCTTCTGTATAATTTGCATATTAGCATCCAAATCGCCTTTTACCAACGCAATATGCTCTAATTTATCTACAGAATTTTGGAATCCCAGTATTGTGAAATTGCCGTGTTCAGTTGGCAAATTGGCTTTTGCTACGCATTGCACAAGTTGCTCTTGCTGCAAGCGATATGCGATAAGTGCTTTTACTGTAATGATTTTGAGGTTATGCTTTTGGGAGAATGGGATTAAATCGGCTTTACGGGACATAGTGCCGTCATCGTTGATGATTTCGCATAGAATACCGGCTGGCTTCAATCCTGCTATCTTCATCAAATCAACCACCGCTTCAGTATGTCCTGCTCTACGCAACACGCCTTCCGGCACAGCGAGCAATGGGAATATATGTCCCGGACGACCTAAATCTTCCGGCTTAGTTGTTCCATCGGCAAGGGCACGAACGGTCTTTGCTCTATCTAATGCGGAGATACCGGTAGTAGTGCCTTTAAGGTAATCCACCGAAACGGTGAAGCCGGTAGAATGGAGTGCTGTGTTATGCTCTACCATCATATTGATATTGAGTCGCTCGCCGATTTCAGCAGCGATAGGAGCGCAGATAAGACCTCTGCCATACATAGACATAAAGTTCACCATCTCTGGCGTGCATAGTTCAGCACTACCGATTAGGTCGCCTTCATTTTCTCTATCTTCGTCATCCATAACGACTACGAGTTTGCCGGATGCTAAGTCCTCAATGGCTTCATCTATTGTGTTTAATTTGTAATTATCTATATTATTCATCTGGGTATTTTTGAAATATAATTAAATACAAATATAATACATTTAGATGTGAATACATTAAATTTGGAATAAAAAAAATCATTTATAGGAACAAAGTGTTCCACTATCTTCCGCTTACCTTGTAGCTGGCAAGGTCTCGCTCACTAAATCTTCTACCACCAATAAAGCGAGTTGCGTAGAATGTTGAATTTAATGAAGATACGGTAACGCCAATGGTAGAACTTGCGTGTGCAAATAAGTCGTCTCCGAGGTAAATGCCTACATGGGAGGCGAATTTTTTGGAGTAAGTATGGAAGAATACGAGGTCTCCAAATTCCAGTTTCTCTCTGGTAATCTTACGCCCAACATTCACTTGCTCTCTTGCAGTCCTTGGCAGCACAATAGAGTCAGATTGGAAGAAAACTGCTCTAACCCACGCCGAACAATCAATCGCATAGCGAGTGGTTCCACCAAAGTAGTATGGAGTGCCTAACCAGTCCATTATGGTATTCATAATCCTTGATTTTTCAACACCATACGATGTTTTATCGGCACTACCTGCACCTATTGCAGCGAACCACAATGTTTTGAAGTCGTCGGTATCGATTTTAATGTCATCTTCGGCAGCGAGTTCAGCAGCAAGTTCTGCGGCATCTTCGCCTTCTTCGCCAATGGTATCGGTGTTATCGCCGATGGACAGGTAGGTTTTCAGCAGTTCAATATCGCTCAGAATTGTATCTGCTGGCTGGATTACGGTATTTGGTGGTGGAACAACTTTGTAAGCGTCACTATCTCGGTTCTTAACTGCGGTAGCGTCTATTTGGGCTAGTTCAGAAAGTTCGTCTGATGTTTGGAGCAACGATATTGCGGTTGCTTTTGTTTGAGAAGGGTTGTAGACGCGTGTCACTTTCTTTGCGCGCTTCTTTTTGGAGGTTTTCTTTTTGCTATAAGCATCTTCTGACACACTTATTAGGAGTAGTGGCATAAGAACCATAATTATTAACCTAAACAGCGTCGGTTTAAGATTAATTATGCTTCTTATGCTATTATTCTTTGATGTCAATGTTTCCATTTTGCACCTTTTATGAATTAAACATATACTAATTTCGATTGGCGATGTGTAAAAAATTAAGCAATGTAAAGAATATTACACACTTCCATATACAATTTACGAAAAATTTCATTAACTACAAAACTTTTTCTATTCAATTGTGGAAAAGATTTGGAAATGAAAAATAATTGCACTACAATAAAAAAAATAGTTGTATTGTAAATAAAAAATAGTATATTTGAATTACAAAAGTTTTACTAATAATTTATTGGAGAGTATCCTAATGAACAAAACAACCCAACCGACAGCATTGCTGTCCAAGTTTTTTATAGCGAGCGTATTAATTATAATTGGCTTGCTCGCTTCAACATCCAATTCTAATGCACAGCCAAATGGCGGCGACCTGCCAATACCAATAGGTTGGGATGGGGAACCAGCTATTTCACCAGAAGAACTTTCACCGGTGATTTGCCCGATAGGATTCTTTAATGGACCTGAGAAAGTGGCGATACCATTGAGTGCAACTTGTTCACTCGAAGTTCACTATTGCTGGCGAGTTCTTAATAATAGTTCTACTGAAATAACTTACTACGATGTATGGGTATCTGAATATAAGATTATAGATAATTGTGACGGATGTTGCCAAGATTTCATTACCGCTTTAGACAACGACCCATCGTATTATATACAGCGTGCCTGGGAACATATTGCATTAATAGAACATCCTTGGGGGGATGTAAATTTTTCGCAATGCCCAGACCAAACAGCTGAGTATTGGAGATTGGGGAAAGTTGCTTGTTACAGCCAAGTGTGGATTCTTGTCTGGGTACCGGATGTCCCGCAGGACCCGACAGGTGATTTGGGACATTTTGAGTATGTAAAGAAACCTTGTTTCGTTGGTGAAGGCGACCCATTCATTTCTAATTGGAGTTGCTGGCAACGTTTTACTGTTTGCCAAGAGTTTGTTAACGGAAAGCCAGTTCCAGTTATATCAGAAGTTGAGAATGCGTATCCCACAATTAAGTGTTCTCCTTGGTGTAAATTTATATGCAGATAGCAAGGAGATTGAAAATTATGAAAAAAACTATTATAATGTTTGTTATAACAGCATTATCACTGATTAATATCAGTGCTGTTGCTGAGACGTGGGAATGGTTTCCGATAAACGCATTAGATTACGGACGCGTTCGATGTTTGGAATATGATGGAAATAATTACCTATATTATGCAAATTCAAGCAACCGACTCTGGCGATTTGATATAAACACTAAACAGACAGAGTTAATTGGAAAAATTTCAGCCGGTATGGATATTGTGGATATGAAAGCAGATTCAAATGGCAATATTTGGATTATTGGCTATGAGATGAATCTCGGCGATTATCCAAATGCCCATTACTATACATACGTCCATAAATTTGATGGAACTAAAATCACCCAAATAGATGCTTTCGAACCTCATAAGGAGCGTTTTTTACAACCAAGTTTTACTAAAAATACAGACAAAATATATATGGGTTCAGTATTAGGTATTATAACAATTACAGATGATGGGAGTGACTTTTATCAACTTGGTGCCTACCGAGATGATGCTGATTCAATAAAAGAAAAATATCCATATAAAAGTATATACGTAAATGATGCTAGGAATTATTTGTATGGTGATTATTTGGTGTGGAAGACAATTTCTACCAAAGATACCGTTTGTATGGTTAATATTAAGGATAGTAGCGATTTTAAGCTGGCAGCCGTTAGCGACTATAAATTTAATTTTGATTGGCAGCCAACAGCCGATTATGTAAGCCGTTTCTATGTTGTAGATACTAATTTTTATATAATAGATGAACAATTCCCTGGAATAGCGTGGTATAATAAGTTTTTGAAAATTAAAGGGGATTCTATCGTAAAATTGCCGGTTGGTAGCTTTACTGATGAAGACCGTTTCAATGTTGATGAATTTATAGAAACTGATGAGGAGCAGATATGTGCATTGATGATATATACCAAAGATACGGATAACTATGATTTTCATCTGCCATACGAGAGTAGAGTATTGATTTTTGATAAAGAGCACAATCTCATTCATTCTTATAGTCCGCCGGTGCTACCATTTAATCTTCACCCAGAAGTTCAAGGACAACCCTATCGTCTTTCGGATATTACAAAAGTAGGCGATGATATTTATTTTGGGGTATTCTATCTCGGCTCTGGCTCTCTTTGTGGCATACTAAAATTGTCCTATAAAACGGACATACAAGACGATTGGGCATATTCATTCAAACAGAACCACGTTTGGGTATATGACGTATATCCAACTATTGTAGAGAACAACAGCAACACGCTCACAGTTAATTTCTTCTGCAACCCCAAGCATTTAGAAAAACTTAATGTAAGTATCAGCGATATTTTAGGGGCTCAGACCAATGTGGATTACAATGTTTCAAATTTTGATACATATACAGGCATCGGTCAAATGCAATTAACTATACCTAATAAATTATCTATTGGAACAAAATTTATTGTATTGCAAGCCAATAGCGATATGGCGGTTAAGCCGGTAATTATCAATAAGTAGTATTTTTTATCTCTATTCCAAAATAATTCCTCTTCCCCATTCCCACAAGGAAGGGGGATTTTTTTATTGTCTGCCCCCTGATTAAAAAAAATCATAGTTAATCTGGTCAATCTGTTTAATTATAGTTCAGACAAGGGGATTGCGGATATAGCCCTCAAAGACAGCAATGCGTTTGATTGAAAATTAGAATAGTAAAACAAGGTGTGCTTTAAAAAGTCCTGCTTTTTTCGTATATTTGTATTTACTATCTGAACACAATGAATAAAATATATGAAAAAACCAATAAAATACACATTGATAATTATTCTCTTCTTTGCTGCGCTCCCAATATTCCCGCAGTCAGGAATGAAATACTCCGAATTCGCAAAGAAGTTAGAAACATACTTCCATCCCGATTTAATTGATGATATTACACAATCATTAACACGAACCGATTTCACTGTTTGGAGTTGGGATGTCGGCGATTTTAGCGATGATGGACATAACGATGTCGCATTTGCAATTCGCCGACTCGGTAATAAAGACAGGAATATGGATGTCTATATGTTCGCCGATATAGATGGCTATTTAGTGAATGTCGGGCAATTCAAATACGAATTTGTGGAATTGCCGTTGGAGGTAGGAGTAGCGTTTCGCTATGGTGTGCTGTATGTTACGCAGAAATTCAAGCAGTTTAATTGGAAGATAGATGGCTTTAAATTGACCGGCGGCTCGCTACTCTATTACGATAGATACAACACTTCCCGCATCGGCAAATATACACACGAAACATATACCAATTACTACGCTTTGCGAAATACGGAGAAATATCTACAAACGGCAAACAGCAAAACGGACTTTTGGACGGATTACTATTCCATTACATCGTATCGGCGTAACAGATTCATATATAAGGGTATAACGGATGATACATTTGTGAATGATATTGCATTTTGCCCTGAAGGAGCGTATTGGTGGCAAGGAGATAGCGATTTGTCGTATTACGTCAGTTCTGCTTATGACGATGATTTTCTTTACTTTACTGTGCTTGTTGTTGATGACAAAGTGGTGCAACCGTATAATAACATTGAGAATGGCGAGCAAATTGAGTTATACATTAACCCAACTAATTATGATTTAGAAGCGGATAGATTTGCCGAAGTTAAGGACGATAATGTAAAATTTCTCAATATAGCGAACGGAAACGACACTAACATATATAAAATCCAAATATTTGTGGGAGATTTCATTCATAAAGAGCCAACGATGTCAATTACAAATGGAATCGGGATTAAATATATGAACGAGAATGTAATAACGGATTTGACTGACAACGGCTATTATGCCATTTTCAAAATCCCTTTCACTGCATTTAAGCATAAGACATTGCCGTTGCAAGGTGATGAATTTATGCAATGGGCTGCTACAGTTCGGGTGATAGATGTGGATAATGAATTTAAGCCAAAGCAACGAACAGTATTGCAGACCTCCAATTATATGGATGAGAATAGCGCTACTTTGGGTAATATCATATTCATACCGGATGAGAAGTGGTATGGCGAAGCAACCAATATATATATGGATAAGATAGTGAGTTTGTTAGAGAGCATCGGCTTTTAGTAATTCAAATTTGAACTGCGTGCCTTTGCCCAATTCACTTTCTACCCAAATATCGCAATTATGCCGCTCAATAAATTCCTTACATAAAATCAATCCTAAGCCGGTGCCTGCCTCGCCATTCGTTCCTTTTGAAGAGACCTTCTCTCCAATATTGAACAATTTATCTATCTTGTCTTGTTCCATTCCAACACCTTCATCTTTTATTGAAATTTGTAATTTGTTCGCATCTCTGCTACTTTGGTCAATAATCAGATAAATGTTTGAGTTATTGTTTGAGAATTTAATCGCATTGGATACAAGATTTCGGATTATAGTTAATACCATATTCATATCGCAGAAAGCAATCGCATCCTCTGCGTTTTGAACTATATGCAATTCTATTTCCTTATATTTTGCTTGGGTGCCGACATCTTCAAATGCAGAGTTTGCTATCTGAACAATGTAGGTATTAACCGGATTATATTGTATAGCACCAGTATTTGAACTCGACCATTCAAATAAATTTTCTAACAATTTACCCATATGAGTAGCGGATTTATTGAAAATCTTAATGGTTCGCATTACATCATTGCTGGACATTGTGTTATAATATTCAGCAAATACTTCGGCTAAATTTATTAGTGCAGTTAATGGATTTCTTAGGTCGTGGGCAATGATAGAGAAAAATCTATCTTTTGTTTTATTCGCCTCGCTCAATTTATCCCGTTGCTGCATTAATACTGACTGCTGCCCATAAATTTGATTTATGTAATGGTGTGTTAAGAAAAATATAAATAAAGCAAGCGTAATTACAAAAGCATAAAGCATATAGTTCCAACCCATTTTTGACATAAAGGAACTTTGTATTTCAACATAAACATTCCAACTGTTCTTTCGTAACTCCATAGTTGTTATTTGGTTATCGTTTTCATCATCACATACAGCACTATCTCCGTAAATCATTTTCCCGGTTATCGAACTCCTGATGGCAATTTTCAAATCAATATTTTTACGCAATTTAATTATCTCATCTATTACATCTGTAAAATATGAATATTTGAAGCAAGCATAGAACATTCCAAATTGGTTTTGCCTATTAATCGGTCTATTGTTATAAGTTATATCATTTTTGAACTTTACATTCTTTCGCGCAACCGGCTTGCCTATCACCAAGTATAACTCATCATCTATTAGTACGGGGTCAGATACTATTTCTCCCACATTTAAGCGGTTCTTCATTAAAAAACTATCTTTTGCAATATTTTGAAAACACCTTATTTTTCTATCGTCAACATTGGTCTCTTCTACTAATTTATCTAAGAACCAATCATTTTGTGAGGTTGCATATAGGAAAAATCTTATTGGGTCTCTGTCTGACATAAAAGGTGGCATTGATATTGATAATTGCGCTTGTTTTTCTTCGGTTGGATGGCTTGCCATATCAAAATATACTACGTATGATTGGGTATAACTCAAAAGTTGATAGATTCTACTCTGAAATTTTGATTGAATTTCCGCGGAGATGCTTGCTTGGAGGTCTTTCCGTTCTTTCTCTGCATTGAAGTAAGTATATGCAGTCACAACGGCTAATCCAAGAATTAAGAAAAAAGCCGACATAAGTAGCGGCATTTTATACGGTTTGATGGTAAAAGTATTATCTTTTTCAGGTATCATAATGTTTGTTTTGCAGATTATAGTTATCAATATACTACTTTTTTGTGTAAAAGTTTCATAATATTTTTATTTCCTATACTATCAATAATTATTTTTTCGTATTTTTGTAAATGTTCATAGTGCAAACAATGTCGTTTGACTTATATAGAAACTTAAAGAAATGGTAAAACCTCTAACTATATTAGCGTTTTTTATGCTAATCCCTCTGTGCCTTATCGCACAAACCAACGAACGAACCCAAACCGTCCGAGGACGTATAACCGACAAAATCACACAAGTCCCCATCGTTAAAGCAAGCGTTGTAATCCCTGTAAATGGTAAAAATATCGGCACTTATACCGATTCCCTTGGTGAATTCTCTTTCAAAAACATTCCCATCGGTCGCTATAATCTATATGTGCGAGTGAGCGGCTACGACAACATTGTTATAAATAATGTGTTAGTGAATTCTGCTAAGGAAGCCGTGCTGGAGGTCTCCCTCATAGAAAAAGTTGTAATGATGGATGCGGTAGAAGTGACAGCCGAGACAGACAAAGACATTCCTATTAATATTATGGCAATGGCTGGAGCAAGGGTATTCAGTGTAGAGGAAGCGAATAGATATGCTGGCGGTTTTGATGACCCTGCTCGCTTAGCGACATCTTTCGCTGGTGTTGCTGGCGGAGTGTCCAGCAATAGCATTTCAATTAGAGGCAACTCTCCACAATATCTGCAATGGAGAATCGGAGGCGTAGAAATCCCAAATCCATCGCATTACCCAGACATTACAGGTATCGGCGGCGGCATCTTAACTGCATTTAGTTCAATGGTGTTAGCCAATTCGGACTTCTTTACTGGTGCGTTCCCTGCCGAATATAACAATGCTCTCTCCGGCGTATTTGATATACAATTCCGCAACGGAAATAACCAACATTTTGAGCATACAGCATCAGTGGGAACGCTCGGAGTAGAAGTAGCATCGGAAGGTCCATTAGGCGGACGCAGTAGTTACTTATTCAATTACCGATACTCCTCCTTAGCATTGGCAGGAATGGCTATCTCATCTCTTGCAGAGGATATAGGTGGAATGAAATATCAGGACTTTTCTTTTAAACTTAACTTCCCCACCCAGGATATAGGAACGTTTTCGCTATGGGGCATCGGCACATTTGATAAATACACAAACGACGTGCTTAAGAAAGAAGAATGGGTGTATAACGGTGACCGCACCAATAGCTGGACAGACCAACAAATGGCTGCTGCTGGTTTCGGACATAAAATGCTCATTGATGACGATACTTACTTAGAAACAACATTAGCCGGAACATTGTATAATAATAATCTTTGGGGAAATTATTTTGACGATGACTTAAATCCACACGAAATAGTTAATATCACCGACAAAAATTATTCTGTGGTGCTAAGTTCTAATATGAACACTAAATTTAGTGCTTGGCATGCAAATAAAACAGGATTTTCAGTCACCGGATTATTCTATAATATGGATTATATAGTAAATCCTGATTATCCCTTTTACTATGACCAGCCAAATCAAACAGTTGCTACCGGCGATGGCAGTTCATTGCTCGCTACTGCATACAGCCAATCATCATTTAATTTTGGTAAAAATTGGATTGGGCACATCGGACTAAATGCACAATATTTTGATTTAAATTCAAATTGGGTATTAGAGCCACGAGTGGGAATTAAATGGAAAGTTGCACCAACCCATTCTCTCGCTCTTGCTTATGGTCTGCATAGCCGAAAGGAAAAATTGGATTACTATTATGTAAAGGATTCCAATGACTTACTGATAAATAGAGGACTTGACTTTACGAAAGCACACCATTTGGTAATGGCTTATGATTGGCTGATTACGGATAACATTCACTTAAAAGTAGAGCCATTTTATCAATATCTTTATGATATTCCAACAGAAGAGGACGGCAGTTTTTCGCTAATTAACCATAATAATATCCATTTGGATAAGGCACTTATAAATAAAGGGAAAGGATATAATTACGGCGTAGATTTAACTTTGGAGCATTACTTTTCCAGCGGATATTATTATATGATTACAGCATCTGCTTTTGAGTCGCAATACACCGGTGGAGATGGCATTTGGCGTTCTACTCGCAACGACCGCGACTTTTTAATTAATGTTCTATACGGCAAGGAGTGGCAACTTGGCAGCAGCAAGCAAAATGTATTAGGAATTAATATTCGCCTCACATATCAAGGTGGAGACCATTATACGCCATTAGATACAGCGAAGTCATTTGCTGCACAACAACCTGTTTTTGATGATGATATGGCAAACAAGGAACAAATGGACCCAGCATTTATGATAGATTTTACAGCAAGTTATAAAATAAATACAAAAAATCTGTCGCACGAGATTTCATTTAAATTGCTCAATCTGACTGGCTACGAGGAGAACAATGGCTTCGCATATTACTTCAAAACAGATGAATTTAAGATGCTACGCGGTGCTATAATTATCCCAAATATATCCTATAAAATTATATTCTAAAATATAAAGAATATCTATGTATTCTCATCTAAATGTAGTATATTGAATACACTGCAGCGTATTCTACAAAAATAACTTCACATCATATACAAAATGAAGACAACTATAAGAGTAAAAATGCCCGAACAACCGCCATTAGAGCGTGTTAAAAACTTCTCCGAAGTAAACCTCGGACTTACAACTGAACAAGCCATCGCCGAAGCAAAGCGATGCATCCAATGCAAAAAGCCAAAGTGTATCGCCGGATGCCCTGTGAATGTGAAAATTCCACAGTTCATCGCTGCTATCGTTAATGAGGACTTCGCAAATGCTGCTACCATACTCAAAGAGGACAACGTCCTCCCTGCTGTATGCGGTCGCGTCTGTCCGCAAGAAGAGCAATGCGAAAAACAATGCGTCCTCGGCATTAAGCAAGAGCCCGTTGCTATCGGCTACTTAGAACGATTCGCTGCCGACTTCGAACGCAACAATAGCGGTATCAAGCCCGTTAAACCTATGCCTGCTACCGGAAAGAAAGTCGCTATCATTGGCGGAGGTCCATCAGGACTAAGTTGTGCCGGCGATTTGATTGCTATGGGACACGCTGTTACCGTATTCGAAGCACTACACGACATCGGCGGGGTGCTACTTTACGGCATTCCCGAATTCCGTCTGCCAAAGGAAATAGTCCGTGCCGAGGTTACCGCTATGAAGCAAGCCGGAGTAGAGTTCATTAAGGATTACGTTGTCGGACTTACAGAAACAGTTGAGGAACTGCTACAACGCTTTGATGCTGCATTCATTGGGGTTGGGGCTGGCTTGCCGTATTTCCTCAATATTGAAGGCGAAAATCTGAATGGCATCTACACATCCAACGAATTCCTTACACGTGTAAATCTCCTCAAAGCATATACTTTTCCCCAGAACGACACTCCTGTAATGGATTTGAAAGATAAGAATGTTGCCGTGTTCGGTGGTGGTAATACCGCTATGGATAGCGTTAGAACTGCACTACGTCTCGGGGCTAAGCGTGCAATGATTATGTATCGCAGAACGGAAGCTGAGATGCCCGCTCGTAAGGAAGAAGTGGCTCATAGCAAGGAAGAAGGCGTTGAATATATGCTACTTGTGGCTCCATTGGAATTCAAAGGCGATGAGCAAGGTTGGCTAAAATCCGTTACTATCCAGAAATGCGAATTAGGTGAAGCGGACGCTTCTGGTAGAAGACGCCCTATTCCAATACCAGATGCTATTGAAGAAATACCGATTGATGCAGCTGTAATTGCAATCGGCAACGGCTCTAATCCAATAATTAGTAGGACAACTCCGGCTCTTAATGTGAACAAATGGGGCAACATCTTAGTCAATGAGGAGAATATGGCGACCAATCTCCCCGGTGTATATGCGGGTGGTGATATTGTAACCGGTGGTGCTACTGTGATTTTGGCTATGGGGGCTGGTCGCACTGCTGCAAATTCCATTAATGAATATTTGAAGTAATATCCCGCAAAGTATAATTATCCGTCATTGCGAGAGCTAGCCCGCAATCTCCTATTGTCCTCCTCTGAGCTATTAAATGTGGTGAACAATAAATTAAAAAAAAAGTCGTAAATTGTATATAATAACAATAAATTTACAGGTATAACTATGAAAAAAAATATGTTTTTAGCCGTGCTAGTATTTTTGCTCGGCAATTTTTATTGTTTGTCTACGCCCTATACGCAATATTTCTCTATTGAACAAAATGTACCAATTGAACCTTATTTATATTTGCCAAACGAGCAAGGTGGGATTACGTTAATTGGAGATATACAAGTAGACCATTCGCTTGGGATTATCATTTTAGATTTAGTGCCTTCCGTTGAAAATTCTGATTCGTTAGTTGTTAATTTCTACAACAAATTTTTTGTTAATGATACAAGTAGAATTGGTGTTCTCCCATCATATTCAAAATGTTATAGAAAAGAAAATGGAAATGTTGTAGTAATTACTATGTGGTTTTCAATGCAAACAGGAGGATTTGCAGGTGGCGTGTTTGCCTTTCAGGTGCCTTATGTTATTGAATTTGATGGAACAACTGGCGATATAGTGTATTCTTATAACGACCTAAAAGATGGTGGTTTCGTAACTAACTATTTCGGAATGCAAGGACAAATGAATCCAGTTTCTATGTATCCTGATGGTGGTTTTGTTGCATTTAACGAGATATTGCAAAACAAGAATGACTCAGTTAGTGCGGAAGTGGATTCATTGAGAAAATATCAATTATTAGCAAGAATATATGATAGTTTGGGGTATTTAATAAATGTAGAGTCAATAAAAGGAATTAATGTAACGCCTCCTGACTCTGCTTTTTCGCGTTCTCTAACTGCCTATCAAGTTATAACTGATAATAATGGTAATTTTTATTTAGTCATTTTGGTCCAAGATGCATATTATACATCACAGCAGTATGTGTATAAATATAACAAAAGAGAAAGATTAATTAAAATTAATCCTAGTTTTGAAGTTATTAGCGAATATGATTTGCCTGTAATGGAAAAGAGTAATTATGGCATTTACAACCAAGTTAGGCAGTTATATATCAATAAAAATGGAGAATTAGTAGTATTACATACAAGAGTATTGAGTGATAAAGAGTTTGATAATGGTCTGAGAAATGTATTTATTACATTATTTGATACATCAGATTTATCAGTAGTGAGAAATTTTGAGTATGCTGACCGATATTATGCACATTCTAATTATGGTTATGTAGAAACGTCAAAGGGAGATTTATTGAACGCTTCAAGGTATAATAACGCAGAGTATATTGGAACCAACCAATTCAATTACGCAGCATATATCATAAGTAACGACTTTCATACTTCGTTGAGAACGTATGAAAACCCTGATACTACACAATTTGAAGATGAATTGACAATCACATTTGAGCGTCCTGATGGGAAGTATGAATTTTGGGGCAGATATTATGACTACGCACAAGGACAGATAATACGTTTAATTCTTGATGACGAGGACTTAACCCCAAAAGAATTTAATGTAGGAATAGAGGAAATATTTCTAAAAACAGATTTTAATTCCAAACTATATCCGAATCCAGCAACCGACAACACAACGCTAACATTAGAATTACAGCAGGCAAGCCAAGTTCGTATCTCCCTCAACGATATGCTTGGCAGAGAGATAAAACAGATATACAACGCATTCACAGACGCAGGCACATTCACGCATTCCTTTGCTACCACTGACCTCCCGAAAGGTATTTATTATTTAAAGATATTTATCGGCGGCGAGGTGATGGTAGAGAAGGTGGTGGTGAATTTAATAATACGTAAGCCTGCAATGAAATAACAATAATCATTATACACAAAATAAAATGAAAACACGACAAGAACTCAAAGAAGATTATAAAAAACTCACCCACCCAAAAGGCGTCTATAAAATAACTTGCACCGCTAATGGGAAAATATTCCTCGGCGGAAGCCCCAATTTGGATTCCAAATGGAGCAATGCACAGTTCCAACTCGATGCCCATAGCCATCCCAATTCTATGCTACAAGCCGATTGGGAAGAGTATGGTGCAGATAATTTTACATTTGAGGTGGTTGATACCTTGGACTTGAAGGACTACGACCCGAAGAAGAATTATACAGCCGAAATCAACGAGTTGGAAGCAATGTATTTAGAGGAACTGCAGCCGTTCGGCGATAAGGGATATAATAAAATGAAGTCGTAAATTTTTATGTCATTGCGGGCGTAGAGTCGCATAACTACGCCCTATAAACCACATAGATGTATTTAGAGTTAGTGTATTAGAATATCTAACTTATCAATTCCGCAAAATGCTCCTTCAATTCATCCGGTAATTTGGACTTATTTATCGCTTCCATAGCAAATGCTGTAAGCAGCAACTTCCTCGCCTCATCAGTTCCGATACCGCGCGAATTCAAATAGAACAAGCTATCCTCGTCCAACTGACCTATCGCTGCCCCGTGCGAACACGCCACATCATCATTATTAATCTCTAATTGAGGGAGGAACTCCACAGTAGCGTCGTCTGAAAGAAGTAAAGCACGACTGCTCTGAGCGGAATCGGTTCGTTGTGCATTTGGCACTACTTCTATCCTTCCATTGAAATGGAAGGCGCTGTTATCATCTACGATAACTTTAGCGAGTTGCTCGGATTTAGTATCTGTTGCGGTATGCGTAATGTCTGTTGCAATATCCACAATGTTATTCTTATAGAGTTGTGCAAATGATGTAATTGTGACAGAGGAGTTCTTGCCATCAAGCATATATTGACATCGCTCGCGTTCGTAGTTGTATCCGGAATGAAATGAGAATGTATCCAATTTCGCATTCTCTTTCAATGTAAATCCGAAGCCCTTAATGATACTCGCATCCTTCTTATCATTGACATTAGTATTTATCAAAGAGTATGTAACATTGGCGTTCTCTGATAGCGAAGCGATGCTAATATCTACCAGAACGGATTTGTGGGACGACAGCACAATATTGCATTCGTAAAAATTGGCGGTTGCATTTTTGCTAATCTCAATAAATCTGCGATGATTGAAGAAGTAATTTTTGTCCTGCTTCGTTATGATATTAAGTAGTATAATTGGCTCTTTGATTTTGGCATTCTCAGCGATATGGACGTAAGTGCCGTCGGGCGATAGCAAACTATTAGCCGTGGATAGTTGCGTCTCGTGCCCATAGTAGTAGTTAAGAAAGTTCCGTTCTACTTCATTCTCTACCCGACTGGATTGCAAAGACAATTCCTCAATCTTTAAGCCATCAGATATGATATTACTATTCTTTAGCGATAGCGTTCCATTAAGCATTACGATGCGGTTGGTATTGGTGGAGAGGAACGGATGGAAGTCCGATAGTATGGGAACAATATCAACATCCGGCAAAGGCGTATTTGGTGGGAAAACTTCGTAATCAAAATTTTCGAAAAAGCCATCAGGAGAGTTCTTAAACAATGGGCTTTTCTTAGTGATTGGGTTCATATCTTTGAAGTGCTTCAAGTAGTCATCCTTGCGGGCAAATGGTCCCAGCACCTCTTCATTTGTATTGGTAATTGTAGATAATATGCGTTCTTTGAATTCTGCCATAGTATTATTCCTATTATGTTTTTAACTTTAATTTAGTTTATGACACCCTAAAATAATAAATTTTGGTGAATTAAACTATGCAATATAATAATTGTCTATTTGAAAACACTTATATCACCTATTTTAAAATTAAATTCTTAATGAAAATCAAAACCACAAGTAGATTTCTCATCCTACTTCTAGCACTTCTCGTCTCCACTCCCATCTTATACTCACAACCGCAACGCAACGGCACTGCTGCTAAGCCAGCCGGAGTCGTAAAGGGAAAGGTATTGGATGATGAGACCAAAAAGCCACTAATGCGTGCTACTGTCACACTCCATAATCCATCCAACGACAAGCAAATTACCGGAGCATATACCGATAAAAATGGATTATTTACACTAAATGCAAACCCGGGCGATTACTATCTGAAAATCCATTTTGTCGGCTACGACCAAATTATAATTCCCAATATCTCCATTACACCAACCAATCTAATACACGAAATCAATACCGTCTCCCTGAAGATGAACGCCATTATGACAAAGGGCGTAGAGGTTACCGCTCAGCGAGAAGCCATTGAAGTCGGACTTGACAGAAAGGTATTCAACATAGAGCAGGACGTTACATCGCTTGGTGGCTCTGCTATTGATGTCCTTGCGAACATACCATCGGTAACGGTTGACCAAGACGATAACGTGAGTTTGCGGGGTAGTTCTAATGTGAAAATTATGATAGACGGACGAGTATCCAATCTCTCTGCCAGCGAAGCATTGCAACAGATTCCAGCGACAATGATTTCCTCCGTAGAACTAATTACCAATCCGGGGGCTCGCTATGAAGCAGATGGCACTGCCGGTATGATTAACATCGTTACTACTCGCCAGCGGGATGATGGCTTTAATGCTATGTTTAATCTAAATAGCGGCTTTGATGATGATTTTAAGGGAAAGTATAACGGCTCTGTAAGTATGAATTACAACATCGGTAAGTTAAATATTTTCTCAAATGTATCGGCGAGAATTGGCGGACGTAGCGGCTCTAATACAAGCCGTAGAACATTGTGGAATGCCGATGGTGTGCCAAGTTATGTATTGGAAGAATCCGAAAGCGATAGAGGTGGAAATTTCGAGGGATTGAAAATTGGTGCCGACTATAGTTTCAGCACAAGCGATATTCTTACCTATTCATATAGAGTGAATTTTATGAAGCGAACCAGCGATAACTACTCCGATTACACCGCTTCCGACTACCTATTCAATACCACAAATTACTATGAACGAAAGGAAAAGAACGACCCACCATACGGCACAAACCAAGAGCATACCCTATCCTATACTCATAGATTTGAGCAGAAGGGACACGAGTTGTATGCAGATTTATTTTATACCAAATTTGACAGAGGCGGCTCTTCATATTACGACCAATACAATTTCATTGCACCGGATTTCGTCCAATCTGTCCTTGCACAGCAGCAGAATTATAGTTCAATGGTGAATGACGGCTGGACTGCACAAGTGGATTATGCACGCCCTATTGGCACAAACTTTAAGTTGGAACTTGGAGGCAAGTATAGCAATCGCCTCAGCGATATTGATAACCATTTGGATGACTTAGTAGATGGCGACTGGGTGGTCAATCCGTGGAGTAGCGACCAATTTGAATACGACGAAAATATATTTGCGGTATATGCAACGGGCTCTAGCAAATTTGGCAACTTAGCATACAATGTCGGTGTTCGTAGCGAGACCACTGTCATTGATTTCAACTCCTTGCGAGACCCAAATGTAAGTTTCAATGATGACTATACATTGTTCTTCCCAAGTGCCTATCTAACGTATGAAATTAATCCAAATATCTCTCTAAATGGGAACTTCGCTACTCGTATGAGACGACCAAATTATTGGAATTTGAATCCGGTAACCAACTACGAAGACCCATTAAATCTGCGTAAAGGAAATCCGCGTCTGCGTCCAGAGCACCACTATATTTTTGAACTCGGATACTTAATGAATTACGACGCTTGGACATTCACTGGAACTCTATTCTATAGGTATTCCACCGATGGAATACAGATGTATAAGGAGATATATAATGGCGATACAACACTAACAATGCCGCATAACATCAGCAAGTCCGCACAAACCGGCTTGGACATTATCGGTATGTATAAATTTACGGATTGGTGGAAAATAGATGGCAGTTGGTCGCTATACAATAGTTCGGTGGATGCTTCCAATATTGGCGGTAATGATAGAGATGCAACAAGTTGGAATGCACGCATCAATTCCACGATAAACTATGACAAGTGGCTGGATTGGACGCTTACTTGGGGCTATCGCTCTAAGATGCTCACAGCACAGGGCGAAATGAAGTCAAGTTGGAATTTGGATGCATCATTTAGATTTACTTTATCTAAAGCGTTATCATTGAGTTTGCGTGTGCAAGATATATTCAATACCCGCCAATGGAATATGTGGGAATCGATACCGGGCGTATTGTATAGCGAACGGGAGAGTAAAATGAATTCGCGTAGTGTTTTTGTAGGTATCACATATAAACTCAACAACTTTAAGCAGAAGCGAGATAGAACAAGCGATGGAGATGACCGCTTGCAAGAAAGCGAGTAGCATATTGCTCCAATTCACAGCACCTCCCCGGTGGGGGAGGTTAAATTAATTCTCCCCCTTTCTCCCACAAGGAAGGGGGATTTTTTTATTTGTTATTCCTCTCTTATGGAGGGAGTGGCTGCGAAGCAGTCGGGATGGTTTGTAAAACTTTTTTCAAATTATGGATAACTTTCTTGGTATATATATATTCTCAAAAATAATTATTATATTCGTATCATACCACTCAATCACAAGTAAGAAAAAATATATTTTTCTTGCGCCAATGTCTAATCGATGACGCCCATTGCTTCTTCCGAGTGGTAGCATATATGCTATTTTAATAAACAAATACAGGAGAAATCCACAATGAAATCTTTTAATATTTTTGTAGCGATTGTTGCTATCGCAGTAATTGGAGCAACGGTAGGCAGTATGACTGCTTATGGACAACTTAAAATTGGTGGGTTTGAAGTAAAGTTCGGCTTTATTGACCCTAATAGGAGGGTTGATGGAAATTTTAGTTATGGATTTGTACCGCCTCCCACTCCAAAAGGAACGACCAGCTGGGATAATGTTTATGCCGCTATCGAAAAAAGCAAAAATACTATGGAAGGGTATAGGAAATTGCAACAGATGCCAGAAGTGCATAATAAACCACTAATGACTACTAGGGGTTCAATGTCATTTGACGATTTTGTAAGTAATCTTGTCTTAAGGGAAAGTGCCAGTGTTATTTATAATTTCGAGCAGGCAGTGGATGCTATCAAAAATGGTGACTTTAAAAGTGCGAATACTCATATTAAAAATATGAGTGAATCTAGTTCGCTTCTTAAAGGAATTAACAATGATGAGTTCATCAAAGATGCACTTACATCCCTTTATTACAAAGACCAAACAGAAGAAGATTATGAGGGAGGTGAATAATGAGAGTAAGTAAAAATAATCTGGCATTAATTGCCCTTGTAGCATTGTTCGCACTGAACGGCTACGCAACCCCAAAGTTAACAAAAGAAGCTTTGGATGAAAAATATGCTTCTCAATGGTCGGAATACCAAGAGCGAGCGAATACGCAATGGTCGTTTCCCAATCTAAATCAAGAGGAGCAGGATTTTATCTATTATATGAATCTTGCCCGTCTTAATCCTCAATTGTTTGCTAATACCTATCTGAAAGATTATGAGTGTCCTGCCGGTTATGCAGACACGAAATTATTCAAACAATGTAAGGAGTCGCTTACCAAGTATTTGAAAACATTGGAGCCGCGAGCCAATCCCATATATCCAGATAGTAGCATAAGTGATTATGTTTGTAATTCGCTTGCTGAGATAAATAGCACAGCGGGAGGCGATACATTGAATATAACGCAAAATAGCGATTATGAAAAATATGATTTGCTTGGGGCTGATTTCAATACCGTATCAAGTGTTTATAGTATTCCCAAGCACAACATATATACCGGTTTTGATTTGGCTATGATGTCATTAATTAATGATGAATTAGAGGACAATACTCACAAATTTATATGTCGGAGACGGTATCTAATAGATTCATCATTGATGTTAGGAATTACTATTAACAACCCCGCTCCTCTTACATCTGTAAATAAAACTACAATGTATGCAAAATTTTATTTGCGGAATGGAATGTCTAAGAGTGAGTATATACTAAAAGTATTAGAGAAGGTTGAGGGAGAATGGGAGCCAGCAACAGGTCTTAAAGAACTGCTAATTTCAAATCAACTAACTCCTGAATACAAAGAATACTTGTATGAGCATTTTTCAAAAAGTATTCACAATGCGGTATTAGTGAAAAGAATAGAAGAAAATGGAGAGTTATCCGTTGAATCAATAGAGGAATTGTTTGATTTTGCTGAAGAGCATACTGATTTGCTGGAGCAAATAAAAACGTTGACTATTGCAGGTGAAATAACCGAAGAGAATTGGGAGAAATTAGCGATAGGCGAAAATTTCCCATATCTAATATCGGCGTCCTTTCCGGAAGCGACATCCATTGGTAGCGGCGCATTCTTTTTGTGTAAAGGTCTAACATCGGCGTCCTTTCCAAATGCTACAACTATTGGTAGCGTAGCATTCTTTGGCTGCAGCAATCTAACATCGGTATCTGTTCCCAATGCAACATCAATTGAAATGCGAGCATTTTATGGTTGCAAAAATTTAACGTCGCTCTCATTTCCGAAGGTCACTTCCATTGGGCAGCAGGCGTTTAATGAGTTTAGCAAGTTAGCGTCTATTACTTTTGGGTCTGAAATTTCGCATTTTGTGGATTCATCGTCAGAGGCAACGAAGAATGAGTTATTTAGTAATTGGGATGATGCAACCAAGCAATCTGTGACATATACAGAGCAAGTGACACTCCACCTCCTCAATCCTGCAGAATACGCCAAAGCCAACGGCAACGAATGGCGAGGATACAAATGGAAGAATATATTAAAGAAGTAATATGGAAAAAATTACCTTTAATTCAATGCCAGAATTGTTGAAACTATTTAATAACAATCCTGAGCAATTCAAAAATATGAAATGGCTTGAAGTCAAAAGTGAAGTGGTTGAGAAGGATTGGTTAAAGTGTTATACATCAAGTATATTTCATCATTGCCAATCTTTACAATCGGTCTATTTCCCAGATGCTACTGTTGTTGGTAAAGCAGCATTTAATGGGTGTTATTTTCTATCATCTATAGAGTTTCCAAACGCTATTAGTATTGGGGAGGAGGCATTTTGTGCATGCGAGCATTTAAAATCGGTATCATTTCCCAAAGTCACTTCTATTATGTTTGGTGCGTTTCGTGGTTGCAGTATGTTAACTTGTGCCAAATTTCCAAATGTTACTAGTATTGAGCAGAACGCTTTTGGTGATTGCGAGAATTTAGCAGATGTATATCTGGGGGCTGAGATTTTTGAATTTGCTGATATATGGAATACTTTTCTGTTCTTTCCTCAACTAATAAGAGATTTTGAGCATTCAATATTTGTTATGGAGGAGGCGGAAAATCTTACACCCTACACTGAAAACGTCACTCTTCACCTACTCAATCCTGCAGAATACGCCAAAGCCAACGGCAACGAATGGCGAGGATACAAATGGAAGAATATATTAAAGAAGTAATTACCACAAACGACAACAAAGGCGACCTCCCATCCAGAAGTCGCCTTTGTTCCATAGAGAATTTGAAATTCATACAAAGTTATTGCAAAAAAAATGCTATTTTTGTATTCATATATTCGGAGAAATTGATATGGCAAAAAAAACAGAACTAACACCCGCTACGTTTGAATTGAAAATGGAACGATTACGCGAAATCGGCTCAATCCTCGATTCCAGCAATAAATCCATAGACGATATGATTCATCTATACGAAGAAGGCATACAAGTTGCACAAGAGTGCCGTGCCTACCTCGCACAAGCAGAAGGAAAAGTTATTGACATAAGCCAGAAGTATAGCAATACAGAACTTATTGCGGAGAAGTAAATATAGCAGTTATTCGTAGCGTAAAGCATCTATTGGGTCTAAGTTGGCGGCTTTCCATGCTGGATATGCACCAGATGCAATGCCTAAAATAGTGCAGATAACAATGCTAAATACAATCCAAGAGTATGGAATACCAAGCGACATTCCAACTAACGCACCAAATCCAGTTCCGACTACAATTCCCAGCATAATGCCGATAAATGCACCGAGTAAGCACATAGTAACGGCTTCTATAAGGAATTGCGCTAGTATGGAAGTGCTTTTTGCACCGACTGCTTTGCGGATTCCGATTTCGCGTGTGCGTTCTTTCACCGATACAAGCATAATGTTCATAATGCCGACACCCGCAGCCAGCAAGGCGATTGCTCCACAAGCAGCACCAAATACGGAGAGATATTGTGTGATGTCGGAGAATTGCTCGCTTATTGAAGAATTGTCCTGCATTTCAAAAGTATTTTGCTGCCACGGCTTGCAATTTCGCAAACTACGCAGGATGCCAATGGTTTCATCCATAGATGCAGACATTGTGGCTTTGGATGGTGCTTTGAGTGAGTAGGTTATATCTTCGTCATTTCCTCTTCTCGCTAAGTATCTTATATACCAAGATATAGGGACTATTGCGTAGTTGTCTTGGCTTTGTCCCATCATAGAGCCCTTTGGCTTGGTAACTCCGACAACGGTAAAATTATGCTGGTCTATTTTCACTGTCTTACCAAGTATATCGCCACCTTGCGGCATTATCTGATTCACGACATCCATTCCCAAAACGCATACTTTGGCTCCTGTTTGGATTTCGTATTGTGTGAATTGTCTGCCTTGCTCGGGATGGAAGTTCATAACAGAGAAGAAGGATTCGGTAACTCCCATAATTGGCACGGGACTATCCGATTTTTCATTGTTTAATTTTACATATTTGCTTTCTCCATCTACATAAGCAGCAAAATCGGCAGGCAATGTGGAGTATTGGATTAAGTCCTTGTATAATTTATAGGTTAGATTTTTTCTTGCAGCATACATACGCCAATATCTTGGACCACCGCCCATCTGTATCATAGGCGTTCTTGTAACATAATAAACGGTTTCGCCCAATTCATCCAATTGTGCTGTAACCGTATGATTTATGGACTCAACCAATGCACCAGCCCCAGTAATTGCGAATACACCAATGCAAATACTGAGCAGTGTGAGAAAAGTCCGCAATTTATTGGCTCTTATAGAGTCAGCAGCAAGCGCTACATTTTCGAGGATATTCATAGTTTAGTTTTCTAATAAATAATCGTTATCGTCCGGTAATTCAAGTATTTGTATTTCCGGAATGGTATCAGAAATGCCACGTATAGCACCGACAAAAGTAGTAGCACAGTCAATTATATTTTCAAATTCCTTTTCGCGTTGTTTCCATAATTTTTGGAGTTTCATTTTTTCTTGATTGTAGCTATCTCTAATATTTGTAATGCCTTTTATAATTGTTTCCATATAATAATGGAACTCGCTTCCCACCATATAGTCGTATAATAATTCCATCTTTTCCTTCCTATGTTGCTGAGAAATAGCCACTTTGTTCGCTTCAATCATACCATAACGCAAAGTAGTTGCTGTAAGCCGCAATTCTGCAATAGGACATATCCATACGCCATCTACTCTGTGTAAGTGCTTATTGTGCTCGGGCATAGTTCGCGTTACCAATATCAATTCATTGGCATTGGCGGTGCGTCCATCAAGTTTCAGTTTATCTATCCACTGCTTATTGAAACTCTTAGTGTTTTTGCTTTCGTAAAGTATAATACCGCATTCCACGCCATTATCAGCGATAATATGTTGCTCAATATCAGATTCCTCCTTACCTGGGGTCTTCGCATTAAATTTATCGCTGGGGAATTGCTCTTTCAGAATTTCACTTAAAAGTCGCTCTTGTGCTTCACCTTGTTGTTGCATAGAGCCCTGATTTAGCGTCCTATTCGCATTGTCTAATTGCTTTTGGGTTTGCTCAAATTTCTGCTGCAACTCCTTAATTTCCAAAGAGTGTTTTAGTTCTTTGTTGTTTAGTTGCAGTTCGAATTCGCTTTTTTGCTGCAAATCTTTTTTCGCCAATTCTATTTCTAATTGCATTTTTGCTTGTGTGTCGGCTTCTTTTTTTATTCTCTCTTCGTCCGATTTACGCAGATGAGCAAAATCGGCATTCATCTTTTCACGCACTTCGTTTGCAGCAGCATTTTTTGCCATATCTATTTGAAATTTGGTATTTTGCAAATTTTCGTTGAATTTATCTTGCAAAATAGCGTAATCCATTTGGATTTTCTTTGCATTGGAAAGTTCCGCATCCTTTTGAGCCAATGCTTTGTCTTTCTCATTAGCAAGTGCTTGAGATTTCAGCAGTTCGGCGTCTATGGTAGTTTTGTAACTATCCACCTTTTTTTTGTATAGGTCGTCGTATTCGGTTCTAAGACGTTGTTCGACTTGGAGTTCTACTTGTTCCTGCATAGCGGTGCTGAGGTTAAATTCCTTATGGCAATGGGGACAAGTAACGGTATCTTTATCTTTTTGATTTATTGACATATATGTATATGGTTTGTGATTAATTTATTTTGTTGTATTTTTTTCAAATTGTGTTGCTTGCCGATGTATTTCTTCTATGCTCATACCGGCAAATATGTTAGAACGCCATTTCGTGTAATCAAAATTGTCGTTCTTTATAATAGCAATAAAACGCTCTGCATCCACTTCGCCTAATTGCTTTGTTAATAAATCAAATGCTTCAACTTTAAGAACTGTATCTGTTCGCATTTATACCTCCATTTCCCTAATGAAATCAATGGGATTAATGATTACTATGTTTTTAATATGTTTCTTTGTTAATTTAATATCAGTTGTAATAAAATACTCGCAACCACTATGCAACGCACAAGAAATATGCACCGCATCTGCGGGAGTGATATTTAATTTTTCTAATTCTATGGCATTTTGAAATATTTTTTCGGAAGAATAACAACATTCACTTGCTATATTTTTCCAAATTTGTATTGCATTGCGTTTGTCTCAAGCCAGATGTTAATTTGGGTTTGGTCGTCGTAAGGACGATTGAAACAGCAATTATCTAAATATATTTTCATTTTATTTATAATTTAATTTTTAAATAGAACGTTATTTATTTTGTTGTATTCAGACACTAACTCTTTGAAACTAACAGAATTGCCGCTATAATATGCTTGACGTTCATTCTCTGTCATCTTTGCAAGCTTGTCGCCGAATTAAAATCGTCTCTAACCACAGAGCCAAACACACCGATAGAATTAATGTGGTATTTGGATTGCAATATTTGTTTGATTACCTTACTCGTCCATTCCATATTTACCTCCACCCTATTTCACCAATTCATCCATCAGCAAATGCGTGGGAAGCCCAGTAACTCCTGAATGGTCTTGGTTATTGACCGCTTTATACTTGTTTATTTGTATATCATAGAAGCAATCGGTGATGATTGGCGTGCCTAATTTAGAACCCGCTATACTGCCCACATTGATGTTCCCATTAACCACACCAGCATTGATGCACCGTTGAAGAGTTTTGTCTTGCAATCTGCCGGAAATCCCACCAACACTGCTTCCACCACTGACTAAGCCAGCATTTACACACCGATAAATATTCTCATCACCCATTCCATTGATACCACCAATATATAGAGAACCTGCATCTCCCTTGATTTCGCCGATGTTCGTGCAACTCACAATCTTATTTGTATTACTTGCATCAGTAATATCACCACCCACAATTCCACCAACGCCTTGATGTCCGCTGATTTTGCCAGCATTCGTGCAGTCGAGCAGCGAGTCGCCTGCACCTGTATCCCCACAAATTCCACCTACATATTGATTGCCGGTAACATCACCTAAATTCATACAATTAATGAATTTAGCGAACGTTCCACTCTGATTATCGCCACTAAATCCACCAACGTATGTATTTCCGCTGACATTGACATAAGATGTGCAATTTTGTATTGTTCCAGAAGAACTTATCATTCCGCAAAACGCCGCTACATCATTGCCGCCGCTCACCGTTCCTGTGAGCGTTAAGTTCTTTATCGTACAGAGTGTAGCCCGACCAAACAAGCCAACATGTTGGGTGGTCGGAAGGTTAATATTGAGTGTCAACGAATGACCAGCGCCATCAAAATTTCCGCGAAAAGGACGAGCATCACTGCCGAGCATATTCGTGATTGGCTGTGGAATATTGGCGGTGAGTTTGAAATACTTGTTGCCAGTCCAAGTAGTTGCGCGTGTATTCACGGAGTCCCGCATTTCGTCTATATCTGCTTTATTCGCAAGAAGATACGGATTTGCGGAAGTTCCATCACCACCAGAGAATGCAAAAAGTGGTAAGGAGAAGAGAATGGAGATGAGTACGGTTGCGATGGAAAAATATTTTCTCATAATTGCACCTATAATAATGTATATAAAAAATTGAAGACAACACGCATATTAAAACCACAATATACTAATAAATATAATAAAAATTATACAAAATAGTATTATATTTGCGTATGCTTGGATATATAACTAATACATTGTCGCCGGAAATATTCTCTATCGGTATCATCTCTATCAAATGGTATAGCTTGCTGTTTGCACTTACATTCGTAGTCGGATACGCTATCCTACAATGGTTCTTTAAACGCGAAGGACGCAACTCCGCTGATGTAGATAAGTTAGTCGTGTATATTATGATTGGAACAGTTATTGGTGCAAGATTAGGGCATTGCTTATTCTACGCTCCGGACTACTATCTGGCGCATCCAGAGGAAATTCTAATGGTATGGAAAGGCGGATTAGCAAGCCACGGCGGTGCTATCGGCATCCTCTTAGCTATCTGGCTCTTCGTGCATAAGAACAAGGACTATACATATTTATGGATAGTGGATAGAGTGGTCATTGCAGTAGCACTCGGCGGATTATTTATACGAACGGGCAATTACTTTAATAGCGAAATTTATGGCAAAGTGACAGATGTGCCTTGGGCGGTAGTATTTGCAGTGCGAGACAACTTACCACGACATCCATCCCAGATTTACGAAGCCATTGCATACTTCGCCATCTTCCTTATACTACTTAGCGTATATCGCAAAAGTGGCAATGCACCAAAGTCGGGCTTGCTATTCGGACTGTTTCTTGTATTAATTTTTTCGGTGCGCTTTGTATTGGAATTTACGAAGGAGATACAGAGCAGTTTTGAAGCAGACCTGCCGATAGATATGGGACAAATACTAAGCATCCCGTTTATATTGGTGGGCATATTCTTTATTGTGCGGACGCTGTCTGCTGTGAAGAAGATTCCAACCTAACCCCATTCCTAAAAGGAAGTGGGAAGAATAAAAGTAGGGGTTCAAAATTTTGAACCCATATCATTTAAGTATAGTTCAGACATTCCCTACGCCACAATCCTTTCTTATCCGACTATACGTCCAATACACCAGTATTCCACCAGCCACAATAATCCCAAATGCAAGCCACAACCCAAGCATCGCATCGCTATTGCTGTCTTCATAGTTCGCTGATATGATTACAAATAGATTATTGCAAAAATGAAATATTATAGATGGGAAAATACTTCCAGTTGCATAATACAACATTCCCAAATATACACCAATGATAAAAATCGGTAATAACGCTATGGGATTAAAGTGGATTAGCGAAAATATAAGTGCCGAAATACAGACCGAATATCCAACTGAATGATGCACCAGCAAATTCCGCAACAAGTAACCACGAAATAGAAATTCCTCGCACACCGCCGGAACCAATGCCACAAGCAATATTATCTCGCCCATCTCTAATAATGTTCCGCTGCCATTGATTGATAAGGAGTTCTGCATTTCTAAATACTTCTCGGTAATTTGTATGTAATACTCCATTATGCTATCCGGTAGTAGCCGAACCGATACCACATCAACTCCCATTTCCATCAACATCACTCCAACTAACCCCCATAGAATAAAAGGTGTTATAGAGATTGGGAACTTATTCAACTTGAAGTATCCACCGAGCGTTGGTTTGTATATCGCTAGCAATTCGCTTCCACTATCCTTTGAGTTATCGCTTCCTACCACAAATAATAGCGGAACAAAAAAGATAACTACCTCTAATAGTGAGACATATCGCAACTCAATGCCGTGCATAGCAAAGTATACACCAAGCACCATAGTGCCGATGATATATGCAACAAGTATTGCAATAAAAACTGATTTATAATTTAACATAAGTATATGCTATTTAATGCGTTATAATTTTATTCTCAAATTCATTAATTACTTCCATAAATTCCACGGGCAATTTGCTCGCCACCAAATCAATTATTTCCTGTGGGATTTCCTTGTAATACGCTGCTGCTATTCCACCGGTCATACAAGCAATCGTATCACTATCTCCGCCAATGGAAATCGCTAAACGAATAGCACTTTCGTAATCAGTGCTCTCCAAAAATGCAACGAGCGCCTGCGGAACTGTCATTTGGCAGGTCTCATAAAAACGATATGATGGACGAATTTCATCAAGAGTGAAATCCAAATTATAGCCAAAAGTTTGTGTTATATATTCCTTAATCTCCTGCTTACTTTTGCCATTTTTCGCCAAAAATATTGCAGAAGCAGTCGCTTGTGCCCCTTTAATTCCTTCCGGATGATTATGCGTTATTTCTGCGGTCTGCTTGGCTACTTCCAACACCTCTTCCAGTGTCTCATAAGCAAAACCAACAGCACTAACCCGCATCGCAGAGCCATTGCCGAAACTATTATACGGCTGGAGATTGCTATCATCTTCGTTATTAAATAGCCATTGCAGAAACATACCGCCATAACCGGCATCTTCATAATTGCGACCATATTGCCATACCGTTTTCGCAAAATCTTTTTTATTGAGAATAGCATCAGCGATAGCGACAGTTAAAACCGTGTCATCGCTATAATCGGTATCCTCTGTCCATAACGGAAAATTAGTTGTTTTCACGTTATTAAATTCATAAGCAGAGCCAATAACATCGCCGGCTATTGCTCCTATGAGTGTGTTATTTAAACCCATAAGTTCCTCATTTATTATTAATTCAAAAAAAAAATCAATTACCAGAAATTGTTAAGCCATCTACTATGAACGACGGCACTTGCCAAGCCCTACGCTCATCTGGATTATTACCAATCATTCCAATTCCATTCAGCATATCGCAAATATTACCCGATATTGTAATCTCCGATACCGGATGTGTCAATTCCCCATTCTCTATCCAAATCCCATACGCCCCTTTGGAATAGCCACCGGTAGTGGTATCGGTGCCTTGTCCCAATGTTTTAAGTAGCAGTAAGCCCTTGTCAATACTATGTATTAGTTCGGTTTGGCTATGTGTGCCTTTTGCTAAAAATAAATTGGATGTTCCCGATGCCAAGCCATTCACCTTCATACCTAACTTCTTAGCAGAGTAAGTCGTTAATAAATAGGACTTTAACACGCCATCGGCTATTATACTATTGTTGCGACAAGGAATACCCTCTGCATCAAATGGACGAGCACCCAACGAACCCGATATGAGCGGATTATCGTAAATCGTAACATTCTTATTAGCGATTTGCATTCCCAATTTACCCGCAAAAACCGATTGCTGCATATACACATTACGCCCATTCAAGCATTCCAACATAAAGCCAAGTATGGAACCCGCTGCATAGCGGTCTATGATAACCGGCACTTGTTGAGTTGCTACTTTCCTCGCTCCAAGCATACGTGTAGCACGCTCTACCGCAATTTCAGCAACCTCCTCTACGGAGCGTAACTGCTTCGGACTACGTGCATTATCTGACCATCCATCTTGATACGCTGTAGTATCATTCCCCGCTTGTAAATACACTCCCAACGAACAATGAGATGTCTTGTAAGTGCCATAAAATCCATTGGATAATGCCAACAAATACTCGCTTTCATTCGTACTATAACCAGAGCCAGCCGATAGCGTAATACGCTCATCCAATAGACAGCGTTTTTCTAAATCCTTTGCTGCCTGTATCTTCTCCTCTGGCGTAATCTCTGTAATGTCCGCTGAGTATAATTGCAAACTATCCGGCTGTATTGTAAGTGGCTCATATTCTGGGAAGATAGCATCTTCATCCACAGATGCAAGCATAGCACGCTCAAGTGCATTATCCAAAAGCGTCTCAAGCGTTTCGTATCGCATATCTGATGTAGCAGCCGATGCAGTTTTGTTATCAATATTGACGAAAAGTGAGAGGTTTGTAGCGGATGCTTCCTGCAATTCCTCTACTTCGCCATTGCGAATGCCGACATCAAAAGATTTGTCTTTACGAACAGATATTTTCAGATTAGCGGAGTATGTTTTTGCTCTATTTATTAATTTTTCCGTGATGGATTGGTAGTTCATATTTTAATTTGGAATATAGGAAGTGCAAATTAACAATTTATGCGGTAAATACAAAATTTATTTTTGTAGGAGGGATATTTAGGGAATTGAATCTATCATTCGCAGGGATTCAAAATTTTGAACCCCTACAACACAATGGGGATTGCGGGGGCAAGCCCGCAATGGCAGATTATTTAAACGCCTCCCCAAAGGGTTGGGTTGGGTCCATACCTACCACCTAGGAAGGATTGGGTGAAATCAAAAAAATTACCTCACCACCACCTTCTCTACCTTCACATCGCCACCGCTCAGTATTTTTAGATAATAAATACCTTTCGGGAGTTCTTGTGTAGAAAACGTTATATGTAAGGGCGAATAATCATTCGCACCTACGAATTCATTATAAATTTGTTTGATTTCATTTCCCAGCATATCATATAGCACAATATTTGCTCCACTTCCTACTTGGCTGGGATTTAACTCTATTGTTACCATAGAGTTAGCGTTCGCTGGATTTGGATAGATATTTGCTTGTGTTGGCTTCAATTCATCATTAATCCCATCAAAATCATCTATACAATATAACTGCTGCATCGGAATATCCGAATAGCAAAAATTGCATTCTTTCGGCTCATAATAGCGAAGTGTAGCAGCACAAAAAATCGGTCTACTCTTGTATAATTCCAATAAACTATCGTTGACATAAAATTTTTCAGGGAACCCAGCACCAAACATATACGTACTGTTAATAATTACATCTTCCATCGTATCAATAATACTCGGGATTTTGCTTTCGTCCCTCAATTTTTCAATAAAATTGGCAAAATCCATAGTATTAACCGTTAAATATCTCTCTGTAGAAAACCTAAAGTTGAGACAGGCAACCATTGGCTGAGACCAAGTCATAACAGTAAATCCATCAGTTTTGGTATCAAAAAACGTAAATGACTTGATAATACTGGGGTTTAGCGAATCTACATAAGTAGCAATCCAAAAAGAAGCGCCACCTTTATGTGTCGCATCATCAAATTCTATTCTATAGTTGTAATCACCGATTCCGGTAAGAGTTATGGTTGGAGTGGTGTATATGCAGACGAGTTTTGCGTTTGTAAAACCTTGAATTTGCTGGGATATTGCCGGTTCTAATTGGTTACCAATTGATATTGGGAGCAGATTTAAATCTACAGCGAGGATGGTGAATTGGCTCGCAAGAAAGAGAACTGCGGAGAATAATAGAGAGAGAAAATTTCATTTTTTTTTGTAAGGATTAGTGTGTAGTAATATTTGTAATATACGAAAGTTTATCAACATAATTGATATAGGACGCTATTTTTTACTATTTCCTGCCTAAGCAGCTGTAACCTACTTCATTGGATTAAAGACATAACCACTGCCAGCACTTTCTATATATCCTATTCCCGGATATGCAATGTGCATTCCGGCAACAACAATTTTATTCGCCGATACGTAATCCAATATATTCTTACGCGTTACCGCTGCATCCTTTGGCGATACGTCGAAAGTCATAGAAATATTCGGATAGGGCATCTGCACTGCCATTGCGTGCGTTAAGTCACCCCATATCAGCATCTTATCACGATTGCCAATCTGAAATACTGTATGCCCCGGTGTATGTCCAAATGCAGCAATCGCATAAATATAATTCTCATCATACAATAGCGGAACGAGAGCATTGGACAACGGCTGCGGCTCATATAGATGCAACTTGTTTACAAGTTTATATTTTTCAATTACTTGAACTGCACTCTTATTGTTCTGCTCCATCCAATAATCCGCCTCCGTGGTGGCGATATAGAGCATCGCATTTGGAAAAGCGATATTACCTTGCTCATCAATCAATCCACCAATATGGTCGCCGTGCATATGCGTAAGTAGCACAATATCAATGGTATTAGCAGGATAACCAACAGCATCCAAATTCTTCGGAAGTTCCCTACCATAGCCAGCATCCACAAGTATCCTATGATTATCCGTTACTATGAGATAGCAATTGGTCGCCATCGGAAACTTACCATCCGGGAGATACTTCTTAATCACATCTTCCGATGCATTGACCAAAAAACTTGCACTACCGCTATGTTGTCCTTCGGATAGCATAAACACCTTAGTATTCTCAACATTATACTTATACATATTTTCTTGCGAGTATAGATTTGGGAGCATAAGGATAGAAGTGAGAGCGATAAAAAAAATGGTTTTGTAAATATTCATAATTGACTCCATTATATTTGAATACGCAATATAAATCTTTTTTACAAAATTTCCACTATAATAAAAGACAAATAACTACATATTATTGTTCCCTTCATCCGAGAGGGAAAAAGTTCGCAAAAATCAATTAATTTTATGCATATATAAATAAATTCAAAAAAAAGCGGTATATTATGTTTTCGTATTCGTTTTATAATTATTAAATAGGTAATTTATGGGTATCTTCCAACGTATCATTAATCTCTTTCGCTCTAATGCTAATGCAGCATTAGATAATATCGAAGATTCTGAAAAAATGCTTAAGCAAATGGTGCTTGATATGGAGACATCAATCAATAAAGCAACCACTGCTATCGCTCAAGCCATCGCTAACGAAAAAAATCTCGCCCGCAAAATGGAACAAGCCCGCAAAAATAGCACCGATTGGCAAAATAAAGCTATGCAGGCACTACAAGCCGGTAGAGAGGACTTGGCACGACAAGCATTAGAGAAGAAAGCCATTGAAGATAGAAATCTCCAAGACCTTATGCCACTCCATACACAAGCAGCAGAGACATCTAAGAAACTTAGAGAACAACTGTCGCAACTGAAAGCTAAATTGGACGAAGCAAAGAATAGACAATCTACTCTCATCGCTCGCTCCCAAGCAGCAAAAGCACAAAAGCAGATTAATAAGAACTTGGCGGGTATCGGAACAGATGCCTTCGGCAATTTTGATAAATATGAGGAAAAGATTTTGGGACTTGAAGCAGAAGCATCCGCTTATGAGGAACTCGCCGGCACCAATACTTCCTTAGATATTGAATTCAAAAAATTGGCATCCAATTCGGATATAGAAGCTAATTTGCTCGCTCTGAAACAACAGATGAATATGTTGCCCGGTTCTAATGAGCAGAACCTACTTAATTAATTTCAATACAAACCCTTTTCTTTATCCAATATGCCTATTGTTCGCTCAATATCCGGACTACGTGCTACATTAGACCAACTTACGAAGTCGCTCGTGGTAGATTATGCAAATGCCTTCCATAAATTTCTTGGCAACGGTGGTTCTATCGTTATCGGTAGAGATGGTCGCCCATCTGGCTCTTGGATAGAAGGCGTGCTGGTAAAGGAACTCACTCTATTGGGGCACGACGTCCTGCTACTTGGTGTTGTCCCTACTCCGACCGTGCAAATCAATATTACGGCACACAATGCTGTTGGCGGCATCGCCATTACTGCATCTCATAACCCGAGCAATTGGAATGGCTTAAAGTTCCTCAATGGTGATGGTTTATTCCTCAATTCAGGTGATAATGAACGACTATGGTCGCTACTTAATGAACCCGCCTCGCTAGTTAACAATATCGGCGAAGTAATAGAAGTAGAAGACCCAATAGATATGCACATTGACCAAGTAATAAATGTGCCTTATATAGCAAATGAAATCGCTAACATCCGCTTCCGCCTTAATA
Source organism: Ignavibacteria bacterium (assembly GCA_031261605.1). Classification (GTDB taxonomy): domain Bacteria; phylum Bacteroidota; class Ignavibacteria; order Kapaibacteriales; family UBA2268; genus WRLB01. Next base: position 57,622 of record JAISJI010000017.1, on the reverse strand, counting down.
AAATGAACGCCGTTTTCGTTATTGATGCGGTGAATGCTGGTGGTTCTGTGGCTGTGCCAAGGTTGCTAAAACGACTGGGATGTAAGTATGAGGAATTGTATTGCGATGGAACGGGCGACTTTCCACATATTCCCGAGCCAATTAAAGAAAATCTTACCGCACTATGCAACTATATTAAAAAAAAGAATATAGAAAAATCTAAGAATGAAGATAAGAATGTCTATATGGGCATTGCTGTTGACCCAGATGCCGACCGCTTAGTATTGGTGGATGAGAATGGAGAATTGCTTTGCGAAGAAGAAACCGTCTGCATTGCCATCGATAGCTACTATACACTCAACAACGATGGGATGAAGATAGCCGTAGTAAATCAATCTACTACAATGCTGGCTGATGCTGTTGCATCAATTTATGGTGGAAGAATAGAACGCTCACCTGTCGGCGAAATAAATGTTGTCCAAAAAATGCAACAGACCGGTGCTATTATCGGAGGCGAAGGTAGTGGTGGGGTGATACTCGCCGATTGCCACTATGGACGCGACTCGCTTGTTGGCATTGCACTTACTCTGGCGATACTTGCTCGCTTAGGAGCAACGCTATTCACGCTATCGGATAACTATCCTAAGTATGCGATGATAAAGTGTAAGAAGGAATTTGATGGCAATAGAGAGGAATTGTATTCCAAAATTGGAGAAATATTTCCACAAAGCCGAATCTCCCTTATTGATGGCATTAAAATCACATACAGCAATGCTTGGGTGCATCTGCGAGCATCCAATACAGAGCCGATTATACGTGTAATCGCAGAGTCATCTACATATAATCGTGCCGAGGGCTTAGCCAATGATGTCCTTGAAATGATATAATTACCTCTTAACCACCATACATACTCCAAAGACCAAACTCTGCACCACTATTATCGTCGCTCCGGAAGGAAAATCCACTAAAAAAGATACGAACATACCAACAACCGTTGTCGCTATTCCAACCACAACCGCAATCAATGTCATCTTCGTAAATGTACCCGCTACAACCCTTGCTATTGCTGCTGGTAGCGTCAGAAAAGCAGTGCATAACACAATGCCAATAATCTTCATCGCTACCACGATAGCAATCGCCAATAAGATATGTAGAAGATATGTATTTCGCCGAATATGAACATTGTCCGACAACGCCAACTCTGCATCAAATGTGCTATAAGCCAATTCTTCCCAGTATCTCCACATAAACGCAATGGTAATGGCAGTGAAAGCAATCGCTACAACTATATCCATCGGTGTAACTCCAAGTATAGAGCCGAAGAGATAACTATAAGCATCTCCTACATACCCGCTACTTTGGGCAATGAAGATGATACCAAGAGCAGTTGCAGCCGAGAAGAGTATCCCAATAGATGTATCCATTTCCAATTTCGTCCGCTCATTGACCAATGTAATTAACAGCGATACCAATACGGTGAATGGTAACGCTACATACATCGGCTCAATACCCAGCAATATAGCAAGTCCAATGCCACCAAGTGCCGAATGGGATAATCCACTACCGAGGAAACTCATCTTTCGCTGCACAAGGAAAACTCCCAGTAGCGAGCAAGTAATGCTGATGGCAATGCCGGCTATAAGTGCGTTTTGTAAGAATATGTTCATTGTTTTAATCCAAAAGTTACGTTATGATGGTCACTCATATTAGAGAATGTGCGTGCAAGGTTGGTATCCGTAAATCCATCTGACGGCGTTCCAAAGAACACCATCTCCTTATTCAGCAACAGCAGTTTGTTTGAATGATGATACGCCGAAGACCAGTCGTGAGTAACCATAATGATAGTAGTTTTCATCTCCGTATGTAGCGTATCAATTAATTCGTTCATATCTTTTTCGCAAACCAAATCCACACCCGTAGCCGGCTCGTCCAACAGCAATATTTGCGGTTTGCGGACAATGGCTCTCGCTAAGTATATGCGTTGGAGTTCTCCGCCGGAGAGTTCGCATAGTTGCTGAGATGCAACGTGTGCAATGTTTAACTGCTCCAAGAGTTCCAAAGCATTCGCTTTATTTTCCTTGCTAATACGGAATTTCCATTTAGACGTAATGCCATTCACTACAAGTTCTAACGCTGTTGCCGGAAAGGACTTTTGCAGTGTCTTCACCTGTGGAACATAGCCAATAATGGGCTTTTCATTAAATACAATATCGCCGGAGTAGTTGCTTTTCGCTCCGATGATAAACTTAAGTAGCGTAGTTTTACCCGAGCCATTGGGTCCGACAATAGACAAGAAGTCACCTGCATCAACTTCGAAGGAAATGTTTTGCAGGATTGCGGTATTATGTATTGCGTATGAAACGTTGTTGAATTGTAATATCATATAAATCTGTATGTGGTAAAAAAAAGAGACACCGAAGCGTCTCTTTCATATATGGAAAACCATATATATGACAAATCATATATACGGATTTATTATTAGTTCTATTTTGGATTTTCGCTCTTCAAACCGATAAGAATGCGGTCAGCAACGGCGACAGCGATTTTTTTCTCTACTTCGTTATTGCTTGTCATAAATTCTTCTATTGCTTTTTCTACTCTGTCTTTGATGAGAGACGCTGTTTGACCAACGAGAGCATTAGTAAGCATATGGATGTCGGCTTGCTGGAGTTTTTGTGAGTCGAGCGAACTACGGTTTGCATCTTCCATTTTCTTCATAAGTTTATCCATACGTTCTTCGCCCTCTGTAAAGACAAGCGTAACAGCCATCAATGAAAGCATAGAGAACTCAAGGATAATGGAGAGGAAGATGAACGAAGGTTTATCTGCTGGTATGAACTTCAAACCACGAATACCGATAAATACGATAAGGAATGCAGCACCACCATACGCCATACCTGTAACTGTGTTCTGGTATTTTTCGCAGAAGTGATGGCTCATATACAGACGCATACCGGATAGTAATTTGAGGTGGTTTCTTGTCCAAAGGATGCCCTTCTTGGTATCTTCAATTTCTACAAGTAAGAAGTCGGAGTAAAACTCTTTGATACGTTTGTAAATAATTTCATTACGGAAATGAACAATATCTACATCATCATAATATACTTCATCAAAAGCAATCATTGCGTGCGTAGATGAAATGTCTTCGGTAACGGTGCGATTCCAGATAAGTCGGAAAGCAGCTTTTACCTCATTTACATCCTTACTTCTAAATTGGTCGTCAGGCATAACGAGCAGGTCTATGACGTCGTCTGTAAGACCGGTCTGAAGACGCAGTTTAACTTTTGTGCCCTCCACCTGATTGAAGAACAGAGCGGACATATATCCGATACTCGCCGGCATAAAAGAACTGATTAATAAACTTACGATAATAGCAGCGACCAATGCAAGCAACCAGAGGCATACCCATGGTTCAATGATGATAGCGTTTTCGCCGAGTTTGGGACATTTTGAATAGAACTCGTTCGGTTCTTTTGCATATCCGTTAATGGCGGGAGTTCTACGCTCCCAAGAGAAGTCAAAGATATATTCTTTGTTTATCACATCGCCCGATACGGGGGTGCTTTTATAAGAATTCTTCTCGTTGTCCTTTGATATAGAAGCCCACACGCCGTCTTTGAACTCGGCATATCCGGTCTTTTCTAACATTTCACCGTATGGAGCAAACAACGAACGGACAAAGCCGCCGAATGCTGCTGGGATAATTATATATTGGAACAATAGGAAGAAACCTACAATCATAATAAGCATTACAAAAAAGTGTTGTGCGCCAACATTCAATTCTTTCAATGCTTGGTTTCGTGATTTTGCTGCCATGTAGCAACTCCTGTTTTTATGTTTATAAAAAATATTCGATGTTTTGTAATCACACTTAATCTAAATATAATAGATTTTTTTTTAATAATAAAGAAAAAAGGTGTTTTTGTGCATTTTTTCTCTAAAATACCACCATTACACATTAATACTTGGCTCTTTTCCTAATATTATAGTGCAAATGGATTCCTTAATGAAACCGCTACCATATCCTAATAATTGTATGAATGAGGCGATGATAGACATCGCACCGATAACAATGCTCCTATTGCGGAGCGTTGCATCAATAAGCACAAGCAAGGCGTAGAGTAGCAAGGGCGTAATCGCCCATTTGCAAACTATTGTGCTGAGTAGGAATAGCGCTGTGAATGCTGTAAATGCTGCTGGTAAGTAGTAAACTAACTTCTTTGTCTCGGGGAATTTCCTATTTAGATAAATACGAGCGCAGCCAAACTTATACACTTGACGGAAGAACTTTGCGAAACTTGTGCGACGTTTATGGAACACAATAGCATTCGGTATAAAGCCGACTTTGCAGTTCAATTCAAATAATTTTATCGTAAATTCTATGTCTTCGCCCGGATGGATAGGAGGAAAGCCGCCAATTTGCTGGAACAACTCCTTGCGTAATCCTAAGTTAAAGCTACGAGGATAGTATTTCCCACCTAACGACTTCTTTTTATTGCGGATGCCACCGGTAGTAAAGAAGGAGGTCATTGCGTAATTGGTTGCTTTCTGCATATTAGAGAATGTGCGATGAGCATTGTCGGGACCACCATATACATCTAAGTTCTCGGCGAGGACTGCTTTATTCACTTCCACGAGGTAGTTCGGTTCTAATATGCAATCGGAGTCGGTGAAGATAATGTAATCGCCGGAAGCATTGGCTACACCATATTCTCTTGCAGCAGATGGTCCTGCCTTCTCTTTCATAAAATATTGTATTGCAACTTTGTCCGCATATCTATCCGCTACATCCTTACAAGGAACGGTAGAGCCGTCCTCTACAATCACGACTTCAAAATCAATCTCCTCATCGGTGGAATGCAGTTCTGCAATGCTGTCCAATAGTTCTGTCACTTCATCGGGACGATTATATACAGGGATTACGAAAGAGTATTTATGTTTTTGCATTTATGGATTTGTCCTCATTTGTTCAAAATAATAGGTAAAAATAATAAAAAAGTTGCTGATTATTACTATATTGCAAGATTAAAATAGCAGCATAAATTAATCATACCTACATAAATGAAACTCGCAAAAGGCAATATTGATTGGATAATCTTCCTGCCAGTAGTTGGTCTATTACTATTCTCTATCGGCTTAGTATATAGTGCATCAGCACCTATATCGGCAGAGAAATACGGAGGCGTCGATGCTCTATTCATTAAGCAATCAATAAGAGTAGTGCTCTCAATATTTGCGCTAATATTCTTCTCTAAAATAGATTACCACATATACGACAAGTTATCAAAACCGATAATACTATCTGCTGTTGTCCTACTTGTATGCGTCTTAATATTCGGAGTGGATGCAAAGGAAGCAAGACGACAATTGGATTTCGGACCCATTGGCTTTATGCCTGTTGAATACGCCAAGTTTGCTGTTGTATTATACTTCTCTTGCCTATTAGCAAAGAAACAGAAGGTAATCAAATCCTTTGAAAATGGTATGTTACCATTCTTAATATGGATAGGTTTAGTATGTCTACTTGTGGCATTGCAGCCAAACTTCTCTAATATGGCTCTTATATTACTAATAGCAATGGCTATGCTTTTCGTAGGCAATACCAATCTGATACATCTAATTTTTGTTGGAATAATTGGTTGTATTGGTGCGTGTGGGTTCGCATTATATGCCGATTACAGAGTGGCTCGCATTAAGGCATTTTTTGGAATGATAGACACACCTATGCAAGTGCAACAGGCACTTATAGCAATAGGTAATGGTGGAATCTTCGGCTTGGGACCAGGGCAAAGCAAGCAAGCATACAGATTCTTACCAGAGGCACACGGCGACTTTATATTCTCCATCATCGGCGAAGAATACGGCTTTATCGGACTATTAGTTATTATAGCGGCATTTTGTATAATATTCTTGCGAGGAATGCAAGTAGCAAAGAAGGCACCCGATATATTTGGATACTTCATATCTATCGGCATAGTGCTAACATTAGCGATATACTTGTTAGCGTGCGCAGCAGTAAATACAGGTCTGCTACCCGCCACCGGCATACCATTACCATTCCTTAGCTACGGTGGAAGTGCAGTAATTATCTACTCGGCAGCTGTGGGCATCCTTCTAAATATATCTGCACAAGCCAAAGTATTTGTCGGTAATGATAACATAACCGCGAAAAATAAATCTACAACAAATCCCGCGAGTTAATATGTAAACTCTCTCTATCCATCCGACTAAACATCTCCCGTATCTCGGCAGAACATAGCGACCAATTAATCGGCGAAGTAAAAATAGGAATTGTCCGCTGAACATCCGGCTTATAAGTATCGGTGCAAAAATACTCCATCATAGAATCTTCCAACAACCACGTCCCGTGGGCAAAGCCCGGCGGAATCCATACCCAATCACTGTATTCGCAAGTAGTTCTCACCTCATAACCGATAATGTGCATATAGGTACCGCTCTCCGGTCGTATATCCATTGCAAAGTCAATTAAGCGCCCATATATCAAGCGGATAAGTTTCCCCATTCCAAGTTGCGAGTGCATTCCGCGAAATGTATTCGCGAATGAGAATGTTTCGTTCATCTGCATAATTGGTGGAATAAACGGACATTGCTGTCGGACATCATTGATATTGAATATCTCAGTGAAGTATCCGCGCTCATCGCTATACTTAGCAAATCTAATTACTTGCACATCGGGTATTTGTAATTTTTGTATGTGTATTATTTTCATATCTTTTGGTTTAACTAATTGCAGTGCGACTGGCAATCTCCTTACTTCGCCAATTCATCCATCAACAAATGTGTTGGAAGACCCGTAACACCGGGATGGTCTTGGTTATTGACTGCTTTATACTTGCACATCTGGATATCGTAAAAGCAATCGGTGATGGTAGTATTACCAGATATTTCCCCTAATATTGCACCAACAAAATCTGTTCCTTCTGCAACATTGGTATTTATACATTTCGTAATATGGCAGTAATTATTGGCAAATCCGACTATTCCGCCAACTCTGGTTAACCCTTTAATAATACCTGTGTTCATACAATTAATAATTGAAGGATATGCGGCGGGGTTATCATTGGAACAAGATATGCCGCCTGAATGAACTGTGGCTGTAATATTACCGGTATTTGTGCAATTTGATATTGTCCCTAAATTATGCATTGTAATACCTCCGCAATAGAATCCCGTTATGGCTGCATTATTGTTGCAACTATCAATAATTCCAGTTGATAGATTTTTTGAGGATATTCCTCCACCAGCACTTACTCCAATCACAGTCAGTTTTTTAATTGTTCCAGCATTATAGAGGACAAATATATTAGTTTCTGAACTAACATTGAGGTTTATTGTGTGATTATTGCCATTAAAATTTCCATAGAAACTCTTAGTTGAGTCATACCCGATGCCTCTGTAATCCCACGGGTCAGTAATATTGTTCATTAGCAAAAAATACTTCCCTAGCGAATAATTATTTACGTAGAAACAACTATCGCTCAATGCCTCTAAATCCGCTTTGCTGGTTATTTGATATGGGTCGGTTTGTGTGCCGCTGCCACCGCTGAACTGTGCGGATAGCGTTAATGTTGTAGCGAATATAATTGCTAATAAAATTGATGTTTTTGCTGCGGTTTCTCTTAGTATCGCCCAAATTTCATCAGGTGTGGGAACAGTTTTGGTTTCCATATTTACTTCTCCAAATTATTTACTACAAATATAATACATTTATATTAAATTACTCGCTTGTAGCATTACCATATTTGTTATATTTTTTTGTAGATTTGTAATAACTAACTGCCAAAAATATGAAAACTTACCTGTATATAATCCTAATACTTGTCTGTTGCACATTCGTAAATGCACAGACATACCGCATTGCTACAAAGCAAGACGGCATTGCTAAAATACCTCTCTCGCAGATTGCCCATTCCAATACCGATGCGCTACATTTGTTCCATAATGGTAGCGAGGTGGCTATTTACTGCGATGCCGATGACATATATTTCCTCGGAAAGATGCAGCACGGGGATAGTTCATACTATGATGACTATACTACCGAAGCCGTGTTCTATTTGAAGTCCGATGAGCAGATGCTGGCAAAGCGTTATGCTACATTACAAGAAGCAGATGCGGTGTCTAATGGTGTGGATGCGGTTAATATGAAATTGCATTTTGAAAAGGACTCGCTTTACTTTATGGGTTATAATGAGCATAATTTCGAGCGAACTGTCTTTGAGGGTTTTTATTGGAGAACACTACGCGACTATCCCGGCAATAACATTAATCCCATATATATCGTAAATGCACAACTGAAATACACATTCCAATACTATCCAACGGATACCACAGACCTCCGTCTATGCTTCTCTACATACATTGATTCGAGCGGTGGTGCTACAAAGTTCAGTATTAAACGCAAGTTATATACTATCTTAAATGGCGATACCATTGGTATTGCAGCATTTGATACGCTTGCTGACCATCACGTTGCTACTTATAAAGTGCCGTCATCAGCATTCCAGCAAGGAGAGAACGCTATTGAGTTCTTGAATATAACGGATGATACTTTGGAGAGCCGCATTGCGATAGATTACTTTGAATTGGAAGGGAACGCTAAGGCATTTGCTACGAAGTCAAATGCTACATTCGCTTGTAACATAGCGGACAAAAGCCAACTCACACTCACCGATTTCGCTACTGCAAGCATCGTAGCCATTGATACGCTATCCAATAGCATTGTATTCAAAAATACGCCGAGTATAAATCTGCTTCCGGCACAATATTATTTCGTCATAACCGATACCATTGGCATTGAGACCGCTAACGTATCGTTAGTTAATGAAACGAGTTATCACGATACTACAAACGCTGCCGATATGATTATTATCTACCACTCGGCATTCAAACAGCAAGCAATGGAATACGCTCAATATAGAAGTAGCAAGGGTGTTCGCATCCAAACAGCAGATATAGAGGATGTATATAAGGAATTTAGCGATGGTAGGAAGAGACCAGCAGCAATTAAAGCATTCCTCCGATATGCTCACCAGAATTGGCAAGAGCCGTCTGTCCGCTATGCTATGTTAATTGGAGATGCTTCTCTTGATGCACGGCAAGTCCTTCTTACATCTACTTCCATTGACTATATTCCAACTTATGGCAATCCGCCGACGGACTATTGGTTTGGCTGCTTCAAAGATGATGCAACTCATTCAGCCGATGTTGTTCTCGGGCGAATCCCTTGCGAAACGCCTCAACAGATGGATAATTACATTGCGAAAGTGAAGCAGTATGAAGCGATGACACCTGCTCAATGGCACAAGCACTTCCTCTTTATCAATGGTGGTTATACCGATTACGAGAAGACGCTCATTAGGAATGATGCTGCTACATTCGGTTCTTATGTCTGGCATACTCCGCTGTGTGCCGATACACAGATGATTAACAAGGATTGGGAAGATATGAATGTAATAACGGAAGCAAAGAAGAATGAGATAATTGCTGCAGTAAATAATGGTGCAATGTTCGCTATATTCAATGGACACGGGGCTCCATCTGGCTTTGATATGTCCGGCTGGCAAGTGGATAACTTAAACAACAAGGATAAGTATGGTATATTAATGTCTATGTCCTGCAACACAGGAGCGTTCGCTGAAACCACTGCACCAAGTATTAACGAGGATTATCTGCTGAAGTATGCCGACAAAGGATTTGTGGCTGCTCTTGGCTCTACAACAACCGTTACCATTGGCTCTAACTATGCTTTTATGAATGGCTTTGTAAGCAATTTAATCTCTGCCGATAATCCATTACGCCGTCTCGGTGATTTGATGGAAGCCGCTAAGCGTGCATTAAATTATTCTACCGGTAATCAGTATGTGAATGTGATGCGATACAACTTCTCTCTATTGGGTGACCCGATGCTTGAGATAAAAATAGCACCAACACCCGATGTGTATATCAATGCCGATGATGCTGTGGTTGTTCAGAACGATGTAGCCGATACTATGTTCATTACAATTCCGGTGCATAGTGCTGGAACAAGTTTTGATGAGCCATTTAACAATCGCTTGCAACATTCCTATAATGGCGAAAATACTGATTACTACGCACCACTCGGCTACATTCAGCGTAGCACAGATATTACATTCGCTATACCAATAGCGGAGAAGTCCGGTGTGCATACCATTTCTATCTTCGCCGATTGCGATAATGATATAAAGGAATATGATGAGAGCAACAATGTAGCAACGCTCCAATTCTATGTCGCTGGCGACTCTACGGATGTTGCTATATTGGCTATAGACCAAGCAAGTAGTGGCTTCAATCCAACAAATGTATTGCGTGGTGATACTGCGATACTCGTCGTTGTGGTAGAGAATGTATCTGCTGAGATCACTTCCGAGCCAACATATTTATATATTGCAAACGATAGTATTTCACTTCCTTCACTTTCGCCGATGAGCAGTTATATAGTGGAATACAAAGTGGAGACGGAGAATTTGGGATATGTGAATTACTTTAATGTGTGGCTTGTTCCATCAATGAAAGAGACATTTATGCTCACCATTTATGATGATACAACGAAGCCGGAACTACTTGTATTTGCTGATGATAGCGAGTTACACGATAAGGATTACATTATCTCAACACCGGAGATTGATATAACGCTAATGGATAACTCATTGCTACCGGTGCTGTCGTCAAATCCAATATCGGTGCGGTTCAATGGCATTCCTCTATCCGAAACCAATACGCAAGCGTATGCTCTTACAGCATTCCCAGGCGGCTTGCATACCAAAGCGACATTGAAATTGAAGTTGGAAGAAGTAACTGATAGAGAGAATTATTTGCAGATAACCGGCAGAGATGCCAATGGGAATGTTGTAACGGCGAACTATTATCTATATATTTCGCTTAACAATGAGATTAGCGATTTCATTGCATATCCAATTCCAACGATAGGCAACGATATAACTTTCAGTTACTACTTAGCGACTCGGCTAGAGCAATTAGAGCAGGAATTGGAGATATACGATAGATTAGGGAAGCATATACGCACACTTACATCGCCGGCGAAGGTGCGTAATAACTACATCTTGTGGGATATGAAAGACACATACGGCAACATTGTAGCCACAGGAACATATTACTGCCGTCTGAATATAAAGTCGGAGTTATGGACTGCTCCTCAATATATTAAGGTTATAATTAAGCGTTAGAATTTGTCGGCTTACTTGAAACGATAGACGATACGTCCTTTTGTGAGGTCATACGGAGAGAGTTCGACGGTAACTTTATCGCCTTGCAGGATTTTGATATAATTTTGGCGCATTTTACCGGAAATATGAGCATGGACTTTGTGTCCGTTCTCAAATTTCACGATAAATTGAGTGCTTGGCAGCGTTTCTTCTACAACGCCATCTACTTTAATGAGGTCTTGTTTTGCCATATATGGTTTGGTGTTTTTGTTTTTTGTTTATATTATTTTATGAATTTAAGCGAATTCATATTCTACTTTCATAGGGCTTTCTACGCTTTTGGTAGCGTTAAGTAGTTCAATGCCGACAATTTGTCCATCAGCCGAGTAGTCAATTATCACGCCGTTTCTATCTTCGTCGCTTTCAAATATTTGTTCTTTGCGTAATTGGAGATATAGTATATCTTGTTGGCTATCGTATTTTACTTTCATAGTATTTTGAAATTTTTAATTATTCTTTAAACTACAAATATACGAAAAAAATACCAGAATATCATTAGTTGCGTAATGTTGTAATTATCGGTTCTTTTCCATTAATTATTAATGTATGCTCAAAATGCGCCGCTGCTGTGTGGTCGCGAGTTATCACCGACCACTTATCATCTCCTGTATAAACTTCCTTCGCACCAATATGAACCATCGGCTCTATGGCAATGCCGAGTCCATTGTATAACTTCTCATTCGGCATCCTTCTACGCTCCAATAGTGGCGGAACAAAGTTAGGAACACTCGGCGCCAAGTGCATTTTACGCCCTACGCCGTGTCCGGTGAGTTCCCTTGTAAGCGAGTAGCCATTGGATTCGCAATACTGCTGCACTGCACGGGAAATATCATAAACCTTTCCTCTGTCAACGGCTTGCTCTATCCCTTTGAAAAGCGATTCCTCGGTGATACGTAGCAGACGCTTTTTCTCTTCTGAGATTTCGCCCACAGGATAAGTTACTGCACTATCGCCGACATAGCCATTGAAAGTAGCACCACAATCTATGGACACTATTTCGCCTTCTTTGAGTTGTCTATCGCTCGGAAGACCATGAACTACGCATTCATCTATGGAGATGCAGAGGGAACTTGGGAAGTCGTTATATCCCTTAAAAGTGGGGACAGCGTTGCAACTTCGGATATAATCTTCGGCTATTTTATCTAATTCTAATGTTGTGATACCGGGTTTAATGTATTTTCCGAGTAGTGTAAGGGTATCGCCGGTAATTTTTCCGGCTTGCAGCATTATTTTTATTTGTTCCGCATTTAGCGGTTTTGGCATTGGCATTGTATTCGTGTAATTGTTAATGTTATTTGTTTATATAAGGGGAACTGACCTACAGACCTACGAAGGAATTGACCTACAATCCCCAGAATTGACCCCATCCCCCAGCCCCTTCCCCGAAGGAGAATGGGAGCAACCTAACCCCCTAACCCCCTTCCCACAAAGGCAGGGGGAACATTGATTGAAGAAAATCATAGTCAATCATCCAAATCTGGTTAATCAAGGTTCAGACAACTCCCCTCTCCTTCGGGGAGGGTTGGGTCTAGCCCGACTATAGTATATATCACTTCATTATCCTAAAAAATAACGCCCACTGTGAACATTCCGTAATTTTTTGTCGGCTCCTCTGAACTCTTTCCTATAATATTGTGCGTATTGTAAGTGGCTTCAAAACTTAGAGATATGATACTTAAATCAAATTCTATTCCGCCTCCAACGCTATATCCGAGACGCGAAATTGGCTCAGATGTGCTAATCGGAACGGCTGGATAGTTAGACCAATTAACATCGTATGAATAGGTCGTATAGTTGTAGCAAACGTTGGCAGTGCCATACAAACTAATGAATGAGCGAAAAAGATACGCATTTAATCCCAAAGATATTGGAATTATGTTGGTAGTTGATTGAACTTTCGCTTTTGCGGTATCGTTCTTATTTTCATACGGCACTTCCAAACCATACTCACCCTCATTAAATCTAATAATTCCAATACTTGGAGTAAATTCAATATTGTCGGACAATCTAAGGTGTCCCTTTACATTCACAGTATAGCCGGCATCGGCAGCGGTTTTCTTAAAATATGTGCCGATAGAACTCAACGAATCGGCATCCATTTTCTGCTTAGTATCGTTATAGAATTGGGATATCTTGTCATTTGGCAACGCAAGCCCAGCGGATATACCTAAATGGAAGGAACTTTCCGATTTGAGAGTTGCCGTTGTTAGTATTAATAGTAGTGTTAGTATTATTTTTTTCATTTTATGTTTTTAGTGATTACGATAAATCAACCTTATTGCTATTCATTTGCGAATAGTAATAAGGTTTAGGATGGAATTAGCTGGGGCAATTAATTTGCTATTGCACTTGCTACGCTAATGGTTAATTGATTATTCTTAAACTCGGCGATTCCATTTTTCACGGTGTATTGGCAAGTTTTGTCTTGCTCATCAACCGTTGTAAGTGTTCCACTATCTATAGCAGCGATAATAGGAGCATGATTTACAAGCACCTGGAACGCTCCGCTAACGCTGGGAATGGTAACGGACTTAACGCTTGCTGTAAGAAAAGCATCGTTAGGAGTAAGGATAGTTAGAGCGTATAATTTATTTGTATCGTTCATAATTTTGTATTAAATGTTTTCAAAAATATTGATTTATAATTTATTCGTGTCCCAAAACCGAATCTTTCTCTGCCTTGTTTTTGTATTCGATTTTATAAGTCACTGAAATACTTCTCTCTTATTTCTTCTGATGTCCAAGTTCTGCCGATGCCGGCTTCGTAGTCGGCGACTTCTTTGAGTAGCATTGCACCGAGTTCTGGTGTGAGCCACGCCGGATTTCCATCATTAGTGGTGTTGACTGATGGAGGAGTAGTTGGGGTTATATCTTCTTTGAACATAATTTTTTCTCCTGAAATTATATTGGAATAAATTATGAGACCTCGCCAGATAGATAAGACCAAATATGGCGAGGTCTCATATTGTATTTTTAGTATTCGCCTTTCTTTACGCGGTCAAAGACCTCTTCTATATCGCCGGCATAAGTAAATGCTGACTCTGGAACATCATCGCATTTGCCATCAAGAATTGCACGGAATCCCTCAATAGTGTTCTCTATTTTGCAATATCTGCCTTCTCTACCGGTAAATTGCTCTGCTACGGAGAATGGTTGCGAGAAGAACTTCTGTATCTTTCTTGCTCTATTTACAGATAACTTATCTTCATCGGACAATTCATCTACTCCGAGAATGTTAATGATGTCTTGTAAGTCCTTGTATTTCTGCAAAGTATTTACACAATCGCGTGCTGTATTGTAGTGTGCTTCACCGATAGTTAGTGGGTCCATTATACGGGAGCTGGACTCCAATGGGTCTACCGCTGGATAGATACCCAATTCGGAGATTTGGCGGCTCAATACTGTCTTTGCATCCAGATGGGAGAAAGTATTTGCTGGTGCGGGGTCTGTTAAGTCATCAGCAGGAACATATACCGCTTGCACGGATGTGATAGAGCCATTTTTAGTAGATGCAATGCGCTCTTCGAGTGCTCCGAGTTCAGTTGCGAGTGTTGGTTGGTATCCAACAGCCGATGGCATACGACCTAACAATGCAGATACTTCGGAGCCGGCTTGGATAAAGCGGAATATATTATCAATGAAGAGCAACATATCGCGTCCTTCTACATCGCGAAAATATTCTGCTACGGTAAGTGCAGTCAATGCAACACGTGAACGTGCACCGGGGGGTTCGTTCATTTGTCCGAATATGAGTGCGGTCTTATCAATTACACCGGATTCTTGCATTTCCAAATACAAGTCATTACCTTCTCTACTGCGTTCTCCAACGCCAGCAAAGCATGAATAACCGCCGTGGTGTTTTGCGATATTATGTATTAACTCTTGGATAATAACGGTCTTACCAACACCGGCACCACCGAATAGACCTGTTTTACCGCCTTTTGTGAATGGCTGTATAAGGTCAATGACCTTAATGCCGGTTTCGAACATCTCCTTTGTTGTGCTAAGAGAAGAGAATGGAGGTGCTGGCTGGTGGATTGCACGGTAATGCTTAGCAACTATATCGGGCTTTCCATCAATAGTATCGCCGGTAACATTTATCATTCTGCCGAGAACTTCCTCTCCCACGGGGACAGAAATAGGAGCACCGGTATCTATGGCTTTCATACCTCTGACTAGTCCATCTGTAGAATCCATAGCAACGGTGCGCACTCTATCTTCGCCGAGGTGCTGTTGCACTTCGCAGATGAGTTTAGAGACCTTACCGGTTTCAGGGGAAGCCAATTCTATAGTGATGGCATTCATAACGGCTGGGATATTTCCGCCGCTAAAATCAATATCTACCACAGGTCCGATAACCTGCACGATAATGCCTTCGTTGATTTCATTTTTCATAGTGTTGTGTTATATATATGTAAAAAAAATAATTTGTGTTGGGTTGGGTTGGTATTTTTATTCCTTTGCTGCAATAAGCGATTGTAGTTCCAACTCGGGAGTAATTCTAAAATTTGTTCGCTTTATTGAGTTAATTAATGGTTTTATTGAAGGAATAATGCCATCAAGTTTTGCTTTAACAATTACCCCAATAGTTCCAGTAATTTTCAATCCAAGCGTTTGTGCTACTTTTCTTGCTTTATAATCATCCAATATTATTGTGCTATTCGGAGTATCAAGTGCTAATGCAATAGCGCTTGCTTCTCCCTTATCCACATTTAGTTCAAGTAATTGTTGTTTATGGATATTTTTTACATTTTCAATAGTTACCCAATTCGGTAATGGTTCTCCAAATTCTGCCGCTATTTCAGGAGTTGTTATGATGGTTCCATAAACGGAGTGCAGTAATTCTATGCTATCAATTTTTGATAAAACAATAAAACAACTTGCATCAGAAATAATAGTTCTACGCATTGGCTACATCCATTATTATATCAGACGCAGGATAATTAAATAAGGGCGTATCGTAGTGATATAGCATCTCTGCAAAAGTCCGTTTTGACAAACCAGCGACATCTGCTGCTTGCCCCAACGAAAGCTTTCCTTGTTCATATAGTTTGCTTCCTATGAGCATAGAAATTTCCCGAGCATCTATATCTAACATCTCCGGAACATTAATAGTTAGTGTATTCATATTACTCCTCAAATATCTCTTCTATATCTATCTTTAAGCACAGATTGGTAGTATCATCAGCGAGCACTGTCGGCTCTGGTCTTATATCTTCTTTAAACATAATTTGCTCCTGTAAAGGATGATGAACATAAGTTTTGTCTTGTAAAGCAAGCGGGTCTATATTCTGATTGAGCATAAGTTCTATTAAATCATATTGTTACTTGCGTAAGGACTCAGAGCCACCAACAATTTCCAACATCTCCGTTGTGATGGCTGCCTGACGCGCATTATTGTATTGCAATTCCAATTCTCCAATCAAATCTTTCGCATTCTTAGTAGCCATATCCATTGCAATGAGGCGTGCTGCTTGCTCTGCTGCATTTGATTCGAGCACCGGCACCCATATATTGAGGTCAATGTATTGGTTAAGCAAAGTGTTAAGTATCTCTTGCTTATTGGGTTCAAATATATAGTCAATGTTGCCCGTATTGGCTTCCATAAGCGAAGGGTCTAATGTAACGGGCAGTAGCGGTTGGTTGGTCGGAACTTGCTTCATTATGTTAATGAATTTATTGAAGAATACAGATACTCTATCAATCTTTCCATTAATAAAATCCTTCACAACTAGGTCGTGAATATCCTCTATCATAGCGTAATCTATGGTCTGGAAGGCATTGGGAAATGTTTTCAATATATCGTGCGAACGCTTTTTGTAGTAATCCACCGGCTTGGTGCCAATAAGAATAAGATGTGGTATAGCATCGGGGTATTGCTCTTTGAATTCGGTATGTAGATAGGCATCCACAAATTTTAGGAGGTTGTTATTGAACGAACCGCACATACCTTTATCGCCAGCAATAACAATGATAGCAACGTTCCGCACAGCATCTTTGGATGGCTGTAGTAGCGGATGCTCCAGTAGTTGTTCATCGCGACTACTAATCAGAACGCTAAGTATTTCATTTATCTTGCGGTTAAATGGGCGTGCAGATTCTGCTTGCTTTTGTGCTCTTCTAGATTTAATAGAGGAGACCATTTTCATAGCCGATGTTATCTTTTGGATACTTGTTACACCAGCGATTCTATTTCTTATATCACGTAAAGTTGCCATATAAATATAATTATGCTATATACAAATTACTACTAATATACCATTTTTTTTGCAATATATAATCATATTATGAAATTAAATATGTATCGGTGGGGGGAGTTCCCAACCATCCCAAGTAGGTGGTTTTGTAAAACTTTTTTCAAATTGTGGATAACTTTCTTGATATATATATATTCTCAAAAATAATTATTATATTCATATTATACCACTCAAGCAAAAGCAAGAATATATATTTTTTCTTGCCAGAATATCTAATCGATGACGCCTGTCGCTTCTTCCGAGTGGTAGCATATATGCTATTTTCATAAACAAATACAGGAGAAATCCACAATGAAATCTTTTAATATTTTTGTAGCGATTGTTGCTATCGCCGTAATTGGAGCAACGAACTTGTGTGTGTATGCAATTCCGTACATATCGATATCCGGCGGCATTCCATCAAGAATATATTCTAAAGACAAGGATTTAAAACATACTGATTCTAAAAATAATTGGGACGTCTCCGTTGGTTTTACAGAAATTTTGAGTTTTCAGAGGAATGACTATATACAAAAAACTGATATTGGTCTTGGCTATGCTAGAGTTGGAAGACCAGAAGATGAAGGTAATTTTGCTCAAAATATTTCATCTATTTCCTCTATTGGACCAAGTTACAAGATAGTCAATGGATATATGATTGGCGGATGTGCAAGTACAGCGGTTTATGGAAAGACAGATGGACTTATAACTTTGGGTAATAGTTTTGATATTATGAGATGGTATAATATTTCTGTCTCTAATGGCTCGTCAGCGGAACCTACTCTGCCTAATCCGATGGATTTAGATTATCTAAGTGGGCTAAGATATGGTCATAGGGCTTCGGCTATAATAGATTTTTTGTATATTTTCGACCAAGAGATTTCAGGTATGAGTGTGCTTTTGAAAGTAGAGAGAGATATTATATACCAGCGCTATATATTTGGAAAAAGTATGCTTCAGGGCTTATGTATGAATGCTCCGCTGGTTATAATTCAGACCTTGTCTGCTACGTCTAATCTTGGATATAGAATAGACCCAGCACTAAGATTTGTTTTAAATACACTGCTTCAATATGGCGCATCTGAACTATGCAAGAGCAAAGCATTTTGGCCTGCTACGAGCCAGCGCCCTCTCGTAATTGATAACATCAGCATTGGTGCCTCAATTATGTTTTAACACCATAACAAAAAGGCGACCTCCCATCCAGAAGTCGCCCTTGTTTTATTCTCCCTTCCTTGTGGGAAGGGGGCTAGGGGGTTAGGTTGAGACCTTCCTTGTGGGAAAGTTGGGTTGGAGATTGCTGTTCTAAGCTCGCAATGACGGATAATTTAAAAGTTCCTTGCCATAGAGTGAGGTCTAATCATATATACATCCAATAATTTACGAAGGACACTATATCATACCTTCCCTCGTAAAGCACTAATGGTATCACTGCCACAAGGACAACATATACTATTCCCAATAGATATATTTGCAGCATTGGCTTGTCGAAGCATACCGATACCGCTTTCAATAATCTATGATATGACCAGAATAGTATAAGGAGCGATAAGATAAAGAATACGCTGATAAATATCGGTGAAAACAGGACCAATTTTGATAACAACACCCCAAAGGGTAAGAGAATTATAAACGGCAATGCAGACCAAATGGTTATCGTTACGGCGTTATCTAAAAATATTTTCGCACGTAAGATTAACGCTATTATTCGCAACAACACTGCATTGAGTAATATCAATAGTGCAAATATTCCTGCAAATGCCAATAAGATTAAATTTGGCTCCCATACCAATTTGTATAATGCAGATAGGAAGGTGTTGAATGGAAGGATTGCGGAGATGAGATAACTATAATTGAGGTCTGTCCGTAAACTATATAGTACGCCACCAAGGCATAACGCAAAGGACATCGCAAGTATTGCTCCAAGGATTAGCGTTTGGATGATGGACATTATTCTGCGGTCTCGTATATCCGAATAGAAGTTATATGGACGCAAAAACGCACGTATAAAATACTCTCTAAACCGACTATAACGATTGAGCATATACACTACAATAAGTAGCAACACCAGACCTATCACGATGTAAGAGATGGGGGCTTGTTGTTCGTATGTTCCCGGGTTTAGTATCGGTAGTCGTTCATTATTGAACAATGCCTTTAGCATAGAGTAAGATGGGCGATTATGGCGATATAGGTCTGTAATGCCATCGGTATTGATATATTGGTCGTAGTATTTAATGGTAAGCACCGGAAAATATGTCCGATAGTCGCTATATGAATTGATAAGCACACCGGACAAATGTTTTTGCTGGGCTATGTTGTAGCAACTTTTAAGTAGATATGATTGGTAGTCGTTGGACATTGGGTCGTTGTAGCTATTCAGATTGTTCGGCTCTACTAGAGTGCCGAAGGACATAACCAGCGGAAGTTGGCACAATTCCTTTATTTTATCTATATTGGCGGATACTTCTTCTGAATTAAATCGCTCGTTCTTTGTATTTACCAAAAGGAAGTTGCAATGGTCGGTGTTGAAGTCCATATTGAGCATATCCACTTGCTTATATATTAACTTGCTGTATCCATTGGCACGAGCAACTAAGTCCTTCGTAAGTTTATTATACGCATTGCATTCTAATACGCTGTTGCCGATACCAAGCGCCACAAATGATGGTGAGGTGGAGTAGTATTGGAGCAATTTATCTAACACAATCTTTGTTTGTGCAACGAACTCCGGTGCAGTCAGCAGACCATAATGCGTATTGTTCAATGGCAAATCGAGGAGCAACAGCATACCATATTTATCGCACAGATAGACGAAATAGGGTGTCGGATTTATATGTTTCACCTGTATTGTATTGGCTCCTAGCAATTTAATATTCTTTACATCCTCTTCCAATCTATAAGCCGAAAGCGTGCTTCCGTCATCGCCATAATGCTCGGTATATGATACCGCTTTGATGATGAGTGGAACGCCATTGAGCAGCATCGCACCATTACTATTCTTAATAGAACGCTTGCCATAATGCACAAAATATTCATCTAAGAGAGTGCCATTATATTTTAATCGGATGCACAATTTATATAACTCGGGCGAGTCAGTTGACCAATTCTTTAGACCGGAGGTATTGATGTCGAAGTTTATATTTGCGGTGCTGGAGACGTCTATATTAACGCCGCTACTCTGCATTGGAGTTACAGTTTCGCCTGTTCGGTTGTTTAGCAGTTGGAATTCGGCTGTGATGTAGAGTTTTTTGCGAGCAACCGCACCGGTAGCATCATCTTTCTCAATGATTTGGTCGGAAATCTGTCCTGCGGTGATGGTTACCACTCCTTTTAGAGTATTTACATCATTGGCTTGGTAGTGAACGTCGGAGACATAAATATCGGAAGTTCCCACTAGCATTGGGTCGCTAATAATGCCTTTCATCAGACAAGGTGCATTGCGCATTGCGCGATAACGCATTATGTCTATGTTATT
This sequence comes from Ignavibacteria bacterium, assembly GCA_031261605.1. Taxonomy (GTDB): domain Bacteria; phylum Bacteroidota; class Ignavibacteria; order Kapaibacteriales; family UBA2268; genus WRLB01. Next base: position 36,666 of record JAISJI010000017.1, on the reverse strand, counting down.
ATTTTCTAAGAACACTAGTCGCAATTCATTGCTACCATTGATGAGCAGTTTTTTCGGTATTACAATATCGGCGGGAAGTAGTTGTCCGTCCACCTTTGTTACATAGTCGCTATTGAAATACACTTCTACTTGTCCGCTCAGTCGTTGGAATAGGAGATGTGCGGTTTTCGTCTTTATATAATCCTCATCAATACGTATTTCTTTCTTATATATCACCTGTCCGCTTGCATAGTCGCTGAATGGAACATTTACCTCATTCCAAGAGCGACCACCATCTGTGCTACGCTCCCAACTACCTTGTAAAGAGGTAACGGAGCGTTGCGTAGAATGCACTAGTTCTGATATTTGCAATGGCGTTAGACCACGAGTCGCACTAAATAAATCGCTGGTGGATAATATAGATATTATTGATATAAGTATGGCGATATAAGTGTATTTGTATTTCATTATTTTATTTTTATAAAAAAACGCTATGGTTATTCAGTAATCGGATTATTTGATACAATGCAGTAAGTATCTCTTGCGAGCATCAATTCCTCGTTCGTTGGGATTACATAAACCTTAATGCGCGATGATGGCTTAGATATTAATGTCTCTTCGCCTCTTATGCAATTACGATTGGCTTCGGCGTCGAACTCTAATCCAAGGAACTCTAAGTCCTCGCATACTCGTTGTCTGACCGTTATGTCGTTCTCTCCAACTCCGGCAGTGAAGCAGATGGCGTCCGTGCCGTTCATTGCAGCAATGTATGACCCAATATACTTCTTTATTCGGTAGCAATATATATCTTGTGCTAAGATTGCTCGTGTATTGCCTTCTGCAATGCCGTCTTCAATATCGCGCATATCGTTGGAGATGCCTGATATGCCAAGTATTCCGGACCTCTTATTCAGTATATTCACCACTTCCTCAATGCTCTTATGTTCCTTCTTCATAATGAATTCCAATATAGTAGGGTCAATATCGCCGGAGCGTGTTCCCATCAATAAGCCCTCCAGAGGAGTGAATCCCATTGTGGTATCTAACGACTTACCATTCTTTATTGCAGTGATTGAGCCGCCATTACCTAAGTGTAGCGATATGATATTGGTCTCCTCTACTGTTTTACCTTGCATCGCTCTGTATCGCATTGCGATATAGCGGTGTGAGGTGCCGTGGAAGCCGTATTTACGAATCTTGTAGTTCGTGTAATACTCGTATGGAATACCATACATATAGGCATATTGTGGCATTGTAGAATGGAACGCCGTATCAAATATGCCGACTTGTGGTGTATTCGTTCCGAAGACAGCCGTTGCTGCTTTGATGCCTAATATATTCGCAGGATTGTGCAAGGGAGCCAATTCTACATTATGCTCGAGTTCTTTTATTACATCTTCATTTATCAATACAGAGTTTTTGAAATGCTCAGCACCATGCACAGTCCTGTGTCCTATGGCGTGTATATCAGACAATTTGGATACGCCTTCTATGGTCGTTGATGGCAGATTCAGCCAATCAATAACGCAGTTAAGCGCCTCGGTATGGTCAGCCAATGGCTTTGTTATTTTATATATGTTTGTGCTTGTAGGGTCGTCGCTTTTAACGGTTGACTTAAAGGAGAGCATAGCATCTTGGCTGCCAACCTTCTCTATTAGTCCCTTGGCTAATTCTCTATCATCATTGTTCCTTATTTTATCTGAATCGGTATCTATGATTTGGAATTTTAGCGACGAACTACCGCAATTTAGAACGAGTATGTTCATTTTATAGTCCTCGTGTTAGTGATATGTATTTATTTTTATATTTTGTATTATTCCGGTTAATCCCCCACACTAAATCCATCTCCGAAGGGGAGGAACAAGACCCCACCCAACCCTCCCCGAAGGGGAGGGCGTTTAAATAAAATTGCTCCCCCTTCCCCTTCGGGGAAGGGGATGGGGGATGGGGTCTGTTCCTCTTCCTTCGGGGAAGGTCGGAAACTATTCCTCATCCTTCGGGTTAGGAAATCGGGGCATTTGCATCCGAAAAACTAAAAATTGCCCATCTGTATCTGGGGTGTAACTACAATTTCCTCTATCATTGCCGTATCCGTATTACATAGTTTCAGTGCAGCAATAATAGTATTGGCAACATCTGCTGCGCTACACATTGAATGCTTGTGACGGTCTAATATCTTTGGCGACCAGATTGGTGTAGCAGTAGCACCGGGGATAATGTTAATTATTTTAATGTTGTGCGAGCGAACCTCTTCTCTGAGCGTATTCATCATCGCAAGCATTCCTGCTTTTGCTGCTGAATATATTGTAGCATACTTAAATTCTTTGAGTGCTGCTATTGAGCAAATGTTAATTACTGCACCGCCGCCGGCTTCCATCATCGCTGGTAATACGCAACGGGTTGTATTGAACACTCCCTTCAAATTTGTTCCAATTAATTTGTCAAACTCTTCTTCCGTTATCTCTAAAAAGGCATTAGCGTGATAGTAGCCAGCATTGTTAATCAGTATATCGGGGAAACCTATTTCGTGGGAAATGAACTCAAATGTATCATTGACCGATTGTGTATTGCTCACATCCATTGGGAAGGCATACATCTTCGCTTTACCGGTTATTGCTGTTGCAGTGCTGGTGAGTGTATCTACATTGCGGGCAGAAAGGATTAGATTAGTGTTGTAGTTGGATAGTGCTTTTACAATTTCGTAGCCGATGCCACTACTAGCGCCGGTTATCCAAATGTTTTTGTCGAAAATATAATAATCGTCCATAATTGTATTAAGATTGTTTTTTATAATATTAGTTTCCATTGTGCTTTAAGCCCTATAGTAAATTCATCCCGAAGGAGAGGAGTTATACTCCCGCCCCAGCACCTACCCGAAGGGGATGGGAGCAACTTAACCCCCTTCCCACAAGGAAGGTCTCTACCTAACCCCCTAACCCCCTTCCCACAAGGAAGGGGGAACTATTCCATTTAAAAGTTCCCCATCCCTTTGGAGATGTATTTAGAGTGGGGGGCTCTCTCTTCTCCGTTTTGGAGAGTTTGAATTACATAGCGAGTCGGACTTCCGTAATGCTCGGGATTTGCTCTTTAAGGATGCGTTCTACACCACCTTTGAGTGTATAAGCAGCGCCCATACAGCCGGCACATGCTCCGCCGAGTGTAACATATACTACGCCGGCGTCGTCTACGTCCTGTAGTTCTATATGTCCGCCGTCAGCGTTTATGAATGGCTTAATGTCTTTTTCAATTACATTATAGCATTGTTTGAATAGGTCTTGGTTCTCCATAGTTTTATTTAGATTTTAGTTTGTGGATAATGTATAGTTTTTGTTGATGGTGGCTTGCTCGCAATCCTTGATATGTTCATCCACAGCATATTGGAAGGCATTTTGTATATCGCTTTCGGAATTGCATTCAAATGTAACGAGGTCGTTTATTCCTTCTATTTTACCGAAATAGAGGTTGTCGGATGCCGAAACATTTATGCTTCCAATGAAGCCGTTGTATTGCATTTTGGTATTATTAGCGAAATAAGTTTTTACTTTCTTGCCATACTATAACACTGTTAAAATAATATTTTCTCTTTTACTTTTCTGCAATATAGTAAAAAAAAATGAATAATTACTCTTGCTATGTGTTAATTTGTTTTTGCACGGATGTATGCTATACCTACAATTACAACCTAATTCCCAGCCAGCCGATAAGGAATGGGACATAAGATTAAGTTTCGCTAAGCAGTTCATCGATTTCGATGGAGATGTCCTTGCAGATTTTACTTAATAGGATGGGAGCAATAGGGCGTCCCCGATGGACAGGCACAACAATACGTCTGCCATCGGTGCCAACTAATAGTTTATGGCTGTGCCGAGTTTTCACCACCGAAAAACCCTTGTTTTTCAGGGCTTTAAGTAATTGCCGAGGAGTTAATATTGGATGTTTTGCTTCTTCCATATTACGTAAAAACTAAGTCCTGCGTATCAACATATTCGCTTTCGAAGACCGGCGTGCCGTATTCGAGAAGCATATTAATTGCAATGCGTAAGTTATCTTTCAGTTCATCTATAGTGGAGCCCTGTGATGAAGCACCTCTAAAGCCGGGGACATATCCGACAAAGAGTCCGGTCTCCTTGCATTTTTCAATAACGACAGAGAATTTTTTCATTCTGATTAGGTATTAATGTTGGTGAATGGTTAGTTAGTTATTTCAAATTTTTCAGCACATTTGGGGCATAGTTTGTATTTTTCGTAGCCGCCGGCGACTTTTTTGTATTTTATTTCTAGGTAATAGTTACCGCATTTTGGACATTGCTCATTAACTGGCTCGTTGTTGGTTAAGTTGTTGCATTTTGGATATGCAGAGCAGCCCCAGAACTTTTTCCTTGTTTTTGGAGAAAAGCGTTCTACTAAGTGTCCTTCGCCACATTTGGGGCATAGTATCGGAGTAGCGATTGGCTTAATGGTCTTGCATTCTGGGTAATTGGAGCAACCATAGAAACTGCCGTATTTACCTTCACGGATGAGCATCGGACTACCGCAAGCATCGCAGAATATGCCTTCAGCAACAATTGGTTCAGCACGCTCTCCATCTGGTTTACCTATGTCTTTGAGGGATTTTGTGTTGGTGCATTCTGGGTAATTGGAGCAACCGAGGAATCGTCCGCGTCTGCTGACTTTGATAATCATATCTCCACCGCATAGTTCGCATTTCACGCCTTTGTTATCTGCTTTGAATTTGGATTCGGCGTTATCAAGCGATTTAATGAATGGATTGTAGAAGTCGTTCATTAGCGATAGGTATGTCATATCTCCATCAGCGATAAGGTCAAGGTCTCCTTCCATTTTTGCGGTGAAATCTACATTTATCAGGTCTGGGAAGCTATCCACGAGGACTGAATTGGTCTTAACGCCGAGTTCTGTCGGAACGAATGCCTTACTGATTATCTCTACATATTCTCTATCTAAGAGAGTAGATACGATTTGTGCGTAAGTGCTTGGTCTACCTATACCTAGTTCGTCGAGTTCCTTTACCAAACTTGCTTCGTTATATCTTGCAGGTGGTTTAGTGGCGGAGCGAACTTTGTCAATGGTATCCAATGTAGTTGGCTGATTTGCTTCTAACCCTTTGGGTAATTTGGATTTACTATCTTCATCAGTTTCATTTTGGTAATCATAGACCGCTAAGAAGCCGTTGAAGACGATAACAGTGCCATTTGCACGGAATGCAAAGTGTTCGCTTGGGTCTTTACTTACGATATTTACAGCGGTTTGTTCTAATATTGCTGGTGTCATCTGCGAAGCAAGGAAGCGATTGTAGATGAGCGAGTATAGCAGCAGTTCGTCTTTATCTAAGTATTGCTTAATGCTATCGGGCGTATAAGTAATGGTAGTAGGGCGAATCGCTTCGTGTGCATCCTGCATATTAGAGGACTTAGAGGTATATGTAGGTGGAAATTCCGGCACATAGTCCGTTCCGTAAGTTTCTTTAATGAATTGGCGTGCTGCTTCAATTGCCTCTGGAGCGATACGCACGGAGTCCGTTCTCATATATGTAATAAGTCCGACATCGCCTTCGCCAACATTTACGCCTTCGTATAGACGCTGTGCCACAGCCATTGTCTTCTTATTTGAGAAGCCGAGTTTGCGAGAAGCGTCTTGTTGCAATAAACTTGTGGTAAATGGTGAGGATGGCTTTCTGGCTTTGCGTGTCTTATTAATATCGGTTATAGAGAATTCCTGCTTCTTAATGCGTGCAATAAGGTCTGTGGCTTGCTCGTCTGTCCTGATGTAATGCAATTTTTCTAAATTGGATTTAATGAGCAGAGTAGCGTCATCGGAGTCGCCTTTTTTGCTACCTTCCGGATTCTTTATATTGGTGTTATCAAAAGCGATGAGTTTAGCAGCAAGTATATCTTTGTCTTGTGAAACGAAATCGGCATTGATAACCCAGTATTCAATACCTTCGAACGCCTGTATCATCTCTTCTCTCTCGCAAATCATTCTCATAGCAACCGATTGAACTCTGCCAGCGGATAGTGATGCAGTGGTGGTTTCTATCAGTGCATTCGATAGGAATGGCGATACTTTGAAGCCGATAATGCGGTCCATAACTCTGCGTGCTTGCTGGGAGTTAAACATATTCAGGTCAATATCACGCGGCTGTGTAATGCTTTTAAGGATGCTACTTTTAGTGATTTCATTGAACACTACCCGCTGTATGTTGTCATTCACATCCTTTACGGACTGTGCGATATGCCAAGCGATTGCTTCACCTTCGCGGTCAGGGTCAGTAGCGATAAGGACTTGGTCGGCATCTTTTGCGAGTTCTTTCAGTGATTTTATTACATCGGCTTTTCCGCGAATGGTAATGTATTTGGGTTCGAAATTATTTTCTATATCTATGCCCATTTTGAACTTGCTAAGGTCTTTGATATGTCCGACGGATGCCTCTACGACATAGTTTCTGCCGAGGTATTTGTTAATTGTTTTTGCTTTAGCGGGTGACTCGACGACTACGAGTGTTTTTCCGAAAGCGGCGGTGACCTTGTTAGCGGATTTTCTTTTGCGGCTATTAGGGATAAATTTTTTGTCTTTCGGCGGAGTAATCTCTTCGTCTTTAGCAGGAATAGTTGCTTTTTTCATTATAGTTATGTATTGATTTTGTTTCGTAAAAAAATGGAGCTTTAAAAATACCACTATTTTTCCACAAAATAATAATTTAGTGTAAAAAAATAATTATGTTGTTGTAATACCACTCAAGCAAAAACATATTTTTTGCAATATTTACTAATCATTATAGGAGAAATCCACAATGAAATATTTTAAGATTTTTGTAGCGATTGTTGCTATCGCTGTAATTGGAGCAACGGATGCGTATGCACAAAATTTAGATGAACGCATTGAAGCGCTTTATAATGCTGGCGAATATGATGCATTAGAAGCTTGCCTCGATAGCACCCTTGCTCTTGACTCCAAAAATGTATTAGCGTGGCTCTACAAAGCATTGGTGTATATTGATGGCTTTGAGCATTCGGGAGCATTGATATGCTATGACAAGGTGTTGGCTATTGAACCAGAGAATGCTACTGCTTGGAACAACAAAGGGACAACATATCTTTATATGGGACGCTATGAGGAAGCAATAAAATGCTTTGATAGGGCATTGGCTATTGCTCCCGATGATGCTATTGCTTGGCACAACAAAGGATTATCAAAATATCATTTGGAACGCTATGAGGAAGCATTGGAATGCTTTGACAAGGCATTGGCTATTGAACCCAAGGATGATACTTGGGTATACAAAGGGAATGTATATAATGAGTTGAAACGCTATGAGGAAGCATTGGAGAGCTATAGCAGAGCATTGGAACTTGCTCCAGATGAACATAAAGCATATATACAGATGAATATAGATGAAACTTTAGAAGATGTGAAAAATGCTACGTCTCCAACTTTTCCATCAGAATAAAAATATTATACTAAAAAAACGCTTTTTCTTTGCTATGTGAAAAAAAAAGCGTATTTTTGTAGTTATATTTTAAAATCTTAACGGAGACAATAAGTGCCAACTATTAGTCAATTAGTTCGAAAAGGAAGAAAACGAGTAACAGTGAAAAGTAAATCACCTGCGCTAAACGCCAGCCCACAAGCCCGTGGCGTATGCACCCGTGTATATACTACCACACCAAAGAAGCCGAATTCCGCTCTGCGTAAAGTAGCCCGCGTCCGCTTATCCAGCGGATACGAAGTTACAGCATACATCCCAGGAGTTGGGCATAACTTGCAAGAGCACAGTTTAGTATATATACGTGGCGGTAGAGTTAAGGATTTACCGGGTGTTCGCTATCACATAATCCGCGGTGTCGCTGATACCCAAGGCGTAAATGAAAGAAAACAAGGACGCTCAAAATACGGCTCGAAACGCAAGAAAGTCGCTACTCCTACTAAAAAATAAACAGCAATAGTTACAATAGAGAATACAATCATTACGAAATCCACTCCAGTTGCTGCCTAATACACAAGTAGCGGTTGTGCCGGTTTTGGAATTATTTATAACATCTCTATCCTAACAAAAAAGAATTTTTAATTAAACACATATTATAAACAAAATGAGAAAAAGACGCGCAGAAAAACGCAGAATAATGCCAGACCCCAAATTTAATGACATCGTAATCACTAAGTTTGTCAATAGCATAATGCTCGACGGCAAGAAAAATACAGCTCGTAAAATAATGTATGATGCAATGGACATCATATCCGATAAAACCAAACAAGACCCGATGGAAGTGTTCAAACAAGCGCTCTCTAATGTCGCTCCACAAGTAGAAGTTCGCTCACGTAGAGTCGGCGGTGCTACTTACCAAGTGCCTGTTGATGTTCGTGAAGAACGCCGCCAAACCCTTGCTATCCGTTGGTTGAAGAACTATGCCCTCGCTCGTAGAGACCATAAAATGAGCCAGCGTCTTGCAATGGAACTGATGGCTGCAGCAAAAGGCGAAGGTTCGTCTGTGAAAAAGCGTGATGATATACATAGAATGGCAGAAGCAAACAAAGCGTTCAGCCATTTCCGTTGGTAATCCAGCAAAAGCACATAACTCTTTCATTCACATATACTTACACAAAATACCTTACTACTTTATGTAATAGGGTTATTTGTGTTTTAAATCAAATAAAATAAATATGGAAACTCTTACAATAGAACTGCTTAACCCTGCATCTAAACAATTACTTTTGGATTTAGAGCAACTTAAATTAATTACAATTAACCCTAAACCTGCAACCATAGATGCTGTAATTACTGCTCTAAGGACTAATGCAGCAGAAGAATTGTCATTAGAAGACATAACTTCGGAAGTTGAATATGTTCGGAGTGCAAGATACGCGGTGGATATGTTACGCGATGACTATCTTAACGACAAAGAACTCACCGCCTTCACAGCCATTGATTCGGAGGCATTTTATGATGCAAGGTGAAATATGGTTAATAAATCTTGACCCTACTATTGGGGCAGAAATGCGGAAAACACGTCCTGCGCTCATTATTAGCAATGATGTTTTTGTGTCTCTTCCGCTAAAAATAATTCTTCCAATTACTGATTGGAAAGAACATTATAGTATTTCTCCGTGGATGATACAACTTTTACCTTCGCAAACTAATGGTCTTACAAAGTTATCCTCTATTGATTGTTTTCAAATACGCTCTGTGTCTGAAAACCGACTCATTAGGAAAATTGGCAATGTGAGCGAAGAAATTATGCCCAAAATTAACCCAGCTATTTCACAAGTGATTGAAATACCTAATCTAATCAAATAAAATATGCAACACGATAAATCAAAAATACGCAACATCGGCATTATGGCTCATATTGATGCCGGCAAAACCACTACTACCGAGCGCTTCCTATTCTACTCCGGATATATCCATAAAATCGGGCAAGTGGATGACGGAACTGCGTTTATGGATTTTATGGAACAGGAAAAAGAGCGCGGTATTACTATTATGTCCGCTGTTACGCCAGTGGAATGGAACGGCAATACCATAAATATCATTGATACACCCGGACACGTGGATTTCACAGCCGAAGTCCAGCGTTCTCTACGTGTGTTGGATGGTGCGATTGCGGTGGTGTGTGCTGTTGGAGGTGTCCAACCGCAGACGGAGACAGTTTGGCATCAAGCAGATGAGTATAATGTTCCTCGTATCGTCTTTATAAATAAGATGGATAGAATAGGTGCATCGTTCTTTAGAGTTGTTGATGACATTCGCGATAAATTTACTTGCAATCCGGTTCCGTTACAAATACCGATTGGTGCAGAAGATACTTTTGTCGGTATTATAGACCTAATTGCGATGAAAGCGGTTTACTTTGATATTGCAAGCCAAGGTGTGAAATTTGCTCTTAAAGATATTCCTACTGAACTACTTGAGCAAGCCAATGAATACCGCAATATACTATTGGATGCAGTAGCAGAAACAAGCGATGCATTATTAGAGAAGTATCTTGCAGGTGAAGCACTTACAGAGATTGAAATAAAATCAGCACTACGCATTGCAACGAAAGAACGAACTATAGTTCCTGTGCTATGTGGCTCATCCTTACGTAATATCGGTGTGCAGCCACTCATAGAAGCAGTAATTGATTACCTGCCATCCCCACTTGACCACAAAGAGATAACCGGCTACGACCCCAAGGACTTAGAGAAAGTTAAGACCATAAAAATGATTGATGACGAAGCCATATCTGCACTCGCATTTAAGATTGTGACTGACCCATACGTAGGACGTCTTACATACGCTCGCATTTACTCCGGATGTCTGAAAGTAGGTGACTCTCTACTCATTGCCGGAACAGATAAAAAGGAGAAAATACTCAAAATACTGAACGTTCACGCCAATAAGAGAGAGGAAGTTAAAGAAGCATCTTCGGGCGAACTCATTGCATTACCTGGACTTAAGTTCGCTGGAACAGGCGATACTCTTTGCGACCCACATAAACCCGTGTTGTATGAAAAAATACGCTTTTCCGAGCCAGTAATCAACCAAGCCATTGAAGCAAAAACACTTGCAGACCAAGATAAATTGTTGGAAGCATTGAAACGCCTCGCTGATGAAGACCCCACATTCCGCTTTAGTAACGATGCTGATAGCGGTCAAATCATCATTAGCGGTGTTGGCGAACTCCATTTGGAAATAATTGTTGATAGATTGAAACGGGAATTTAATGTAGAGGCACGTGTCGGTAATCCTCAAGTTGCGTATAAGGAGACCATTACAGCGAGTATCGTGAAGGAGTCGCAATTTGACCGCTCTTCCGGTAAGAATATGTTCGGCTGGGTTAAGTTAAACTTAAAGCCAGCAAAGGGACAAGGTCTTGTAATCACTACCGATTTGTTAGATAAAAAAGGGAAATTGGATACCGACAAAGTGGATAAGAATATTACGATAGAGATGCTAACCGGTGCGATGGAAGGTGCAAGAGAAGCACTAAATGTCGGCACTTCCGGCTTTCCGATGATGGATGTAGAGGCACAAATCCTTGAAATGCGTTATGGTGATGATGCTGACCCGATTGCGTATAAAATAGCGGCATCCATCGCTGTAAAAGATGCAACCAGAGAAGCATCGCCAGCACTCTTAGAACCAGTATTTGCAGTGGATATTACTTGTCCGAGCGACTATGTCGGCGATGTTATAGCCGATATGAACTCACGCAAAGGACGCATAGAAGGAGTAGAGTTGCGTGGAACAACGCAGCATATTAAGTGCATCGCTCCGCTTAGCGAAATGTTCGGCTATGTTACTAAATTACGCTCTGTATCGCAAGGTCGCGCCTCGTATTCAATGATGTTTTCGCATTACGAGCCGAAGTAAAAATTGGTCTGCTCCGTCAAATTAGCAAATGTCACTTATACAACTACCCGGGATGCTTCAACAGCACAGTTCACAAATATATTTTAATTAATCAATAACACAAAGTCAGGGCTAACTAAAAGTCCTACTTTTTTATACTACATCGCAAGGACTAACTACTTAAAAGCCCATCGTAAAATCTTAGAACGGAATTCGCAATATTCTCCGCATTATAGTTAGTTAGCAAAAAATTCTTTGCATTGTTGGCGACCGCATTAGTCGTCTCCACACTCGTATTTTTTATTTTTTCAATAAATTCATACGCTGAATTGGCTATTATTATACTTTCTCCATCCACAGCATCAACTCCTTCCGCTCCCATCGCCGTAGAAATAATCGCACAACCAGCAGCCATTCCCTCAATTATCTTCACTCTCATTCCACTTCCGGATTGAAGCGGAACCACCATAACTGCATAAGATTTCATATAGTTAATGGCGTTATCCACTGCACCAAGAAATGTAGTATTGGGATAGCGTTTCAACGTTTCAGCCAAATCCTCAGGAGCATAGCGTCCGATTATATAAAATTGCTTATCTGATTGAATTTTAATGACTTCCTTCCAAACATTATCCAAAAACCACAATAGACCTTCCACATTCGGCTGCCAATCTAATGTGCCGATAAATAAGTAGTTAAGAGAAGTATGCGAAACCTTTACGCTATCCACATACCTGCTCTGAATGCCAATCGGAGCGACCAAATGCGGTTTATCTATGCCGAGCGAAATAAAATAATCACAGTCGCGCTTCGTTACAGGTATAAAACAATCGGCTTCCTTCAACATATTAACTTCAAAATTTTCAATGCGTTGTGCTAAATCATCAATATAATCTCGACGGAATTTGCTCTTCTCATTTATCGCCAGACGCTTCCAAATCTCATTCTCTACATTGTGCAAGCGTAGTGAAATCAAAGCGTTAGAATGCTTTCTTATTATTGGAATATAATACGCCTGATATGGCAATTCAATTTGTATCACATCATATTTATTTGCATCCAACAACTCTATCAGTTTATTTTCAAATGCCTTAGAGTAAAAACGAGTCGCTGTATATGGCAATTTGGAGAACATTAAATTGAATAGCAATGCAAATGCCTTCCTATCCGTATTAATATCAATAGGATAAATCTGAATATTATTTGGCAAATTTGCTGTCTCTGCGGAAAAATCTGTATGATGCTTATTTGTATTTAGGGCGAGCACCGTTACGCTATGTCCAGCAAATGCAAAGCTTTCCGTCATATTCCAAATGCAGACAGAGGCGCCATCCTTTGGTGGATACGGGAATTTATTGGTGATTTGTAGTATATTCATATTTGACGTATAGAGTATAACCTTAAATATACTATTTTTTTTGCAATCTATAACTATTTACGCTATTTTTAGAAAAAAAAAGCCCCTTTCCGGCGAAGAAAGGGGAAGAATAAGGGAAATCATATCTTAGGATTATTTTTTGCCAAAATATCTATTATATAATCCTTCGAAGCCCTTGCCATGACGAGCTTCGTCTTTGCACATTTCGTGGACAGTGTCGTGGATTGCATCCAAGTTCTGCTGTTTTGCGATTGTGGCGAGATGTTTTTTGCCTTCGCAAGCGCCTTGTTCTGCTTCCATTCTCTTTTTGAGGTTTGTTTCGGTATCCCAAACCATTTCGCCAAGTAGTTCGCAGAACCTTGAAGCATGGTCTGCTTCTTCAAAGGCATAGCGTTTGAATGCTTCTGCTATTTCGGGGTAACCTTCGCGGTCGGCTTGTCTGCCCATTGCGATATACATACCAACTTCGGTGCATTCGCCCGTAAAGTTGGCTTGTAAGCCATCCCAAATTTCTTTATCAACACCTTTTGCGATGCCGACAACGTGCTCGTCAGCGAAGGTCATTTTGCCTTCTACTGCGATGATTTCTGTGAATTTACTGCCGGCTGCCTTGCATTGCGGGCATTCTACTGGTGGCACATTTCCTTCGTGGATGTAACCACATATTGGGCATTTCCATTTTTTACTCATTTTATTTTTCTCCTTTTAATTAGTGAATTGAATTTTTTGTTGAGTATGTTTTTTATATAACTATATAGTTACATAATTATATTTTCAATTAATGCATTAATAGAGACCTACAAATTGTGCAAATCCCTCTATAATATACCTGCACTTCGCTTATTTTGTAAATGGACTTATCGGTTATACCGCCTATCTTTGGCGATGGAACATCGTAAATATGTCCGCAAACATTGCATTTGAAGTGCGAATGGGGCTCAATCTCTGCATCATAGCGAGTATTTTTCTCATCTATGGTGATTTCTTGTATAGCACCTTTTGCAACGAGCAACTTCAACGTATTGTATATAGTTGTCTTTGATAAAGTGGGTATATCGCCGTGTAGATGGGAATAAATCTCATCTGCTGTGGGATGTGTCCGATGTTGAAGCATATAATTCATAATCGTCATCCTATGAATTGAAGGCGATATACCATACTTTAGCAGGGTCTCTTGTGAGTTTAATTTTGTAATTGTTTTCATTGTGAACAAACAATAATTTTGTATTAAGAATACAGTTGTTTATTATCTAAAATTGTAATGATTACAATTTGATAATACAAACATAACGCTTTTTTCCGAAACCACCAAGAAAAAAGTGTTTTTTCTACATTTTTTTATTTTTCTGAACTATGATTAACCAGATTTTCTAATGATTTTTTTTGCAAATTGTGGATAACTTTCTTGTTATATTGCATAATTTTTTTATTATCGGCACTATATATCAGGCACATTATACACCGAATGGAATAATTAAGGCGACTCGTAAGTGAGTCGCCTTCTTTGTATTATGAAACAATATGGCAAGATGTAAGAAGTTAGTACTTGACTCTTATCCACACAACATAAGGTGTTAATGCTTCTACTTGCGTAGCCCTATCTGTCACTTCTTCTAATGTTCTATCGTTGGGTAATTCTAACGATTGCGCACTTCGGGTATCAATAAATTCTTTTACAACAGTGGATTTAATTGACCCATACAAACCATCAAATGCGGCATAAGGTCTATTTGATATTATTGTATCTCCTATCTCTACACGTTCTATAAATTCTCTATTAATTGACTTACTATTTACACCTATTAAATTTCCCTTGTCATCGAATAACGGTCCGCCACTGTTACCCGAATTGATTATTGCCGTTACTGTGTAATAGTCCGTATTGTTCCTAAAATCGGCTAAAGCTCTAATAGCCCCATCAGTATGATTTAATACATTTGGAACAGGACCAGGAAATCCTAATGTAAATACTCTTTCTGCTAATCTGCTTTCATCTGTTTTAAAATTATAGGGTATTTTAGCAAATGGCACAAATTGCTTTTTGCTTTTGGTTGTATCTATTAGTAATAGCGCCAAATCCTTTTCGGGAGCACGACCCTTTACCGTTGCTGTGTATTTTTGCTTTTCACCGTTACGCACAAACTCAACTTCTATCTCCCTAGCGTCTTCGATTACATGGTAGTTTGTAATAATATATCCTCTCTTATCGACAAAGAAACCTGAACCACTACCTTCCCAATCTTTCAATATATGCTTTTTATTAGTAATATCTTCTGATTGCCGCACTTCCAATTCGCTAACGAGGACTTCGCCATCATTAGTAAAAACTCCTATCCGGTTTCCTTCACTAAAACGGGAATACTTTGCCGAATCTACCTCTTCATCATTGATAAGAAAATAGAGATAACTGTCCCTTCTTACACTGTCCGCTCGTAATATACTCAGTGTATTTGTTTTATTCACATCAGCTTTTCCCTCACTGACAACGTTACTTTTTCCATTTGTGACAGTATAAATTCTATATGCTCCTGATTGATTAATCACAAAGGCATTATAGTTATTGCCTTTAATTCCCCATCTTATTCCATAAAAATTATTACTCTCTGTATTACCTTTTTTTATAAAATTAAAATTAGCTCCCATACGGAAGTTGTAACTAAAATCAAAATCTTCAAGGTCTATATATCCAGATGCAATATATTCATCCGTAGCGGTCATTAATAATCCAGCGTCTTGAACTATTTTAGAATTAGTAAACAACCAACCAACATTGGTACTATTAAAATTATCATGGAATACACTCACACATTGTCCACGTTTATAACAATCTAAATAATATGGAGAAGGCACACCATTTTTGTAATTCCGTTGTGTATAAGAGCCATTGGTTTTATAATCTTTGCACTCTCCATTGCGATTGCCGTCTTTATCTATATAGTACTCAGCACTAGGGGTTCCACTATTAGTATAATAGGTAATCTGTTTATATTTTTCTCCCATCGCATCGTAATAGGTAAGTTCTGTTATGTCTTCGCTTTTATTAAAATGTTTCTCCTTTCCTCTCCATATAGATTTTTTATCATCTTTCTTATCTATATATATTGCGTTATCTATCTCCGTTTGCAACTCGCCAGTAATAAAATAATCACTAACCTTTCCAATAGAACTCCTATCCTTATCCAATGTAACAATCCTATAATACTCTGCAGCCGAACTATCTGACACTACATACCAATTTATATCATAATAAATCTTCTGCTGCTTGGGGGAGGTTCCACCACACCCCGTAAAACAGTTGGTAGTCGCTATTAAAGCGACTACCAACATAATGGTTTGTGATTTTATTCTCATAAACTACTCCCCTAAATTTTCCACTATTTGCAGAACTCCTGCAATGATACAGCATTTGCTCTCATTGTTAAATTCCTCATCGGTGGGAAGCATACAATAACTTACATCACCCGATGAAGCATCTCGCTCTTTTTTCAAATAAAAAAACTCACCATTTACTATAAGTTTTTTTAACTGACTTGGAGAGAGTTCTGGATATTCCCCAGTAATGAGTTCGAATCCAACCCCATAACACTGAGTCACTACATTGTAAAAAGCATCCTTAAACGCTTTATCGGTTGTGTTTACCTTTTTGCCATATTCATTATAGCAAGTTTTAACAATAGTGAACTGGTTCATCCAAACAATAGATGCGATCCAGTAAGCATCTAATTGCTCCATAGCTTCCGCATCGGTTACTCCCGAAGAGGTTACCTTAGCTTCCGTATCGGTTACCTTACTACTTGACCTCGATGAAGATGATTTACTACTTTCTGCCGACTGCTTGCCAGCAGATTTCTTTTGCTTTTTTTCCAACTGCTGCTTATAGAGTTGGAATGCTTTGCTGTCCTTAGCGTCAACTGCAAAAGATGATTCGCTATAAAATAGCGAAGAGGAAATGATAATAGCGACAATCGCTACGAAATACTTAAACGTATTTTTCATTTGATTTATCTCCGAAGATGCCAATATCCCGACCAATCAGCACTTCTTTTTCTTTATACTCGGCGCATCGGTATTGCCGAGGTTTGGTTAAAATAACATTCTGAATCAAGAAACATACAGCACAAAAGTATATGTTTTTCTCCACTCAAAACCTTATCTAACCTTGCTTAACACAGATTGCAAATACGAAATGTATAGTTCGTATGCCAATCCAATATCCAGCAATTCAGATGAATCGGTGAACATTATCGATTAGATATTGGCGCAAGAAAAATATATTTTTTCTTACTTGTTATTGAGTGGTATAATACGAATATAATAATTATTTTTGAGAATATATATATATATATATATATCAAGAAAGTTATCCACAATTTGAAAAAAGTTTTACAAACCATCCCGACTGCTTCGCAGCCCCTCCCTCCATAAGAGAGGAATAACAAATAAAAAACCCCCTTCCTTGTGGGAGAAGGGGGGGTTAGTGGGTTGGATAGAGATTGCGAAGCAAAGCCCCGCAAGGATGGAACAATACACCTACAATGACAATACAATTCTCCAGAACTAATTACAACCTGCGAAGTTAAAATATATCCTACTGCCGATTATTATTCCTATGGATATTCATTAGCAAGCCCGCAAAAGCCATATTCGTAAGCAAGGACGTGCCACCATAACTCACAAACGGCAATGTAATGCCCATCACAGGACATACTCCAAGCACCATCCCAACATTGATAACTATGTGGAAGACGAACACCGTGGATATGCCAAATGCGATTACCGTATTAAAATCCTCCTTACACTTCCCAGCGATTGATATGCCGCGATACACCAACGATAGCAGAAAGAACAGAACGATTGTAGAGCCGATAAGCCCAAATTCCTCTGCCGATACAGAATATATGAAGTCCGTCCATTGCATCGGAATATACCGCAACTGCGTAAGCGTTCCTTGCATAAAGCCCTTACCAATAACGCCTCCGCTACCAACCGCAAGTAGCGACTGCATAACGTTGTAACCGACTCCTTGTGGGTCAGAGCCGGGATTTAAAAAGACATTAATTCTATTTTGTTGGTGTGGTTGCAAGTGTTCGTAAAATTCCGGTGCTGCAAATGCGACACCAATAAGCAATGCCAATGTAATCGCATAAACCGTAAGACGCTTCCGGAATAGTAGCAATGTAATTGCACTAATACCACCGACAATTATCGCTACATACGGCGAACTCAAACTCGCAATAAACATTGCACACATTTCTATAATCGCCAACAAATAAAATCCATCAAATCCCCCCCAATACAATATACCAAAGACCATTACAAGCAGCACAAGCGAAGTGCCAAAGTCCGGCTGTATATTGATTAGCACAAAGGGCACGAGAAAGTATAGCATCAATATACCAAAGTCATAGACATTATTTACCGTGTTCCCTTTCTTAGACAAATGCCGTGCAATGACTAATAGTAGAGTGATTTTAGAGAACTCCGCCGGTTGCACAGACCAGCTCCCGATATGTAGCCAGCCGGTGGTGCCATACACAGTTGTTCCAAAAAACAGCACCACTATAAGCAATAAATTGGTGATTACATAGAGTGGGATGGAGAATAATTTCAGGTAATGAGTAGGTATATTTGCAACTATGAGCATCACGCCCACACCGATTGATGCAAAAAGCAACTGCCGAAAGAACGTAGTAAATTCGGGTTCTGAGGCAGACGTAGCGCTGTAAATACTAACCAAGCCGAAGGACACCAGAATTATAGTAATTACAAATGTCTTCAGGTCTATATATTTTGCTAATGTGCTTATGTTGCTGTTATTTTGTTTTATCTGGTAAGTGCTCATTTAGCGATAAATTTTATTGCTTCTCTGTCTCTATAGGAGATGGTAATATCGGTAAACGGGCTTGCGATTTTGATTTCTTTTGCGTCTCTATCTTGGATACTAGTAGCGAAGGTGAACTTGCCGAAACAGGCACCCAGCCACTCTCCGCTCCACATACTCCATTGAACACACCGTAATCGTTTGCAGCAGCAATGATATTAGAGAAAGTATTTAGCGGTGTGCCAATCAAATCCACTCCACGCACCAATTCGTCCGGTCGTCCATCCACATATATTCTATACACCACAAGTGGTAGCACATTGAAAGCATTCGGCATCGTGCGGTGTGTAAAGGTAAAACCGCCTTGCACTTGATTGAATAGCAAGCCGTATTCCTGATTTTGCTTCTTTGCTTCTACGATAAGCATCTTACGCATTGAGTCAATCGTTACGGTCTCGTGGGCGATAACCATTAAATTGGATTGACGGGTAACTGCACTTCTACCTTGCGACTTCCTACCGTGTCCATTGCTATTGTCAAAGCCCTCAATTGGACTACGCGACATAAGGTAGCGTTCAAATATACCATTCTTAACGGTCGTTACTTCACCTCCAGCCATACCTTCGTCATCGTATTTGTAATAGCCGGCGAGGTCTTGTCCGTTTTGTGATTTCTTTGCGCCCGGGTTAAATACGACATCCATAAATTCGGGAAGAACTTTTTTGCCGATAAGCGTTTTGAATGTATTACTTGCATCGGGGTCTTTTTCTCTAAATCCTTCCACTCTATGTCCAAATATTTCGTGGAAGAATACGCCAGCAGCAGCACACGATAGAATGGCTGGACCGCTGAAAGTAGTGCTCATCGGAGCATTGCGTAATTGGTCAAGGGTCAATATCAGTGTATCTATATCCTTCGCTATTTCCTCTTCTGTGGGCAAATCCTTGCTTTCAAAGGCGAAGTAACTTTTGTAAAGAGGCAACACCATTCCATCTTCCGCCTTTGCTTTTGCATCTATCATCAGACGTATTGTCGGCTCTGATACTTGGATTTGTGTTCCTTCCGTATTTACGAACAACTTATTATTTAACTCAGCAGAGAATGTGACATTACCTTCAAAAAGCCATTGATGTTGCACGAACTTCTCCGACAAACGTTTGCATATAGCAATCCATTTATTTGTATCCAAAGCGAATACTTTTTCGGGGTCGAGGAATATACGTGTCATTTCGTTGTATATTTTGCGTTCGCGGAACGGCTCGCTATATTGTGTTGGCTGCTCGTGTGAGAAGTCGGCGGATGTATCTTCGGCAGCAACTTTCACATTTTGGTTGGCTACTGCTTTCTCAAACTTCTCTATCGCCTTTCTATACGCTTTATCGGTGTTGTTCCAAATGGCATTACGAATAGCCATTTCATCATCTTCCAACGGCAGAGTAGTAATGCCGTAGATGTTGCCACCGAAGTCATAGTTACCGCGTATGAAGTGGGTGTTATCCAACTGGTAACTACCTACACGGAGGTCTATATCAAGCGTTCGGTTATGGTCATCTCTATTGAAATCCAATTTACCGAAACTAGCGCTAATCCTATTGGTATACTTGTCTATCACTTGGTAAGAGATAAAGTAAGGCGGATTGGGCTGTGTTTTCAACTCGCTAAGTGAGCGGTTGAGTTCTTTTTTCACGGCATCCACAAGGATGGTATTATCTTGGGCGTGAGCGAAAGAAGCGAGTGCTAACAATGTTGTTAGGATAATAAGTGTTCTTTTCATTTTGTTTATCTGTATGTTTATTTTTATTTAATTAATTGCATCTAATAATTTATCTGGCTCTTGGCTGTTGTGCCAGAACGCAAGAATATGGATTACATCATCGTCTATTCTATAGAAAATGCTATATCTATCAATTACTACATATCTTGCAGATACATATACTGATTGTCTTCCACTATATGGAAATTCCTTTAGAAACTGTATTTGGCTCTTTACTTTTGCTCTAAGTTTTTTGGAATATGCGGTAGATTTATTGTGCTCATCCCAATAGTCAAGCGCATCATCAAATTGATACAAAGCAAGTTCTGTCCAAGCAACTTTCATTCTACCATCCGTATTTTTTATCAAAATATTCCTCTACCTCTTCCTCGGTATAGCATCGCCCATTAGCGATGTCGTCCTCTGCTCTCTCAAGCATAGCAATTTGCTCCGGCGTAAGAACCAGCGGCTCATCATATTCTACATCTATTTCTTCTATATCTATGGTTGTTTGCATAATATTTTTATTTAATTAATTGCATCTAATAATTTATCTGGCTCTTGGCTGTTGTGCCAGAACGCAAGAATATGGATTACATCATCGTCTATCCGGTAAATTATACGATATGGATGTAATGAGACAGAGCGTGCATCGGCATTATCCAGTCGCTTCCCCATATATGGATATACTTCTAACATATCCAATATAGTTTCAATATTGGATAGTAATTTTTTGGAATATGTAGCTGATTGATTACGATTATTCCAGTAATTTACCGCTTCATCAATTTGAATGAGAGCGGTATCTGCCCATTCTACTACCATCCGTATTTCTCGCTAAAATATTCTCTAAACTCCTCACGAGTATAGCATCGCCCATTAGCGATGTCGTCCTCTGCTCTCTCAAGCATAGCGATCTGCTCCGGCGTAAGAACCAGCGGCTCATCATATTCTATATCTATTTCTTCTATATCTATGGTTGTTTGCATAATCTACTCCTGATTTAGAATCCCCTTCACAATGCCTTGCACAACATTCCCATCGGCTCGTCCTTTGAGTTCCTTCATACATAGACCTATTACTTTACCGAAATCCTTTGCGTTTGTAGCACCGCTTTCGCTGATAATACGCTGCACAATAGCGGTAATCTCCGCTTCATCCATTTGCTTCGGTAGAAATTCTTGGATAATGGCGAGTTCGGATTTCTCTTTATCGGCGAGGTCTGCTCTGCCACCTTTCTCATACATCTCTATGGCATCTTTGCGTTTCTTTGCGTTGGAGTTAAGCACCTTTAACTCATCGGCTTCGAGCATAGCGTGACCGGCACCACTTTTAGCGAATTCTATAATACCGGCGCGTATTGAGCGAAGGGTTTCTGTGCGAATCTTATCGCCTGATTTCATTGCATCTTTCAATGCTACATTTATTGTTTCTTCTAATGACATAATATTATAATGTTAGTATTACCAATGATAATGCAAAGATAATACATTATATTCAAATATACAAATAATTTGCAGATTTTGCGGATACTACATCCGTGCCTTAATTACACTGATAATACCACAGACAAAGAAAATAATGTTTGCGAACCAGCCAATAAGAACGGCTGGCATATTGAGAGCAATACCTATTGGCTTGCTTACTTGGAAGAATATTAGGTAGGTGAAAGCGATAACCATTGCAGCGGCTACTTGCACTGCCATTCCATTGCGTTTCTTAACGCTCGCAAAGGACACAGCAAAGAGGATAACAATGAAGTTGGCTAAAGGCAATGCTTGCGAGGAATGCAGGTCTATCTCCATATTGCGAACATCCTTACCACCTTGCTTGAGCAGAGAAATATACTCCCGCATTTCGTCAAAATTAAGCATAGTTGTCTTGCGATTTATTTTCGCCATTTGCTTTTGCGTGATGTTGAGATGATAGGGCATTTCGTTATATAGATTTGTAGTAATATGCTCTTTATCCACGACCGTTCGCACCATCGCCTTATGTAGCACCCAATCATTCTGCTTCTCATCCCAGACAATGCTATTGGCTTCTATATGCTTAGAGAGCGTAGGGGAAGCGGTGTTAATGGTATTTGGAATATATTCCTCAATGATAGCGAAGTAGCCCTTGTTCTCTGCGGAATTGTAGTATTGGATGAGGACATTTCTTTCGGGAGCATCACGGAATGCGAGATTGCTCACCGGTTCATTTGACGAACTTCTACCGAGTTCAAATTGGTTGATATGCTCCTTCTCTTCATTGGCAGCAGGAACTACCCAGCCGTTGAAGAAGTATTGTGCTACACAGAGGAGAATGCCAACGATTGCGATAGGGAAGAGTAGGCGTAGCAAGCCCATTCCGCCGGACTTCATAGCAGTTATTTCGTTGTTGTTGGATAATCTGCCGATGGTGAAGAGGCAGGATATGAGTATTGATACAGGAGCGAGTATGCGAAGTATATCTGGGAGATAGACCATATAGTAGCGGACTATAACCGATAGAGACACTTTGGAATCCATAAACGCATCCATCTTCTCCATAAAATTTACGATTATGAAGATACTGCACAGGGCTATTAGTGCAAATACGAGTGTTAGTAGTATTTGCCGTAGTATATATCTGTCTATCAATATGTGTTCTATGCGTTATTAAGAGATGGCGTCACTGATACAGTCGCTGTATTTGAATAGTTCGTCTATATGGGTAATTTTAAGTAGTTCTTTAATAAAATCCTGCATACCAACCAATATAACCGGTATTTTATGCTGATTTAACTGGCGATGTGCCAATAACAATGCACCCAATCCACTACTATCTATTACTTTAACATTAGATAGGTCTATTATTAATGCTTTAATGTCCGGCTGGGCTACCAAAAGGATTTTCGCCTTAAGTTCTGATGCTGACTTACCCTCTATCGTTTCGTCAAAAATAGTGAATATAGAGTAATTATCGCGGGTTTCTACTTGAAAGTTCATATATTAAATATACATTAGGTTTGTAACAAAGATTGAATATCTGTATTACTTACAAAAATAACACTTTTATTCCAATTTACAAACATATTTTTAGTTGTAGTGGCAAATAATTATTTGCTCCTAAATTACATCTTCTTAAAAACAATAATAATTCACCACATATATACAAAAAGGTCCTATGCTTTTACAACATAGGACCTTTTGTACTCAGGATGGGACTTGAACCCACACGATGTTGCCATCACAGGATTTTAAGTCCTGAGCGTCTACCAATTCCGCCACCCGAGCAACACTAAATTAATTTTCACCAACCTAGTTTTCAAAAATAATAATAATTTATCAAATTTCCAAACTTTGTGCGTTTTTTATGGATAATTCTATTGTATTTTTTAAAATGGCTCCAATAGACACCACATAGGATAGTTGTCTCAGCACAAAAAAAGGAGGTCTCGCAAGACCTCCTTCCTATCAGTATCGGGCTAGTTAAATCTTGATATCAAGATAACCACGGGATATTTGAGCACTTGCAGATTGCGTTGTGCTTTGTGGTTGAGGCACCGACATACCTGCAACCGCCTGTTTATTGGCATTCCCTGCAGCGACAGGATTTCTGTCAATCTCATTTAATCCGCGACGGACGTCATTTTGGACGTTCATCAATGGGTTAGTTGGAGATGCTGTTGGCATTTGCATACGACTACTCTCGATTGTCATAACGCCTCCTTTATATTAGGGTGAAAAAAAATGGTTT
This sequence comes from Ignavibacteria bacterium, assembly GCA_031261605.1. GTDB lineage: Bacteria > Bacteroidota > Ignavibacteria > Kapaibacteriales > UBA2268 > WRLB01. The sequence continues at coordinate 12,665 of JAISJI010000017.1, read as the reverse complement.
TAATTAAGCGTATGAATCTACGTTTATGCCCATACCGCTTGCTATATTAGTAGCGTTCTTAACAGATATGGATGCCTCCAATAGTTGTAAGAATTCTTGTGGTTGAGCCATTGCTCCTTTCAGAGCGGACATAGATGCAGTTTGTCTAGTTGTAGCGTTCGCAGTTTGGTAAGCGGAGCTTAAACTGGAGCCGCCGATTGAACTTACACTCATAGTTATGTTTATTAATGGTTAATATATAGTTAATTAATTGTCTTATAATATTTAATATTACTCTGTTTCCGGCGGAGTAATACCGAATGCTTTAGATAGTTGGCGGACAATCATAGGGATAGCGTCAAAAATGGCTTCTTCCTTCTTAAAAATGTCCTTCGCCCTAAAATCAGGGTCTTGCATCTGGTTATCCGGGTAATAGATGTAAGAGTTAATAAGGAACCGCTTTGAGGTAATTCTAAAATTGCCTGAAATAATGCGGTCTACTTGTAGTGCCGGCACGATATTCCATTTGTCAGTATCAAATGTAGGGGTATTGGCATCAATACCTTGTGCTGTCAATGCAGCATTGACGGTAGAGACCGGTATAACTACTATTTTTTGATGCTCTGGGTCTATTGCATCAAACGCTTTGGTAAGCGAATCTTGTAATTGGTAGCAATATTGATTGAGGTCAAAGTTGCCATCAAGGTTGCTATATGGTAGTATAGCGATTTTCATTTGTGCGTATGAGACACTACTTATTGCGATGAATGCAATTGCTAAAGATAATGTTATGTGTAGTATATATTGACGCATATATTCTCCTATTGTTTCTTATTAAATGACAATTAATTGTAGAGATTAGTTTAAAAAAATATTGCTATTGTTTTGCTACCCACTCGTCGTATGACTCTTTGGCATCGTTAAGGATATCGAGCAATAATTTTTTGTATGCCGGAATTTTTTCCCAGTCCTCTGCTTTAATCAATGCCATTAGTTCAATTCCTCTGTCGCCTAACGGTTGGATACCGAATTGGTAGCCGGAGCCCTTAAGGGTATGAGCGAAGCGATAGAAATCAACTGTATCTTTGGCAGCCACGAAGTCATCGTATTGTGCATTTACATCTGTAAGCCACTGGTCTACAAACTCGCCAAACAGTTCTAATAGCATTTCGTCTTGTGGAAGTTCCATTTTATTAACACCTTTATTTATTATGGTTGTGTAATATAATTGAAAAATACTGATGACGAATAATAAGCCGAATTCTGTCTTTATTACCTGAGGATAATAGAGGCAATCATTTATCTGTATTTATTGTTGCCAATAAACTATAGCAACCTACCCAGATACTTGCTCGAACAAAGCATTAGCCAAAGTGCCACATATCTTGCTTGGTTTTGCTCCTTATGGGGTTTGCACTGCCATAGTTGTCGCCAACTATGCGGTGGTCTCTTACACCACCATTTCACCCTTACAGCATAATGCATTAAACTACGATTATGTTGCGGTATATTTTCTGTTGCACTTTCCATCCACAACGGTTAGGTGTGGTCTTCCTGTTAGGAAGCATAATGTTCTATGGAGTTCGGACTTTCCTCTTATAACAACATTAAATTGTGTATAAGCGATTGCCTTTCCATCAAAAGTATATTTCAATTAGTGTAAATATAATAATTAATTGTTAAATTAATACTACAAACAATAAAAAAAGATATGCTAAAGATAAATATTTTACGACCGACTATTTTTCCACCAAATATTACTAGCGGTATTACATTTTCAAATTACAAGTTGTTTCCAAATGGGTTCTCTGCTTACAAATTAGCACACAACAGCGATGCCGAGGTTATGCTGAATAGGGAGATACTTGCGTCTAATATTGGTTGCGACACCTCTGCATTAGTATTTCAAAAACAAGTGCATAGCAACTATATTCGTATTATCGGCACAGAACAGCAAAAACTTGAGGAATCAGATGGATTTATTTCTAATAACTCCGGCTTGGCACTTTGTATAAACTTGGCGGATTGTGCTGGTATCCTTTGCTATGACCCGCTCACACAATGTATTGCGGCATTTCATTCTGGTTGGAAAGGAACTGTCGCACAGATTGTTCCGAAAGGAATTGCTATGATGCGGGAGGAGTATGGAGCGAAGCCGAGCAATATACTTGTGTATATCACGCCTTGCGCCGGAAAGGAGAAGTATGAAGTAGGAGAGGATGTGGCAAAGCATTTTCCAAATCACAGAACGGCTATTGGTGGAGGGAAGTATTTGTTAGACCTCAAAGGTGCTATTGTTGCACAACTGCGGGATGCAGGAGTGGATACAGAACACAATTTAGAGGTATCCTCTGTATGCACAATTAGCAATGACAATTTTCATTCCTTCCGTAGAGATGGCGATAACGCTGGGCGTATGACTGCATTTATATTGATTAAATAGGATTGGGTAGAAATCGTTATTTTATCTCTTGCTTACGTTTAAGTAATGCTATTTCATCTCTAAGTGAAGCGGCACGCTCGAAGTCCAAGTCCTTTGCCGCTTGCTTCATTTCTTTATACAAATCCTCCAAATATTCGTTGATACGGTCTGGTGGAACGAAAGATGCAACGGGTGAAGTTCGTTTTGCCATCTTAGTTAGTTGTTTATCTTCACGTGCGTTTTTGCGAGCAACGCCGATGTCAGCAATAGATGTAGTAGACATTATTTCTTCTATCGTTTTATATACCGTCTCTGGATGTATGTTATGCTCTTCATTGTATTCCTGTTGCAACTTGCGTCTGCGATTTGTCTCATCAATAACGAATTGCATTGATTTGGTGATACGGTCGGCATACATTATCACAAGTCCTTCCACATTCCTTGCGGTTCTGCCTGCTACTTGCAGCAACGACTTTTCGCTACGAAGGAAGCCCTCTTTATCGGCATCTAATACCGCAACGAGAGATACTTCTGGCAGGTCTAATCCTTCGCGGAGAAGATTTACACCGACTATAACATCTATTTTTCCAAGTCGCAAGTTACGCAATATTTCCACTCTATCAAAATTATCTACATCGGAATGAATGTATTGGCATTTCACTTTATGTTCGGTAAGGTAATCGGTAAGGTCTTCAGCCATTCGCTTTGTCATTGTGGTGATTAGGACACGCTGTTGTTTTTCGGTGCGGTTGCGTATTTCAAATAGCAGGTCGTCTATCTGATGTTTGATTGGTCGAACGCTTATCTCTGGGTCAAGGAGACCTGTCGGACGAATTATCTGTTCCACAACAACGCCACCACATTGCTCTAATTCCCAATCGCCCGGGGTAGCACTAACGAATACGGCTTGGTTAATCAACTTCTCAACTTCGCCGAAGTTCAGTGGTCGGTTTTCTATTGCAGATGGCAAGCGAAAGCCGTGTTCGATGAGTGTTGTCTTCCGTGACCTATCGCCACCATACATACCTCTGATTTGTGGAATGGTAACGTGGCTTTCGTCAATAATAAGCAGGTAGTTGTCCGGCGGAAAGAAGTCAAAGATACAAGTAGGTCTATCGCCGAAGTCCCTTCCGGAGAGGTGCATACTATAGTTCTCAATACCGCTACAATAGCCGACTTCCTTCATCATCTCAAGGTCAAAGAAAGTGCGTTGCTCCAATCGTTGTGCTTCTAAGTATTTGCCTTGCTCGTTGTAGAATTTCAGTCGGTCTATTAGTTCATCTTTTATGCGCTGCATACCTCTATTCAATTGCTCTTCTGTGGTAACGAATATTTTGGATGGATAGATTGTAATGATGTCCAACTTTTCTATAATGCTACCGGTAAGCACATCAAACATACTTATCTTATCCACTTCGCTACCAAAGAATTCAATACGGATGCCGTTTTCGCGTTCATAGCCCGGAAGTATATCTACTACATCGCCTCGGACTCTGAATGTGCCACGAGTGAAATTCACATCATTGCGGCTGTAATACAATTCGGAGAGTTTGTAGAGGAATTTTTGTCTATCCAATTTTGCACCCGTGCGGACGGTGAAGAGTTGGTCGAGGAAGTCGTCTTTTTTCCCAATGCTATAAATGCAACTTACGGAGGCGACTACAATTACATCTTTTCTATCTTCAACTAGTGCGCTCGTGGCTTTGAGTCGCAAGCGGTCTATTTCATCATTAATGGCGAAGTCCTTTTCAATGTAAGTGTCAGTGGTTGGCATATATGCTTCGGGCTGGTAGTAGTCATAGAATGAGATAAAGTATTCCACTGCGTTGTCGGGGAAGAAGCCGCAGAACTCTCCATAGAGTTGTGCAGCCAATGTCTTATTAGGAGAGATGACGAGAGTAGGCATTTGCACTTCTTCTATGAGGTTAGAGATAGTGAATGTCTTACCTGAGCCGGTAACACCGAGTAACGTTTGGTATTTATCACCACGTCTGACACCCTCTACGAGTTCTTGTATGGCACGTGGTTGGTCGCCGGATGGCTTATATGATGAATTTAATTTGAAGCGTCCCATTTATGTCAAAAAATAAATTATTGTAGTGGTAGAGGCAAATATCATTTGCCACTGCATAAATATTTAATCAATCTCAATTTCGGTATGAATAATGCTGTTATCATCGTCATCGCCAATGATAACATCCAACTTAACGGATTTCAGTGCTTCGAGTTTCTGTTTACTGATGGGAGGAAGTTCCTTGCCAGCAATGATGGCTTTTAGTTCTTCGCCGTCTATTGTTTCGCGTTCTATTAGTATCTTTGCTGTTTTATGTAGCATTTCAATATTTTCGGTAAGGATTTGATTTGCTTGCTCGGCACACGAATCCAATATATGTTTTATTTCTTCGTCAATGGTTTCTGCCATTTTTTCGCTATGTATTTTTCTGCGGGAGATGTCTCTGCCGAGGAACACTTCTTCGTCATTGGCGAGGTATGTGATAGGTCCAATTTTTTCGCTCATACCCCATTCACAAACCATCTTCGTAGCCAGAGTTGTAGCACGTTGTATGTCATTAGATGCACCCGTGGAGCGACTATTGAAGATAATTTTCTCTGCTGCTCTGCCACCGAGAAGGACAGTGATATTGGTATTGAGATAGGCAAGCGTATAAGAACGCATATCTTCTTGTGGCAAACTTTGAGTGAGTCCCATTGCTTGTCCGCGAGGTATGATAGTGACTTTATGAATAGGGTCTGCATTAGGTAGATAATGTCCAATGAGAGCGTGTCCCATTTCGTGATATGCAGTATTTTCCTTCTCTTTATCAGTGATAACAAGGGATTTTCGTTCCACGCCCATTAGCACTTTATCTTTAGCCATTTCAAAATCATACATCATAACATTTTCGGCATTGCGTCTTGCTGCTAGTAGCGCTGCTTCATTGACGATATTAGCAATGTCTGCACCGCTTAGACCTGGAGTTCCCTTTGCAAGCACGTTAATATCAACATCGTTGCCGAGTGTAATTTTATCCGTATGGACTTTGAAAATTCCTTCTCTGCCACGAATATCGGGTCTATCCACCACGACTTGTCGGTCAAATCTACCCGGACGTAGCAAAGCAGCATCAAGGACATCGGCACGGTTAGTAGCAGCGATGACAATGATACCGCTGTTTTGCTCAAAGCCATCCATCTCTACGAGAAGAGCGTTAAGTGTTTGCTCGCGTTCATCGTGTCCACCACCAACGCCAGCACCACGCTGTCTTCCAACTGCATCTATCTCATCAATGAATACGATGCAAGGAGAATTACGTTTAGCGTTTTCAAATAAATCGCGGACACGTGAAGCACCAACACCGACAAACATTTCCACAAAATCAGCACCGGAAATAGAGAAGAATGGAACGCTTGCTTCACCTGCTACAGCCCGTGCGAGTAAGGTCTTACCTGTGCCGGGAGGTCCTAGTAAGAGGACACCACGAGGAATCTTTCCGCCGAGTTTTTGAAATTTTTCTGGCTCTTTAAGGAACTCTACTACCTCTTGCAATTCTATTTTTGCTTCTTCTACACCGGCTACGTCAGCGAATGTAATGGATGAATTGGTATTGAGTTTTGCTCTGCTTTTTCCAAAGGAGAAGAGACCTTTACCGCCGCCCCCCATACCACCGCGAGACATCCATCTGATGTAGAAGTAAAATGCGAGACCGATAAGCAACCATGGGACTAAGCCCCAGATAAGATTCATAAAGGAGTCGTTTCCGTCGAGGTAATTCCAAGTAATACCGCGCTCAGCCCAGTCGCGTTCTGTTTCATTATCTACGACAGCGATTTTAACTGTGAAGCGTTGGACTTCGCGTGCTTTGCCGTCTATGTTCATTTGGACGGGCTCTTTGAGTGTGCCGGCAAATTCGTAATCGTTAATGGACTTCTTATATATTTTTGCTTTTATGATGAGGTTTTGCTTGAGGAACTGCTGGTATTGGGTATAGGTTACGGACCACTCTTGCTTTTGGGATTGCTCGAACATAGAGTAGAGTGAGAATATCAGTGATGCAACAAGGATAAATAGGACGAACTTCATCATACCATTTTGTGGATTGTTTGGGTCGCTGATTTTTTTTAGTTCATTTATGGGGTTTTGTTTTTTTTCGCTCATATATTCACCGTGAGGTGGTCATAATTTGGTGGATTATTTAAAGATAGGCAATATATGATTTTTTTATGAATATATTTATATTGGATATAAAATAGTTTGGAGGGTATGCCTACATAGTTCCTTTTCCACCCGGTAGTGAGTTTTAAATAGGTGAAAGGTGAGCAAATTTTACTTTGTAAGTAGCGAAACGAACTTCACAGTGTTGCTCTCGCTCTCCATCAAGTATAGGAAATACGTCCCCGAAGGCAATGAACTATATCTAATCGGTGAATTGTCCGCTGCACTATGGACAGAACGCGAAGTAGTAACGGTAGATACACCTCCTAGTTCTATGTCCTCTATATCTATGGCTAAACCACTACCTTCACCGCTATTCTTATCGCCGGGATTGTATTGTATTACAAGCACATCCGTTGGCTTCTCTTCGATTGGAATTACTCTATCTAACACTACTTCGCCATTCTGAACATCTACCAATAACAAATTTAACGGCTCCATAGAACTAACCAATAGCAAACTATCATCCACACGAACGTATGGCTGAATGATAATACCTGGGAAGCGCTGAACGCTGTCTGCCAAATATGTGAGATTTGTCTCTACCCCATCTCGCAGAAGAACACCAGAATATGGAATACCCTCGCGGTTATTCACAATAATTGTCCCGATGGATAAATTAAGAGTATCGAATGTCTGTCCAAGGAATTGATTGACGCGTGTTTCCAATACATCCGGCTCAGCGAGCAGAGTAATTGGCAATAGAATGATAAATAATATAAGTTTTTTCATACTACAAAGATAATCAATTACCAATTAATATACATTATTAAAAATACCATTGCAGTAATTATATTGTTCTATTTTCTGAACCTTGATTAAACAGATTACTCTGATTAACTATGATTTTTTATCAATTTAATCAGAGTAATCAAGGGGCAGACAAATAAGCGAATTTTCATTCTATGTGGGAGTATGCAGAAAACATAAGAACCACCCCGACTGCTATGTGGCAATCCTTTAGATGAATCTGGGCTTTTTGAATATTATGGAAAACCTTTTTTGAGATTATTTTTTCAAAAAAATAATAATATTTTTTATATTAAAAATAAATGTGTAATTTGCGATATACTTTTAAGACAATCCTAAAATAAAAATATTTTTAAAATAAATGAGGATAAAGTTAAAATGAAAAAAGTATTACTCATTGTAGCGATATTATTTGCTACAACATTAACTGCATCCGCCCAGTTCAGCGGAGGTAGCGGGACACAAGCCGACCCATATCAGATAGTCAGCAAAGCAGATATGGAGGCATTGGCGGATAGTGTCAATGGAGGGAATTCCAACTTAGATACTGCATATTTTACGCTGATGAACACCATTGCCGATTCAATAACGGCGATTATAGGTAATGCTGCTCACCCATTTAGGGGGCATTTTAATGGCAATGGAAAATCGCTTCACTTAAGAATTAATGATACAGTTGTCAATGGCTTCGGTGCACTTTTTGGCTATGTCTCCGATAGTTGCTCAATAAAAAATCTTACTGTTGATGGACTCGTATCAGGTCAATACTCAGTTGCAGGTATAGTTGGCAGTGCTTATCAATCGGAAATCACTAATTGCAAAAATTACGCCACTATTACATCTTTTTTTGGGAAAGCAGCCGGCATTGCTTGTGAAATGGCTGGAACCAGCGTTGATAGTTGTTTAAATAATGGAGCAATTTTTGCGAAAACCGATGCTGGTGGAGTTGTTGCAACTGCAATGGATTGTAAAATTGATTTTTGTAAAAATGGAGGGAATGTTTTTAGCAATGGCGATGCCGACACAGCCCGAGTAGGCGGTATCGTTGGCTATCTTGTCGATAAAGATATGGTTAACGCCGGTGGACACATATCCAAATGCACAAACATAGGATTTATCCGCAGTGCTTTAGATGATGATGCCACTTTACTTTATCGTTTCGTTGGCGGTATCGTTGGCTATTTGTCGCTGTCAAATAATTATTCTTTTGGCTCAGAATTTTCGCAAAATAGCACACAACTTGGGAACTTTTCTTGCTGTGCAAACAATGGTTTTGTAGCTATAAGCGATATTTATATCAATGGCAATGAATTGTATCTTGGTGGATTAATTGGTTATGTTGAAAGTGGGAAGGTGGGAAATAGCATCAGCACAAATAAGGTTTCTTATACGGTCAATGGAATTGAAAGCGACACTATATCATACATTGGTGGTATTGCTGGCAATAGTTCAATTTCTCCAAATACTTGTTTTATTAATTGCTATTATGATAGTATAATTTGTCCGGGAATAGGCGCTATCGCTGGTATTAATTATGTTTATCACGCAGAAGGAAAACCCACATCATTTATGGCTCCCAAGCCATATTTTGAATATTTAGGGGTTGGAGCAGGTTGGATTTATAGCGACTCACTTTATCCATATATTGAAGATATTGATTTATGTAAGGTCGGCGCCTCTCCAATATTTCTACAAACTAATGACAATGTAAATAATGTTACGCTATCTCCCTTTATTGTATCTACGGCTGATGCAGTATTTTGGAATCAGATGCTGACAGCGGTAATGATTACCGGTAACACAGCTATTCTTACGGAATGTGAAGGAAAAGATACTTTGGTAGCGAAAAATGGTGCTTTCAAAAAGATTATCCCAATATTCACTGCCCCTGCGAATTTACCCGCTCTAATGTTCTCAGGTGGAAGCGGCACTGAGGGATGTCCATATCTAATTTCTTGCAAAGCAGATATGGTGCAACTAAAAAATTTAGTAAATTCAGGATGGGAAACAGTTGATAAATATTTTGTGGTTACTAGTGATATTGATAGCATAGATGCTGTGGTTTCGCACTTCAGCGGCAATTTTGATGGCGATAATTATACTATTTATGTTAATATTATGGCACCGGGTCACTCTAATGTTGGAATTTTCGGGGAATTATTAGAGAAAGCAATTGTTCAGAATTTAATTGTAGATGGCAACATAACTGCTTTTGAAAATGTGGGAGGTATTGCTGGAGCAGCAGATTATAGCCAAATTATTAATTGCATTAATAGGGCTAATATTTATGGAGATAATAATGACAATGGAGAAAATTGTTATTCAATAGGCGGCATCGTTGGTTACGCTCACAATACTACTATTGAATTTTGCGATAACTCAGGAGATATAACTAATGGGCATACCGGTATGGGCGGAATTGTTGGCTATGCGGTAGGTTGTAAGTTTGATAGATGCACAAATATTGGTTTTATACAAGGACTTGAACGTGTTGGTGGCATTATTGGGATGTCCGAATATGGTGATATTAAACAAAGTATCAATAATGGCTCAGTAAGTGGAGAAATCAATATCGCTGGCATTATTGGTGCAAATAATAATAGTAGCGTAAATTGTTCCATCAATACAGCTCCTATTATGGGTATGGGCATTAATAACCAAGTAAGTGCTATTTATAATGGCTATGGCGGTGGCGGTGGCAAAATGTGCTTTTACGATAGTTTAATGTGCGTTTATAAAGGGATTAATAATGTTGATATCTCTGGCGAAGCAGATGGATTGATTACGGGTCAAATGATAAAAGATGGTTATTTAGAGTCCGTTTCTTGCGATGATTTCATTTGGGATGACGGTCTATATCCTCGTTTCAAAGCAACCGATTTATGTTTTGTTGGAGCGGCTCCAATTTACTTGGACACAAACGATAAAAGCAATAATATTACAAAAGATTTTACGGTCAGTTCGGATGCTACTTGGGAAGCATCTTCAACAGGTAATATTGCAATTACTGGAACTAGTGCTACATTAAATTCCATAGGACCGGACACCTTAACTGCTACTATCGGCATCTATTCAAAACGCATTCCATTAAACGTTGTGGATACGACCGCTATAACACAACCCGAAAAACCTTGTATCATAAGTATAGTGCGGAACACCGCTACTAACGATGATGGAAAAACAAACAAAGATACCGTGGAATTTATAGTGACGTTTGCATCTGCTTTGTCTGGGCTTCAAGGTACTGACTTCTTAGTGACTGGTGCTACTACTACAATGGCAACTGATGCAGAACCTGTAGGCGGAACTTCTTCTGATGTTTGGATAGTAACTATAACAACAACAAATACTAATATCAAAGCAGGAACTATATGCAAAATAACAAGTGCTGCCGTGAATGCTCCATTTGAGTTCTGCTCTACCTCTCCTTCGCCTTATGATAGTTTTAATGTAAGAAAAGAGTTTTTGGGCGAAATTATTTATTATCCATTCGGTATGGATCCAATATATTCTCCTACCATAACACTTTTATCTGTTACAATTGATGAACCAGATGTTGAAGGTGAATTAAGATTAGTATACGGGAATATTTTTACAGGACCAGAACCAACAACATATTCAGGTGAACCTGCTACCATTTATTATATTGATTATGGGTTAGGATTTGTTGCTGGTGATTATACACTTAATTTTCACTCTAATTATAAAACACTAACGGATGCTTGGGGAAATGATACCATATTACCTGCTAATACTTGGACGTTTATTGCATATAAACTTGCTCAACAACTTACAAATAATTTTGATGTCAATGTTGGTTCATTTGCAATTAATAACATTAAACCTATGCCTGTCATTTCCAATGCATCATTTAGTATTAACATCTATCAAGATGGTTATCTCAATATTAGTATTTACGATATTACAGGTAGCAAACTTTTTGACATAATGAATAGATACGTGGATGCTAACACAGAATTGAACGTTAATATGCAACTTGGTCGCTTACCTAATGGAATGTATAACATAGTAGTTCAATTAAATGATGAACGTATTTCTAAACCTATTATTATTAGTAAATAAATGCTGATGTAGCAGTTTTTTGTAAAAACTGTGACTTGGTTTTTTACGTTGGGTCTATGGGTATATTTTTGCATAATTGAATAATATATTCATAGACCAATGTAAATAGGAGTTTCTATGGAATACGTTAAGAGCACAATCATTATAATTTTATTTTTAATGGCTTCAGATTATTCTTATTCGCAGTTCAGCGGAGGCGATGGAACCTCAGCAAGTCCATATTTAATTTCATCGCTGGAGGATTTATTAGAACTAAATGATTCAACGTTATCAAGCAAAACAAATGGAAGGTATTATTCATTAACTCAAAATATATCGGATACACTTAGGCAAGCAATAGGTTCAACATTAGCAACTGGTGTTACTTTTAACGGCAATTTTAACGGCAATTTTCATACTATTACATTAGGTATAAGTGATACTATGATTACAGGTCTTTTTTGTTTTGCACAAAGATATAGCACTTCTTCACCTAATGTTGTAATTAAAAATGTTATCGTTGATGGTTATTGCACAACTAGTGGAATTGTCGGTTATGTTGGTGGAATAGCAGGCCATACTGACTATACAGATATAACTAATTGTATTAGCTTTTGTAAAAATACTGGTAATCACTATACGGGAGGTATTGTTGGAATGGCTTCTAATTGTACCTTTATTAATTGTATAAATGTTGGTTATGTTACAAGCCGCAATAGAGCCAATGGGATAGTATGTGATGGTCCATCATCTTATATAACAAATTGCTTGAATATAGGTAATGTAGCAGTAAAAAATAACGTCATTTATTTAAATGGTATTTGTGCAGTATCGGCTTCTATTACTAATTGTTTTAATGGAGGATTGCTTTTAGGGGCTGGTCTCAGTTCTGACCGAATTAGCGGAATATGCAGAGATGTTATTAATCATTACAGCACCGGGTATTTGACAACTTGTATCAATACTGGAGCAATAATAAATAATGGTAGTGGGGTATATTCCAGTGGTATAGAAGCGAATACTTCCACAGCAACAACGTCCTCCAACTACTACGACCGCCAGATGTGTCCCTATGGTGGCATCAACGGCGTGGATGTTCCTGGTCAAGCGGAGGGCAAACTAACGACCAACGCAACCCTTACAGGCACTGCCTTACAGAGCATTTTAGGCGCTGACGATTGGGTATATGAAGATAGTTTGTATCCTCGCTTGAAGTGTTTTGATACGATGTGGGCTGCT
>JAISJI010000007.1 GCA_031261605.1 Ignavibacteria bacterium | reverse complement strand
ATAAGGTCTGTCAAGGAGTCGCCGAGGTTATTGATATTATCTTTCATCTCGCCAAACTTGCCTTTGTAAGCGGCTGTGATACGCGGTGTTAAGTCGCCGGTAGCCATTGTAGATAGCGTTTTACCAGCATCATTAATTATATTATCTGCATTTTCTAAAATACCATTCACACCGGAGACAAGCTCATTCCAAGCGTTTTGAAGCTTGGTAACATCTACTCGGTGTTCCAAAATACCTTCTCTTGCTTCTGCGCCAATCCTATTTACATTGGTAACAATATACGCCAATGTATCTATACAATTATTCATATCAATTTCTAACTCACCGAACTCGCCTCTAAAGTCGTTTGTTATTTTAGGTGGAACTATACCATTGGAGATGTCTCTAACGAATACAACAATGATTTGTAATGGTACATAGAACGCTTCTATTAATCCATTAACGCCAGAAAGCATATCGGCATACGCACCTTTGACCAATTTAGTATCGGCTCTACTGTCTAACTTGCCGTTTTCTACATTTTTAGCGATGTGCTCGGCGGCAGAGATACACGTCTTTATAGCATTTACCATATCTTTGGATGAGTCCATTAGTATACCGATTTCATCCTTTGATGTTGTTTCTAAATCAACATCAAAATCGCCCTCCGAAATTTTACGAACAGCTTCCACTGCTTGCTTAAGACCTTTTGTAATACCTCTGATAACTATCACAGCAACAACAATAAGAATAACCAATACGAGAGCAATAACTATATACATAGTCATTTGTGTTGAGGCAGCCAATTCGGTGGAATCAATCTCAACGGCTTGATGCACTTGCGCGCTTGCAAATGTGACGTATTTGTCAATTGCATCTGTGACTGCTCCTGCATCTCTGGCGTAAGTTGTGCTACGTATCACGCTTGCTCCTGCAACATCGCCAGCAATCACCATATCGGTCATTGCTTTTCTTTCGTGTCCTGACTCAAGAACGGCATCTTGTATTTTTTTTATGAATACTTTCCCTTGTTCAGATGCACTATTATGCAAAGTATCGAGGATGGCATACATATCTCCTGCTGCCTCTTCTATTTTTTCCAAATCCGCCTTAAGCGATTCTGGATTATTAGCGTCTATTATCATCATTGCTGTATTCGCCCTGACTACGCTAAAATGTTCCATAACTTCGTTGGCTAAATTGCTGTTCCTGACAGGCACCTCACCAATATAGTTAATCATATTATTGAGACCATCTATGCCTCTAATACCAAAAACTCCGACTATGGCTAAGCCTACTACGGCTATTACTATTAAGATAGTTACTTTTACACCTATCTTCATACTTGTTGCTCCTACTCTATTGAGTAAATATGTTAAATAAATTTGCAGAATTAAACTATTGATAGCATTACAATATACGAAAATATTTAATATTCCGTAATAATATTACACATTTTCGGCATATTTACATAATTCTTTAATTATAAAATCGTTTTTTTTGAATATCCGATTAAGAGAGATAGCGTATAATTTATTATATTTGTGGATTATATACAGTTAAATTAACGAATCATTTGAAGATAAGAATAATATTTGGATTACTTATAGCATATTTTGCATTTGGCTTTTGTGTTGCAGATGCGGCGGACAATGTTAGTGCTGTTGCACAGAAGGGAAGTGGAGTATTGGGATTGTTAGGTAAATATAAACTATCTAAAAATATGAATAATATAGAGTTATTTCAGCGTCTCAACTCCGGTTCCTTTGATAAGAATGGTGGTTTGTTGCTGGGGACGTCGTATCAACTTCCGATAAGGAAAGTTGTGTTCAATGGCAATAACATACGAACAACGTTAAACATAAAAGATTATGATTTGGCAAAGCAAATAGAGGATTATAATGTATTGGTAGAGAATGCGAAAATAAAGAAAGGTAGTTTCAAGCAAACAAAGGAACTTTGGGTGCCTTATGAACTATTGATGGTGGATTCGGCTGTATTGAAGAATAATGAAAAGCGAACGGAATCAAAGAAGGAGCAAGCAATAGATTACTCTTATCTGAAGGAACAAGCAAGTAGTCCGAAAGTAGATAATGTATTGTCGGGCTTTGCATTTTATCTTATTTCTGGACATGGAGGACCAGACCCGGGGGCTGTTGGAAAGCGAGATGGTAATGATTTGAACGAACACGAGTATGCTTACGATGTAACGATACGTCTGGCAAAGAAATTGAAAGAACACGGAGCAGATGTATATATGATTGTGCAGGATGAGAAGGATGGAATACGAGAGACGCAATATCTTAAAGCAGGTGGTAATGAAAAACTAATAAATGGCGATGCTATTTTACCCGGACAGTTGGACAGATTAAAGCAACGCACAGATATTGTAAATGATTACGTAGCAAAGAATAAGAAAAAGTATAAAGAGCAACTGCTACTCGAGATACATGTAGATTCACGTATCACTAAACAGCGTATAGACATCTTTTTTTATCATAGAGCGGGAAGTAAGAGTAGCGAGAGGTTGAACAATACACTATTTAAGACAATAGAAGAGAAGTATAACAAAGCACAACCGGGCAGAGGTTACAAAGGTAATGTAACTTCGCGTGACCTTTGGACTTTGCGGAACACTACAATAGATGCGTCTTTCATTGAACTTGGTAATATCCAAAATCCAGCCGACCAATTACGCTTCATTCAACCAGATAACCGGCAAGCCATAGCAAATTGGCTCTATGAAGGAATTATAAAGCATTATAAATAGGAGATATGAAACATTTACGCATTCTAATACAAATTACATTCGCTATTTTTTTAGTCGGATGCGCTAATATGTCTGCTCCATCTGGTGGTGAGGGCATTAAACAAACGCCTACTATTATTCGTTCATCTGTTCAGGATGGACAACTCAACTTTTCAGAGAAAAACATTATTTTAGAGTTTAGTGCGTATATGAATAGAGCGAGCGTTACGGATAATATACAAATCTCACCAACAACTAATTACACTTATAAATGGTCGGCGAAGAAAATTACACTATTTTTATCGGACTCTCTAACTACAGCGACAACTTATTCATTACAACTTACCGGCGATTACTCTGATTACTATGGCAATAAGTCCGGCGCTCCTTTCTACATTGTTTTTTCTACCGGTGAGAACATTGATACCGGTAAGATTGTCGGTAGCATTGTGACGGAGAAGTCGGATGGTTATTATATCTTTTGTTATACTCTAATGGATGAGCAAATTGATTATTCACATCGGAAGCCGGATTATAAAGTGCAAGTCGCTAATGATAAGACATTCACTATTCCTGCTTTGAAAGATGGAACTTATAGAATAATTACTGTTAAAGATGCAGATAAGGACGGATTGATTAATCAAATTAACGATACACTTGGTATTCCGACCTTTGACCCTACTATTGTCAGCCAAAATACAGCAAATATTAAGTTAATTCCTCATAATGTGATGTCTCCCGCTCAAAATGAACAAGATACTACGCAAATGGATACCAATAACCTACCCCCCCAACCCCCTTCCCACAAGGAAGGGGGAGAAATTGATTTGGATGACAAAATTACTCCTGTTACGAAGGTGTATTCTCGTTTGTCTGGCAGCGTTAACCTAACCACCCAGCCCAATTCCAACAAGGAAGGGGGAAACAACCTAACCACACAGCCCAATTCCAACAAGGAAGGGGATGAAATTGATTTAACCACGTGTAATGTTGAGAGTTATTTGATTATCACTTCGAAGACAAATAAATATCAAACGAAAATCACTGCCGATAATACTTTTATCTTCCCAGAGATTGAAGCGGGCGAGTATTCTATTATGTATTTTTGCGATTTGAATGGAAATGGTGAGTATGATTATGGTTCGTTAGAGCCGGTCTTTAGTTATGCGGAGCCATTTACTATACTTGATGAGAAAATTACAATAAAGGAACACTGGAGTGTTGATGATTTTGAGGTTAGGGTTAAATAATTGCGGTAATTACAATTTTTTCAAAAAATATCTTTAATTTACATATATGAATACAATGATAACACCAAAATATAACATCAGAATAGAAAAATATGATGCAGCAAAGCAATCCGAGTGGGATAACTTTGTGGCTGAGTCCAATAACGGCACAATGTTCCATCTACAAAGTTTTTTGCAGTATCATCCTGCTGAACGCTTTGAGTTTAGTAACTATATGTTTTACGATGGAACTGAATTAGTAGCGGTATTGCCCGGTGGGTATAAAGAAAATGGTCGTGTGTATTGGTCGCCGGTTGGTGCATCTTATGGTTCGCTCGTTACGGGCGACATACACTTTGATTTATCGCTTGCTGTAGTGGATGCTATGTTAGAGATGTTTCGTTCAAATGGAACGGAAGAACTTTTTTTGATTCCTCCGCCATTTATTTACAACACGAAATATAGCCAAAATATAGAATACGCAATGCTGTATAGGAAATTTGATTTTGAATACCACTATATATCGCATTCATTGGAATTGGCAGAAGATAATACACAATATTACAATAGAGCAACGAAGTTCAAATTCAATAAAATACATAAAAACAAAGATTTGCTAGTAGAAATAAACAATGACTATGAAAACTTTTATCCGATATTGGTTAAGAATAAGTTAAAACATAATGCAACTCCTACACATTCACTTGAAGAGTTGTATAGATTGGATGCATTGTTACCAAATCGTCTGCAACTCTTTATGTGTTACTACAAAGACGAGCCAATTGGCGGGCATTTGCTATTTTTACCAAACGCCAATGTTTCTCTATGTTTTTATAATGCAATGTATTATGAGTATGACAAGCAATTTCCTGCTTATGCACTCGCCGAAAAGGTAATAGAATGGTCAAAGGCACATAATTATCGCTGGTTTGATTTTGGCGTATCTCAAGATACAACATCGGATGACCCGATGGCGCCTTCCATTAGTTTAATTCAATTCAAAGAGAGTTTGCATACACGAGGTATATTCAGAAGCACATATCACTTGTCATTATAAAAGGTTTTGCATTTTTTTTGGAAATATTTTCATAAACAAATAATATTCTTTTGTATTGATAATAAAAAGAAGTATATTTGGATTAAAGAAATGATGCAACAGAATACATTTTTGCAATGTCCCAATCACTAATCATAAATATTGATAATTTTGACTTATCGGTAGTCGGCGATACAGAGTTGATAGAGCAATCAGCCGGGTTATTAAATGACAAGATAACTGAAATTACAAATAAAAAACGGAATACCACCTCTCAAGAGCGCATCTCATTGGCAGCACTGAATATTGCGGAGATGGGTATAGTTAGCGATAAGGAACATATAAATACAATACAAAGCATAGTGTCAGAAATTAATATCATAACGGATTATTTATTAAAGCACATAGAGCATCCGGAGTAATAAATTATTAATACACATTAAACGAAATTTTGCATATCAACAAATCTAATAAATAGCAAAAACCCTCAATGTATCTATTTCATAAATATAGAGCATTGCAAAAGTGGTCATAATCATCAATGAAAGAAAAATTTAATTATGTGCCGCACTATTACTAAGCAGTCACGCAATTATTAAGAACTATAATCAAAAAATTAGGGAGTTTAACCATTGTTCTTCAAAAACAGGCCTCATCGTTTCGGCGAATTGTGGTAGCGAAAATAGCAGTAGCTACATATACACAGCAGTGGAAGTTTGCGATGGACAGGTGATTCCCACCGTGTCTGACAGGTTCTTATGCCTTTGCGATTGATGCCGTAATAAGCATTAATCGGGCAAATTAGTGTAGTGCGGTTTTTTTGCTAACTGACGTCCTTTCTTTATACTTATCACATATTCACAACCGTAATTAAAATGACAACAACTACAATTATTGCAACACTTGCAGCAATTATCATCGGATTTGTGGTTTCCTTCTTTCTATCCAATAAAATAGCAAAAAGTAAAGAAACGGAATCAATAGAACGAGGAAAATCCATTCTCGCCGATGCAGAGAAAAATGCTGAGAATGTAAAAAAAGAAAAATTAATTGAACTTAAGGAAGAGATTTCTAAAAAGAAACTCGAGTTTGAAGCCGAAGTTCAAAACAAAAAAAACCAACTTCAAAATGCCGACAAGCAGATAAAACAAAAGGAAGAATCTTTAAATAAGAAAGAAAAATCAATAGATACCAAGCTCGCAGAAATAGAACAACAAAAAAAAGAGATAGAAGCAAAGAACGTAGAAGCATCTAATCATCTTAAAGGACAGCAGACCAAACTTGAGAAAATAGCATCTATGAGTAAGGATGAAGCAAAGAAAATGTTGCTCGAACAAGTAAAGAACGATATAAAGACGGATACCGCTAAGTTGCTTAATCAAGCACGCGAAGAGTTAAAACTCAAAATAAATCAAGAATCTATGAATATTGTCCTCACTACAATACAGCGTTCCGCATCAGAATTTAGTGTAGAGAACACCGTTTCTGTCGTTCCCCTTGAGAATGACGAAATGAAGGGACGTATCATTGGACGCGAGGGGCGCAATATACGTGCCTTTGAGGCAGCCACAGGTATTGACTTAGTTATAGACGATACACCTGAGGCGGTGGTGATTTCTGGCTATGACCCGTATCGTAGAGAGGTTGCAAAGAAGGCATTGATTAAATTGATGCACGATGGTCGTATCCATCCTTCACGCATAGAAGACCTTGTGACGAAAGCCGAGAAGGAATTAGAAGAAGATATGTTTGCTGAAGGCGAATCTATTATTGCAGAAATGGGTATCCACAATATGCACAATGAGTTAATACGTGCAGTAGGTAGAATGCGATACCGCACAAGTTACGGGCAGAATTTGCTTAACCATTCCCTTGAAGTATCCCATCTTGCTGGTGTCCTCGCATCAGAGTTACACCTTGAGCCGAAGATAGCAAAACGTGCTGCATTGCTACACGATATTGGAAAATGTATCTCTAAAGATGTGGAAGGACCTCACGCAAAAATTGGTGCAGACCTCGCAAAAAAGTATAAGGAGAACAATTTAATTGTTAATGCAATAGCCGCTCACCACGAGGATATAGAACCGGAATCTCCATACGCTGTTATAGTCCAAATAGCCGATAGCATTAGTGGTGCAAGACCTGGAGCCCGCAAAGAGTCCATAGAAAATTATATTAAGCGATTGGAAAAATTAGAAGAGATAGCCACAAGTTTTGAAGGAGTTAATAAAACATTTGCAATACAAGCAGGACGTGAGATTAGAGTGATAGTAGAGCCGGATAAAGTAGATGATTTACAAACCTCATATATATCAAATGAAATAGCAAAACGCATAGAGACAGAAATGGACTACCCCGGTCAAATTGTAGTAACCGTTATCCGCGAAAGACGCAGTGTAGCAGTCGCTAAGTAAGATGCAATAAAGTTTTTCTATATTTACATTTTACTTATATTTGTATCCTTAAAAATGAAATAATTATAAATATGAAAAAGAAACGCTCCAACAAAAAAGTAATAATCATAGCCATATCGCTCGTTGTGGCAATCGGCGTAATAGTCGGCATTATAATTAACAATGCAGGAGATAAGCCCGTTCCTGTTACCTTCGCAAAAGCAGAACTACGCACTATCACACAAGTGGTATCTGCTACAGGCAAAATCCAAGCAGAAACCAAAGTAAAGATAGCCCCAGAAGTATCTGGTGAAATTGTTAATCTGCCAATCAAGGAAGGCGACACCGTCAAAAAAGGTAGATTGCTCGCACGTATCAATCCAGCAATTATAGAAACGCAATTAGAACAGCAAAAGGCGTATGTATCCGCTTCTAAGGCAGATATTGGCTCCATACAAGCATCGTTAGATAATCTCAAGACGGAATTAGACCGCACCAAAGAATTATACGAAAAGAAGTTTGTTTCCAAGCAGGATTTGGATAGAGCACAAGCATCTTATGATGGAACATTAGCCAACTACACTGCTTCCGTTGCACGCTACAATAGTTCGCAAGCAAGTTTGAAGGAAACACAAGAGCAAGCCAATAAGACAAGTATCTATGCACCAATAGACGGCATAGTTACTTCCCTATTGGTGGAAGCAGGCGAGCGAGTTGTAGGAACAAATATGATGTCTGGAACGGAGATGCTAACTGTCTCCGACCTGAATGTAATGAATGCGGAAGTAGATGTGGATGAGAATGATATAGTATTGGTAAAACTTGGCGATACCGCTACTATTGAAATAGACGCTCTGCCAGATAAGGTATATAAAGGATATGTAATAGAAGTAGGTCATTCTGCATCTGGTGGCGCTTCTGCAACGTCAGCATCTACTCAGACAACAACGTTCAGTGTAAAGATACGCCTCTTAGACCAAGAGGCGAAGTTGCGTCCGGGTATGAGTTGCAATGTAGATATACAGACCGCAAAGCATATAAATGTGGTATCCGTTCCACTGCAAGCCATTACGTCAAGAGATGGAGAAATGAGTGCTGAATTTAATATTCCTACGGACAATGACGATGGCATAGAAAAAGTGGTTAGCGATAAGGGACATAATACAGAAAAAGAAGCACCGAAAACTATTGTATTCGTCCGTTCCAATGGAGTTGCTGCAACTAAGGAAGTGAAAATCGGTATCAGCGATATGGGCTTCGTAGAAATTCTATCAGGTCTAAGAGAAGGCGATGAAGTGGTTAGTGGTAGTTACCAAGCCATAAGTAAGTTGCTCGCCGTTGGCACAAAAATTACAGAAGATAAGGGTTTTGTGAAGAAGTAATTTTTTACACACCATCATAAAAAAAATAAATTATATCGCAGGGGTTCAACTTTTCTTGAACCCTTGTATTTCAATTATCATAAAAGCAACATTATAAATTAAATATATATGAAAAGCAAAGTAGGTATAAACTTAAAACAAGTAAAAGCAGCACGCAATAGCGCAAAAAATATTGCAAAAAACGTTCAGACCTTTGTAAATGACTATACAACCGTAGCAGTAGAGCGGACAATAGCACGCTTGCTCGGTATAGATGGCGTAGATGAATTTGATGTGCCATTGGCGAATGTGCTTGTCAATGAACTACAAGAGCATAACCTGCTATCAAATGGAGTCGCACCATTCATCGGTATGGCTATTATTTCTCACGAACTTACGCCACAGCAAATTGCAGAGAAAATAGCAACGGACGAAATTAGCGTTATCAACATTCCAAAATGCTCTCCCTCCAAAACATTAGCAGCATTACAGCCATACATAGACGCCACAATGGAGCGTATTGCAGCAAATCGCAAGCGTAGAGAAGATATTATAGCAAAGAATGGCGGTGACGCACCAAAGCCATATCTATATGCAATCGTTGCCACAGGTAATATATACGAGGATGTAGTTCAGGCAGAAGCAGCAGCACGCCAAGGTGCAGATGTTATCGCTGTAATTCGCACGACAGGTCAAAGTTTGCTGGACTATGTGCCTTATGGTGCAACAACAGAGGGCTTTGGCGGAACATTCGCTACACAAGCGAACTTTCAAATTATGCGTTCGGCGTTGGATAAAGTTGGCGAAGAAGTTGGTCGCTACATACGACTATGCAATTACTGCTCCGGTCTATGTATGCCAGAAATAGCCGCAATGGGTGCGATGGAAGGATTAGATGTAATGCTTAATGATGCGCTTTACGGCATTCTCTTCCGCGACATAAATATGCAGCGAACCCTTGTAGACCAATATTTCTCACGCGTGATAAATGGATTTGCTGGCGTTATCATCAATACAGGAGAGGATAACTATCTCACTACCGCCGATGCTTACGATGAGGCACATACAGTTCTCGCTTCCGATTTCATAAACGAGCAATTAGCATTGCTTGCAGGTATTCCAGATGAGCAGATGGGACTTGGACACGCCTTTGAAATGGACCCACAACTTACCAATGGCTTCCTTTACGAATTAGCGCAAGCCCAGATGTTACGAGAAATATTTCCGAATGCCCCACTAAAATATATGCCTCCGACCAAATTTATGACAGGCAATATATTCCGCGGACATATCCAAAATGCGCTATTTAATGAAATAGCCGTTTGGACAAATCAAGGCATACTCTTACTTGGAATGCTCACCGAAGCAATACATACACCATTTATGGCAGATAGATTTTTGTCCATAGAAAACGCAAAGTATATATCAAATAATATGCGCGATATAGGCGAAGAGGTTGAATTTAAGAAAGATGGGCTAATTCAGAAGCGAGTAGCACAAGTTTTGAGTAATACCGTTGAGTTGCTGGCTACAATAGAACAAGAGGGCTTATTCAATGCACTTGAGAAGGGCATCTTTGCCGATGTTAAGCGTCCAAAAGATGGTGGCAAGGGCTTAGATGGCGTAATAAAGAAAAGTTATAATTATTACAATCCATTTATCTCGCCGATGCTGAAGCGGGGATAGGTAATGAAGATAGAAATAGTGTTGAAAAACATTTACTATTACAAATAATTATGGATGAAAACGAAAAAATAAGACAATACATCTACATCGTTCAGGCATCGCTGGAGCCATCTAAATGCAAGATAGGCAAGACCAATGATTTGGATAGACGACTGAAGGAGTATAACAATATGACTGGTAAATCAAAAGAAAATATTTACCAATATCTATTTACGTGCGAAGTGGCAAATATGGCGGTGGTAGAATACGATATTAAAGAAAAATTTGGCTATCTTAGAGAAGAGAAAAGCAGAGAAATATATTTTTACAATTCTGCTTTGTTTGAAGATTATGTTGAGTTTATAAAGTGGCATAAATTATTCATAAAAGAAAGATTTATAAAGGCAGATGAGAAAAAGGAAATGGTAAAAATAGTAAAGAAGACAACCCCATCGCTTGAAGAAAGCGGATTTTCTTTTAGAGATATAATGAAAAAGGCACAAAAAGTAGACAATGACGAATTCTATACTCGGTATGAAGATGTTGAAAAGGAAGTATCAATGTATGACAAAGAGGTTTGGGAAGATAAATGTGTCTTTTGCAACTGTGATGACGCTGTAGATACCAATGAAAGAAAATCGTCTGCGTTTTCTTTATATTTTATGCGGAATTTCAAAGAACTTGGATTAAAAAAATTGATATGCACTCATTATGGTGGTGGTGCAGATATATTTAATCAAGGTTCAAAAGGATATGTATTTAGATATGAATTTACGAGTGAAGGATTTAAGGAATTTAAAGAATCTCCCAAAGGTTATACAGGTAGTTTTGATGAACCACTTTCATTAAAAATACTTAATGAAGAGGCGGATATAGTATGCACGAATCCTCCATTTTCAAAAGCAATAGAATATTGGAAGATTGTTATTGAAAGCGGTAAGAAATTTTTAATTATATCTAATGTTACGAATACCATAAACACAGCATATATTCATTATTTTAAAAATAACAAAGTATGGGCTGGATACAATGAAGTGTATTGGTATTTAAATCCTAAAAAAGAACTTACACGAGCAGCAGGAAATTGGTTTACAAACTTTCCTATAAAAGATAGACCAAGATACAAGAATCTAAAAATAATGCAGATAAAAGAAATCCCTGACAAGTATAAAAAACACGATGATATAGGAACATTGTTAGTAGATAATAACTATATTCCGAGCGATTATATTGAGCCGTTTGCTGTATCTGTTAATTCAATAGTAAGCGGATTATTAGAGAAAGGTTACAAAATTGCTCAAGATAAAAGATATACTCCTTATATTGATGGTAAAGAAAAATTCGCTCGGGTGTTGGTGCAGAAAATTAAATAAACTATTATGGACGAAAACGAAAAACAATATACTTACATCGTTCAGGCATCGCTGGAGCCATCTAAATGCAAGATAGGCAAGACCAACGATTTGGATAGACGACTGAAAGAGTACAATAACATTACTGGTGTGTCTAAAGAGAACACTTACCAGTATTTGTTTGCGTGCGAAGTCCAAGATATGGCGCAGGTAGAGAGCGATATAAAAAAGAAATTTTCTACACATAGAGAGGAAAAAAGTCGGGAGATATATTTTTACAATAAGCCATTTTTTGAAGATTATATTGAGTTTATCAAGAATCATCCTTTGTTCATCAAAGAAATTATTGTTAAAAAAGAAGAGCCAAAACAAATAACAAAAATAATAAAGAAAACAACACCAACACTTGAAGAAAGAGGGCTTACACGAAAAGGTGTGATGCAAAAAGCTAAAAATAAAGAAGATGACGAATTTTATACCCGTTACGAAGACGTAGAAAAGGAAGTGGCAATGTATGATAAGAAAATTTGGAAAGATAAGTGTGTTTTTTGTAATTGTGATGATGCAGTAGATGATGATGAAAGAAGAACTTCTGCTTTTGCTTTATATTTCATTAGAAATTTTAAAGAACTGGAATTGAAAAAACTAATATGCACACACTATGGTGGCGGAATTGATTTATTCAATCAGGGTGCGAAAGGATATATATTTACAAAGGAAGGGTTTAGTGAGATTGGAGAAAAAGAGTATCCTAAGGGTTACACAGGCAGTTTTGACGACCCACTTTCATTAAAGATACTTAATGAAGAGACAGATATAGTATGCACAAATCCGCCGTTCTCTATAGCAAGAGAATACTGGAAGATTGTTATTGAAAGCGGCAAGAAGTTTTTGAT